>NZ_JAALET010000001.1:0-1088858 GCF_011800655.1 Paenibacillus sp. EKM10P | reverse complement strand
AGCCATTGGACAAATCAGTCTCAACTTCGATCAGAACGCCATCTATCCCATATAGACACGCTCCATGTAATTTTCCAAACATATCAAAAAGCACCTCTCATCATATTGAAATGTTCCTCTGGGGAATCATTGCCTATATGAAAAAAGGTGCTTCCAAATTTTCATTCATTGAAAAAAATATAATGTTCTAAATTTAGCTCTCAACCCTAATTTCAAATCCTCAACTAAGCTTATCTGACGACAGATTATTTGTCAATTAAGGTTAACTTATCAGCTACTGGAGTACGGGATCTTGATTCCGGGATAACATCAGGATAGCCTGCATATATCATTCCAATTACCTTCTCACCTGGTTGAATTCCCAAGCAATCACGGAACTTAGGCGAATACAAAAATGGTTTTGTCACCCAAAACGTTCCGATTCCTTTGCTCCATGCAGCAAGCATAAAGTTCTGTACAAGCGCGCTGACCGCTGCAAAATCTTCATCCCAAACCGCTTGACGCGGGTCTTCTTCCATCACCACTAAAAGCTGTATCGGGTTGTGTAGAATCCCATTTTCAAACTTGTTATCCTTACCGATATCGGCGGCAATTGCCTCTGCAAGCTTTCTCCGTCCCTCACCAGCAAACAACAGAAAGCGCCACGGTTCACGCATTTTATGATTAGGAGCCCATACCGCGACGTCCAGTAGTTCTTTAATCGTATCTACCGGGATAGAGTCAGATTTGAATCGTTTAATCGTCCGGCGTTCCTGAATTACATCTATGACATGTTCACTAAAGGTATGCTTTGTCACGTAAATCCTCCTTCACAGGTACAACGACTAGATATTCATTATAGAATGAAAATGATAACTATTCTCAATAAAATATACCTGCAGCTTTCCTTTCTGTCAACCTGTACATATGAATTCAGTCCTGCGCTCCAACCTTCGTAAAAGTTCTTACTCTTTTAAAATGCATCTATAAAATGGTCCGTAACCACAGCCGTTTCATCAGATAATCGTACAGAAATCATATCAAAACGAATTGGAGCATCTCCAATTCCGTTCATATGCAAGTATACTGCGGCTGTTTGACGAACCTGGGTGATTTTACGCGGAGTAACTGATTCTGCTGGTGTTCCATATTTGGAGCTACTTCGGCTACGTACTTCAATAAACACGAGTATATGCTCCTGCCTGGCAATCAGATCTATTTCCCCGCTGCGGCATCGCCAATTGCGGTCTAGGATACGATAACCCAGGGTTTCTAAAAACAAAGCTGCAGCCTCTTCTCCCATTGCTCCTTTGGCTTTCCGTTGATCCTTACCTCTCGTCTTCATGTCATACCCCATCACCAGTCATCTCTTGGAGCAAGCCGATCCATTTGATAAATATAGGTTAGCACCTCTGCTACCAACTGATAGAGTTCAGCTGGGATTTGCTCGTCCAAATCAAGTTTGGACAGTACTTCAACCAGCGCAGCATCCTCCTGAACAGGAACGCCATGCTCTTTGGCTTTTTCTAAAATACTGTCCGCAATGCGGCCGCTCCCCTTGGCAACGACAATCGGCGCTTCGCTCTCACCGGGCGTATATTTAAGGGCGACCGCCTTCTTCATGGAAGGTGAAGGAGGTTCCAAGGGCTCTTTCATATTTTAAGATCGACTCCTTTGTACGGCTGAGGCACATAGCTTTGTACCTCGGAAGAGGCAGGGCTACTCTGTTCAGTCCTTACGGGCATAGGCTCGGTTCGCAACGTTAGAAGTTGGTAGCCTAGCGACTCCAGCGCGGTGCGAATGGACTCACGTCCACTGGTTAGCAGCGAAGCCGCCCAATCCTGATCATTATGAAGCTTGAGACTTACAATCCGATCTACAACCTGCACATCCACCAGCGTCGGACCAAGCCCTTTCATGTCCAAATCAAACCAAAGTCGACAGTTGGAGGCATCCAGTTCTCCGCGTTTGCCACGGCGGGACTGAATCTGGATTGTAGCTGTTTCACGACCGTCCGGTCCAATAAACGGTATAAACATATGCACTTGTGCAAAAGGCGCCGTTCGGTCTGTATTGAGCAGCAGCTGCTGGCCTGTCAGGTGCTGTACAACCTGCTGTGCCGCCTCTTTTAAAGCAGGCGGCAGGTCGTCACTGCTCATTAGCTGGAGTAGTGCCCCTTTTACGGTGTCTGCGGCCGCTGACACGGAGTCGTCTGCCGTAGCCGCTAATCCCGGCAGCGTCTGCGGCACTCCCTCGGGCGGCTCTGTACGTGCCGCCGTCCCTTGCGCGAGCTGTGCAGTCGAGCGGTGTACCTGCTGCTCGTGCTCAGCACCGAGTAGCTTCAGCACGCGGCCTACCCACGGATCCTCCATAGGGCTGATCTTCGTGCTCGTCGCCGTAGGCTGTGAAGCGGCAGCATCTGCCGTACGCGAAGCGCCAGCCGCTAGCTGCGCTACCTCTCCCTTGGACTGATCTGGCGCAGCCGTGCTCAGTTCGGGTGGCACTGCTGCACGCAGCTCTTGCAGAAGGAGACGCAGCCGCTGGATCGGAGCCTCTAGCGTAGCAGCGTTGCCCTCCGCGGAGGGCGGCGCAGAGCCAGCTGCTGACTGTGCAGAAGGACGGTCTGCCATGACTACGTTTAAGGCAGACTTCGCCCCCGCAGGCTCTGTCGTGGCCGGAGATGGAGCACCATCGGCATCCTTAAACTGCATACCTGCCGCAGTAGCTTGCTGTGGTTGCTCCACTTTAGTACGGGAGCCGTTTAATGCGTCAGCAGCATCCGATTCAGGCGCATTTGCACCAGCGTCCAATACCACTGTCGCTCCTCGTCCGTTAACTGCTTCCGGCTCTTTTGAGGCAGTCCCGTTGGCTGCAAATGCAGTAGATCCCGCCGGAGTATCCGAATCGGTAGCCAAAACACTCGCTTCGCTCACTGTAGCAGCAAGATTGGCTGCCTGAGTCCCTTTTAACAATTCCTTGCCGCCTGTGGCTTGTTGTCCCGTTTCTGCCTGTTTTGCAGCGGCAGTGCCAGAGGGCTCCTTGGACAATGTAAGAGTTTGGCCTTCCTGTCCATCTGCAATCATCACAGAAGAAGTGCCTGTTGGACTAGCTGACGTTCGGTCAGCGCTTTTTATTGTTGCTTCCCCAACTGAACGGTCAGTGGGCGTTCCCTGCCCTTGCTGCTTTAACACCGCTTCAAGTTCTTGCTCCAACGATGACAACAGATCATTTAAAGGAGGCCCAAACATCGTTTGGCGCAATCCATTTATGCTTTCGGCTGTTAATGGGAGTCCCCGCTGAAAGGCAACTGCCGCTGCCTGTACAAATGTGCCCAATTGCACATTACCGCTTTGCTTCGACAAGGCTTCTTGTAAAGAAGCCGCATTTTCAGATGTCAACGGCACACCATTCTTTTGCATTGCCTGTATAAGCTCTCTGTTCTGAGCTGTATCCGGCAGTCCCACCGATTCCAATACATCTGTCAGCGCTACGGTTTGCTGTGGCATATTGGCAGCATCATTCAGAGGCTTAAGCACAGTCATTCCACTGGAAGAAGCCGGCTGTACCTGAAACGTTGCAGTCTGTCCAGGTTGAAGAGGGGTCTCCAGCTTTGCCCTAACCTGAGAACCCTGTATTTGCAACACTGCCTCGTCGCGGTCCTCAGACACCTTTAATACGACTCCTCTTACGACCTGGCCTGGCTGCATATCAAGTTTTTTCGCCTCTCCCGCCTTCACATCTCCAAGTAATCCACGGAATACAGATCCGATGTTCATATCGCCCCTCCCCTCGCTCTTCCCCTATCAAAAGGGCCTGTAATATTAGATATATTTTATATCGGTATTGTCCTGATTCATAATAAGTACCTACAGATCAAACAACGTCGGTTGCTCGGTTAACAAATTGCCCAGAAAGCTGCGTCTATGCATTTCTGTAGGCCCTAGCGCCAAAATTTGTTCTCTATGCAACTTGGTAGCATAACCTTTATGTATACCAATCCCATATTCCGGATATTTCGCATCCCATTCACCTTTGCATAGCCGATCACGGGTCACCTTGGCAATGATAGAAGCTGCTGCAATAGACTGACTGTTCGCATCCCCCTTAATGATGGATAGCTGGGGAATAGGCACATCTACCTTTTCTGCATCCACAAGTAAATAATCGGGAGACACATGCAAAGCCTCAATAGCCTTTTTCATAGCTAAACGAGCCGCTTGTTTAATATTGATATCATCAATCATCCGCGCGTCTACATGACCAATTCCTACAGCGATTGCCTTCTCCATAATCAGTTCGTAGTAGGCTTCTCTTTTCTTGTCCGTCAATTTTTTGGAATCGTCTACACCTTCCAATAACTCACCTACTGGCAGAATGACTGCTGCCGCCACAACATCTCCAAACAGACATCCACGCCCCACCTCGTCAATACCTGCAATCCGCTCACAAGATTGCTCCCAGCATTTTTTTTCATAGTGTAGCATGTCCTTTACTGCATTCTCTTTAGCTTCCATATTCAATACCTGCCCATCTTTACGTAGTTTAAGCTTCACTCATGCCGTAGCTCTAGCGATTGAATTCAGCTTACCACAGACCTCTACCGTTCAAAACCCTTTTCTATCTACCTTTACATACCAAAAAACCTTCCTCCTCTCCGGAGAGATGAGGAAGGTTCTTCCTTGCCACAAAATGCAATCTTCTGTATCGGGTGTACTAGGATTATCAGTATGGTGCTTCTAAACTGAATCGTCCCAGCTTGCCTGCACGCAGCTCACGCAAAATAATTTTTGACGCCTTTTCGAGATCTACACGCCCGCCACTCACAATACAGCCACGTTTACGTCCGATAGCCTCCATAACGCTCACAACATCATCTGGATTTTCTGTATCCTCAGGACGTTCGGTAAGCTCAAAACGCTCTGCCATGGTATCCCAATAATATTGGACAAAATATTTTGTCGCGAAAAAGGCAATGTCCTCTACATTTAGAATTTCTTCCTTGATCGCGCCTGTAACTGCCAGACGATAGCCGACGTTCTGATCCTCAAATTTAGGCCACAAAATACCTGGTGTATCCAACAACTCAATTTCACCGGTCTTGATCCACTGTTGCGCCTTCGTTACTCCTGGACGATCGCCTGTAGCTGCAATATTACGTCCTGCCATTCGGTTGATCAATGTCGATTTGCCGACATTTGGAATTCCGACAATCAAAGCACGTATAGGACGCGGATTCATTCCCTTCGAAATCTGCCGGTCTATTTTTTCCTTAAGTAACAGCTTGGCCTGAACCGGAATTTCTTTAAGCCCCGTCCCTGTCGTGGCGTCCACCGGAAAGGCCACATGCCCCTGCTTCTTAAAGTAGGCAATCCATTGCTGTGATACTACAGGGTCCGCCAAATCTGCCTTGTTCAAAATAATCATTCGCGGCTTGCCTTGCAAAATATCATCAATCATCGGATTTCGGCTGGAAAGCGGCAACCGAGCATCAATCAGCTCAATAACCAAATCAATCAGCTTTAATTTTGCTTCAATTTGGCGGCGCGCTCTGGTCATGTGACCAGGAAACCATTGAATCGTCACCGTCATCACCCCATTGAGCGTAACCCTTACATTTACCCTTAGGCTCCTAGTTAGGGTTACGGCAGCTATGCTGCTTATTAGTTATTTCTAGTGGTTAATCCACTGCATATCTTTCACCGGCCAAAAAATGACATCAGCCCGGCCAACGACTTCCTTCAAATCAATGTATCCAATCATCCGGCTATCTGTACTATTGGAACGGTTATCGCCCATAACAAAAATATGCCCTTCTGGCACTTTTCCATCCTTAAATTTCTCATTTGGAAAATTGGTAAACTTGTTGTAAAGCTCGCCATTTTGATGTGCTTCTTCCAAAGAAGTCTTGAGATAAGGTTCTTGAATCGGCTTACCATTTACTGTAATCGTGTCACCTTCTACTTTGACCGTATCACCCGCAACGGCGATGACGCGCTTGATGAAGTCTCTCTTTTCTTCCGGGACATGGAACACAATTACTTCACCCGGTTTAGGAGCACGAAAATCATACAAAATCTCATTTACAATGACGCGTTCTCCGGTATGAAAGTTAGGCTGCATCGACGGGCCATCCACAATAAAAGGCTTAAAGAGAAGCCAGCGGATTAAAAAGACAAGCACTAACGCAATAATGATGGCCTTGAGCCACTCAAAAATCTCATTTTTTGGTTTACGCTTGGGCGTACCATCCTGATCAGTTGGCTGCTGTACAGCTCCTTGTCCTACTTCTTGTTCCATAGCTCACTGTCCTCTCTTTACGGTCAATAATCCACAGTTCCCTATGTACGTAGAAAAAACGAAAGGAGCTTGTAACCAAGCCCCTTTCGTTATTCGTTGTATTAACGACGAATTTCTTTAATTCTCGCTGCTTTACCGCGCAGTTCACGAAGATAATAAAGCTTCGCACGACGCACTTTACCACGGCGAGCCACTTCGATTTTATCGATTTTTGGGGAATGAAGCGGGAAAGTTCTTTCCACACCTACACCGTAAGAAATTTTACGAACTGTAAAAGTCTCACTGATTCCACCACCACGGCGTTTAATTACTACACCTTCAAACAACTGGATACGCTCACGAGTTCCCTCGATAACTTTCACGTGCACTTTCAAAGTGTCACCAGGACGAAAGTTAGGCAAATCTTTACGCAGTTGTTCTTCAGTAATCGCTTGGACGATATTCATCTATGACTCCCTCCTTCCGTACAGGTGTTCATGTTTCTTCTGGAAACTCTTCCGTTTCCTTCATCATCCACAGAGGACCACCGTATTACACACAACAGATGTATTGTATCATGGAGGTTACCGCATTGCAACAACAAAAAGGGATTTGACCAAACATTATTTAATTGACTTCATTATAAAACAGGTCACCGCCTGCTTTCAAATCCACTCATGTTAATAGTGCTTTATCACTTGTCCCCCGAACGGTCCGATTGGTGCTGCTCCTCAATCCACGCGCGCTCCTTGCTTGTCAGTTCAGCCTGTTCCAGCAAGTCCGGTCGACGTTCCATCGTGCGACGTAACGCCTCTTGTCGTCTCCAAGAGTCAATATTGACATGATGCCCTGATAAGAGTACATCTGGCACTTTCCAGCCCCGAAACTCAGCAGGCCGAGTATAATGGGGGTATTCCAACAGCCCTGTACTAAACGAATCTGTTACCGCACTCGTTTCATTACCTAGCACTCCTGGTAACAATCGTGTCACACTATCGATGACGACCATGGCTGGCAACTCGCCACCAGTCAATACATAATCTCCGATCGAAAGCTCATCCGTCACCAGATGCTCTCGAATACGCTCATCATAACCCTCATAATGTCCACATATAAAAATAAGATGGTCCTCTTTGGCCAGCTCTTCCGCTTTTTTTTGCGTAAAAGTCTCTCCCTGTGGACACATCAAAATAATACGCGGAGTTTTTATGACTGCATTATGTTCGGCATCTTCATGTCGAATACCTTCAACGGCAGTTTCAAATGTGGTTTGCTCTGATTTATCCAACAGCTCTTCCACGGCAGCAAAAATAGGGTCAGGCTTCAAAACCATGCCGCCCCCACCACCATAGGGTGTATCATCCACTTGCCCATGCTTGTTACCGGCATACTGGCGAAAATTAACCGCTTGCAGTGATACAATCCCCTTATCCCTTGCTTTTCCCAGAATGCTTGCATTAAAAACTCCATCAAACATCTCTGGAAACAGGGTCAGTACATCCATCCGCATTACAGCAGACCTTCCATTAACCGTACTGTAACCCGTTTTTCACGCACGTTTACATCCAAAATAACATCCTCTATATACGGCAATAGCAGTTCCTTACCTTTAGGCATTTGGACTACCCATACATCATTGGCTCCCGGTGTCAAAATTTCTTTTACCACACCGAGCTCAGCTCCGTCTTCCGTCACTACTTCCATACCAACTACTTCATGAAAATAGAACTCGTTTTCTTCCAATTCCCCTAGCCGCTCAGCAGAGACCTTTAACAAAGTACCTTTATATTTTTCAACATCATTGATGTTGTGATATTCCTTAAATTTCACGATAACCATATTTTTTTGAAAACGCGCTGTTTCTACAGTTACGGGAATCGGTGCTTTGTCATCTGCTGGAAAGATCATTAGCTCGCTGCCTTTGGCAAAACGATCCTCAAGAAAATCAGTTGTCGTTAATATTTTTAGCTCACCGCGAATTCCATGTGTATTCACAATTTTCCCGACATTAAACATTTGCTGCATCGTGTTCCTCCTGCATGTGATCGGTTCCGCTCCATATCATCTTCATCATGTACGAAAAAGGGTTAGGACATACATCCTAACCCACTTTCGTATATCTTTAAGATATGATGTCTACGGTAACCCGTTTATCCATCTTAACGGCTGCTGATGCAACCACAGTGCGAAGCGCCTTGGCGATACGTCCCTGCTTGCCAATGATCTTGCCCACATCCTCAGGATGTACACTAAGCTCATACACTACAAGTCGATCCTTCTCCAAGGTCTTCACGGTCACATCATCCGGATGATCGACTAAAGCCTTAGCAATGATTATCACTAATTCTTCCATGGTTGACCCTCCGTATCAGCACCTTATTTCTGTGTTTTAAGCTCATGAAACTTTTTCAACACGCCCGCTTTGCTAAGCAAGTTGCGAACAGTGTCGGATGCTTGTGCACCATCTTGCAACCATTTCAGCGCTTTATCTTCATCAATTTTTACAACCGCTGGTACTGTAATAGGGTTGTAGTAACCGATTTCTTCGATAAAACGACCGTCACGCGGGGAACGAGAATCAGATACCACGACGCGATAGAAAGGAGCTTTATGTGCACCCATACGTTTCAGACGAATACGAACTGCCACGAAAATTCACCTCCTTCAAAAAGTAGACTGTATATTGCTATCCCATAACTCCAAAGGCCTATCGACCTTTTAACGGAAAGGAAACTTCATACCTTTGCCCATACTCTTCAGCTGCTTCAGAGCCTTGTTTTTGCCACCCTTAGGTCCCATCATATCTGAGAACTGCTTCATCATACGGCGCATTTCGTCAAATTGCTTAATGAGACGATTTACCTCAGCCAGCGATGTTCCACTGCCTACAGCAATCCGCTTGCGACGGCTATGATTAATCATGTCCGGGTTTTGCTTTTCCTGTGTAGTCATCGAATGAACGATAGCCTCAATCCGGCCCATCTGTTTGTCATCCACTTTGATGTCTTTCATTTGCTTCATGTTGCCCATACCAGGAATCATATCGAGAATCTGGTCGATCGGGCCAAGCTTCTTAACCTGATCCATTTGCTCCAGAAAATCCTCGAAAGTAAACTCGGCATTGCGCATTTTCCGTTCCATTTCCTTCGCCTTATCAGCGTCGATGTTGGACTGCGCTTTTTCAATCAGGGACAACATGTCACCCATGCCTAAAATCCGTGAAGCCATTCGCTCAGGGTGAAACGGCTCCATCGCATCCAGCTTTTCACCCAATGTAGCAAACTTGATCGGGCATCCCGTCACAGCTTTAACCGACAAGGCCGCGCCACCACGAGTGTCGCCATCCAGCTTTGTCAGTACAACTCCCGTTAACTCAAGGCTATTGTTAAAGTGCTCCGCAACGTTAACTGCGTCCTGTCCTGTCATGCTATCTACAACCAGCAGAACTTCATCCGGTTTGACATTAGTATGGATCTGACGCAACTCTTCCATGAGTTCTTCATCAACATGAAGACGACCGGCAGTATCTATAATAACGTAGTCATTACCATTATCCTTAGCATGCTGCATACCCTGTTTTGCGATTTCCACCGGGCTTGTCTGGTCTCCCAATGTAAATACAGGTGCATTAATCTGCTCACCGAGAATCTGAAGCTGCTTGATCGCGGCAGGTCTATAAATATCACCAGCTACAAGCAATGGACGATGGTTTTGCTTTTGCAGCAACTTCGCCAGCTTACCTGACGTCGTCGTCTTACCTGCGCCCTGGAGACCCACCATCATGATGACTGTAGGCGGTTTGTTTGCTTTGGCAAGCTTGGCCTGACTTCCACCCATCAACTCGGTCAATTCCTTGTTTACGATGTCGATAATGACCATACCTGGCGTAAAGCTGTCCATCACTTCCTTACCAACGGATTTCTCCTTTACCTTGGCAATAAAGTCCTTTACAACCTTGAAGTTAACGTCCGCTTCAAGCAAAGCCAATCGCACTTCACGCATTGCCTGAGCCACATCATCCTCAGACACCTTTCCTTTGCCGCGCAATTTACTGAATACATTTTGCAAGCGAGTCGATAATCCTTCAAATGCCATACTTTCGCACCTCCTTGTCTACCAGGGTTGTTAGTTCTTCATTTATATATCCTACAATTCCTGCAGGCGATTTACAATTTGTTGGACATGTTGCAATGTCCCCTCATCAGGCTTACCAACTTTACTGAATGCATCATATAGCGTCACATTCAGCTCCTCTAAATCTTGGAGTCTACGTTCATGCTTACTTAGCAATCCAAGCTTTTCCTCATACATTTCTAATACCTGTTCAGCACGTTTAATATGTTCATAGACTGCCTGACGGCTAATTTGGAATTCCGATGCAATTTCCCCTAAAGAAAAATCATCATGGAAGTAATATTTTAAAAACATCTGTTGCTTCTCTGTAAGTAGAGGTTCATAGAAGTCAAACAGTCGGTTAATCCGGTTTGTCTTTTCCAGCCGATTCTCCTGACTCATCGTGTATACCTCCATCGTCAAGGAAAAACACTTTACAGTTCTTTTCAACGTTCCTTATCATACATAAAAGAAAAGAAGATGTCAAGCGTTATCCCTTGTCATATAAAAAAAAGCCGATCCGCTACCCTTAAACGGGAAAACAGATCGACTTTTTTGTCCCTCTCACTCACACTCTTACCGGAGTAAGATACAGCAGAATAGCCAGAAAATGAAGTATGCTGCCTGCTAAAACAAACAGATGCCAGATCGCATGGTGATATGGAAATGCTCGCCACACATAAAAAATCGTGCCCAGCGTATACATAAGACCACCTACGAACAGTAGCGTCATCCCTCCGGCGGGAACAATGGCCATCAGGGGATTCCAGGCAATGGTAATAAGCCAGCCCATTATAATGTAAAACACAGTAGACATAAACAGGAAGCGTTTGGTGAAGAACGCCTTGAACAGTACACCAAACAAAGCGATCCCCCAAATCACTCCAAACAGCGTCCATCCCAGAGTACCTCGCAATGCAACGAGCATAAAAGGGGTGTAGCTACCTGCAATGAACAGGTAAATACAAGAATGATCGAATATTTCGAACAAATCCTTCAATTTTCCTTCACGCAGGCTATGAAGCAACGTGGAATTGGTATACAGCAACAGCATTGTAAATCCGTAAATTGTAAAGCTTACGACATGCCAAGCAGTTCCTTTCATGCTAGCAAAAACAATGAGCAGCACAAGCGCCGCCACACTTAAAACGGCTCCAATACCATGTGTAATCGCGTTAGCTACTTCTTCCCGTCGGGAATAAGTATAGGTGTTTGCCATCGTTTTTTCACCCGGCTTCCTGAGTAATATTTTTTTACAAGAATTTATCCGGCATCGCCAAACCTTTTGCTTTCATTATACAGTTGGGCGGGCTTATGCAGCAACAGGAGCACTGCTTAGTCCCAGACTTATAAGCAAGCCTAATCAAACGGATTAGTTCTGCTCTTCCTCGCCAGTAGCAGTTGCTTCGACAGCCTCTTCTTGGATCAAACCGGCGAACAAGGCATGAACGAATTGTTCTGAATCAAACGGTTGTAGATCATTCACTTTTTCACCTAAGCCTACCAGCTTAACAGGCAAATTCAATTCCTGACGGATGGCCACAACAATCCCACCCTTTGCTGTACCATCCAATTTTGTCAGTACCAGACCGGTTACGCCGCTCTTCTCACCAAATAGCTTGGCTTGGTTAAGTGCATTTTGTCCAGTCGTCGCATCAAGTACCAACAAAACTTCATGAGGTGCGTCTGGAATTTCACGCTGGATAACGCGGAATATTTTGTTCAATTCCTCCATCAGATTGCTTTTATTCTGAAGACGTCCTGCTGTATCGCACAACAAAACATCTACTTGACGCTGCTTGGCAGCCTGTACGGCATCAAACATAACCGCAGCTGGATCAGAACCAGATTGTTGTTTGATAACCTCTACTCCTGCCCGCTGACCCCAAACCTCCAACTGTTCAATCGCGCCCGCTCGGAACGTATCTCCAGCGGCTAACAATACTTTTTTGCCCTCTTGTTTAAAACGGTGAGCCAACTTGCCAATGGTCGTTGTTTTGCCGACTCCATTAACGCCTACGAATAGAATGACTGTAATCCCGTCTGGATTCATTTTGAGCTGACTATTGTCATTGCCCCGCAGCAACTCAGACAGCTTTTCCGACAGTACAGGCTGTAACTCGGATGCATCCTCGATTTTGCGTTTTTTCACTTCTCCCCGCAAGTCTTCAATGAGGTTCATAACCGTATTGACGCCTACGTCCGCTCCGATCAGAATTTCTTCCAGTTCCTCATAAAATTCCTCATCAATTTTTTTACGGCGAATCATAAGGTCCGTTACTTTTTCAACAAAACCTTTACGTGTCTTTTCCAAGCCATCTTTGAACTGCTTTGTGACCGATTCCGTTTTGCTTGCGATGCTTTCCTTCAATTTTCTAAAGAAACTCATGGATTCCCTCCGTTGATCTGAAAGTATGTTATTTGATGTCAGGCAATCTCAGCTTCATCGTTGTCCAGCTTGACAGATACGAGTTTAGAAACCCCGCCTTCTTCCATTGTCACCCCGTACAGCACATCGGATTCTTCCATGGTGCCCTTACGGTGTGTAACTACGATAAACTGTGTCTGCTCTGAGAATTCCCGTAAATACTGAGCAAAACGCACCACATTTGCTTCGTCTAATGCTGCCTCTACTTCATCAAGTACACAGAATGGAACAGGTTTAACGTGTAAAATGGCAAATAATAAAGCCATTGCTGTTAGAGCCCGTTCACCGCCTGACAACAACTGCAGGTTTTGAAGTTTTTTGCCTGGAGGCTGAGCTACAATGTCAATACCCGTCTCCAGCAATCGTTCTGGATCAAGCAACACAAGGTCTGCACGTCCGCCTCCGAACAGCTTGGAAAAAACCGTTCCAAATTCGCGACGAATCGCATCGAACGTGGTCTTGAAGCGTTTGGACATTTCATCATCCATTTCACGAATAACCTGGTAGAGCGTTGTCTTGGCCTCTACCAAATCAGACTTTTGCTCATCCAGAAACGTATAACGCTCGTGTACACGCTGGTATTCCTCAATAGCACCCAGATTAACCTCACCCAGCGCAGAGATCCCGCGTTTGAGCCTTTCCACCTCACTCTGCGTACCTTCAATATCTTCCGGTATAGGGTAACGCTGCTTGGCCAGCTCATAGCTGAGTTCATAATCATCACTTAATTTTTTCAAAACATTTTCCAGTTCCACGTCAAGTCGGTTTACTCCAATTTCTGTTTGGCGAAGCAGTTCCTCCACCGACTTAAGCTGAATTCGCTGTTCTTTTGTATCATTCTCAGCAGCTTCCAGTTTTTGGGATAAGCTGCTACGTGCAGCCCGTTTGAACTCCAATTGCTCTGCAGCTTCTTCCTTTTTCAAACGGTATTGATTGAGATTTTCAATCTGTTTTACGGTCTCCTGCTCATTGGTGAGCAAATCGGCTTCAATGGAAGCAAGCAAGGTCTTGTTTTGTCTTGAATCCTTACCAAGGGTATCATAATCCCCACGCAATCTACGAATCTGCTCTTCCAATGAAAAACGCTCTTGGTCCAGCTTGCCTTCTCTTACCTTGAGATTCGTAAGCTCTCCCTGCAGCTGCTCTTTGGCTGATTCATTCGCTTTACGCGCAAATTCGGCAGCGTGAATGGCCTGATGCGTTTTCTTCTCTTCTTCCTCCAGCGCAGCCAACTTTACCAGTGCTTCTGCACGGGAAGCTTCCAGCTCCTTGATTTCCTGGTCAAAGCCCTTTTTCTCCTGACCAGACGCTGCTACCTGCTCCAGTACATGACGAAGTTCATGCTCGAGTTGTTTGAGCTCCATTGCCATCTGCTGCTCTTCGGTCCGCTTCACATCGCCACCCTGGCGCAGTTCGTCCAGACGGGTCTGTGTCTCCTCCAACTGCCGTTTGGTATCTATTGCACTCTGACGCAATCTTGCAATTTGCTGTTCCGTATCTAGAATGTCTTGATCTAACTGATCCAGCTGACGTTTACGGCCTAGCAGATTAGCATTTTTCTTGAACTGGCTCCCCCCAGTCATGGAACCACCTGCATTGACAACATCGCCCTCCAGCGTGACAACACGATATCTATATTGGCAACGGGCCGCAATGCGATTGGCATCTTCCAACGTACGAGCAATGACCACATTTCCCAAGAGACTGCCTACGATTCCGGCATATCGATCATCGTACTGAATAAGATCTGCACCGATCCCGACAAAGCCTTCTGCGCTTTCCACAATCTGGCGTTCCCCCGCACCGATCTGACGCGGACGAATAACATCCATAGGCAAGAATGTCGCTCTTCCCAATTGACGTTGCTTCAGAAAACTGATCGCCTGTCTGGATACCGATTCATTTTCCATCACAATATGCTGAACTGAAGCACCCAAAGCAGTTTCCATTGCCTGCTCTAAATGCTCAGGTACTCGAATCAGCTCCGCTACCGCTCCATGCACACCGTGCAAAGTTCCCTTGCGTGAAGCCTTTAACACCTCTTTAACTCCGAGCATGAAGCCGTCAAAGTCATCCTGCATTTCTTTCATTGTATCTCGTCGTGAAATTTTGGCCTCTCGTTTTTGTTCCCATTTACGAACTGTGCCCTGGTTTTCTTCCAGTAGTTTTTGCAAGGCCTGATATTGTTCACTTCCCTGAATATAGCCACTGCGCAAACTGCTAATTTCCTGTCCCAGCTTCTGAATCGCTGCTTCCAATCCTTTTTTTCGCTGTTCAAGCTCAGTTTTCTGGGCTTCCCATTTGCCGGATTCATCACTCACGCGATTCACTCGGCGTTCCAACGATTCCCTCTGTTGGTCGGTATAACGAATTTCGTTACGCGCCTGCGCCATCTGATTCATCAGCTCCAGCAGACCACCCTTAAGGCTCTCCTCTTGCTCCTGGCTGATTCCACCTGTGACGCCAATCAGTTTGGCTTCTTCGTCAGACAGTCGCGCACGCAACTCGTCCAACTCTACATTCAGCGCTGACAGCTTTTCATTTAGTTGATCCAGTTCGCTTTTGCGTTCGGAATGCCGTGATTCGCTTGTGCTGAGGGATAAGATCAATTGTTCCCGATTGGCCTCCAAATTGCGTGTGCGCTCTTTGAGCAATTCACCGTAGCCTTCACTTTTTTCCGTAGCTTCACTGTATTGCAGCAGATCCTTTTGCAGACGTTCTACTTGCTCTTCCAGTTGCCGTAATTCATTGCGGTCGTTTTCCAGCATTGCATCGTGGCGGGACACCACTGTAGACAATTGAAGTTGTTCCTGCTTCAACAAAGCTAGTTTGGAAGTTGCTTCGCTCCATGAAGAGTGAATTTGTTCGATTTGATGGACATACATCGAAATCTCTTTTGATTTTAATTCACTGCGCAGCTCTTTATAATGAATCGCCTTTTCAGACTGTTCCTTAAGAGGTCCAATCTGATCCTCCAGTTCACTGACCAAATCGTGAATACGCAGCAAATTTTGCTCTGTTTCATCCAGCTTGCGAACCGCATCTTTTTTACGTGATTTATATTTTACAATACCCGAGGCTTCCTCAAAAATCCCCCGTCGATCCTCAGATCGGGTACTCAGAATTTCTTCAATACGTCCTTGCCCAATAATCGAATAAGCTTCTTTACCAATCCCTGTATCCATAAACAGCTCTGTAATATCTCGAAGTCTGCATGATTGACGATTAATGAAATATTCACTATCCCCACTCCGATGCACACGTCGCGTTACCGTCACTTCACCAAAATCCAGAGGCAACGCCTGATCTTCATTATCCAGCGTAAGCGATACTTCACCGTAATTAACAGCCTTACGAGCGTCACTACCTGCAAAGATAATGTCCTCCATCTTGCCGCCACGCAGTGATTTGGCACTCTGTTCGCCCAGCACCCAACGAATTCCGTCGGAAATATTACTTTTCCCGCTCCCATTGGGTCCGACGACTGCCGTAATGCCGCGGACAAATTCCATTTCCGTTTTATCTGCAAACGATTTGAAGCCCGCCAGCTCAATGCGCTTTAAAAACATCCTCAATCTCACCTCTAACATTCAAATATGCTTGTACAACACCATTGACCTGATTGATATGAATTATCCCTATTGTAGCATAAGACTAATGTGGAAAAAGCACAGTATCGACGCTCACGTTATAGCAGTAAAGCCACGAAAAAAGAGCAAAACGCAGTCCATTCGCCATTACGGGCCGGGACTCCCCGCGGACTGCCCTTTGCTCTTACTTTGTGTCCTCTGCTTGCGTCCCCCGTTCGGGTCGCTCAGGTACCGATTACGATTCCGCCAGCTTCAAACGGTTTAAAGCAACTGCCGCCGCTTGCTGCTCAGCTTCTTTTTTAGAGCGTCCTGTACCTGCTCCCAACCGTTCACTGTCCATATATACCTCGGCTACAAACTCGCGCTCATGGGCAGGTCCGCGTTCCTCGACAATTTTGTATTCAAGCATCCCCATGTTATGATGCTGTGTCAGTTCCTGAAGCTCTGTTTTGAAATCACTCATCTGAAGCTTACCATTTAATACAATTTGAGGAAAAATATAACGTTCTAGAAACGACCGGACGGCTTCCAGACCCTGATCCAAATAAAGCGCGCCTACGAACGCCTCGAACACATCAGCCAACAGAGCAGGACGAGTACGTCCGCCTGTCAGCTCTTCACCTTTTCCAAGCAGTACATACTGCCCGAACTCAAGCCCGACAGCAAACTTCACCAAAGAAGGCTCACAGACAATAGCTGCACGCAACTTGGTTAGTTCGCCTTCGGGCCGGTTAGGGTACTGATTGTACAATTGCTCGGACACCGTCAGCTCCAGTACAGCGTCACCCAGAAATTCCAGACGCTCATTATCTGCATGCTGACTGAACCGATGTTCGTTTACGTAGGAAGCGTGCGTAAAGGCCTGCTTCAGAAGCTGCCGATTGTTGAATTGAATATGAAGTTTCTGCTGTAATTGCTTCAAGTCTCCACTCAACGAACTGACCCCTTACGCTTCATATTTTTTTAGAATAACCGTAGCATTGTGACCGCCAAAACCAAAGGAATTGGACATAACCACATTCAGTTCCGCTTTTCTTGGCTCATTAGGCACATAATCAAGATCACAAGCCGGGTCTTGATTATCCAAATTAATTGTTGGCGGAATCGTCTGATGTTGAAGCGCAAGACCACAGATTACAGCTTCAACACCTCCCGCTGCACCCAGTAGATGCCCTGTCATCGACTTGGTTGAGCTGATCGCTACCTTATAGGCATGCTCTCCAAGCGTTTTCTTGACTGCTTCTGTTTCCGACTTGTCACCAACCGGTGTAGATGTACCGTGCGCATTGATATAATCGATATCTTCAGGATTCAACCCAGCATCACGGATCGCCATTCTAATGCAGCGTGCTGCTCCCTCTGGATCCGGCTCTGTCATATGATGGGCATCACCAGAAAGACCGTAGCCAATCACTTCGCCGTAAATATGTGCACCACGCTTCAAGGCATGATCCAACGATTCCAGAATCAGAACACCAGAGCCTTCGCCCATAACAAACCCGTCTCTTTCGGTGTCAAATGGACGACTTGCCTTTTCCGGCTCATCGTTACGTGTGGACATCGCTCTCATGGAGCAAAATCCAGCAATACCAATCGGGCGAATCGTCGCTTCGGCACCGCCGCAAATCATAGCGTCAGCGTCACCACGCTGAATCATGCGGAAGGAATCACCAATGGCATGACTACCTGTGGCACAAGCCGTAACTGGCGATGTATTGGGGCCCTTAGCACCGAGTGAAATCGAAACTTGACCGGAACCCATATTAGCAATCATCATCGGGATGAAGAAAGGGCTTACGCGTTTAGGTCCCTTTTCGATCAATGCATTATGCTGATCTTCCCAAGTACCCAATCCGCCAATACCAGAACCGACAGATACACCAACTCGCTCGGCATCCACATTCTCTCCGATTACGAGCTTACTGTCCTCAAGTGCCAATTTACTAGCAGCAACCGCGAACTGCACAAATCGGTCCATTTTGCGCGCATCCTTACGATCGATATAATCCTCTGGATTAAAATCTTTAATGGAAGCGGCTATTTTCGTAGTGTACTCACTTGTATCGAAAGCTTCGATTTTACTGATACCAGATTTACCAGCCATCAGATTATCCCATAGTGTGTTCAAATCCTGTCCCAGCGAAGTGATTACACCCATTCCTGTTATGACAACACGTTGTTTCAAAGATAATCACCTCTATGTCTACTGCAAATTGTATTTTTAGATCGCACACGCTTGTGTACAAAAATAATATAGAATCAACTAAAGTTAGTAATGCCGCATTATACTCAGCCGTTGACGAAGTGAAGCTAAGCAAATTCAAAAACACACGACAATTCCGTCTTTAGTTCAATCTGTATAATTAGGAGAAAGTCCCGCCTGTAACAGAACGGGACTTTTGATGACATGAATTAGGTATGAGATTGTATGTACTTCACAACTTCACCTACAGTTGTAATTTTCTCTGCATCTTCATCAGAGATTTCCATATCAAACTCATCTTCCAATTCCATAACCAATTCAACTACATCGAGAGAATCAGCGCCTAAATCATCTTTAAAAGATGCTTCAAGTGTAACTTCGGCTTCGTCGGCTCCCAAACGGTCAACGACAATGCGTTTTACGCGCTCCAATACATCGGACATCCGGCTCACCTCCTCCTTATGGTATTATACGAAAATTACAATTAAAATGCCATAGAAGAGAGTTTTCATTAACTACTCTCCATCGGGGCATGCGGATTGGCAACATGAACTACATATACATGCCGCCATCCACATGCAAAGTCTGGCCCGTCATATATGAGGAAGCATCCGAGGCCAAGAATAGCACCACATCTGCAATTTCCTCAGGCCGTCCAAGACGGGCCAGCGGAATACCGCTAAGCATATTGTCACGCAAATCATCAGCCAGCACCTGCGTCATTTCAGTATCAATGAATCCAGGAGCCACGCAGTTGACTGTAATTCCTCTTGAGGCAAGCTCTCTAGCAGAGGATTTAGTAAGACCAATCACTCCCGCTTTAGCAGCAACATAGTTGGCTTGTCCTGCGTTACCAAGCACACCAACAACGGAAGAGATATTGATAATTCGGCCGGAACGCTGCTTCATCATTGGACGTGTCGCCGCTTTGAGACAATTAAACACACCCTTGAGATTCGTTTCGATCACCTGATCGAATTCCTCTTCTTTCATCCGCATGATTAAATTATCTCTTGTTATGCCAGCATTATTCACCAGGATATCAATCTTGTCCCAAGCGCCGACCACATCCTTGATCAACTGATCAGCTTCTTCAGCACGTCCCACATTAGCCTGAACTGTAATAGCTTCCACACCTTTGGCACGAATCAGCTCTGCTACCTCAGTCGCAGCCGCTTCACTACCAGCATAGTTTACTGCAACATTAGCGCCTGCTTCAGCCAGCGCCAGTGCGATGCTACGGCCAATTCCGCGCGATGCTCCCGTAACCAGCGCTGTTTTTCCACTTAATGGCTTAGACATCATTATCCTCCCTTGCAAGTATTTAACCCGTAAAGGTAATCATTAATACTTTTAACGGGCCTCTAGGGCTTCTGTTATAGAAGCAAACGACTCCAGGCTACTCATGTTATACAGCTTAACCGTTTTGTCAATCTTTTTAACCAGTCCGGTCAAAACACTTCCCGGTCCGAACTCAACAAAGGTGTCCACCCCTTGTTCCAGCAGCCATGCTACGCTGTCTTCCCATAGTACCGGGGAATAGACCTGTTCCACCAACAGTTGGCGAATTTCACTTCCCTCACGTACAGGTTTTGCTGTCACATTGGTCACAACCGGAATCTGGGCTTCAGCAAATTTCACAGTCTCCAATTTATCGGAGAGCTTGTCTGCCGCTTCCTTCATCAATGACGAGTGAAAAGGTCCGCTGACCTCCAAAGTAATAGCACGCTTGCCGCCTGCTTCCTTCACACGTTCAGCGACAGCAGCTACGCCCGCCTGTGTACCGGATACAACAATCTGTCCGGGACAGTTGATGTTGGCCAGTTCAACCAGTTGACCAGATTCCGTAATATCACGGCACAATGCTGCCAATGCTTCACGATCAGCGCCCAGCACAGCAGCCATCCCGCCTTGTCCATCAGGAATGGCCTGCTCCATAAACTGACCACGTGCACGAACAGTCTCAACTGCATCCTCAAATGTGAGAACACCGGAAGCCACTAGAGCACTGTACTCTCCTAGACTGTGCCCAGCCACATAATCAGGGCGGATGCCCTTTTCCTTGAACGCTTCATACAACGCAATGCTCGCCGTTAACAGCGCAGGCTGCGTATTGGATGTTTGCTTCAAGGCTGTGTCAGGCCCTTCAAAGATCAGTGTGCTTAGCGCGAAACCCAAACGTTCGTCCGCTTTACGGAATACTTCTGTTGCAGCCGGAACTGCTTCATAAGCATCTTTAGCCATACCTACAGCTTGTGAACCCTGACCGGGAAATATAAATGCCGTTTTGCCCATCGTGCATGCACCTCTCTGTATCCAATGCTTCTTCTGTAAAACACCAGACAAATTCAATATTATATCAAATCTTCCACTTAATTACCAGATAAGAACCGACGCACCCCAAGTCAAACCGCCACCAAAGCCCACCATTAGTATACGGTCGCCTTCCTTCATGCGGCCTTCCTCAGCTGCTTCCACAAGAGCAAGAGGAATGGATGCTGCGGATGTATTCGCATATTTATTAACATTAATAACTACCTTTTCCTCTGGCAAATCCAAACGTTGCATTGCTGATTGGATAATTCGGATATTGGCTTGATGCGGAACGAACAGATCGATGTCGTCTTTGGACAATCCTGCTTTTTCCAACACATCAACCGTTGCTGTTCCCATAACGCGAACCGCGAACTTGAACACTTCGCGTCCATTCATATAAATATAGTGCTGTTTATTTGCCAGTGTGTCCGCACTCGCAGGCAAACGTGAGCCTCCAGCTTCCAACTTGAGCAAGGTGCCTCCAGCGCCTTCAGCCCCCAGATCAAAGGATTGGAATCCTCTACCTTCGGGTACTTCACCAATCACTACAGCTCCTGCTCCATCTCCGAAAAGAACGCAGGTGTTGCGGTCAGTATAATCTGTAATCCGGGAAAGGCAGTCTGCACCAATGATTAATGCATTGTTATAAATACCTGTCTTAATGAAACTCGTTGCCGTAGCCAGCCCGTACACAAAACCCGAGCATGCAGCAGACAAATCGAAAGCCGCTGCGCCTTTGGCCCCCAACTTGTCCTGAAGAATGCAAGCAGTTGACGGAAACGCCATATCTGGTGTAACCGTAGCTACTATAATCAGGTCCAGATCTTGTGCCGTCATACCCGCAGACTCCAACGCCTTAACTGCTGCTTCATAAGCCAAATCAGATGTAGCCTGCTCAGGAGCAGCAATATGGCGCTCCTGAATCCCTGTACGGCTAACAATCCACTCATCACTTGTTTCAACGATTTCTTCCAAATCTTTATTGGTCAGAATTTTCTCAGGTACGTATTTCCCTGTTCCGATAACACCAACCGGCCGTAATTTATTCATATCGTCACTCACTTCCTGCTGATTTCCTTGGATATACTTTCCACCAACCGGTTTTGCAAGGCCGTACGAGCCTGCCTTACCGCATTTTTGACGGCAATGCCATCAGACGAACCGTGACTTTTTAAGACGAGTCCGCTCAACCCCAACAAAGGAGCCCCGCCGTGCTCTTTATAATCGAGTTTCCCTTTCAGCCCCCGAAGTTCAGGCATAATCAAGGCTGCCGCAAGCTTGGTCTTTAAGGATTTGGTGAACTGCTCTTTAAGGAGAGAAAATATCGCTCCGGCTGTTCCCTCTAGCGATTTTAGCATAATGTTTCCGGCGAATCCGTCGCACACCAGTACATCACAATTTCCGGTTAACACATCTCTGGATTCAACATTCCCCACAAAATTGACAGGTAACTGCTCAATAAGAGGATACGCCAGCTTTGTTAGTTCATTGCCTTTTCCTGCTTCAGTCCCAACATTCAGCAGACCTACCCTTGGAGAAGCCACTCCGTGAACTTTCTGACGGTACAAGCTCCCCATCAGTGCGTACTGGGCAAGATGTTCAGGCTTAGCATCCATATTGGCCCCCAAGTCCAGCGCCAGAATACCTTGATCATCAATCGTCGGTATCATCGGCGCAAGAGCCGGACGCTCAATGCCCTCCATTCTTCCAACCACTAGTAATCCTGTAGTCATTAGAGCGCCTGTATTACCTGCGGAAATCATGGCATCCGCTTCGCCTTCTCTAACCATTCGACCCGCTACGACCATGGAGGCATCCTTTTTACGCCGCACTGCCTTTACAGGTTCGTCTTGTGCATCTATCGTTTCGGACGCATGGCGAATGGTGAGGTTCGTCGGCAGCGCCCTCCCGTTCAAAACCGCTTCAATCCGTTCCCGGTCACCAACCAGCGTAATGTCTGTATCCTTCCATTCCGCCGCCGCAGATAACGCGCCCTCTACTGTCGCCTCAGGAGCATTATCTCCTCCCATGGCATCAATGGCGATCCGCATGCTGACTTCCTCCTTCGCTATACTCTTCCTCCGTGGAGCGATAAATGACAAAGTTGCCTTGGAATACCATTTCTTCTCCTACGTAAGCAAACACTTCCACTTTGGCCTTCCCTTTTTGTTCTGGATTTGAGCGTACATATGCCTTGGCAATACATTTTTCACCCAAATGAACCGGACGAACAAAGCGAATATCCGCTGAAGCGGTCAATGCTATCTCATCGTTAATTACGGCAACGGCCAATGAATTGGCCTGTGCAAACACATAATGTCCTCGCGCAATGCCTGTACGTGAAAAAGTATGTTCCTCTTTGATTTCAAAAATCGAAATACCACTTTGATCCAACTGGAGATCAACGATGTCCCCAATTACTTCATGTAAAGGCAAGGAACGAACCTGATCGTAGGAGCGTTCAGCCATCAGCTTTAGCCGCTCCCGTAATTCTGGGATTCCCAGTTCCATCCGGTCCAGCCGAATGGTCTGAATGCTTACCTTCAACTGTCTTGTCAATTCCTGATCCGTCACGAACGGATTATCATCAATTAATTGAGTCAGCCGTTGCTGTCTCTGTCTCTTCGGCAAACGTTCGATATCAGTGACGCCTCCTTTCCTTTCCCTACAGTAAACTGCCGTTCAACCGACAGTTCAAGGTTACTTCACGTTCTAACGGCTAAATTTCAAGCCGGTTTGTCTTCTTGTATGTATAAAGGAACCCTTTAGGCCCTTCTTTCTTAGAACCTGGTACTAAAACAGTATATAGCATGCTGACGCAAAAAGAAAGCATGCTGATAAAAAAAGTAGCGCCTCACTGTAGTGAAGCGCTACTTTCTCTGCGAATATTCCAAAGAATCCGCTTATCGGACATTATTGAGAGATGATCTCTCTAGCTTTGTACGTTCCGCAAACTTTGCACACATGGTGAGCAAGTTTCAATTCGCCGCATTCGGAGCATTTCACCATACCTGGTACTTCCAGTTTAAAGTGAGTACGACGTTTGTCGCGACGAGTTTTGGATGTTCTCCGTTGAGGTACTGCCATTATTCCCACCTCCTTAAACAGATCAACCCCGCATGACGGGTATGACTTCTTATCTCATTCAAGACCGAAAGAAAATGCCAGAAGACAATGATCTTACAGCCGGTGAATCAAGCCTGCAACATCCACGTATCGGTTTAATAACTTCCCGGCACAAGCGGATGATGATTTTTTTCAGAATTGAACTCAATTCTCATTTAAAAAAATCCTTAAGCCCTGCCAGACGCGGATCAATCTTTTCCGTATCACTATCGTTACTGTCGTCAGAGCCAAGGCTCCAGTCTTGTCCGGCCGCTGGCGCGATCCCCTGACAATCCTCACTGCATATAGGCGCAAACGGCACATGCAGTACAAACAGTTCTTCACAATACGGTGCAATGTCGAAGGAATCCTCCGGCACTGCGATAAAATCGCCATCTTCATCCTCCTCTTCAACATTTGAAGATGAGGTTTGCTTAAACCGTTCACGAAATTCAATATTCAAATCCTCGTGCATCGGGCTCAAACAGCGGGAGCAAAGCATGTCCAGACCTGCGGTCAACGTGCCTTCCACACTCATCGAGCCTTGACCCAGACTAACGGCGACCAAGTCGGTCTCCAGCGGGGAAACGGCTGTAACATCAGCACGATCATCCACCAATTCACTCACATTAAGAGATTCACAGATAGGAAAGGGACCGTCACTTGTTGCTACTTTGCGAAAAAATAGTTGCATCACTATCACTCCAAACAAACAAAAATTATTATACCGACTGATCGAGTCGTTTGTCAACACCTTTCACTTTACACCACTTACAAATCCATCGATTTTCCAATGGTTCGGCAAGATCTATGCGGATGCAAAAATGTGTTGTATTTATCATGTACCTGTGAGTATTCGTACCCCCGCCACTCTTCGTGTACAATAATGCGAGTATAAAGCTTTTTGCTCCAGGTCTCAATGGTCTTGTTCAAGTGCATGATGAAATATCAGATAGCTGCCCTGAAAACATGCATTCGCTAGTAGTAAACCACTCATTCAAAATAGTTATCAAATAAGTTACTTCAAGAAAGGAGCCGACATACAGTCTTGAAAACACTCGGTATCATTGTAGAGTATAATCCCCTGCATAACGGACATGTCCATCACTGGAAGGAGTCTCTTCGTATCACTGGTGCACAGCGAACGGTGGCTGTGATGAGCGGTCCCTTCCTTCAACGAGGCGAACCCGCGATTACAGACAAATGGTCACGCACCGAAATGGCACTTGCTATGGGCGTAGACCTGGTTCTGGAGCTGCCTGTGGCCTATGCTGTCCAGCCCGCAGAATGGTTTGCCCGCGGCGCGGTGACCCTGCTCTGCGCGACGGGCATCGTCGACGCGCTCTGCTTCGGCAGCGAGAGCGGAGACATCGCCCAGCTGCACACGCTGGCCCGCGTGCTGGCGGCAGAGCCGGCCGAACTCAAGGCCGGCATCGCCCAGCGCCTGAGCAAGGGCGCAAGTTATCCTGCCGCCTACGCAGGAGCCGCAGCCGCGCTGGCGGCCGAAGGAGCGGACGGTGCTGCGCTCGCCGCTCTCATGCAGCAGCCCAACAATACGCTCGGGCTGCATTACTTGATTGCGCTGGAACGGCTGGGCAGCACAATCAAGCCCTTTACGGTGGCCCGCACGGGATCGGGCTACCATGAGACGGTGGCGCCTGCGGACGGAGTCATCGCCAGCGCCACAGCCATCCGCCGTCTGCTGCTGGACGGCGGGCCGAAGGCCGCGTCGCCGTACGTACCTGCGGCGACCCTGGAGATTTTGCAGCGCGAGTGGCAAGAAGAACGTGCCCCGCTGCATTGGGAAGCGTTCTGCCAGCCGTTGCTGAACGCCCTGATCACGCGTAGCCCGCAGCAGCTGGCGGAGCTGCACGAGGTCACCGAAGGGCTGGAGCATCGCCTACAGCAATCGCTGTACACGCTGCCTCATCCCTCTATGGAGGCCCTGTTTGCCACTGTCAAGACAAAGCGCTATACTCGTACAAAGCTTCAGCGGATGTGTACACATATTTTGCTGAATCATGCCAAAGCTGATATGACTCCCACTGAGCTGGCGAAAGGTCCCGGCTATATCCGCGTGCTCGGCTTTAATAGGGCTGGACGCGAGTTGCTGGCGCGAATGAAAGACACCGCCACCCTGCCAGTATGGGTCAAGCCGTCTGCCGGATCACATGCCCATCTGGACTGGGATACTGCCGCAGCCGCCATACATGCAGCCGGGATGCCGCGTCCCGCCATACGTGACATGTATGCTGATTACTTGCGACCACCCCTTATGGTTTAATAGGCAGCTTTTCCATATAATTCAGCGCATCGCCAAGCTTGCGAACCGGGACAAGCTTCATCTGGGTTCCGATTTGCTCTGCTTTGGCTTTGGCCTCTTTATAATTATCCGCCGGGACGAAAAACAATTCCGCACCCTGACGGTCAGCAGCGACGATTTTATACTTGGCGCCACCAATCGCTCCAACCTGACCGTCCTTATCAATAGTACCCGTACCGGCTACACGATATCCCTTACTTAAGTCACCTGGCGTCAACTGGTTATAGATTTCCATAGTAAACATCAAACCTGCCGAAGGTCCGCCGACATCCGTGGATGTAAAATGAATCGTTTTACGTCCATCCTTCGGCTCTACCTTCTGTACTGTAGCAATACTGACACCAAACCCGGAACGTTGTTTTCTCGTCTCACTGTCCGTGATGGTTGTTAATGGAGCTTGCACTGCCAGCAACTTTCCATCGCGCTTTAGCTTCACTTTAGCCAGCGTTCCGGGTTTCTCATCCTCCAATGCCTTCCGAATGGAATGATTATCAGTTACCCTCGTACCGTTTAACTCTAATATTTCATCTCCGGGCTCAAACACGCTGTTCGGTCCCGGAACCTTAAATACATACACATAATCCGGCACAATGCGATAGGAAACATGGGCACGGGTATAGGCAGCCTCCATCGCGGAAGACTGGGAATCCCCCATATACCATACCTGCTCTGCTGCATATTCATCTTCACTTCTGCCATGCAGACGATCCTCTTTGCGCTGAATCTCCGAGTTGCTGTCCAGTTTGGACATAGCTAGCATGATGACATTGGCATATCGCGCCGATACCGTCGTCATCATAAAGCTCCCCCGTTCGTTGCTATCACCTTCCTGTACTTTAACCATCGGTTTGATCTCGTTTGCCCCACCTGGTCCATAGATCAGATAAGGGGTTGGCATATAAACCAGCACATAGACCATTGCAGCCAGCATTAAGACATAACCGGTTGTAAAAAAGGCTCTTTTCCGGTTAATTCGCATCATTGCTTCTCCCCCTTGCAGCCTAACTTCTCTTATCTTACCCAAGTGCCTCTGCACCACCTGTTCTCAAGCCTTCCAAAAAAGCATACATTGTTTACGACAACATGTACGAGCAACCTGTATCCAGACAATG
This sequence comes from Paenibacillus sp. EKM10P, assembly GCF_011800655.1. Taxonomy (NCBI): domain Bacteria; kingdom Bacillati; phylum Bacillota; class Bacilli; order Caryophanales; family Paenibacillaceae; genus Paenibacillus; species Paenibacillus sp. EKM10P. The sequence continues at coordinate 1,061,413 of NZ_JAALET010000001.1, read as the reverse complement.
AAGGTGAATAACGCTGGAGACAGCATCCGACTCTCCTTAGTATATTTATGAGAGGTGAAATCTTTGATGCAAAAGGAAGCCCGCCCTGCTCCTTACTGGACAACCTTGCTGCTTGGCCTCGGAGCCATTTTGCTTGTAATGGCTATTGTTGCCTCACCAGAAGAAGTATTTCAAGCCTCTACCCAGGGACTTAAATTATGGTGGAGCATTATTTTCCCGGCCATGCTGCCTTTTTTGATGCTATCTGAAATGCTCATCGCCTTTGGTCTGGTACATGGTCTAGGTGTTCTGCTGGAGCCATTCATGCGATCCTGGTTTCGGCTGCCGGGACGAAGCGGCTGGGTATTGGCCCTCGGTCTAACTGCGGGATTCCCTGCTACCGCGGAAGCGGTACGCCAATGGGCACAACAGGAGGATATGACCGCGCTTCAGCTTCGACGTCTGACCGCTATCGCTCATTTCTGCAATCCAATTACGATCCTGCTCGTCATTGGCACAGGACTGCTGCACAATGCTGCTGTAGGTGGGCTGTTACTTGCCGTTCACTGGATTTCCGGGCTGCTGGCAGGCTGGATCACAGCCAGAATACCTGATTCGTCCAGAAAATCGAAAAAACGGGAAACGCCAGCTGCCATCCGGCGCGCTTCTGTTTCCCGCACTACCACCTCCCTGATCCGATCCGCATGGGAAGCTACCCGCTCTGCCAGAGAACGGGATGGCCGCAGCTTTGGAAAACTGTTAGGCGAAACCGTATCCCATGCTGTACAGATGCTGATGGTGACAGGTGGATTCATTATTTTCTTTTCCGTACTGATTCGGCTGCTGACCTTATACTCAGGTCAAGGAACGCTTTCTATGGCGTGGCCTGCCTGGATGGAAATCCATCTGGGTTCCTATGAAATCAGCCGCCTGCCCTACGATCTCCGTACACAAGCAGCGCTGATCAGTGCTGTGTTGGGCTGGGGCGGCTTGTGCGGCTGGCTTCAAATTACCGCCGTCACCAAACCTTCCGACAAGGGCATCACCTTCACCTTATCACGAGTGCTACATGGGATCATTGCTTTTGGACTAACCTTGGCGGCATGGACTCCGCTTAGCCACATTGTCAGTAATACAATTCCTGCTTACGTCAGCCGCAGTTCTGTATCTTCTTTTGCCGAAAGTGTAAATGATTCCGGATCGCAATCTGTCATGGCCGGAGCCAGCAGCTTATTAACACAAATAGTAGGAACATCCATGTACCCCTGGCAACTAACCGTACTGTCCGTTGTACTTCTGAGTACGATTATACTTGCTCTGCTCGCCGTTTCCTTTATGACTTCATGGTGGAGCCACCGCGATTCGCGCTAACCTTGGCACGCAGTGCGTCTTCCACCTCTGGTGACACCAGATCTACGACCTTGCCATCAAAATGCGCAATTTCCTTCACCATACTGGAACTCAGATATGAATAAGCCGGGTTGGTCATCATAAAGATCGTTTCCGCATCCGGGTTCAACTTATGATTTGTAGAGGCTAATTGGAGTTCATATTCAAAATCGGTCACTGACCGAATTCCTCTGACAATAACCTGAGCCCCTTTTTGGCGTACATAATTGGCTGTCAGATCACGGAAGCTGTCCACTTCAACGTTTGGAATATCGCGAGTTACCGTACGTAGCAGCTCCATTCGCTCCTCAAGTGAAAACAGCGGATTTTTACTAATATTGTTAAGAACCGCGACGATCAGTAAATCAAACTGTCGGGCCGCTCTTTGAATAATATCCTGATGCCCCATCGTCACGGGATCAAAGGTTCCCGGATATACGGCAATACGTGGTTTGTGCTCAATCATGATGGTCCTCCCCGTCTGATTCGGTGATGCCGAATTTGACCCCTTCGGCTTCTGTATGTTCTTCGGCGTCTGACAAAGCATCATCAAAGTGATAAATGGATAACGCTGTTTCACCATAGACCGCTTTTCTAACCTGTTCAAACGGTCCGAAACTTATCGGATACTCATGTCCCGATTCATACTCCAGCACGATGATTGCACCTGAACGAAGCAAGTCCAACTCGGCCATGCGGCTCATCAATTCATCCCCGTGCTTGAGACGATAAGGCGGGTCCAGAAAAACAGCATCAAAAAGAGCTCCACGTTTTGCCAGCGCCTTAAGCGCTCGTCCGGCATCATTGCGGAACACTTCTGCCTTTCCTTCTAATCCAGTTTTTCGCAAATTTTCTTTAATGACATCAATGCTTTTGGATTCCATATCAATAAAAACTGCCTTGTCCATTCCCCGACTAAGCGCCTCTATACCCAGGCCGCCACTGCCAGCAAACAAATCAAGCGCGACTCCTCCATCAAAATAAGGACCTATCATGCTAAATAGCGCTTCCTTGACCTTATCCGTGGTCGGTCGCGTCCCGGTGCCGGGAACTGCCTTTAACGGCCTTCCTTTGGCACTACCCGATACCACTCTCACGCTGAAACTCACCTATTTTCTATATGTGTTCATAACCATATAAAGATTATGACGTTATCGTACCACATGCATCGCCGTTTGAAAAACTTAGTGATGAAGCAGGTATAAAAAACCATCTCCTGGGCATCCTTAGGATATCGGCATTCAACCAATGTCGTAGACAACCGCGGAGAAGACTTACGTTTCCCCATAAGCTCTTCGTCCGGTTTCTCCTCTCCCATTCGGGCGCTCTTTCGTAGAGCGCCTGTTTTTTTTGCATAAAAAGAAGCTGCTTTATAGCAGCTCTATGTATTATTTTTTCTATTCTGCATTTAGCTTATTTCAGCAGTTCCTCGGGTGTATCTCCTTGATAAACATACACATAACTTGCCACTGATACAGCAAAAGTCGCGAACATAGACAACGATGTGGCTAACCCGTATACTACTTTTTTCATCATTCCACTCACCTCCTTCCCCGGATTAATGTTAGGCTTTGAACCAAAAAAGCAACAGCCACTACAGAAGAACCTATTACAAAGTTAGTACATACAAGCAAGGAAGATAACAATCGCAAGAGGGGATAAAATCGCACTGGAATGCGCGACTGCTTTTCAATTCTGGACGGGGCAAAGCATAAAACAAGAATGAGAGCGATTCCGGTAAACAGGTTTGTCAACCCATTATTTAAGGAAATGCAAGATATGTATGTAAAAGCTACAGAGGTCACCAGCACACATGCCATACCCGTTTTCAAGTGAATACCACCAGATACTTGGCGCAGCAAGGCAAAAGCGACGAGAATCGTTACAGCTTCGACCATCCGCCCCGTGAAGAATGAGGCGAATAGTGTCAACACGATGATCATAGACGCATTCAGAATGAGAGCAAGTGAGTATTTAAGTACTGGGACGGAAGCCGGATGATCAGGCACAGTACGTTTAATCTGGTTAGCAAGTTTGAAAGCCATCGTTTCAATCATCTCGGTATTCCTTTCCGACTGCATAGTAGATAAAAAATCCCGATACCAGTGCAAAAAATATCATACTCAACCATACCTCGCTATAGTAAAGCACAATAGAGGTTGAAATGAGAGACAGAATGATCAGTGTGATGACAATGCCATATTCCTCTTTGAACTTAAGCTTTTTGAAATTTGGGGAAAAGCCGATCTCTTTTCGATACAATATAAATGAAATTAGTAGTCCTGTCGCTGCGCTAACCACTTGTAACAGATAGCCCTTCAAGGAACCGTTCTGCAGCTCAGCAACCGGTAGGTTACCGAACATAGCTTTCAGGAGTACCGACTGAATAACGGCATATGCAAAATAACCGGTAACTGTCATAATACCTGACCAAACAATCGGAATCTTCACCACTGTAGCAAGTAAAAAAATAAAAAGCAGCATATTAATGACAGGTACTAAATAGGAGAGTGAAAATTCCTCTCGGAGCAAATAGCTTTGCAGGTTCATAATCAGATTCACAAAAATAGCCTGCCATAGATAAGGAGTCATTCTAACTTTAAAGATACTGAGAATCAGCGCAAAAACAGCTACTCCTTCCAGTGTAGAGAAAAGTAAAAAGCCAAGTGGCTCCAAAAGCATACGTGCATCTCCTTTACAATTCCAACAAACCTCATCGGTGTATTCAAAAACTTGGATGTACATCGAATATAAAGGGCTGGGAGCTACTTTTCAAGAGGTCTTTTCAATAATTTCGTAGATTTATTCAAGCACTTCAACCAAATGTTATCTGATGCTGCTTCAAGTTGCAACTAGGCAACACTTTCTTTGACCGAATCTTCCTGCTCGCGTACAGATTTTATACGTGATATAAGCTTTTTCCCCAATCGGATGCCGGGCTGTTCTATCCACGTGTAGGTAAACCAGGAAAGTCCGACGGTGAATAGCAACGTCATGATGAACAGAAGTGAGAGGCTGACTAAGGGAGCAGACGGTAATTTAATCTGTACGATTAGTCCCAGGACCAGCATATGCGTCAAATACATGCTGTAGCTGAGGCGGCCGATCCATGACCACACGCGATTAAGTAGCCATTTCGGCTGCCAATGATACAAAGCATACGCCCCTAACAGCAAGCCAACACCTATGAGATAATCCGTCATACCTCCAAAAAACGCAAACAGCACAGTAACAAGCAGAAGCCCCCCACTGAGCGGGTCTACACTTTTCCAATGACGCTCGTCTTTCCAAATGAAAAACAACAATATCCCCAGCCCAAAGACAGGCAACTGATTCGGAAACCATAAATACAAATAATGCCCCCATAAAGATTGATCACTAATCAATGGATATTGAGCAAACACCGTATTTAACCCGAAGCTTGCCACAAGCACCATCACGACAAACCAAGTCGCATGGCGAACCGATTGAATCAACTTAAATAAGAGGGGGATAAATAGATAAAACATACATTCCACCGCAATGGACCATTCCACACCGATAATGCTGTTGATCCAATACGGATTGAGACCATTCAAAAACAGAGCATGGACTGCAATATTAGTGACAGTAACTCCCTCCTGATCTCCAAGCCAAAATCGCGGACCTGTCCCATTTACAATTAAATAGATTCCTAACATCATGTAATACAAGGGTGCAATCCGAAAAAAACGACGCCACAGGTAGGCCACCATTCCTTCTCTCTTGTCACTCGAACGCCTGCTCAGAGATAGAAACAGCGTAAAAGCGCTGGCCATATAAAATAAAGCGACTCCTTTGGCTCCTATGCTCAAGCCTTTTTGCAACCAACCGTTTAATCCGTCCACATGCTGACTGACATGCACAAGTAACACTCCGATAATCGCTAGCGCCCTTAGCGTATCTACAAATTGCAACTTATCTTGTTCCATCTTCCCCTTGTCTTCGGGCATCGTATCCCTCCATAACGATTCCTAATGATACATTTTGTATCTATAATACACAAAATGTATCACCCAAGTAAATATCCCATTATGCAAAAAAACACCCTCCGACCGCACCAAGATGCGGTCAAAAAGTGTTGATTTTATCATACTAATGAGTATTAATATGGCTTTATTTGTTTAAATGAAAAGGTACGGTCGTTACGATGACGTCTTTGTAATTGATTAAATAAGCTCTCATCAGCAAACTGGTCTGATTGTGCAGTATATTTTCCCACCAGTGTTTAGTGATAAATTGTGGAATGAGAACTGTGATATGGTCCTCGTCTGCCTTTTTCCACTCTACTGTATCGATGAACTTGCGGAGCGGATTAATGATGCTGCGATAACGGGATCTCAGCACTACTAAACGTATACCTACATCCCACTCTTCCCACTTCTGTTCCATTTTTTGAATCGCTTCATCATCCACACCCACATATACAGCAACCACATTGTCCGACAATGTTTTGGCATAGCTGATGGTATTCATAACGACTCGTGTAATGCCTGCCACCGGAATAATAATCGTATTGCCCTTGACCATAGGTTTGTCCTTCGTGATATCAATGCGCAGTTGTTCAGCCGTATTTTTGTAATGTTTGTTGATCTTCATAAAGAAATACAGTACCAAAGGCAGGAAGATAAAGACTACCCACACCTGGCTAAACTTAGTGAAGATAAAGATGAGCGTAATCGACAGCGTGGTTAGCATCCCAACCGTATTAATAGCCAGCTTGACGACCCAGCCAGCAGGTTTGAGCCGAATCCATCGAATCATCATACCAAGCTGCGACAGGGTAAACGGGATAAATACCCCTACAGCATAAAGCGGAATGAGATTTTCGGTATTGCCACCAAAAACGATGACCAGCAATGCCGAGAAGATACTCAAAAACAGGATACCGTTAGAATAACCGAGTCGATCTCCACGAACCATAAACATATGCGGCATATATTTGTCCTTAGCGAGCATAAAAGCGAGCAACGGAAAGGCTGAATAGGCTGTGTTGGCCGCCAAAAACAAGATAAGCGCCGTCACACCTTGAATGATGTAGTACATCACACCGCGCCCAAAAGTGGCATTCGCAATTTGCGAAATGACTGTTTCTTGCGGATTAGGACGAACACCGTACCAATAAGCCAGCAAACTAATTCCGATAAACATACAGCCGAGAATCAAGCCCATCATCATCAATGTAGTTGCCGCATTTTTGGCAGCAGGCTTGCGGAAGTTCGGAATGGCATTGGAGACAGCTTCTACACCGGTTAGCGCCGAACAGCCCGAGCTGAATGCTTTCAGTAAGAGAAACAGACTGACATTGGATACCGTAGCTCCAAATTGCGGCGCCGCAGCATGGGCTCCTCCTGCCAGATAGTGAATGATACCACTAATAATCAAAACAAAAATGGCAACAACAAATAAGTAAATCGGTATCGCCAGCACCGAGGCAGATTCCGTCACCCCGCGCAAATTCATAATAGTCAAAAAGATAATCATCACCAAAGCAATTGCGATCCGATGATCATGTAACGATGGGAACGCCGATGTAATGGCATCTGTACCTGCCGATGAGCTAACAGCTACCGTCAGAATATAATCGACCAGCAGAGAGCCGCCTGCAATCAGACTTGGACTCTTTCCCAAATTGTCCTGTGCGACAATGTAGGCTCCCCCACCACCAGGGTAGGAAAAAATGGTTTGTCTATACGACAGGATCAGGATGATAAGCAAACCCAACACCGCAATGGATATAGGGATGGAATACCATAGGGCAGCGAAGCCCGCTGTAATTAAAACCAGCAGAATTTGCTCCGTGCCGTAAGCTACAGAGGACAATGCATCTGAAGACAGAATGGCCAGTGCCTTGAGCTTATTCAGTTTCTCATCTTCAAGGGCCGTCGACTTTCGCGGACGACCGATTAATAACCTTTTGACTTTACTCAGCATTTCGTTGACTCCTTCTTTGGATGAGGGTTTTGCAAAAGAACTATGAATCGTATATTTATTATGTCACCTGCACATCAGATTGATGAAACAAATGAACTATTATTTTATACTCCCTCATCCAGAAAAAAACAATAAGGAATGCTCCCTAAAAAGAGCATTCCCGAGTAAGAAAGAGTATTTTGATAAAATACCCTTATGTATACAGTATTTTGAACCTTTCAGGCGTAATTCCTTCCGCTCGGCGGAATGTTGCCACAAAATGACTGACATCTCGGAAGCCTACGCGCTCCGAAATCTCCTTCACCGTTAATTGCGGATACTCCGTCATCATTTCCTTCGCCTTCCGCAACCGAATTACAATCAGATAAGCATACGAAGTCACACCGAACGCTTGCTTAAACAATGTATTTAAATGACGAGCGCTGACATTCATCATCACGGCCATATCCCTTAAACCCACATCTGGGCTGGCATAATTTTGCTCCATAAAGGTCAGTACAGGAGTTAAACGTTCCACATTATGAGAAAGGGAAGGCATCGAGCTATGTTGTCCATGTTTACGCAGCAGAGTCAGAAAACGGTACATATTGGCCGAAGCATCTAATCCAGACAAATCACGTTCACTAACCATGGAGTGTAGCATGTTTTCCCCAAAGCTGTGCAGCTCGCTATCCGGATCCCAATGATACCCTCGCGTATGCTTCAATCCGAGTGCAGTCAATACAGCAGCGGCGATGGGTCCGTCAAATGTGATGTATAACGTTTGCCATACCTTGGTCGCCCGTCTGTATGCATGGGCTTCGCCTGGCAGCAGCAGGACCCCGGACTGCTCGCCCAAACGGAAGGTCCCCCCTTTATATGTAAACATCCCCTCACCAGACACCGTCTGAATCCAGTGAAAACATGGATAGCCCTCTGGACGGGACACATCCTCCTGTCTGCTATTAAATCCGATACTTTCAATAAAAAGAGGTAAAGAGTGTTCACGAGTAGTCAGGAAAAATCGCAAATGATGGGGAGTCAAAATCATAAAAAGCACCTCCGGCGTATGCGGTATTTGTGTCTCATGTAGATCCATATTGTTATATACATGTTCATTTTATTATATTTAAAAGCATTAATTTGTATTATAAGATAGGATTATTCTTATATACAGAGGTGATTGGCATGATAAGCAGCAAACTTCCTAAAGTATTTTACGGTGGGGATTACAATCCTGAGCAATGGGATGAGGCCACGCATCAGGAGGATTTACGGATGTTCAGGCAGGCCGGTATTGATATCGCCACACTCAACGTTTTCTCATGGGCTAAAATTCAGTCTGATGAAATCACATATCATTTTGAGTGGCTAGATCAGCTAATTGATAATCTTTATGAAAGCGATATCTTCGTTTGTCTAGCTACTAGTACGGCAGCGCACCCTGCTTGGATGGCTACCCGTTATCCCGACATTCTTCGGGTCGATGCTGACGGGCGTAAGCGAAAATTCGGTGGACGCCATAACTCTTGTCCGAACAGTCCAACCTATCGGAAATACGCCGAGCAGATGGCTGACCGACTTGCAGAGCGTTACAAAGATCATCCCGCGATCCTCGTGTGGCATGTTTCTAATGAGTATGGCGGGGATTGCTATTGTGAAAATTGTGCCGCAGCGTTCCGAGTGTGGCTCAAACAAAAATACGGATCACTGGAAGAGCTAAACCGGGTGTGGAATACTTCCTTCTGGGGTCACACCTTCTATGATTGGGATGAAATTGTACCTCCAAATAATCTAAGCGAACATTGGGGAGAAAATCACTCCACATTCCAGGGTATATCCCTCGATTATGCGCGCTTTAATTCAGACAGTATTCTGGATTGCTACCTGCTGGAATATAACGCGATTAAAAAACATATTCCCGATGCCGTGGTAACAACCAATCTGATGGGCTTTTTTAAGCAACTGGATTATTTTAAATGGGCTAAGCACATGGATATAGTATCTTGGGACAGCTATCCCGGTGCTAATACCCCGATAAGCTATACGGCGATGGCGCATGATCTGATGCGCGGCTTGAAGGATGGGCAGCCCTTTATGCTGATGGAGCAAACACCGAGCCAGCAGAATTGGCAGGCGTATAATTCACTTAAACGGCCTGGTGTTATGCGTTTATGGAGTTATCAGGCTGTAGCACATGGCGCGGATACGGTCATGTTTTTCCAGCTTCGCCGCTCGATCGGTGCTTGTGAGAAATTCCACGGGGCTGTAATTGAGCATGCCGGGCATGAGAACACACGTGTATTTCGCGAGGTGGCACAGCTTGGCAGCGAGCTTGGTGCTTTAGGCAACACGCTGCTTGACGCAACTGTTCATGCCAAAGTAGCTATTTTGTTTGATTGGGATAATTGGTGGGCTTTGGAAAAATCAAGCGGCCCTTCTGTCGCCTTGAAATACCTAGATCAGGTGCATAAGTATTATGCTACCTTCTTCCGGCGCAACGTACAGGTAGACATGATTTCTGTGGATACAGATTTCCAAAAATATGATCTCATTATCGCGCCTGTACTCTACATGGTCAAGCCGGGTACTGCTGAGAAGCTGGAACAATTCACAGAGCGTGGTGGCACATTCCTAACGACCTTTTTCAGCGGCATTGTAAATGAAAACGATCTGGTCACAATCGGAGGATATCCTGGTAAGCTGCGTAATCTGCTCGGGATCTGGGTGGAGGAAATTGATGCGCTTCTGCCTGAATCACACAATCGCATTATATTGAAAGAAAAAGTGGGCGTATTAGAAGGTGAATATAAATGTGGGTTGCTCTGCGACTTGCTGCATAGCGAAGGAGCCGAGGTGCTGGCGGAATACGGCGATGATTTCTATCAGGGCATGCCCGTGCTGACACGCAATCGTTTTGGTGAAGGTGAGGCGTGGTACGTCGCTTCCGACCCTGAGGAACCTTTCCTTGATGGTCTGCTGGGCTACATTTGTGAGCAAAAAGGGATTTCATCCCTGCTGCGTGCTCCTGCGGGCATAGAAGCCACTATGCGGTCCAAAGATGGAAAGTCTTATCTATTTGTTCTGAACCATAATGCCCAGACACAGCAATATCATCTGGATGACCAAAAAGGAAAAGAGCTAATCAGTGGGAAATTCCTGGAAGGAGATATTTCTATTGAAGGCTATGGCTTTCAAGTACTGGAGCTATCCTAATGATTCAAATCTGACTTATACCATTCACTTTACTGCATGAAGGTAATTAGTACCAAAGGAGTTAATCATGAAACGACTGCTATGGATCGGCAGCTTGTCTTATTTTTTAATTGGTCTAGCCCATGTGGTTGTAGGCTCCCTACTGCCCGTATTGCTAGAGCATTACGGTAGAAACTATACAGATGGCGGAAGCCTGATATTCGCTCAATTTTCCGGCTTTCTGGCTGGAGTCCTACTGTCACCGTGGCTTGCCCGGACTTTTGGCAAACGCCGAAGCCTGATATTTGCCCTCCTCCTGCTATGTGCGGCTGAAGTGCTATATTCACTACTGCCGCCTTGGGGCTGGCTATATGCCGTCGGGGCAGTAGCCGGATTTGGCTTCGGCATGGTAGAAGCAGTCATAGGTACTATTGTTATTGGGGGTATTACCCAAGGAACGGGCGCGGCTATGAGCCGTCTGGAAGTCTTTTTCGGGATCGGCGCCTTAGCAATGCCGGCTATCGCCAGCCAATTCATTGCTCTAGGTTGGTGGCGACTGGCATTCCCCATCATCTCCTTGTTTGCAGCCGTAGCCACTATAGCCTGGCTGCGCGGGTCCTTTGGCACAATGGACGCTCTATTGGACGAACAAGAACACCGAGGTGACTACCATAAGCGTGCCACTAATTCACTGGAGTCACCTACCGTAAAGGCTTCTAAAAGCAGCCCTATAGGCAATTGGAGGCTCCTTGCATTATTTATCGTTTTTTTCTTTATCTACGTAGGAACAGAGATGAGTCTGGCCAATTTCCTGCCCTCCATGTTCATCGAGCGACTCGGTCTCACACAAGCCGAAGCAGCACTCAGCGTCACCTGCTTTTGGTTGGCAATGGCCTTTGGACGGTTGTTCACAGGCTACATTGCCGATCGATACGGCTACGGTGTCTTTGTCGCTCTGAGCTCACTGGCAGCGACTCTGCTGCTGTGTGTGTTCCCGTTGATCCAAGGCACTGCTGGTGCCTTTGTCCTTATCGTACTGCTGGGACTCGGCATGTCAGGCATCTTTTCCATCGCTCTTGTTTTTGCCAGCAAAATGATGCCAGGTACAGAAGAATCGACGACCAGCCTGCTTATCGGTGCAGGTGGAGTCGGAGGGGCCCTGCTGCCCCTATGGCTTGGAAACAGTATGGATCGTGGAGGGGCAGTTGCTTCAGCTTGGTTACTGGCAGTATTTGCTTGTATCCTGTGCCTGCTTGGCGGTATCCTGTACGCCCTATATGTGCGAAAAAAGCGGCTTCAAACCGCTTCATCATGATATAAGCTACTACTGGCACCCCAAAAGTATCCTTAGTTGACAACCAAGGATACTTTTGGAGGTGCTTTTTACATACTAGACGAATGTACCTTGTACAGAAGCCTGTTTTTAGTCAAAATAGATCGTTTCCTATGAAACACAGGACAGATATCTATGCCTCCTCTAGATGAATGGAGTACTATACAACAAACCATATGGAGGTGTTTGTATTGGGTCGTCCTAAAATGAACCAAAAAAAAGGCCGTAAAAAAGATGTTTTCGTTCGTGCCTGGTTTGATAAGCTAGAAAAAAAGTTTGAGGAAATGCCCCCCAAAAAAAGAAGCCGCTCGAAACGGAAATCGTTTGGTAAAGACATCATTGTCAAAAAGCAGGTTGTACGTGTGAACATTAATCATGATGCTGAAGGGGATTCCAGAACCACAGGTGATATAGCGCAGTTCGGTTACATTTATAATGTGAGGCCCCAACTCGTTTCGATTGAAGGGGAGGTCATTTTCGATACGAACGGCATACTTACACCTGGGATTGCTCACCTTCCAGGGACTACACAAATTGCTGTAGCCGATGCAGGAAAGTATGAAGTCCGCTTTTCGGTGTCGGGTGTAGAACCTAACCAATTCGCCATCTTTATTAATGGCGTACTGGCTGAGGGAACCGTGTACGGCTCAGAAGCGGGAACACAACAGAACACCGGGCAAGCCATCCTCGCCCTGGCATGCGGTGATGTCCTTACTCTGCGTAACCATAGCTCTACTGCTGCTGTTGCCCTGCAAACACAGGCCGGAGGAACTCAAGCCAGCATAAACGCCTCTGTTCTCATTAGAAAATTGGGATAGGCTTAGACTCATGCAAAGCCCCAATATACTAAAAAGGGTTTATCCATCGCACGAGGATAAACCCTGAATACTTTTTAAAAGGCGATAATGATCCCTTTGTCATTGGCATACATTGAACTAATTCCCCTGGTGGGCACAATATGAATATCTTTAAATTGATAGCGGTTCTTCAAGGTATTCATTAACTTTTGCGCCAGTCCGGGATTATTGCAATGAGTAATAACGATGCTTTCTCCTTCGGTACTTCGACCACTTTTTTCAATGGTATCTGCCAACTTTTCAATGATTTGATTTTGACCACGGGCTTGAGTAAATAATGCGATGTTCCCGTCACCGTCTGAACCTAAAATAGGCCTGATATGCAAGAATGAGAGTATCTTTCCAGTAATTTTATTCATTCGTCCGTTCTTGACCAAATTATCCAAATTCTCTAAAACAAAATAGGTTTTCATCTTGCTGATAAAGCTCTCCAGGGAAGAGATAATTTCGCTTTTATGATATCCTTCGTCGATCAGCTTGCGTAGTTTTAAAGCTAACAAGAGTTGCCCAGCCGATGCGCTTTTCGAATCGAATACATGAACATCCGCTCCCTCTTCTTCCGCCATATCCTTTGCTACCAACGCACTGGAATACGAGCTGGACAGGTTGCTGGATAATGTAATGGCAAAAGAAGTATGCGCGCCTTGAAAGGCTTCCTTATACAGCATAGGTGATGGTGATGCGGAACCAATCTTGGTTGTACAGGCTTTCATTTCTTCCATAAACTGAGGCAAGTCCAATGTGTCATCATCTATGAAGCATTTTTCACCCAATGTCATGTTTAATGGAATCGTAGTTACTTGCATCTCTTCTTTAAGCTCTGTCGTTAAGTCGCAGCAACTATCTGCTATGATTTTATATCTCACCCAGTACACCCTCACATTATGTTATTTTTCCCGTAATTCTTGTTCTGAATACATGCAGATGATCACTAAGTAAGGAAAATTAATTTCATTATCTCGACGTTAAACTAAATATGGATACTATGTACTATAAAGAATTGCCAACGATAATAACAATGAAATATTTGTGAATTATTATACTTTCCCCCTACACCTTCAGAGGTCTCTTAGCCCAAAACAAAAAAATTCTTTAATCTCATTCATCGACTCGTTACAATTAAATAGTATACTCCAATATTTGCGATAAAATAAACCATGCTAATCTCTGTGATAGTAAGGAGTCTTCAAACTATGCTTAAGCTAATCTCCAAAAAAAGCTTCATTATATGTATTGTTATCCTGATCGCTTTAACGGCATATTTCACAAAAGATCTATGGACGGAGATGTCGGTAAAATCAACGGATCTATCGGAATTGACAATAAACCATATTCCACTAAGCAAGAATATTGCGGAGATTGATTTGACTGCTTATAGAAAGAATCCGGATTTTAACGATAAACACACGAAAGATGCCGATCACAGATATTTTGAAAATTTCTTGATTGTCTATAGCTCTAGTGGAGAGATTATGAAACTGCAAACCTTGTCCGAGAGTGAATTTTCCAGTATCGATGGTCACAAGCTTCAGAAACTTGATGATGTAAAAAATAAATTGGGTAACCATTTCGTGGATCAAAGCTACGACTCCGCCCAAAGCCTAAACGCCTTAGTATATTATGACAAAACAAATCATACAAAGGCTAGTTTTGTATATCCCCATAATAACAAGCAGGATCAGATCGTTGTCTGGACTATATTAGAAAAGTATTAGCACTTATAAGAAAAGGCCAACCCTCAAATGCTGGTTGACCTTGTCGTTTAAAGAATGTCCTACGCTTCTGAACGAATATGAACTAACTTTACAGCACTGTTTTAACCGTGTCTTGTACTTGTTTCAGCAATCCTTTATAACCGTCTTCATCAAGGTAGCCGATACTTCCAAGCAGCAAGTGGCCGACCGATTCAATTCCAACGAAATCAAAAATTCCTGTATCTGATGTGAGCTTCAATCCTGTGGTCATACCGATTTCATCGTAGATCGCGTTGGGAGTACCATGTGTATTCACGATAAACCCTTTTTTACCTGTAAGCAGCTTATTAATCCCTTCTGTACCAGCCGTATAGGCAAAGCCGTATGCAAATACACGATCAACATAACCTTTCAAGATCGCAGGAAGTCCTGTCCACCAAATGGGCGAAATAAACGTAATCGTATCGGACTGCGTGATATACTCCTGCTCTAATTTGATATCAGCCGGTGTTTGTCCAGCTCTCATCGCAGCAGTATCCTCAGGTTTTAATACCGGTTGAAAATTAAGAGCGTATAGATCGCGTACAACGACTTCGTCACCTTTTTCCTTCAAGGTGGTTACAACCGTTTCCAGTATCGCGTGATTAAAGCTTTCAGCGTTAGAGTGAGCATAGATGATAAGATGTTTCATTTTCATGACCTCCAGATGTTTTATTGTTATTTTGGCATTTGTATAGATATCTATACATTTGTTTAAAAAAATTTAAAACCTGTTTTTTACATGCTCCAGCAGATATTCCAGTTGTTTTTGTTCCTCGTCTTTGAGACCCCCATAGATGGTTTCTTTTAATTTATAGGAGATCGTCTCAAATATAGGCTCCAGCTCTTTTCCCTTTTCGGTAAGATAGATCAGAGTAAGCCGGCTATCCTCCCTTTCTTTTTTCCTCTCCACATACCCCAATTTTACTAGCTTGTCGATCAAAACAGTGACTGTGGGCTGCTGACGAGCAATTTTTTGCGTCAATTCCTTAATCGAAAGTCCATCCGTTTGATACAGAAACATCAGTATTCCACCATGGGTAGGTACAATTCCTTCAACTCCATAGGATTCGAGCTCAGATACAATTAATTTATTGATCGAGTCCCTAATGGTTCCTACAAGTGCAGCTGCATTATTTTTTAACATACAAGCATTATTGCATAGACATCTATACAAATCAAGTATTCAGTCAGTCTGATCGGATTTTCACGTATGAAATGCTTCAAAGAATAAGATTTAAGTCTGTTATAATAAGAATGCAAAGGGCCGTCCCTGGTGTTCTTAATCAGTTCCTGGGACAGCCCTTAAAGTATATAACAAAATAATAGCAGTATGATTTATAGAATTTTCTTAAACATTTCGATAACTTGTTCTTTGCTAGGTATGAACGGATTGCCCGGAGCACAAGCATCCTTCATGGAGTTTTCGGCAAGCAAATCTAAATCCACCTCATTTACACCTAGTTCAGAAAGTTTGGCAGGAATCCCTACTTCCTTCGACAGGTCTTTGATTCTTTGAATTACATAGTCCGCGCATTCTTTATCCGTTTTCCCCTTATCTTCAAAACCGATTACCTTAGCGATGGCACGAAACTTCTCTGGTACATGCTTGGCATTCTCCTCCTCCACAATCGGCAGCAGCATGGCATTGCAAACCCCATGAGGCAAATCGTATACGCCGCCTAGCTGATGGGCCATAGCATGGACGTAACCCAACCCGGCATTATTAAATGCAAGTCCTCCCAAGAAAATAGCGTAAACCATTTGTTCACGTGCTTCTATATCATGACCGTCGCTCACTGTACGGGCCAAGTTGTTAAAAATAAGTTCTACTGCTGCCAACGCGGTCGCATTTGTAACAGGATAAGAACCCGGAGTAACCAAAGCTTCAATGGCATGAGTCAAAGCATCTAGTCCTGTAGCTGCCGTTAATGCGGCGGGTTTGTCTACCATCAGTTCAGGGTCGTTGACTGAAATCGTAGCTACGCTATTCTTGTCAACCATAACCATTTTGACTTTGCGCTCTTCGTCCGTAATGACATAATTGATTGTAATTTCTGCGGATGTTCCTGCCGTTGTATTAATGGCGACAATGGGCAGCGATTTATGCTTGGATTGATGAACGCCCTCATACTCCGTTATATGTCCCCCATTGGTAGCAATAATGCCAATTCCCTTGGCCGTATCCTGTGGGGATCCTCCACCAATAGAAATTAAAAAGTCGCAGCCGTTGTCCTGTAGAAATTGAACGCCATCATGTACGTTTTTACAGGTTGGATTGGGCTTGACCTCATCGTATACTACATAGTTCAAGCCAATATCATTCAGCAAGGATGTGACCTTGCCTGCAATTCCACTCTTCATCAGAAACTTATCGGTCACGACCAGTGCTTTGTTTAAATGTAGTTCTTTTATATAGGGTCCAACTTCATGCAAACAGCCTTTTCCCATCAGATTGATAGATGGTACAAAAAATACATGTGCGCTCATAAAAATCTGCCTCCTAAGGATTCACTTTTGATCCCTCGCTAAATACAGAACTACTCTAAAGTGAAACATTTCACATTTGTAATTCTATCTTTATTTAATTTTGATGTCAACATAAAAACACAGATATGACTTTGTTTTATTTTTGTTTATTTTGGTTTTTGAATTAATCCAATAATTGGTACACAACTAATCGGAGGCAGTCTCGTACAACTTAGATGAACAACTTAACAACGAGGTGATGACAGCATGACAATCAACAAGAAAGTAGGGCTGGCTCTGCTGGCCGTATCACTGCTGCAAGCAACCCCGTCTTACGCCAAGTCGGCGCCGCTAACTCCAGTAACAACCGTTTATGTGGATGACCGCCCGCTTGAGCTTACTGCCCAACCGCTACTGCTAGACGGGACAACGCTCGTCCCTATGCGTCAGTTGTTTGAGGCGCAAGGAGCTGTGCTTTCCTGGAACGGAGCCAGCAAAACCGTAACAGCAACCAAAAACGACACGACGCTGACCTATCGTATTGGAGAAGTTGCTGCCACCCTCAACGACAAAACGCTGTCCCTGAACGTTCCCGGACAGATTGTTAAGGGCAACACAATGATTCCACTGCGTTTTGTGAGCGAAGCACTCGGGAGCACAGTGAAATGGGACGCTCTAACCCGAACGATCCGAATTGCCTCTAAAGAAGACTTTTTCACAACGATTCTTTCTGGAGTCAACTTGCGCAGCAAACCAGATTCATCAGAAGCTTCTCCTTCCCTGCGGCTTATTCCAACCGGTGAAAAGGTTCATGTCATCCGCGAGGTTAATGCTCTCTGGCTGGAAGTACGCACTAAAAACAACCTGACCGGATACATATCGGCTAAACCAAAATACAGTGATTACACCAGCACTTCTCTAGCAGAACGGCAGGGTGATGAACTGATCGCCTACGGGCAAAAATTCCTTGGTACCCCTTATAAATTCGGCGCAGCAACCGGACAGACAGCGACCTTTGATTGTTCCTCATTTGTAGGGGAAGTGTTCCGACATACGCTCTCTATCGACCTCCCCCGTGTCTCTTACGATCAGGCAAAAGAAGGCCGGGAGGTGGGGCTGAACGAACTGCGCAAAGGTGACCTGCTGTTCTTCAGTGCGCGTGGGCTGGAGATCGGCCATGTGGCGATCTATGCAGGGAACAACAAATTGCTGCATACTTTCTCCAAAGAGCGCGGCGTTCATTTTGATACGTTTGACGATAAATGGAAGAAACGTTTCGTAACAGCCCGTAGACTGTTTTAAGACGGACTGGATAGCCAATAACAGTAGCTAATCCAGTACCACATTCAATTTTTTCTGTTTGCCTTTTGCCGGACGCCTCCCTTGCGGTTTGCGTTCAGGCGGCAAAAGGATTGATTCGTTCCCCTTATTCAACACGTAATTCGATCCTCTTCTTTAACACTTTCTCTCAAAATCTTGAATATTCCATCAGATCTGCTTAAATAGGTTTAATAGCTTGTGCAGAAAACACGAATATGTATGCTAATGATGGACAGGAGGAATCGTTATGCAATTTGAAACAGATCGGCTCATCATTCGTGATATTTGCAGATCCGATTGGGGAAGTATACATACCTACACGTCATTGCCCCAAGTTACTAGGCACACAGCATGGGGACCCAATACAGAAGAAGATACAAAGGCATATATAGAACAAGTTCTAGTCTCACAGCAGGAAAAGCCACGACAAGACTACGAACTAGCTATATGTCTGAAAAACACTGGAATTCTGATCGGCGGTGTTGGTATTCATGTCAAAGATACTAATGCAGAAGTGGGTTATATTTTAAACCCAGATTATCAAGGAAAGGGTTATGCAACAGAAGCGGCACGAGCCCTGCTAGGATTTGGATTTAGTACACTTGATGTCCATCGTATTTATGCAACATGTCGTCCAGAAAATAAAGCTTCTGAGAAGGTTATGCAACAGATCGGAATGCAACGTGAAGGTATAATGCGAGAACACTGGTACTACAAAGGCGAGTTTCATGATTCATATTTGTACTCTATTCTTGTTGAGGAATTCCTCTGAACGATACAATTTTGATTTTAGGAGGGAACTTACATGGAAGCTTTTGCAGAATATTTAGCGCATATTGATAACCCGCAACATCAAGCCCGAACGGAAGAGGTTTTAGCTTGGGTAATCAAGAAGTTTCCAAATTTAATGCCAAAAATTGCGTGGAAACAGCCTATGTTTACCGATCACGGCACATTTATTATTGGCTTTAGCATAGCCAAACATCATTTGGCTGTTGCCCCTGAAAGGGCAGGGATTAATCATTTTTCTGATTTAATTGTGCAGGCTGGCTATAATCACACCAAGCAGTTGATACGTATCCAGTGGGATAGTCCAGTTGATTTCTCATTACTTGAGAAAATAGTCGAGTTTAATATTTTGGATAAGGCCGACTGTTCAACCTTTTGGCGGGAATAAAAAAATAGGATGGACCAATGCAACTAACTCATCTGCATATTCCCAAGTTGTCTTCAGTCACTCAATGTAATACTGATATTTCTCATGCTCCTCCATACAAGGAGGAGTCTTTGTACATACGACATTTTCACAAGCATCAATCTAAACGATGTATACTCTTCCATTCCCCCACCCACATAGAAAGCTATCATTCTTCGAAATCTCATCATGCTAATGCCCCTGAAAGCGCCCCTATGCTATAATGTGGAAAGTATGGATAGCTACATATACAGGAGGATTGGAGCAGAATGATTGGGAAATTTTTGATTTTCTCTCTACTGTGGAGTTTGCTCGGTAACCCGTTTTTGGCAATGCTCGTACTCTTAATCTTGATCTATATATTGGATCGCAGCTTTGTCGGTGTATTGCCCAGCATCAGCAAACCGTGGAAAAGAAGACGCAATGCAGCACGATTGCGTCAACAGATTGCGTTAAACACCAACGATGTGGCTGCCAAGTTTGATTTGGCTCGAATTTGGATCGAAAGCAAGAAATACTCGCAGGCTTTGGAGCTACTATTGGAAATTCAATCCCGATATGAAGATTCAGCAGACTATTGGAACGCGCGGGGTACGGCTGAGGTACACACAACCCATCTGGAGGATGGAGAACAGCATTTACTCAAGGCCCTGGACATTAACCCGCGAGTGCAATACGGTGAGCCCTATTTGCATTTAGCCGCTGCTTTCAAGGAACGTGACGTAAATAAGTCACTACACTATCTACAGCAATTTCAGGAGATCCAGTCTTCTTCTAGTGAGGGCTATTATCTGACAGGCCTAATGTACCGTATGCTGGGACGCAAGGATGAAGCCAGCGCTGCATTTAACCAATCCATTGCTGTCTATCGTTCTCTGCCCAAATACCGCAAACGAAGTGAGCGCAAGTGGGCTGCTCGTAGCTTATTCCGTAAATTAATCGGCTAAACCGCACACTGAAACGCAAAAAAAAGAGGCTTATGATGGTCAGTTCCTACTGGCATCATGAACCTCTTTCTTTCATATACTTTGTCCGATCCGAAGCATCCGCTCACACTCATCGTAACGGCGCATAACCAAGTCGATTCAGTTCTTCCGCAATCACGCGATAACCACGGCTGTTCGGATGTATCCGGTCCAGCGAAAGCAATGCCCGTTCATTGCCTTCGAACGCGGGATAAATGTTCGCTACCCGGTAATTGGGTCCACCCAATGTATAGAGAAACGAGTTGAATTGGCGTACATATACTCCCGCCTCTCTTATCCCTGGAAAAGGATTATATAATCCCACCATTCGGATGATAAATGGCTCACGCTGACCGGACTTTATTTGATACAGGGCATGTACAATTTGGCGTACATGTTCTTTGGTATGATTCAGTGCTTGTGGAATGGAAGAACCTGAAGAGCCTGGGCCTCCAGCAAGTGTACTGATATATGGACGTAGATCATTGCCGCCGATCGTCACCGTTATGAGTTCAGCCCGATTGATTGCTGACCGAAAAAGCGGATTGTTGCGAACCATAGACAGCAGCTCCTGCGATGTCAGTCCGTTGATTCCCAGATTCTCGTAACTGACTGGTGTACGGAGATATCTTTCTGCCATTTGCCGATAGACAGGTACAAAGCCGCCACCTAGCAACGTCCCTGCACCTGTCGTTAAAGAATCTCCAATCGCTGTGTAGTGATACGCCAATGAACCCCACCTCCCTCCGACATAACATATATTATGTAGAAAAAAAGGAAGCGGGACCCGGAGATTCGCTTATTCTTCGTCTATTTCATATACACAATGAAATTGCCCACCATCTGGCAAATCCTCTGATCCATATACAGCAAACCCCACGTTGCGGAAGAAATCTGCCCCCTCCGCATCTGTATCCACCATAAGTCGCTTCGGGCTACGCTCCTTAATAAGCGTAAGCAACATCCCTCTGCCGTAGCCTCTATGACGATTTTCAGGCAATACAGCCAGATGATGGAGCACAATCGTTCCATTCTCCCGCTCCTCAAAACCGACAACACCTACAATAAGTCCTTCATCTTCCACACCGAACAACTTCCATTCATCCGAGGCTTGATAAGCACGCAAAGCTGCCTCTCCGCGTTCAGGATGATCTAGCACGGCGTAGGTAAGCAGCTCCAGCACCTCCTCACGAGCTGAATCTGGTTTTATATTTTTAAACATCGTTAGTCGTCTCTCCTTACAATCTGAAATGAGATTACACTTTAATTTTCCACAATAAGCAACGGCCAGTTATCTAGCCACTGTTTTTCAAATACACGCTGACGAAAAGCCGTAGTGTGACGGAACAATGGGCTTTGACGTACCCGCATATCCAGCAGATCTTCCAGCCCATGCGGACAAATGACCTCCATTTGATCCTTGGCATTCAATCGAATGGCTACAGCAGTTGCCGTCTCTGGCCAGCGACTCATCGCATCCTCTATCGAGGAATACGGAGCCTCCCCATTGCGAATATGCATCCGAGCTTGATTTTTGACAGACCAGTTGCGTCCCGCCTGTTTACGATTCAAGGACTGCTCCAGAAATTCATCTCGTTCCTCTAGCGTATTTTTGGGGTCAAAATAAATAACATCGATATCGTTTAGTGGTGTAGCTGTTGTATAACCATGTAGCTTGTCCCACACACGGTTGCGTACATAGCCCGCGGCTATACAACCTTGCGGAAGCTTCAGCTCTCGCACATAGCGCAAGTCTTCCAAGACCTGTGGATCATTCATATATTGTATGATTCGTAGCACATCTTCTTCCGACTTCATCCTGTACTCAGCCCCCTTTTTTTATGATGACAGTTGCTGCACAGACTCTGCTCCTTGAGCCGCGAACCGGGCTGTACGCTGCGCCAAACGGCGGCGTGCGACCAGCAGGAAGGGAATACCGATCACAACCGACAGTGCAACCGGAACAAACACGGCAAGCGGTGCCGTTTGACCATAGACATCCAGCAACCAGCCACCAAATAAAGGAGCCAGTACACTACCCAAATTATTAAAGCCGATCGTACCGAAGTAGGTCCCTTTATATTGAGCATCAGCAATTTGATCAATCAGTACGTCCAGCATCGTGAACAATAATACTTCGCCTATTGTAAACAGCACCATATCCAGTATAAACATCCAGCCTGAGTTTAGCATACCGCACAGCAGCAAGCTGACCGCAATACATATATTCCCTGCTATTAAGGAATTCACTGGAGAAAAGCGGCTTGCCAGCCGCACCAGTGGATACTGAAAAGCCAATACGCAAACCGCGTTGACCGTTAGCATGTATGTAAACCACCGGGTACCTTCCTCGAAGGACAACGATAAAAATTGAGGCATTGTCGAATTGGAATGGGCATAGCCCATTACGCAGAATACAGTTCCCAACAGAATCGGCATAAATATGGGATCCCTGCTGGCTGTTCGGAACGCCTCGCCTATCCGCAGCGGAGCCTCTCCCGCTGTTGTGCCTACATGCAGATCCGATGCATACCGAGTAAACTGGATCAACAGCAGTACCCCGTACAGAGCATACACACCAGCGGCTACCATGAACGGCGTACCTGTAGATGCCGATCCCAACATCAAACCAAGCAGCGGTCCTGCCACCACACCAACATTAATCGCCGCATATCTCATGTTATAGACAAGCAATCTCTTCTCCTTGGGGGTTACATCGGATAATAGCGCCCGCGAAGTTGGCTCGAACAAGGATCTGCACAGTCCATTCAGAGCATTAATGACAAAAAAGGCCCAAGCCGCTTCTGCCAACGCAAAAGCGACAAATACAAGCGCCCAACTCGCGATGGATACCAGCATGACCTTACGTCGTCCGATCCGATCTGAAATATATCCACCGTAAAAGCTGGCAAAAATGCCAACCAGCGAGCTGACCGATACGATCACCCCCGTATGAAAGGGGGTGACCCCCAGACGGGTGGTCAGATAAATAGACAAAAATGGGATGCTCATAGAGGTCGCCATCCGACCAAAAATCGTACCCGCTATAATTGTCCAGGCCAGCGGGTGAATGGAACGCAGCTGTTCTTTCATATATATATTTTAGGTCCTCCTTCTAGGTACAAGTCTAACAAGGGGGAGACAGTCTCGACTGGTGAATATAACGTTCCAGTTCTAAACACGTTGCCTGATAGACAGACTGGAGCGCAGACAACTTCCCTTGTACATTCTCAAGTCGGTTCTCCCGTGCAAGCTGTTCAATATCAGACAGCAATTTGGACAAACGCCCGACACCCAGACTCACGCTGCCTGATTTCAACTCATGAGCAGCCTCTACTACTTTTGTGGCTTCGCCCGCAGCAACCAGTTCTTTTAACTTGTTGATTTTGGCAGGTGTAT
Organism: Paenibacillus sp. EKM10P; assembly: GCF_011800655.1. Taxonomy (NCBI): domain Bacteria; kingdom Bacillati; phylum Bacillota; class Bacilli; order Caryophanales; family Paenibacillaceae; genus Paenibacillus; species Paenibacillus sp. EKM10P. The sequence goes on along the minus strand of NZ_JAALET010000001.1, from coordinate 1,037,648 downwards.
CACTGGTATACATTTCGACCAATGACTCAAGTAATCCCGTGCTACCATCCTCGTCCAGCAGCATGATCTCACGAATAACATCCTCATCCAAAATAGGCTCGGATTCCGGAATGGGTAGCCATTTGACCAGCTTTTCTGAGAGATTTTCAATCGTCACTGGCTTCATCAAGTAATCGTTCACACCAATCACCCGCCCACGAGCCTGGTCTTCCTCGGACACATTTCCGGTCAAAGAAATGATCGGCACAGGCGGCTGTTGGTTTTCTGCTTCCCACTGGCGGATCGCTTTCGCCGCATCGTGACCATTTAGCAAAGGCATATGATGATCCATTAGAATGCAGGCGTAGGATCGTTCGGAGGCCGCTCTTACTGCAGCTTGTCCATCCTCGACAAAGTCAATATGCTGGAATCCCAGGTGGTTAAGCTGTAATTGCACTACTTGACGATTCACCCGATTATCCTCTGCTACCAAAATAGCTTGAGAATGACTATGCTCACGAAGCAACTCACTACGTACCGTCAATTCACCATTTTCATGTTCTTCTATTTCAACTGCCTGTCCTGATGCCTTCCTGAAGGGAATTTCAAACCAGAACGTGGAGCCTTGGCCTTCTTCGCTAACGACCCCAATCTCTCCCTGCATAAGTTTCACAAAAGAGCTGCATATCCACAGCCCCAGTCCCGTTCCTCCATATTGGGAGGCGCTGCCTTCACCAGCTTGCACATAAGGCTGAAACAGCTTGTCCTGATCCTCCGCTGAAATCCCGATGCCCGAATCCTGCACCTCAAAACGAACACGTTGGGAATCTTTAGTTTCCTCAACCAATTTTGTCCGAACAACAAGGTTCCCTTCGCTTGTAAATTTATTTGCATTGTTCAACAGATTAAGCAAGATCTGCATAATCCTTGCCGAATCTCCTTCGAGATGCTCTGCCACGGCACGATCAGTCTCTATACTCAACTGGTTGCCCATCTGATAAATTTGCGGCTCCAACAACTGGGCAACATGGCTCATAATCGCCTGAACTCTGACATTGCCGATCTCTAACTCCATCTGTCCTGCTTCTACTTTGGATATATCGAGCAGATTATTAATCATGTTTAGCAGCAGAGAGGCCGACTCACGTATCACACCGATGGCCTGCCGCTGATCTGGAGACAGTTTGGATGAAGCTAACATTTCGATCATCCCTAGAATTCCGTTCATTGGCGTTCTAAATTCATGACTAACCACGGCGAGAAAAGTGCTCTTCAGGTCATTAGCCCTTATCGCTTCTTCCTTTGTCCGCTTTAATTCCGCATTGCTTTTGGCAAGCTGACGCTGCAGATTGACCAGTTCGTTGTTCATTGCTGAAAATTCATTCAGCAGCTTTTCTTCCTCAGCCTTGCTTTTCAGAACCTCATCCGTTAATTGTTCGACCGTTCTCCGCAGGACAGCCATTTCTGCTGTCGGTTCCTTCATATTAAAAGGCCCCCTTTACAAAATGACTTACGGGTTGCCAACACTAACATTATCTCTTGAGCGAAAGTATGTCCTCTGCTACCTCCAGCGCTTCCTCCGCACCTGGTGCATATCCATCCGCTCCCACTTCCTGCCATAAGTGTGAATCAAGATTAAAGGGCAATCCACCGACCATAATTTTCACATGACTCGTAGTTGTATTTTGGCGGATCACAGTAATCAGCTTTTTCACCAGATGGACATGGTAAGCCATGGTAGCTGAGATAGCCACCACATCTGCGTTGTAGCTCACAATGGCCTGAAGCAGACTCCGATCAGGTACATTGGCACCTAAATAGTACGTATCCCAACCATCCATCTCGAAAATATCAGCCAGCATACGTAGACCTATTTCATGCTGCTCGCTGCCTACACATGCTGCTACGAGGCTACGTCCCTTATTTCCAGCACCTATCCATCTGGGATACAGGCTGGAAATAATAAACTGAGTCGCGGCAGTACAAAAATGTTCTTGACCAACCGTAATTTTGCCTTCATGCCACAGACGACCTATTTCATATTGCGAAATTTGAAAAATATATTTATAAGTATGTTGAATAGACATACCTTCATCTAGCAAATGGACGATCCAATCCAAAGCCTGTCTGCGATTACCAAACAGTAAATATTCCAAATATTGAGTCACATCGGCAGCATAGGGATTATCATCTGTAATAAAAGAGGCGTACTCCTCTTTCTTCCCAATTTGCTGTATCCCCAATTCCAAATGCTCCAGCACCACCGTTTTTTCCCTGTGATGAAAGTGCTCTACCAATGTCTCCCGAATTAATTGAAAATTGATGATCAAATCTTCTTGGGTTATGCCGAAACCTTCTAAAAGTCTCTTTAACCAGGAAACATAATACGTAAATAAAATAGGACTGCTCACGATTACACTTTCAGCTAAATAGTTCAAACTATATAAAGAGTCCTGTTTTGTCTTTATTTTACCGTTGTCCCCAAAGCGCTCCAAAAGATCTGGCTGTAATTCGTATTGTTTGTGGGTAACTAGCTCAGCCAAATCTCCTGCTTGCATCAATAGCGACTCACCTGCGGTATATTGCTGTATACTCATGTACAGCTCCTTCCCCGACAAGGTATTTGTATATGAAACAGGTTCTAGGGATGACCTCAGATCGAGACTATTAGACAATTATACCTGATTTGCGTCCCCACTGCCCAAAATTAGACAAAAAAATAAAATACCGAAAAGTCGGTATTTTATCTTAAAGCTGATTTAACCAGAAAATGCAACACTTATGATCCGTTACTCTTCTGTCCCTCAGCTGTTAGTCCAAGCTTTTTTAGCAGATGAATAGCCTGCTCCTTCTCTTCCACGGATAAGCCATCCACAGTCTCCATAATAACACGATGATGCTGCGGGAATATTTGCTCAAAAAAATGACGTCCATCATCAGTTAATTCTGCATAAATTACACGCCGATCATCTTGTGACGCACGGCGGGTAAGCAGGTTTTTTTTCTGGAGTTTATCCACCACATACGTAATATTCCCGCTGGAGATCAGTACCTTTTCTCCAATCTTCTGCAAAGGCTGCGGTCCGCGATAATACAAAAGGTCAAGCACACCAAATTCAGTTGTATTTAATCCATGACTATGAATGTCCCGATTCGTGCGAGACGTGACCGAATTATAGGCACGAGCCAGAACAACGAACAAATTAAGCGCTAAGTCCTGATCATCTGGTTTTACAGACATATTAACAGCCTCCGTTACTCATATCTTTATTCCAAGATATCTTAATTGCGTACTTTTGTCAAGTTTAAGCGCTTCCCTTCCTGCTTTTACGGTCTGTATTGAAGGAATTACCATCTATTATGCGGAAGTTGTCGTTCATTATGTAAAAAAGCCTGCCCTCGACCAGTCATTAAATACTGATATCGAGAGCAGGGCGATTATGATTCAATTCTTAATTTCTTACGTAAAAATACGTAGGCAACACGTCCGCATAATACTCCCAGTACATTCAGTATGATGTCATCCACATCCATCGTACCTGCGCCCAGCAGCATTTGGGTTACTTCGAGAATGACCAATGCGGCCACCACCACTAACAGCAGCCTGCCTACCCTTCGCATAGATACCCAAATGATCGGCACAAGAATACCGAAGGGGATGAACACACCAATATTCCCGAGCAAATTAACACCCCATACCCGAAAAGGGGAAGAATGCATGGCCCGCCAGTATCGCCCGATCGTATCCAAGGGAACAACATTATATGAATAGGGAGGTCCTGGCCGCAGCGTGCGACCAAAACCGAGAAACATCCAATATAATAGAAGCCCTGTATATAATATCAATAACACGAATGCTACATTATAAAACAGACGGTTACCAGACATTATTTATTCCGTACGTCAATTTGTCCATTAGCTCGTGCGATAATAACTTGATCCGCCATGTTAATGAACAGTCCATTATCGACTACACCCGGAATCTGATTCAAGCGAATTTCCAGTTCCTGCGGGTTCTCGATCGTACCATAGCGGCAATCGGCAATATAATTTCCGTTATCCGTAAGGAAGCGCTCGCCGTCTTTCATACGCCATTCCGCTTTACAGCCTGTCTGCCGCAGAGCCTCTAACGTCCATTCACTGGCAAAAGGTACCACCTCGACCGGCAAAGGGAATGCGCCCAGCACCTTCACATCCTTGGACTCATCCACAATAATGATTAATCGATCGGTATTGCTTTCCACAATTTTCTCTCTCAGCAGAGCACCACCTCCACCTTTTACCAATACCAGTTGCTCATTCACCTCATCTGCACCGTCAATGGTAACGTCAAGCCTCCCAATCTGATCAAACGGAATGATGGGAATTCCCAGCTCCCTGGCCTGATCCTCCGAGGCTTGGGATGTAGCTACAGCCTGTATATGTAATCCTTGTGCCACACGCTCTCCGATTTTTTGAATAGCCCAATAGGCTGTCGAGCCTGTACCAAGTCCAACTTTCATACCTTCCTGAATCGCCTCAACTGCTTTTTCGGCCGCTTTTTGCTTCAAATTCATTATCATCTCTCCCGCTATATAGGCTAGTGTTGATCAACATCTATTTTATATGAGAACGCTTTATAAAGACAGAGACAGCTTTTTACCATAACATAGACTATTTTCATCGTGTTCATACTCCCCAAATCGTTCAATAGGTTCGTATCCCTGCTTGGTATAGAAGGCAATTGCTTCAGGTTGAGCTGCTCCAGTCTCTAGATTAATCCTTACTACTCCCCGCTTTCTGGCTTCCTCTTCCAGAAAAGATAATAGGCTAACTGCAATTCCTTGTCTGCGATAAGAGGAATCGACATAAAATCTTTTAAGCTCCATCTCTTCCGCATCTATAGGCCTAAGCCCTCCGCAAGCAACTGGTTTTCCATCCATATACACAACAGCGAAAATCATATTTTTAACTTTCGGGTTGGAAAAATCCACCAAGTAAATTTGATCGGCAGGATACCTTTCCAACAAGTCTTCATCCAGCCTACGAATCAAATCATGCAGATCCGCATGGTCGCTCTCAACCTTTAAAATCGTAAACCTCGACACTTTTCTCATCCCTCTCCTCTATGCATAGATACATGGACTCATTTCGCGAACAAATCACGAAAACCGCGATAAATCAAGCATTCGCGGCTTCAAATATGAAAAATGTCCCAAATTGATAAGTGCATTTGACTCTATTATAAAGTATGATGGTTTCTGTTGAATAGTTGCTTATGGACTGAAATGAACTCGAATTTCAAGCAGGAGTATAAATTGGAAAATACTGAAATACACACAACCTTTACCTATTAAAAATTAATTTTTTATTGCGTTAGGTATTCATTTCATGAGCTTTTTGTACGACATATATATAGGGATATCATACTTGTCTGAAAAAGACTTAAGACCTATTTTGAAAAAATCAAGGGTCAATTATCTCTATTTATTGTGTTTGTAAGGGGGACTTGATTATCTCATTCGATAAGCGGTTCAACACCATATACAAAAATACTACCAGGGAGTGGAACATTTTGAAAAAGTGGAGTAGCTTATCATTCTTCACCAAAAACTTATTATTATCCTTCTTCAATATCGTATTGATCGGGCTAGTCCTTATTGTGTCTAGCTATTTGATCCAACGTACGATTTTGATTGACCAATTGCATGGGCAAGTGGAAAAAATCACATTGAAGTGGGCGCAGGGCATTAATTCCGATGAAGTATCCCAAGCGGTTCAAGAAAAAAATTATGATGGACCCATTCAAACCAAACTTCGTACCTATCTAGATAACATCATGGCAACGAACCCGAATATCTCTCACGCCTATATTTTCGGAACAGAGCTGGAAAATGGCAATCAGACATCCATTGTCGCCATGCCAACAGATCTGAGAGAATCATTTGAAAAAGATAAAATGGGTGTCGGCGCTATGTACGAGCAACCCAATGTCGTAGCTGTAGGCGTAACTAGCATGCTGGACTCCGGCAAACCTACATTCACCAGTTTTTACGATGACTCTTTTGGTACATGGACGACTTTGATGACGCCGATTAAAGATCCTAGTGGCAAAATCTTTGCCTATTTTGCTGTCGATGCTGATGCCGGTGCTGTACCTGCCGGATTGACCAAGCTGCTCATTAGCGGCGCCACCATTTTGGTGATATTCCTACTGATCTGCCTGGCGCTTCAATATTGGGTAGTAAAACGCACACTATCTCCGATTAAGCAACTGATGTACGGTATCAGTGAAGTAAGCAGAGGAAATCTGGATGTTCAAATTCATGCTGGCCAAGATGACTTGGGGCTCGTGAATCAGAACTTCAACGATATGGTAAGCCATATTAACAGCATTATGACCAAAGTGAAGCAGACTACTGATGAAGTCAATGAATCTGCGAAGGAATTACTCGCAATCTGTGAGCAAAACGGAATCAATTCCAACATCATCAACCAAAATATCAATGAAATTACGGATAATATCCGTTCACAGGAAAAAGCGACAGGCGATAGTGCACGAGCTATGGCTGAAATGGCATCAGTCATTCAAAATATTGCTACAAGTTCTTCCAATGTGGCGGAAGAAGCCAATTCGGTAGAGAAGCGTTCGAATGAAGGTAACGAGATTGTAGATAAGGTATCATCCCAAATGCATTTGATTACCGATTCAGTAACGAATACTTCCCGTATCATCAAGTTGCTGGACAGCCGTTCACAGGAAATTGGCAATATCATTAGCACCATTTCAGGAATTTCTAGCCAAACGAACCTGCTCGCCCTGAACGCTTCTATTGAAGCTGCGCGTGTCGGTGAAGAAGGTAAAGGCTTTGCCGTTGTGGCCAATGAAGTACGTAAGCTGGCAGAACAATCTGCGGAGGCAACTAAACAAATTACGTCTCTGATTGAAGAAATTCAAAGTGAAATCGGACAAGCTGTGAATTCGATGGAGCAAGGGAACGTTGAAGTTCAAAACGGTATCGTCGTTGCTGGACAAGCAGGCGAGTTGTTCAATGACATTCTTCAAGCAACTAAAAATCTAGCATGGCAAATCCAAGAAGTATCCAGTGCTACTGAGCAAATATCTGCGGGGACACAGGAAATGACCGCGACAGCAGACGATCTTTCCTCCACCGTAACCAAAACAGCCAATAACAGTGTTCACATTATGCAAACGGTAGAGGAACAAAAAGCCTCTTTGGATTCTATCATTGAGTCATCCCATAAGCTGACGTCCATGTCCGAAGAGCTTCAAGAAATTACATCTTATTTCAAAATTGCAGACACAAACCGTACCAAATCATAAATATCCATTTATCGATTTCAATGCATATTTCATAAGTAAGTCGTTCGGTGATGCCTCCCTCCTGTTCATCCATTTGAAGGGATCGGAGGCATTTATTAGCTTCATCACTTATATTGAAACATCAAACATTCAGGAGGTTAGCGTAATGGCTTCATTACAACAAAACAGCACACAGACAGCTCCATCCCCATTCCTAGTTCCCTTGGATTTTGCACGTATACAGCGCAAGTATACATCCTCTACTTATCAAGTAGAGTTAGAGACATCCATCTCGGAACAACTGAATCAACAAAACACTCCGGAAGACAAACAAGCAGTGCTCTTATCAGCGTATACTGCATGGTTATATCGTCTATCCGCAGAGGAAGAAGTTTCTTTCTCTACTTTTGTGCCTCAATCCGGTCTGCTTACAGCATCGTTGACAGTTGAAAAGGAAACGACTTTTCATGAACTGGCAAGCTTATTTCAGGAGATGCTCCGTGAGCCTAATGCATTCCTGGCAGAACCGCAAGCTGATACTTCATTTTCAACAACACTTCCTACAGACAGCGGTGTAGAATCCCGTATTATGGACTGGGCTGTTCGTGATAACAATGGCACTTATCAATTACAGATTCGGTATGATCAATCACTCTTGCTGGAAACAACGGTGGTTCGCTACGCAGAATACTTTGCAACCCTTCTGCGAGGCGCGCTCAACAACAGCCATGCACTTGTAAATTCCATTGACATATTATCGGACGCAGATCGAGCTGCTCACGAAGCTTTAAATGATACCGTCGTAAAATATCCTGAGCATCAGACGATTCACGGAATGTTTGAAGAAGCGGCTTCCCAGTACCCTGATCGTCCAGCTATTGCTTCCCATACGGGGGAGTATACGTACCGTGAATTGAACGAGCGTGCTAACCAAGTCGCACGTGTTTTGTTATCCAAAGGTCTCACCAAAGGTGAATTCGTGACCATCTTCATGGAACGAAGCTTGGAGACCGTTATTTCCCTGCTCGGCATCCTAAAAGCCGGAGGCGTGTACGTTCCTGTTGATCCCGCTCACCCTGCTGACCGGAGTAGCTACATTGTCGAGGACACGCGTTCTCCTTTTGTCTTAACAACTTCCGCACTCACCCAACAAGCGGCTGAACTATGCGGGTCCATTGAAACCGTAAAAGAAATATTAGCTATTGACGGACCACTGGCAGGTTATGCAGCAAGCAATCCAAACGTTGAAGTAAGTCCAGATGATCTAGCTTATGTCATCTACACCTCCGGTTCTACAGGCAAACCAAAAGGTGCCCTGATCGCTCACCGCGGTGTCGTTAACCTAGGAGCTGTCGTACAACGCGATTGTGACATTACGCCTCAGGATGTATTGACCCAATTCGCCACCTATAGCTTCGATGCTTCTGTATGGGATACGATTGGAGCCTTGTTTTACGGTGCAAAATTGTACTTGCTGTCTTCCGAAGAGCGCGTATCTGTGGAAGAATTCGCTGAAGCCATCGAACGTACGGGCACGACGATTATTACCATTTTGCCAACTGTATTCTTTAATCAGCTATCGACGTACCTGTCAGATGAAGGTTATCGCAAGCTCGCAAATGTTCGAATTGTTACTGTAGCAGGCGAAGCACTGTATGGCTCACAAGTTCGGGCGTTCCAAAGCAAATTCGGTACAGACACAGACATCGTCAACGTATACGGACCAACCGAATGCACCGTAGCGACGACGACCCATCGGGTCCGCGGTGCCGTACCTGAACATGTCGTTAATATCCCGATCGGCAAGCCGATTTACAATTACAAAGTGTACATCGTTAACGACGATAACAAGCTTTGCCCAGTCAATATTCCGGGTGAAGTATGTATTGCTACGCCTGCGTTGGCCCACGGCTATCTCCATCAGCCGGAGCGTACAGCCCAATCGTTCGTGGACAATCCTTTTGTCCCAGGTGAAAAAATGTACCGTTCAGGTGATATTGCCAAGCTGCTGCCAGACGGTACGATTGAATACGTAAGCCGGAAGGACTCGCAGCTCAAAATTCGGGGGAACCGGATTGAAATAGGAGAAATTGAAGACCATTTCTCCAAACATCCAGGTGTTCAGGACGTAGCTGTTGTCGCCGTCAAGGATCACACAGATCAGAACATGTTAGTGGGCTATTTCACCACTTCGGACGGACAGTCCATTCCACAGGACGTTATACAGTCTTATATTGGAGGCAAGCTGCCTTCCTATTTTGTACCAACCCATGTCATTCACCTGGAAGCTATGCCTATTTCACCAACTGGCAAGATCGATCGTAAAAAGTTGGCTCTGCGCCCACTTCCTGAAGTGTCTGATCATACGTCCGGCGGAGAACCTCTCCGTGAAGGAACTGAAACACTCATTGCCGAAGCATGGACACAAGTGCTTGGTAAACATAACATTGGCGCGACTGATGATTTCTTCCTGATCGGAGGCGATTCGCTTCGTGTCATTCATGTGCTGGCTATTTTGAAGCCGCGTTATGGCGCGCTGCGTATTGGAGACTTCTTCCGCTACAAAACTGTTCGTGAGCTTGCTGAATACGTGGAGCAATTAGGTACAGAACAAGCGCCGCAGCGCAAGTCACTCGCGATTTCTCGGGAAAAAACAGATTTGAATGAACATCCTATTGAGTTGCCTGGCGCTTCAGATTTAGCTGAAATCCGCGACTTGCGCGTGATTTTGTTAACCGGAGCCACAGGATATCTGGGTTCACACATTCTGTATGACCTGCTCCACCAGACAGAAGCCAAAGTATACGCAATGGTACGCCCTTCTCAGGACGGTCCATCTGGCTTTGAGCGTATTCAATCCGTATTGACAGGATATTTTGGTCAAGATATCTCCAGCTTGATGGAAGGACGGGTCAAGGCTGTCTATGGCGATTTAGAGCAAGCGGATCTGGGTCTCTCTTCTGTCGATCGCCATATGCTAGAGCACCACATCGACGGTATCATTCACAGCGCCGCTGACGTTCGCCATTTTGGTGATTCGGCAACCTTCGATCGCACGAATGTGACCGGAACACTGGAACTGCTAAAAATCGCTCAAGCTAAGCCAGGAGTCTCCTTCCATCATGTTTCCACCATGGGAATACCTGAGGATCTTGCAAACGAAGGAAAATGGGAATCGACATTAGAGTTCTCTGCCTTCCCAGATGAACTGAACGTGGACAACCTGTACACGAACAGTAAACTTGCGGCAGAGAAGTTATTGTTCCAAGCAGCTCAAGCAGGTACACCTGTCTCGATCTACCGTGCGGGTAATTTGACAGCCCATTCGGCCAACGGACGCTTCCAACGTAATATCGATAGCAATGCTTATTATCGTATGATGAAGGCGATGCTGCTGCTGGGCAAAGCTCCACAAGCCGATTGGCATACAGACTTTACACCAATTGATTACGCCAGCCGTGCTATCGTAGAACTGTCCGTCAAACAAAAAAGTGCGAACCGCATTTTCCATATCTGTAATCCGAACCCACTGCCATATGATGAACTGATCGCTATGGTAAACCAGCTTGGTTACGCAGTAGAAACGCTGCCTTTTGACGATTACAGCGCTTGGCTGCTGAATCCGTCTTCTGGCATTCAGGAAGATGCACTTCACCTTGCTATGGGACAACTCGAAGGTGATGGTGCCAAGGATTCAGCTTACCGTTACGGCTGCTCTGTAACCACAGCTCTGCTGGAACAAGCTGGCGTACAGTGTCCGGTAACCAACCTGGAGTTTATTCGCAATATGATCCAGCATGCGGTCGAGATCGGTTACTTCCCGGCCTCATCTTCGGTATCTGTACAAGCAACACAGAGGTAACAAAGTTGTGATATTTCCCCCGCGTGTTTTCGGTATGATAGACTAGATTTTGCTAGTTTCATATTTAGTATAAACCTCTATACTTTCAGAATTTTTTGCATGCGGGGGATGTCATTCAATGAAACACACTTTTTTAAAAAGAACATTGCTCATCATAAGCTTGGTAGCTATTCTCGGGATTTTGGTGCATGAAGCACGTAACATTTATCACACACCTGTAGTCAAAGGAACTCATCGTACACGCACTGCTAATGCAGATCGACTGGTACGCCATTTATTTTCACTGACGCCTACGCCAGATAAGGTATATTACCAAAACAAAGTAATTGTCCTGATGTATCATGAAGTAACCAAGACTCCACCTGATCCCGGTGCTCTCAAGCTTAGTAATTTAACGAAACAATTGGACGAAATGAAAGCAAATGGCTTCCATTGGATCACCATGAAAGAGTATACGGATTTTATTTTACATAAAGGCAAGGTTCCCGCTAATGCGGTCCTTATGACATTTGACGACGGATATGAATCCTTTTATACGGATACTTTTCCCGTGTTGAAGAAGTATCATGTTCCGGCTACCAATTTTCTCATTACATCCACAATCAGCAATCCTAAACATATTGGTATACCAAAGCTGACATGGGATCAAATTCATCAGATGCATGCAGAGGGCATTGATTTTTACAATCATACCAATGACCAGCATGCTTACGGATACTCCAACACAAAGCGCACCAAACAAAAACCACTTCTGATGGGTCCGGTGTATTCGAAAAAGCTGGGGCGAATGGAAACCGAGGACGAGTTCAAACAGCGGGTTTATACCGATTTGGACATGGCTGACAAGAAGCTGTTTAAACATCTACACAATGATCAGAATGTGCTGGCCTTCCCTTATGGTGGGTATACCAAGGAGACGTTGGAAATTTGCCGCTCCTTGGGAATTGACGTTACGTTTACGGTGAAACGAGGAATTAACTCACCAGGGCAAACGAACGGCTATCGCGTCAATGCAGGAGGAATACACAATATTCCCGAAGTATTGGTGCAATATATGAAAGAAGGGGCTCCACTTCGCCCACTTCCTTTTGCCCAAGGTCCCAACAAAGTATCCTGAACAGCATAGTATATTTAGGATAAAAAGAACCTTTACAACCACTATAAGTCGTGGTTGTAAAGGTTCTTTTGTTGTATGGATTCGAGTTCAGGGCCAGATACGAATTAGCGCAATAACAGCCAGATGTACGGGATAAAAGCTGCACCACAACCAACGCGGTACCCGACGATAAAATCCGCTCTCCCCTGTGGCAAAACATACAATCAGAATACTGGACAGCAGACTAAAGTGCTGAATATTCGCATGGTGTACCATATCATACACAACATTCAAAACAAAATGGGCAGCAATCATCAGATATGAACGGGTGTATCGATAGATGAGAACAAGCAGCAGACCATAGGCTCCGTAATCCATCTGGCTGAGCTCCATGAACAGGGCTGTGAGGACGTACAGACCCGATACAGCCACCCAATGCTTCATGCGAGATGCAGCAGCCAGCGCGAGTAACGACGCCAGTAGCGTCCAGATCACATTGGGTCTATACACATCAAACGCCAGCATATAGGGCACCTGGGAGATCAAGGCCAGCCCTAGCAGGCGAAGCATGTAACTCCGCATATTTCGGGTACGGGTATAGCCCATATAGAGGGCGTACGCGTAGATTGGAAAAGCAAGCCTGCCGGCAATTCTCCAAGCCGGATCTGTCGGAAAAAACACAAGTCCGACATGGTCAATCAGCATCGTCAGCATGGCCAACCAGTACATATAAGGCCCCCTTATTCATGTTTTAGGTCTTTTCTTCCGTCAAATTCAGAATGGCGTTCATAATATCCGTTTTCGTAACCCGCCCTACTAGCCCCTGAATTGGAGCCGAGGAGGTACATGGCTCGTCCAAAACAGGAAGACAATTAATCTGATGCCGGATCAGTCTCGATATTGCTTCCAGTAAAGAATCTCCTGGAGCAAGCGTCGTCATTTGGGCCCGGCGAGTCATAGCCATGGTCACCGGGACAGTGTGAAGATCAGTATGTCCCAGCATGACCTTCAGCAAATCCTTGCGGGTAACAATACCAATGAGCTCCTGCTCCTCCCCCGTGACCATCAGCGTGCCTGTATTTTGCTGAAATAGCATTAACACCGCATCATAGGCGGTAGCATCACCTGATATCAAAATCGGGTCACTCAGTATATCTGCCACAGTCAGCTTTTTGAGCATACTGCCAATATGGCTATCATAGTTTGGATAACGCCCTGGCAAGTAACCCACCTTTGGTTTGGCATCTACAAGCCCGAGCATAACGAGCAAAGCAAGGTCAGAACGCAAAGTCGGCCGCGATAGTCCCAGCTCTTCAGCAATTTTATCCCCTGTAACAGGCGCCAGACGCTGGACAATATCTACAATTTCCCGCTGTCTTTCTGACAGTTGAATAATGATTACCTCCTTATGGAATGGGGTAGTATACATTATTAATGAGCTTAGGTCGGTCAATTTCAGCATGTTTCGACAATTCATCAAATTTTAATCAAAGACCGCTTGTTTTCAAATTTAAAATGTGTCACAATTAAAAATGTAATACATACTAATTATAAGTTTAACGTGTGCAATATGCTACATTTAAATGAGCTAATGTACGCCATATGATATGTATTATGTACTATATAACCCTGAGGAGGAAAATCAAATGAAATTTTTCTTGGATACTGGTAACATTGAAGAAATCAAACGTATTGAACGTTTGGGTCTGGTTGATGGTGTAACAACGAACCCTTCCCTGATCGCTAAGGAAGGTCGAGTGTTCAAGGAAGTCATTCAGGAGATTTGCAGTATCGTTGAGGGTCCCGTAAGTGCTGAGGTAATTGGCCTGAAAGCTGAAGATATGCTCGCAGAAGCTTATGACATCGCAAAGTGGGCACCTAACGTGGTGATCAAGCTTCCTATGACCGAAGACGGTTTGTACGCTTGTAACGAGCTGACCAAGAACGGAATCAAAACGAATGTAACATTGATTTTCTCCGCAGCTCAAGGTTTGATGGCAGCCAAAGCTGGTGCTACTTTTATCAGCCCGTTTGTGGGACGTCTGGATGATATCGCCGTTGACGGCATGAAGCTGATCCGTGATCTGAGACAAATTTTGGACATTCATGGTTTGAAATCCGAAATCATCGCTGCTTCCATCCGCAACATTAAGCATGTAGAAGATGCTGCTCTGTCTGGTGCACATATCGCCACCATTCCGGGTTCCCTGCTTCCTTCCCTGTGGAAACACCCACTGACAGACAGCGGTATCGAACGTTTCCTTAAGGATTGGGAAACCGTACCTAAAGCTTAATTCGCCAGTCATGGCAAACTATATTGTACTAAAACCCGAACAGCCCGTTTTTTACGGGCTGTTTTTTTGCTCTTTTTCCCGCATAGACAAGTAAAAGTAAAGTGGAAAAGGAATGTATGTTTACAAAACGCTGCACAACTTCTTTTGACAAAACAACTTGTTGTCCATATAATTGTTATAACAACTAATTAATTTCAAAGTATCCTGTGCGGAAAATTAGAAAGGAGTGTCATATGAATAATTTGCCTCCCGATTGCTCTATTGGGATGTTGCTTGGAATCACCCATCGCAAAATGAGTCAACAGCTCTCGCATCGGCTTAAACCTTATGATATTTCCCCAGAGCAATGGTCGGTTCTGTACCAAATCTATCAGGCCGAGGGTTTAAATCAGAAAGAAATTGCAGCTAAGGCTGTAAAGGACCAGCCCACCACGACTCGTATTATTGATTTGTTGGACAAGAAGGGCTGGGTACAGCGTGTGAACAGCCCACAGGATCGCCGGGCTTATTTGCTTCATTTGACTGAAGCAGGCCGACAGCTTGTGAAGGAGACTCTCCCCGTCGAACGAGATGCCAACCACGATTTTGTAAAAGGTATTTCCTCTGCAGATCTGAAGCAATTCCGCCAAACGCTTTTACAAATTCATACCAACATGACTGAATCAGAAAAACAAGGAGAGAACGATTAATATGCAACAAGGCAAGCAACCTCTTTGGACCAAGGAATTTATCGTTCTTACGGTTTCCAATTTATTTTTGTTTCTGGAACTACAGATGATTGTATCTTCCATTCCTTCCTATGTGAAAAATGCATTCCATGCTACCTCCGTGCAGGTCAGTCTTGTTACGACTTTGTTCGCATTAAGTGCAATTGTCGCAAGACTTTTTTCTGCCCGTATGCTGGAAAAAGGACATCGCAGCGCCCTGATCTTCGTTGGACTGCTGTTTGCATTAGCAGGAACGCTGGGATACAGTGTTTCACCGACAATTGCGGTACTCCTGCTCATGCGTATGCTGTTTGGGATTGGCTTTGGTATGAGCAGCACTGCCTTTCCAACAATGGTCACTGACGTCATCCCTCCCAAACGTCTCGGTGAAGGAATGGGATTTTTTAGTCTGTCCACTAGTTTAGCCATGTCTATTGGGCCAACCATCGGTATTTCGATGCTGCAATACGGCAGTTTTAACCTGCTTGCCTATTCGACATCTGCTGTCATTGTTGTCATTTTCCCTCTAGCCTACTGGCTCATTCGCACACTGCCTAAGGGGCATGTCGAACCACCTATGGTCCCTTTGGAGGAAGGGCGCAAACCGGCATTCAACCGTAAATTGTGGATTCCCGCCTTGTTGAACATGTTGATGTCTATCACATATGGCGGGTTGCTCGGTTTTATGGCGCTCTATGGAGATGAAGCTAATCTGGCGCACCCGGCTTACTTTTTCCTGTTTAATGCGGTATCTGTACTGATCGTGCGCCCCTTCTCGGGCCGTATTTATGACAAAAAAGGGGCAAAGGCACTGCTCATCCCTGGTTCCCTGTTTCTCATTGGTGGTCTGATTCTGCTTTCTTACGCACACAGTGACGCCTTTATGTATCTGTCTGCTCTTTGCTACGGTATCGGGTTTGGTGTTATGCAGCCAACCTTGCAAACCTGGATGATTCAGGTCGTGTCACCTAAACAGAGGGGCATGGCAAACGGTATGTTTCTCAATTCCCTCGATTTTGGAGTCGCAGCCGGAGCACTTATACTTGGCGTTATCGCCAAAGCCAGTGATTATGCATGGATGTATCGTCTTTCGTCGCTGTTTGTTGTGCTGTTCTTGCTGATTTACGTCATTCAGATTATCGCAAGCCGCAAGCCTAAAACAAATGTCCCTCTGGAGGGGTAAGACTATTCTTTAAAATGAGTATCCATCTATATTTGCTCAAATATCAAAAGCACCCGTTACCATGGCTTTACATGGAAAACGGGTGCTTTTTTTATTTCAAAGCTTTTTCAATTGCAATTTATTTATATTTCGCAGGAGTTTTGTGTCTTAGCTTAGAAGAAAGAGGCTTTTCTCGAGACACGTATGTCATTCCCTCAGTCTTATGGCTACGATCACTGGATTTGCCCCCTGCGGGTTCATCCTGCTCTGGCTTGACCGCAAATAGCATAAGCAGAGCCGCAATCCCCCCCACTGCGGCCATGACGCCAAAAAGCAGACCATGCCCACTGCTGCCGATCAGCAAGGATACAACCGGAGGGCCTAAAGATACTCCGACAAAGCGCATACTGCTGTACAAGGAAGTGATGGTTCCGCGCTCTTCTTTTTCAATTCCCTTAGTAATCAGTGCATCCAAACAAGGGAGTGCGAGCCCAATACCACCGCCCCCTAGCGTAAACAGGCCAATCACAGCATAAATATGTTGAAAAAATCCGAGAATAGCAAAGCTGATCGTCAATATGGCCAAACCACCGAAACCGATCCATTTCATACGCTTTTTGTGCTTGCCAATAACCTTGCCACCTAAATAAGAGCACAGACAGAGGGAAATAAGCGGTATGGCTAGCACAAAGCCCTTCCAGACGCCATGGAGGTTGTAACGACTTTCCAGTATGTCGGATAAGTAGAACAAGACGCCAAAAATGACGAACATACAAATACCGCCCATAGCAAAAATAGCATAGAGCCAGCGTCCCTTTTCGGCAAGCACCTGCTTCACATTCCCCACAAATTCTCGAAACCTAATCGGTTGGTTTTTACGCTTGGGTACATGGATCAGCCAAATGACCAAAATAAGCGAAATCAGACAGAGGCCCGGAATCACTGCCAATGGCAAAAACCATAGTACAGCTCCCAGCGCAGCACCAAGAATCGGACTTAATACTTTACCGAATGTGTTGTAGGTCTCGACTACCCCCAGGTTCTTGCTGGCTTCATCCTCGTTCTCATACAGATCGCCCACAAGTGGAATGACTATAGGAAAAGCCCCCGCCGCTCCCGCGCCCTGAAGTAGACGACCTGCAATAATGGTCCAGTAAGCTGCCAGGTCATGTAGCAGCCATGCTCCAACCGCAGAAATGCCCCCTCCAATCACAGTCAGAATCAGACAGGGAACAATCACCGCTTTACGGCCAAAACGGTCGGATAGATAGCCAGCAATCGGTATCAGTAAAATGGCCACCACCGCATACACTGTAATCAACATGCTAATCCGAAAGGAGCTTACATGTAGCTTACGTCCGATTTCCGGTAAAACCGGAATCAGCATGGAATTACCCAGCGTCATCATCAGCGGGATGGAACCTAATGCAACCAGATTCCCTTTATTTTGTTGCATCCCGTTACCACCTTTGCAAAAGTAATAACACAGCTGTCCAGATTCGTTCAACAGATGTTATTGTGTTTACATTGGTGGGAATTTATACGACTATACTTTAAAACCACCGACCCTTGCGTTCAGCAATTGCGACATATCCGCCAGAGTGTGAATGGACGATGCAATTTCCTCCATAGAAGCCAGTTGCTCTTCAGCCGCCGCACTGACGCTTTGGGTTCCTCCTGCCGTCTGCTCCGCTACTTCACGTATGCGTTCCGCCGCCTTCACCATTCGCTCTGATCCATCGGACATTTGTTCTACAGACCGATTAACACTGTGAATCTGCTCGCTGACCTGTTGAATGGAACTTCCAATCTGGCGAAATGCAGTTTCAGCGGATTGCATGACCTTTACGCCAGATTGCACTTCAACTGTTCCAGACTGCATGGTGGAAGCGACATGCCCAACATGCTCCTGAATGTTTTGCACAAACTGTGTGATTTCTGCTGCTGAAACCGATACCTGCTCGGACAATCTTTTTACCTCAGAGGCCACAACAGCAAATCCTTTGCCCTGTTCTCCCGCTCTTGCCGCTTCAATGGATGCGTTAAGCGCCAGCATTCCAGTCTGTTTGGCAAATCCGGTAATAACAGATCCGATCATGCCAATCTGCTCCGCCTGTTCACTAAGTGAACGTACAGCACGTGCAGAGCTGTCTACACTTTCGCTTACCTTCTCCATCTGACGCATAGCCTGACCTATCGATTGTTCCCCTGCTTCTGCATCTTTAGCGGCGGTATCAGACAATTCATATACCTGCTCGCTTGTGGCAGCAATCTGTTCCAGCTCGTAGGCAAGTTCTTTCATGGTATCTGTAGTTTGTGTAATATCATCGACCTGATGCTCCATGCCCGTCGCAAGCTCTTCCATTACACCGGAGGTATGACGATTGGCCTGATTCATTTCCTCAGTACTGACGTTAACACGCTCTGCGGTTACCGTTAATGTACGAGCCGTATCCTGAGCATCCACAATGATACTGCGGAACCCTTCAATAAGCTTGTTGTAGGAGCTCGCAATCATACCGATTTCGTCTTTGGACGTAATATCCAGTCGACTTCGCAAATCTCCTCCACCTTGAGACATTTGCAACAACTGCTCATTCATATGGTGTAATGGACGAATCGAACGAATCAAAACGATAGATTGAGCAATGCTGTAAATAATAACCAAAAGCCCTACAATGCTCGTAATCAAAGTTGTATTCGTCATCGTTTGGTGCGCCTGCTGTATTTTCACCGTTACCATATCTTCCTGCGCCTTGACAAATGCTACCACCTTGGTATCAAGTTGCTTGCGCAAAACCCGTTCGTTTTCAAAATCATCGAGCAATTCAGAAAATGGAGGGAAAGCATCATCTCTTGTACTCTTATACCCCGCTGTAGTCAGTAGACTATGAACCTGATTCATATAGGTATTAATCCCTGTTTTGAGATCAGTCATCTTCTTCTTTGTATCCTCATTACCTGTATTGAGTAGAGCTTCTGTCTCCTGTAGCAACTTTGCAACTTCACTCTGCTTGTTTCCGATCTCGTTCCCATACTGTTCGTCACGAGTCAGCAAATATGCCCGCTCATCATTGGATATCCCGTTTAATAAAAATTGAAGAGACTTGGAGTTATACGCAATCGTCTCTTCACGATTCATAATATCTTTGTACTCGTTCTCACTATGTATACTTAAAATGTAATTGGTCAGCAGCATGGCAGCAATCACACTTGGGATCAGTATCGCGCTGAGAATCATTTTGGCCTTAATTGTTAAGTTCATGAATTGGTCCCCCAGTTGTTTCAAAATAAAATGTTCAACTTACTATATATCGTTTTATTGGTCTGTTTTTTTAAATGAAAGCGGAAAAGTGTATAGATTTTTAAATGTATTTGTGTCTATTAAGTGAACATATATATGTTTTTTAATATCAAAAAACAAAAAAATTCAAATTAGGGAAAAAGATAAAAACTATTATCCGTTTGTACTTGTCGGATTTGGAAGGTTAAAAATGATATACTATGTAATGGTATGCTAAAAGCCTCAAGGAGGAACTGCATGAAAAGTCTGGAGCTCAAACCGCTTATTCACGTACTTAACGAGTTGGAAACCCGCAGCTGTCTTATTGAGCAGCAGGGAAACATGATCATGGATTACTACCGTGAACCTCAAATTGCCAACCAACTCTATAAAATAAATTCCTGTACCAAGAGTGTGATTTCCGCATTAGTTAGTATTGCTATGGATCAACAACTGGTACCCAAACCAGAGACACCGATCCTCGAATTTTTCCCCCAGCTGGCCAAAGATAGTGACCCTCGAAAGCGTGATATTACGATTGAACACCTGCTGACGATGTCTGCTGGCTTTAACTGGACGGAATTTGGGGGACAAAATTCTTTTCCTACCATGAGCAAAACGTCCGATTGGGTGCAATTTGTGCTTTCACAGCCATTATCGGATATACCAGGTACGCGAATGGAGTACAGCTCTGGCTGTTCTCAACTTTTGGCCACCTTGCTACGTTCTGCCTTTGGACAAGCCGTTGCTGAATTTGCCGAGGAGCAATTATTCCAGCCACTCGGTATCGATAACTATCATTGGGAAACCGATCCGCAAGGCACTCACACCGGAGGCTTCGGGCTACATCTCAGACCGCTGGACATGCTCAAATTCGGGCGGCTTTATCTGAACGAAGGAAGCTGGGAAGGACGGCAGATCATCCAGACAGAGACCGTCCGATATTCGACTCGTCCATTTCTTCCAGCCTCCAAACCACAAAAAGCATATTACGGCTGTCACTGGTGGGCTTCTTCCTTTTCGGATAAGAGAGAAACAGGAACCGAAATAGACTATTTTTACGCACTCGGCTTTGGTGGGCAATATATTATTGTGGTCCCGTCCTATGACTTGGTAGTTGTCCTCACGGCTGATACATTTAAAAAGAAGCGGACTCCTGTGGATATTTTCCGGCAGTACCTTGTACCACTCCTACTTCAACAGAATGCATAGGGAATGATATCTAAGCTAAATTTGAAGATATTCTCTTTCAGAATGCCACATTAAAAAGGGGTTGCCTGTTTGTATCAGGCAACCCCTTTTTTTCGCAATATAATCGCTATATTATAATCTATCCATCTACAGATGAACTCCTGACTAGCCCAAGTGAATAGTGAGCTCTTGTTGTCCGCTGGTGGCTGGTGTAATGATTACCCCCTGTTCTCCTGCCAGACTGCTGCCTTCCTCCACTTGAACATCCTTATGGATACCGCGCAGTACTAACGACCACGGTTTAACGGCACCTTCTGCCTTCACCGTAATGACAGAATCCTTACGGCTGGCAGTAACCGTGAGCTCTTCTTCGCCTGATGTATTCACGATAACCGAACGAGCCTGTTGCCCTTCGCCGAGCTCAAACAAATGAAGCGTCACTTGATCTGCATAATCATAATCCGGACGACGATCCTCATGACCGATGGCCAACAATGTGTTTGGCTTCACGAGCACAGGTAAGGTTGTAAAATCATGATGCTCGTTGACCCAACGACCACCAGACACGATTTCATTCGTTAACAAATTCGTCCATTGTCCCTCGGGTACATAATAGGTTACATTGCCTTCTTTATTAAAGATCGGGGCTACCAAAATGGAATCCCCCAGCATGTATTGTAGATCCAGCGTTGCACAGGTAGGGTCCTGCGGGAATTCCAATACCATAGCCCGCATCATCGGCAGTCCCCTCACCGAGGATTCCACAGCAGAAGCATACAGGTGTGGCATCAGTGAGCATTTGAGTTTGGTAAAGCTGCGCACCACGTCGACTGACTCTTCGTCAAACAGCCAAGGAACACGGTATGACACATTTCCGTGTAGACGGCTATGGGAGGATAACAATCCAAACTGTACCCACCGTTTGTATAAGTCCGGCGCAGCCGTTAGTTCAAAGCCGCTAATATCATGGCTCCAAAAGCCAAAGCCACTCAAACCAAGCGATAATCCGCCCCGCAAGGACTCTGCCATCGACTCATACGTGGACGAGCAGTCTCCGCCCCAGTGAACTGGGAACTGTTGTCCCCCGGCTGTGGCAGAACGTGCAAATAATGCGGCTTCATTTTTGCCCAGCTTTTCCTCCAGCACATCAAACACAGCTTTGTTGTACAAATGCGTATAGTAATTGTGCATTTTCATTGGATCAGAGCCATCATAATAAATTACATCTGTTGGAATACGCTCACCAAAGTCGGTTTTGAAGCAATCTACGCCTTGATCGATCAGCACCTTCAGCTTATCCTGATACCAGGCAACTGCAGCCGGGTTCGTGAAGTCAACCAGCCCCATCCCCGCCTGCCACATGTCCCATTGCCACACGCTGCCATCAGCTGTTTTGACCAAATAGCCATTCTCCATACCTTCATCGAACAAAATGGACTTTTCTGCAATATACGGATTGATCCATGCGCAAATTTTGAGTCCCTTAGCCTTCAATCTCTGCAACATACCTTCTGGGTCTGGGAACATATCTTGATCCCACTGAAAATCGCACCATTGGTATTCTTTCATCCAGAAGCAGTCAAAATGGAATACCGAGAGTGGCAGATCCCGTTCAGCCATCCCGTCGACAAAATGGTTTACTGTCGCTTCATCATAATCAGTCGTAAACGAAGTGGTCAGCCACAAACCAAAGGTCCAGGCCGGTGGCAATGCAGGTTTGCCTGTCAGCTTGGTATAATTGTCCAGTACCTCCTTAGGATTAGCTCCACCAATAATAAAATACTCTAACGATTCGCCAGCAACGCTAAACTGTACCTTCGAAACATTTTCCGATGCAATCTCGTAAGATACCTTTTCCGGATGATTGACGAATACACCGTACCCTTTATTAGATAAATAAAATGGAATGTTTTTGTATGCTTGTTCACTGCTGGTCCCGCCATCTTCATTCCAAATATCAACGACCTGACCATTTTTCACAAATGGAGTGAAACGCTCTCCAAGGCCGTATACGTACTCCCCCATACCCAGCTCCAGCTGCTCCCGGAAAAATGGCTGGTCCTGCGGGTCTGTAATATAGCCGGGTCCCCGATGCCCACTGCCCGTGACTTTACGATCCTTGACATAAAAGCCTACGTCCCAGCTCTTTCCACGACCGACTCGCACACTCAGATCGCCGCTTTTCAGCACTGCTACGTCCTCACCCACCGTAATATCCACCTCTGTCGGTAAGGTGTGAATTTCAAAGTCTGGTCCATGATGTACCCGTCCCTTATGGTGGTTCAGACGCACCCGAATAACATTCGGCATGGGAGAGCTGTAGGTCGCTTTCAGTAACGCTCCATTTAGCGTATCCCCTTTGTGCTCGATCCGGTGGGTTGCTGCATATACCGTCATGGAAGCATCGTCCGTCACGATATCACGGATGTCAGCAGGATTTTGTATTTCATAGCCCTTGCGAACCAACCAATAGCCATCAGTAAATTTCATCTGTCTCTTCCTCCATCTCGACTTTTATATTCCTTGTTCCCAAATCGCTGATTGGATTTTTTCGAAATCCTTACTATAATAATATTGATTTATGTAAGGGTTTACTTCTTTTATTTTGACGTTTAGTATCAATATTTTGATGTTTTCTATATAAATCAGTGTGCCGAAAGGAATCAGTAAAATGCAAAGGGAAATGTTAAGAGAAAACCGTATTCACGGCAATCCCATGTATCCAGTCAGCGTATATCCGAGCGTAGAGCAATTGAACGGAAATAGTATATTGGAGTCCCATTGGCATGAGGAAATGGAGTTTATCGTAGTAGAACAGGGGAGCGCTATATTTCAGACGGATATGGTCTATACGGAGGTTAGCGAAGGTGAAGCCCTTTTTGTACACAGTGGCGAGCTTCACGCTGGTTATTTACAAAAAAGTCCTCGATGTGTATTTTCTGCGGTGGTGTTTCACCCGGATATGCTGCACAGCCGCACGCAAGATACAGTTCAGACGCAGTTTATTGAACCATTTATCAATAAAAAACTCGTCCCTCCCCCTCACATTCGCGGTGTGCAGCCTTGGGAGCAGGAGCTATTGACCGCGTTGAAACGTATTATCACTAGCCATGAACAGAATGCGCCTGCCCGTGAACTGGCGACCAAGGCGCAGCTCTATAGCATAATTGCCTGCCTGTTCCCGCACATGACTCCGGCTAGCGGAGAGGACGTGGTTATGGCGAGTCAACGCAACAAGGTCGAACGGATCAAAAAAGCACTGGCGTACATCAACAGCCATGCGCATGAGCCCATTCGTTTGCGAGAGATCTCAGATGAGGTTGGGATGAGTGAGGGACATTTCTGTCGTTTCTTCAAGCAGATGGTGCAGAAAAGTCCGGTTGAATATATCAACTATCAGCGGATTCAGAAGGCTTGCAGGTTGCTAGAGCAAAGTGACCGCAAAGTAGTTGATATTGCGCTGGATGTGGGATTTGAAAATCTAAGCTATTTTATTGCAACCTTTAAAAAATGGAACGGTCTGACTCCTTCGCTATACCGCAAGCAGCACGAAGCAGATCAGGCGCTTGCTGTCCTTTCTATAACAGACGGAAATTTATGATTTTGTTTTGAATAGCTGCGCGTAAAGTTACAAAAAGAAAGAACGAACAGAAGATCAAGTTCTCCGTTCGTTCTTTCTTTTGGTTATACATGTCCAATTCACCGAATAAGCAAATCATTTATTTTTTGGGCTTCATAAGTATAAGGACAATTTTTCTTCGTTTAATATAGTAGAATATATACCCCCCTACTCCTCCTAAAACAGAGGGAATTAACCAGCCTAATCCTACATCATATAACGGAAGAATTTGAGTAAAAAAGTCATTAATTACTTTAATTTTTATTCCAGCAGCATTCAAGCCGTCAAATAGACTAACAATGAAGGTTAATATTAAACTGCCTTGATATACTTCTGATTTTCCTTTAAACACGGAATGTAAAAATGTTAAAAATATTAGAGAAATCGCAATAGGATATATTGCAATTAACACTGGCGTTGAAACCTTAATGAGCTGTGTTAAACCTATATTGGCTACAATGGTACTAAATATGGATAACATGAGAGCAATTCTTTTATAAGAAACTTTCGGAAACAAGGTATGAAAAAAGGAAGAACAGGACGTAATAAGCCCTACGCTTGTCGTTAAACACGCTACTGTAATCATTAAGCCTAATAAAATGGAGCCGTAAGATCCAAAATAATAGGATGAAACCTTGGCTAACACCTCAGCACCATTTTCTAAAACACCCAGTTTTTCAACGCTAGAAGCTCCCATGTAGGCAAGAGACGTATAGATAAATGCTAAGAGGACAACCGCAATGGTTATCGATTTGGCACAAATGATCATCAGCTCTTTTTTGGCAGTAACTCCTCTTTCCTTAATTGCATTCACAATAATAATTCCAAAAATAAAGGCTACAAGAGCATCCAATGTTAAATAACCTTCTTGAAAGCCTTTGAAAAAGACGTGCGAAGTATAGCCTTCGGCAGGTGCTTGGAAGGCTCCTATGGGGTGAATAAGGGCTACGACCACCAGAATCCCAATGAATGTCAATTTAATGGGTGTTAAAAACTTTCCGATCACATCAATAATTTTTGTAGGGTTAAGTGATAACAAGCATGCAACCCCAAAAAAAAGAATGGTAAATACAAAAAGTGCGACAGGATGATCTGTATGGTTTGAAAAAAAAGGCTTGACTCCAATTTCAAACGACACACTACCGGTTCTTGGAATTGCATATAACGGGCCAATGGCTAGATAAAGAATCGTTGTAAAGACAATCCCGAATACAGGATGTACACGACTCGCTAAAGTTTGTAAATTGCTTTTGCCTGAAAAAACAAAGGCAGTGATGGCTAGTAACGGTAAGCCAACTCCGGTAACCAAGAAACCCGCATTGGCTATCCACACATTCTTTCCAGCCATTTGACCAAGCATAGGTGGGAAGATTAGATTCCCTGCACCAAAAAATAAGGCAAATAGCATCGATCCTATAATAATAATAAAGGACGAAGAAACACTTTTTGACATAATAAATCCTCCAACCATGAAATCACAACAGTTTGTTATCATTCATTTTCTTTTTATTTTGTGTAGTACATGCTCATAGGGTTATAGCAGCACCAAGTAGGGATAGCCATCCGCTAACCCTTCCCGACCGGTGTGAAACGTTATTCAAGATGTGGGGTTCGATAACTCATCATTACACAATACTCTATATACGTTCACGGTATCAAGTAACTTTGTACTTGCGAAAGAACCACTTCATCCCCTTGCTTTAGCAATTTATTGTGCTATCAGTATGACCATGTCAGCCAGACCTTAGAACAATTCTACTTCTTGCCGTGTTTCTCCTCCTACCAAATGAGCTCAATGAACTATAAAGAATTTTACACGTAGGACTTATTTCTTACAAGATGAGAAAAGTTATGTACAACCCAACCTGGCAATTGATTGCAATAAGCACAGGAAATCTTGGGAAAATGCCCTATGGATTCAATTCAATCCTCCTTACAATTAATAGTACAGACAATGCTTAATGACGTTGTCAACACATTGAGCAGCTACAATTTGAAGGGGTGCTTATACATGAGGAATTTGGCAAAACGCAACTATTGGTCTTTGAGCGTTTTTAACTTCGCTTATCTGTTTACATGGTCTGCCGCCATGTCTTTTTTTGTCATTTGGCTAGGACAAAGCCTGGGGATTTCAGAAACCTACACAGGGTTTTTATACGCGGCTAACTCTATCGTTGCCTTGATCATGCAACCCCTGTTTGGGTACTTATCCGACAAGCTGGGCTTGAGAAAACATCTGCTGTACATACTTTTTACGATTCTTTTGCTCGTCGGACCCTTTTTTATCTATGTGTACGGTCCATTGCTTCAAACGCAGTTCGTCATTGGTGCTATTGTCGGCGCCCTATTTATCGGCCTGGTGTTTAATGCAGGTAATGGTGTCGTCGATTCCTATATGGACAAAGTGTCACGCAAATACGGGTTTGAATACGGACGAGTTCGTATGTGGGGCTCACTCGGGTGGGCAGCTGCTACCTTTGTTGCGGGACGGGTCATCAATATCAATGTGAATCTGACCTTCTGGATTGCCTCCGTATCTGCCGTTGTTGCTATGATCTGCATCTTCCTGACCAAAGTCGAAATTTCTGGACAGGAGCAGCAGAAAACTGAATCGTTGAAGCTCACTGACGTACTGCATCTCGTACGCACCACAAAGTTCTGGTTTCTAATGCTATTCATGGTTGGTGTGACCCAAATTTATGAGGTATATGACCAGCAATTTGCCACCTATTTCGTATCTCAGTTCAGTTCTAAAGCAGAAGGAAATCAATTCCTTGGTGATTTAAGTGCTGTGCAAGTATTCCTGGAATTTGTGTTCCTGTTTGTTACCCCATGGTTTGTCAACAAAACGACTGCTAAGTGGGCATTGATTATTGCCGGAGCGATCATGTCATTGCGTATTATCGGTTCTTCGCTGCCGTTCGGTTCCATATGGGTGGCTGCGATGAAGATGATTCACTCCCTGGAAAAACCGCTGATTCTGGTCGCCATCTTCAAGTACATTACCGTCAACTTTGACCAGCGCTTATCGTCCACCATGTACCTGCTGTATTTGTTTATGGGCTCCCTGGTGGTATCTGTTTTCTCACCTATTGTCGGACATATGTATGAAGTTCTGAATTTCCCGATCACTTATGTTATTTTGGGTTCCATTGCCGGTCTGTTCACCATCATTTCCTGCTTTACGCTGACAGCTGACAAGAAAAATGGAGAACGGTATCTAGAGGAACGCCGTAAACAGGATCTGAAAAGATCTGCTAAAAAAGCTGAAGCCGTTCACTCGTAATCTAATGGTAACAGCGGTAGTCTAGGACTTGTTTTTCTCGTCCAAGGCTACCGCCAACTTACTTTAAATTTTGAATACAGACACCGTTTGATTCATCTCTTCCGCCCGCTTGGCAAGCATGTTAGCACCTGCAGACACTTCCTGCATGGAAGCAGTAGTTTCCTCGACTACGCTTGCGACTGTTTGAGTAGAATCGGCTGCACGTTCGGAGATTTCGGCAATTTTCTTCATAGATTCCACCATAGAAACGGTTCCTTCATTTACGGATCTTGCTTCTACAGCCGCAGTGTCTACCTCACCGCTCACTTCTTCAACGGCACCGACAATTTCAGAAAAGACGTTACCGACACCTTCGACAAGCATCATACCTTCATTTAGTGATTGAACACCTTCATTCATCGAGATGACAACTTCGTCTGTTCTTAATGCGATTTCGTTGACCAGAGAGGAAATCTTGCCGGTTGCTTCACTTGCTTGTGCCGACAAATTGCGTACTTCATAAGCGACAACAGCAAATCCTTTTCCCTGCTCTCCCGCTCTTGCAGCTTCTATACTCGCATTGAGTGAAAGCAAGTTGGTTCGGGCTGCTATATCACTGATCATAGCTGTGATCTGTCTAATCTCCGCTGACTTTTCTCCTAGAATATTTACTACTTCAGCGGATTGAGTTACCTTGGTATGCACATCTCTTATTTGAGAGACAGTGGAAGACATTTGGGTTTTCCCGTTGTTTGCTTTTTCTTGTGCTTGGATTGTGAGATTAGCTACATTCACAAAGCGATTGGTTATGTTCTCTACACTTTTAGAAACACCTACCGTGTAATTCAGTGTTTCAGCAATATCTGCAAGCTGTGTCTGAGATCCCTCTGCGACTTGAGTGGCACTTATAGCTATCTGCTCGGTAGCAATGCTTGTCTGTTCTGCACTGGCTGTTAACTGTTCAGCCGTAGAAGCAACCAGTAAGGAATTATCCACAACTTCCTTTAAAAGGTTGCGCAGTGAATCGCACATTTCATTAAAATCGGATGCCAATTCCCCGACCTCATCTTTGGATCGGACCCTAAGAGGTTCCACTTGCAGGTTCCCCCTCGTTACCAGCTTTATCTGTTCCGCTATCCTTAATATGGGCTTAGTGAACGATTGAGCCAGTAAAAAAGAACCGATAATTCCCAGGATCGTACATATGATAGTCAAAGAAATCATCAAAAGTCTACCTGAATGGTAAGATTGACTCGATTGATTAGCTGCCTCAGTGGCATACTGCTCATTAAGCACCTTCAGTTTATTTACATCGTCTAATGCCGCCTTATAAATAGAAGAATTTCCATGAACGATCATGTAGGCCATCACTTTGTCGTTTTCTTCCATGGCAGCGGAAACCACCTTTAGATGGCGAAGATACATTGCCCACTGACCATAAAAGTTGGTGAACAGTTCTTTTTCCTCCGCTGTAGAGGCTAAACTTTGATATTTATTTACACTCTTATCCATTGAAGCTGTAGCTTTGGTTAGTTCTTCTTGATAAGTGGTGCGAATAGCCTCATCCTCTTCGAGTATCAATCGAACAGTTAGTCTATCGATTTCTGTAATCTGCTTATCCATACCCTGAAGAAGAATAACCGCAGGTAAAGACCTGTTATTTACCTTATCAGAAGCCTCTCCCATTTCCGACATCTTAATGACTCCTATAACACTTGAAAGGGACAGTACGACAACCAGTATGAGAGCTGCACTAATTATTTTTTTCTTTAACGTTAATTTAAACATCCTTATCTTCCTTCCCGTGACTGGTCTCATATCATCCCCGCTGAGCTTTCCAGTATATGCGTATTTGGCGCAACAGCTCAGTCTTATCTATCTTTCCACTAATGTAGCTTTGGATAGATGCTCCTGTGATGGCCCCATGATCAGGTGGAAGTGTTGCCATAAACGGCAGCGTCTTTCCGCTCGACAAATATGACTTGATCGATTTACTCAAGGGATCGGTAGGCACCAAGTCAATACTCTTGAAGGCCGGTATAACATTGGCCTTGTTGACCAAAAGTTCCTGACCGGACTTTTCGTATACCAGCCAGTTTAAAAATTTCTTGGCTTCCTCTTGCTGCTGAGGCGTGGTAGCTGTGGAGTCGATGAATACATACTTTGTCACACCAACTGTGATCTTTGAATTGTTTGGATCATTCGTATTATCATTTAACGGAAGAGGCAAAAAACCGTATTCCTCATTTGCCGTATCATTGCTCTTTATTCCATTCCAAGCCCAGTTACCCATAAACCAAAGCCCTACCTTGCCCTCTCCCAAAGCTTTGGCTCCATCGTCATACGTACTGTCCAAAGGCGAGTGCTTATTGATGCTGTTATCCTTGAGCAGGTCTAAAGTTTGTACCCATCCAGACATTACACTGTTTTGGGACAAATCGATGGAGTTGATCTGCATACCTTTAACAAACTCTGGAAAACCTTCGGGTTGAACAGAATAAGACAGAGCTAAAAGATGAGAGCCGAGAGACCAGTCCATTGGTGAAAGCATGACCGGTGCTACTCCCGACTGCTGAATCTTAGCCATTAATGAGTTCAGGCTGCTTCTACTTTGCACCGAAAAAGGATCAAAAGAACCCCCTGTTGCCTTGTCCAATACTTTTTTGTTATAGATTAATCCATAGCCTTCCACTGCAAATGGAAATCCCAGCACAGCATCGTTTTTCTTAACGGCGTCAAGTCCATTTTCTATCGTATCGGCTACCCACTTCTCTTTACTTAAATCAACGGCTTTATCCAGGAATGTCTGCGTGTCTCCCGGGTCAAGCATCGACATCGTTGCTGGACTTCCTGAGCCGTACATCGACATCAGCTTTTGATATGCAGACGTTCCCTCTGGAGCAGTAATAATTTCTAAAGATACTTCCGGATGCTCTTGATTGTATTGTTTTGCCACTTCTTCCAATTGGGTTTTTATTTCAGATTTGGAATTCAAAAATGTAATCTTAGTCGTCTGCTCTGATACTGGTGATGCTGAACAACCTATAAACATCAATAAACATGCTAGAGAAATCGCAACTTTTAGCTGTTTTCTCATTAACTTTCCCCCTAAAGATTTACTTTGTAAATTTTATGAACAATATTCAATGTTATCGACATAATTCCCCAGGGAGATTAGGAGTTTTTAGTTGGTAAATATCGGAAATCAGATTGAATAGTACAAACTGGTTGTTACGTTCAGTTAATGAATAGGAAAGCGCAACTAATTTTATCCAGTCGCGTCTGAATAGGGTGAAAAGTTGCTACGCAACAAATTTATTTAAAAAAGGAGAAGTCATTTATGAACAAAGCATTCTTTGTTTTTTTTCTTGCTATCTTTTTATGTATTTCATCGTCCACTACATATGCAGCACAAAATCAAATCAAAATTGACGGTGTGGCTATTGCAACCGATGCGAAGCCAGAAATGAAGAACAAACGTACAATGGTACCTTTACGTGTTATTAGCGAAAGTTTGGGGGCTAGCGTCGAGTGGTCCGATTCCGGGGTTATTCTCGCTAAGAGCGATATGAAAGTAAAATTAGCAATAAACAGAAGCATAGCGGAGAAAAACGGTAAAAAGATACTGCTTGATGTAAAACCATACGTGAAAAATAATCGCATATATGTTCCACTTCGTTTTATTGCAGAGGCGTTCGGATGTAAAGTCAATTACAGCAACCTTATAGTGACTATTACTACTGAACCATTGTTCATAAACGGTGTACAAGTAAAGGCAGTTCAACAGGAGTACCATATGATCATGGGCGGCGTAGTTCAGCAAATTCACGGCAATGCATATAACAAAACCATTTATAATATGTTTGCAAAAAACAAAGGTGAAAAGGTTGAAGCACCTGAAAACTATTCTTGGAGCTTCACTATTGACACTCTTGGGTCTTATTATAAAAATGCACAATACGATTTCTTAGACCAAAAGGGGAAAAGCTTAGCTCGTTTTGACGTGTATTCTTTAATCCAGTCCTTTCCATCCGAAGTTTTAGTCGGGTATCCCAAGTTTTTGATTCATGACGTATCCAAAGATGAGTGGTACTTGTTTAGCGATAGCGCAGCAAAATCTATTAATCAGTTAATTAATAATGCAACAAATAATGGATTTCTGAAGGTTATAAGTGATACCGTTGTATAATGCGATTTTGTCTTATTAGCGTCTTTAATAGAAAAAGGCGAATTCCCAGCTAATAGAAAAGCCTGGGAACTCGCCTTGTATAAATCCTATACAAGCTGAACTTTTTTACATAGTAAGGGAGTATGATGGGTTATTTGTCCATCTGTAGCATTTCGGACTCATAGGACTGAAATGCATTTTCCATCCCCATCAAAACATCTTTAATCTTCATGTACCCTTTAGTATACGGCTCCGAATCACGAATTTCTTCCCACATATAGTGATATTGCTTCATATCCTCTGTTTCGCATACGACGAAATCTGTATAGTCCTTTCCGGGCAGCGCTTCTGCATCAAAAAAACGAACCTGAACATGTTCGCTGTACTTCTGAATATGAGCCTGCAAGGTTCCCGCATGTTTGCGACGTTCTTCCCGAGGAAGAGCCAACCAGGAAGGGTAGAATTCCAATAATACAATCATCATATAACGCATATGCCTATCTCCTTTTTTGTGAAGTTTGAATGGATTTATCGTTATTGTACGCTGCTTGTCTGCCAAGCCGCATTAACATAGGTTAATGCGGCTCGCTGCGCAGCAAACGACTAAGTGAGACGGGGGATACACCTATGTACGAAGCTATATGGTATTGTGCAACTCGTTTGTCCAACCCGGGATACTTGAGAAGAAAGGCATCATAACGTTCCCTAGCAGAAAGATACAACAATTCGCGTTCTCGTTCCTCCTTGCGAATGTATAGTCTTTCCACGCTATTACGCACGAATCTTTCCCACCTATGGCTTGTATCCATAAGCTCCTTCAGGACATGATATGGAATTTCAATAACAACCGAATCTTCCATGGCCTCAATCGTAAAAGTGGATGGTTTACCTTGAACCATAGCGCCATAAGAGGTTACATAATCATTTTCTGGTGAAAAACCAACATTATATTCTCTACCATCTGCCAAAGTATAAAACAACCGGAATAATCCCTCCGAACAAAAATAAGCATGTTTCACAGGTTCCCCTGTTTCAATAAGATATGTACCCTGCTGAACATGCCTCACACGGGTTTGCTCTACAAACCTGTTCCAATCCTGATCTATAATTGAGGCTTGATGAGCCATTTTTTCTAATGAACGATAATATAATTGCATCTGCTCACCACCCCACAAAACGTTGATTAAGGAATTAAAGATACCTTT
This sequence comes from Paenibacillus sp. EKM10P, assembly GCF_011800655.1. Taxonomy (NCBI): domain Bacteria; kingdom Bacillati; phylum Bacillota; class Bacilli; order Caryophanales; family Paenibacillaceae; genus Paenibacillus; species Paenibacillus sp. EKM10P. The sequence continues at coordinate 1,004,514 of NZ_JAALET010000001.1, read as the reverse complement.
CGGACTATATAAGAAAACAGGGGCTATCCCTCAGGTCTGGGTAGACCTGCAGGACAACCCCCAGCGACGTATTCTATCAGGCTTCCGTAGCATCCTCTTCCACGAAAAGAGACACCTTGCGTATACCGTCGGCTCCGATCACGACAAGTCCCTGATCCGACAGGCGGATTTCAGGGATTACGACCAGTGCGAGCAACGACAGTGTCATCAGCGCGTTGTTCAGCATGCAGCCGGATTGCTGAAGTGCCCGGCTGATACTTTCGGACTGCGCAGCCACCTCTGCAAACGGAGCTGGGGACATCAGCCCAGCGATCGGGAGCGGGAAGCGCGTCTCACCCGAGGCGGATACAACCACCACGCCGCCACGCAGGGCAACGGCCTGCTTCGCCGCCTGGGTCATGAGCTCGTCATCATTACCAATGACGAGCAGGTTGTGGCTGTCATGCGCTACGGTCATGGCAATTGCAGCCGGCTCGGTGAAGCCGACGCCTGTCACAAGCGCCACCGCGTGGCTGCCACTGGCATGATGCCGCTCGAAAACGGCGATTTTGCACAAATCCTGCGCAGGATCTGATGCAACTTCACCATCACGCACCGGAACGGTCATCCGCACTTCCTTCGTATCCACATGATTTTCCGTGACACGAATTACCCGTACAGGTACATTCCCTTCCTGTACTGGAGCCGCAATACGAAAATCTGCAGCACTCAGCTCTCGACCCAAATGGACCGTGTCCATCACTTCCGCAGGATAAACAAAGCCTTCCCAGTCGGCGACCATTTGTCCGTACTCAGCCACCAGTTGGCCCGCTGCGATGGTAGCCGTCACATTCACTTCGGCCAAGCGGCCATCAAGCAGGATAATATCGGCAATCGCACCGGGAATAATCGAGCCAATGTCCCGTGCTACGCCGAAGCGCTCTGCCGTATTCAGCGTTGCCATTTGAAAGGCAGTCACGGGTTTAACGCCCTGCGCAATCGCATGACGCACCACGAAGTCCATCTGCCCTTCATGGAGCAGGGATTCCGCACTGCGATCATCCGTCACCAGCATCATGCGGCGCGTGTCGAGACCCATTTCCGTGCTGGCACGGATCGTCTCGGCCACATCATGCCATGCGGAGCCTTGCCGCATCTTGGCATACATGCCGAGCCGGATGCGCTCGGCTACATCCTCGGGCGTGACACATTCGTGATCGCCCGTAATTCCTGCGGCTGCGTAGACCGGCAGCCGCCAATCATCGGAGGCCCATGTAAAATGGCCGTCCGCCACCTTGCCGGCGCGCAGCGTGGCCTGAATTTCCCCAATCATCACGTCGTCACCATAGACGACGCCAGGGAAATTCATTACTTCGCCCAGTCCAATCATATCTGGGCCCCAGCTTAGAGCCTCTGCGACTTCCGCCGGACCGAAAGAGGCACCGGTCGTTTCCAGCTCTGGGCCTGTGGAAGGCACGCAGGAAGCTACCTGCATGTAAGCAGCCAGCGGTGTCGTGCGGGCTTCGTCCAGCATTAGACGAAGCCCTTTTAGACCGAGCACATTGGAAATTTCATGTGGGTCAAAAAAACCGCCCGTCACGCCCAGCGGCAGTACAGCCTTCGCGAATTCAGTTACGGTGAGCTGTGTGCTTTCGATATGACAATGTCCGTCCAGCAAACCCGGTGCCATATAGCGGCCTTCCGCTTCAATGATTACGGTGTCTTCTCCAATCGTATGGCTAACGTCTCTACCAACGTAGGCGATACGAGAGCCTTGCACAGCAATAGACATGCCCGGTAACAATTCGCCCGATACCACATTGACCAGCGTTCCTCCGCGGATCACCAGCGATGCCTTGCGCTCCCCTCTAGCTGTAGCTACCAACTCGGGCACACAGTCCGCCAGCGGTGGGCGTTGAAATACTCTTTTCATGTCCATTACGTTTGTAACCTCCGTTTATGCTTCTTACCTGTTTGGCTTATTTGCTTATGTTACTGGAATACGCTCAATATTGCCAGCCGCCCCTAAAGAACCTGGTCACTTTATTTCACTTTACGGATATACGTCTCCGATTCCTGCGAACTCACGAATGGCGTAATCTCCCCTATGCTATAGATATGCAGCAAATGCATCGCTCGCGTACAGGCCGTGTAGAACAATTTACGCTCACTCTCACGCTGGTATTCTTGGGCCGATCCGTCATAAATGAGAACCGCATCAAACTCCACGCCTTTCGCCAGATAGGCCGGAATAATATGAATCCCCTTTTCAAAAGCGGGAGTTGTTTTCTTAATTAATTTTGGCTTTACTGGCAGTTGTCCTTCTAGTGCTTCGTAGGCTGCCGCGCTTTCATCAGCATTTTTACAGATCACCGCTATGGATTCATAACCCTCTGCCAGCAATTTTGTAACATTCTCAGTTATCAGTTGATGCAGCTTTTCACGCGAGTTCACCTCGGTTACCAGAGGCTTCTCACCCTTACGGTTAAACGGAACAATATGCTCCCCTCCTGCTACCATCCCCCGGGTAAACTCTACAATCTCCTGTGTGGAACGATAGCTGCGTGTCAGGGAAATCATCTCGGTCTGTTCTACTCCATACAGGTCATACAATGGTTCTGCATCCTGAAGCACCGAAGCATGGGCATAGATAGCCTGATTAAAATCGCCCAGTGCTGTCATTTTAGCCTGTGGAAATAATCGTTTGAAGAACGCCAGCTGGAATGGTGAATAGTCCTGTGCCTCATCAATAAACACATGACGGATGTTGCTATTGGAGCGGAAGCCCAGCATCAGCTCACGCAAATATAAAAAGGGCGTCACATCCTCATACGCTAGTTCTCCAGCCTGAATGCGTTTCAGAGTTTGCCGACTAATTTCACTCCAGTTGACGGGCAGCTCTGCATGATTCGACAGTTCGCTTAATAACGTCTCGTTCATAAACAGCTCGCTGTATAGACGGGTTGTATCCACGAAGCGAAGTGCCTTAATCCACTTGCGCAGGGGCTTTAAGCGATCACTGACCACCATACGCGCCAATATTTCTCTTTCACGCGTAAAGTCGTCGAAGGTATCGCCTTTATTCTTGGATTTCCGGCGCATGCGGTTATATGCACGCTGATAATCCTCCGGCTCCATCAGATCCATCTGCTGGTCCACCCAAGGAGCGGAGCATTCTTCCTTACCAAAGCGAGCCAGTTCTTTGAGCATCCAATCACGCAGCAGCTCCAATCTGTTCGCCAGCCGCACAGCCGAGTCAAATCCATAAAACTTGCTTGCCAATTGCTCTACTGAAATCACCTCACGTCCCTGAAAACGAACCGGTTTAAAACGCATTCCCTTTTGTTCCAGGTGCGCTTTGTAGCCTGTAATAACATGTAAGAACGTCTTGGATGACTTAAAGCGGATACCTTCCATCCTAGCCTCATACCCAGGCTGTGACGACGCTGATAGCACATATTCCAGCTGCTCAAAAGGATCTTCTAGCTGAAACTCCCGGCCCAAACGCCGTTCCAAATATTCCTGAAATGTGGCCTGAAGCATATTTTCCTCACCCAATTCAGGCAATACTGTCGAAACATAACTGTTGAACATGGGGTTTGGCGAGAATAACACGACCTGATCTGCTCGCAAGTGATCCCGATACTTGTATAGCAAATATGCTACTCTCTGAAGCGCAGCGGAGGTTTTGCCGCTTCCTGCCGCTCCCTGAACTATCAGCATCCGGCTTCGATCATCACGAATGATGCGATTCTGCTCCTTTTGAATGGTGGCGACAATGCTTTTCATTTGAGCATCCGAGCTCCGGCTTAATACGGCTTGAAGGAGTTCGTCTCCAATGGTGACGCCGGTATCGAACATAAAGCGGATCTGTCCGTCACGGATCGAGAATTGGCGTTTGAGTGTCAGTTCTCCTTCCATCTCTCCTGCTGGGGTCTTATAAGAAGCGGGACCTGGCATGTTATCGTAATAAAGATTCGAAATAGGTGCGCGCCAGTCGTAGATCAGAAATTCCTCATCCTGGTTATCCAGCAGGGAGGCAATCCCCAGATAAATACGCTCCGCAGTCTGCCCTTCCTCAGCAAAATCAATACGTGCAAAATAAGGTGAGTCAAGCAACTTTTTCAAACGACCTAACGCCTCAGTGGAATGCTTGTGTCTTCGTTCCCGCTCAGACAAAATCTCAGACTGCTGACGCAAACTGGTGGACGTCTCTCCCACATCATCCGCCTCACTGAAATTGATCGTTACCTCATCCCAGAAGTCTTTACGCATATCGACGACATCGCCTCGCACAGAACCAACCTCTGTCTCCAGCTTCCGAATACGCCCGCTAATGACTGCGGTCACATCTTCTACTCTTTGTTGTTCCTCATTCCATTGCTGCTCAGTAGTCACTGACATCGCTCCTGTTCCGTTTCCTCCTGCTCCGCGCAGGGCTCCCTTGCGTACAAACTATGCTCTATTATGGACCCGGGCATACTCATCGCATCCCCCTGATCCGGGAAAATTGACTATTCCTTTGAAGCATGCTATAATGTAACAAGTAATGTGTTAACAACTTATGCAATACGGTTTTACTATGTAAAACATAGCATCCTCTATTGTAGCAAGTTCAGTCCCTGTTCGCAACCAGTGGGCTTTTTTTGTGCTTTCTGGCAACCTTCCATTAGGCTGTTCCTACTTTATTAAATTCATTACATAAAAAAGCGACCGTCCATCTGATTGATGAATACGGTCGCCTTTTCTTTTTTCCGAAATCGCCTATCGGCTCTCTTCCACAGGATGAATATGGTCGGCCAGTCTGCTCAATCGCTCCAGTTGATGACCATAGTCGTACATCGTCGCAGCTACGATGGAAAGCCGTAGCATTCCCTCCTGACAATGGTCAAAACGTGTAATTGCATGCTTCATAAAATCACCGTTAGCCTGCTGGAACAATTCACATTCATCCTCATTTGGTTTCAGTTTATTTTCGAATTTCAGCAGAGCGTGCTCGTGGAAACGAATCAGCCGCTCCAGATGGTCGTCAAAAAACGCATCTGTTCCCTCTGGACGTAAAGATTGGAAGTAGTGCCTTTCCACCGCATCCAAGACCTCGTAACCTTTGTGCAAACTTTCGAGCATTTGTTTGTATACGACCATTTGTCTCGTCTGACTGAACTTGGTGCGCTTGAGCTTTTTCTGCTCCTCTTCGAACAAATGATATTTATCCGAGAGTGATTTAATAGCTCCCTCCAAATTTCCTTTTTCCTCTCTAAAGACAGACTCCTTAATCTCATCGGAAATGGCAGTTCGCAGCAGCAAGGACATGCTGTTAAATACATTTTGAATCTGATTGATAAACTGCCTTTTCGGTTTGGGAGGAAAAACGGTAATGTTGATGACAAAAGCAGACACAATCCCGATCAGAGTCAGCGCAAAGCGGGTTACTGCAAATTTCCAGTCCCCTGAAGCTTCCATGACAGAAACAACGGTCACAAGTGTCAATCCAACCGTATCAGCCATGTTTATTTTCAGACATATCATAAGTACCAATACACATACCAGTCCGACCGCAATCGGCTCATTCGAAAATACCATTCCGCCCAGCAACGCCATGATTGCACCTAATGTGCTTGTTTGGAGTTGATCCAGAAAATAACGCCACGACCTATATATCGACGGTTGCATGGCAAAAATAGCGGCTATCGCTGCCCCCACAGGCGAATGGGTGTTCAAAAGCGTGCTCAGAAAAAGGGCGAGCGTCACTGCGATTCCCGTTTTTAACACCCGTGCTCCAAAAGCCACAGCCATCCCTCCTGCTTACCCTTCAAATTTATTCATACCGAATTACTATAATGAAATTTCAAGACAAAGTCCATGTTTTATTATTACCCAAAACCATCGGAGATCAGGAATATTTATGAAATGTACAGCTCCTACTAGGATACATATCAACAGAATTAACCTATATGCATCAACCTCACAAGAGGAACTTATCGTGCCATGGATTAGTAAAATCTGAGAAGAGTGCCTGTCCGCAGGCCAACTTTTACAAAACCCAGCAAGCCCGTAAACAAAATCATGACACAATAAAAGCCGGAGCCTCCAAGCGGACTCCCCTGGAACATCATAGGATAAATGAGAATGGCGGAGGAGGAATGAAGGCATGCTTCGAGTCGCATTATTTACTGACACGTATACGCCTGATGTCAATGGCGCTGCTCTGACACTGGAACGATGGATTGGCTATTTGGAGACACATGGGGTATCTACGCTTGTCTTCGCACCGGAGGCAGATCATCATCTGTCCTCGGGGCCGGGCGTGGAGCGATTTCGAAGTATTCCCTTTTTATTGTACCGGGAATGCAGACTTGCGATCCCTAATGCCAAACAAATCAACGAGCGCCTGTCAGCCTTTTCCCCGCATCTAATTCATGTCGCTACTCCGTTTAACCTTGGCTTGTATGGAACAAGCTACGCTGCCAAACACCATATTCCACTCGTCGCCTCCTATCACACCCACTTTGATAAATACCTCGAATACTACAAGCTTCGCTGGCTTGAACCTGCATTATGGAAATACATGCTCTGGTTTCACAGACATTGTGAAAGGGTATATGTCCCCTCTCGGTCAACCATGGAATTGTTACGCAATAAAGGAATGGGACAGCTCGAAATCTGGGGTAGAGGAATTGATACCGACCGCTTCCAGCCCACAGTGAATCGCGAAGCGATATGGGAAAAATGGGGCGTTCATGCAGACGCATTTGTGATTTTATATGTGGGCAGACTTGCACCGGAAAAGGGGATAGACACGTTACTGGATTCCTATCTCCAGTTACCCGACGACGTCCGCGCAGCCTCAGTACTGATCATTGCAGGAGATGGCCCATTGTTTAAGTACAAAACTGCAGCAGATATCGGGGTGCCAGAGCACGCAGTTCACTGGCTTGGTTTTGTAAAAGGACCGGAATTAGCTGAACTCTACGCTGCAGCCGATGTATTCCTCTTTCCCTCCACTACAGAAACCTTCGGTAACATCGTGTTGGAGGCTATGGCCAGCGGCACACCCGTGATTGGCGCGAATGAAGGCGGGGTCAAAGACAATATAATCGATGGGAAAACAGGGCTACTGTGTCCAGCTGGGGACGCGGCTGCCTTTGCCAAAGCTGTACTCCTGTTGTACGAGGATGCCCCACTTCGCGACTTTCTGTCCAGAACCGGTAGAGCATACAGTCTGGAGCAGACATGGGACCGTATTTTTGAGCGGCTGCTGGACAGCTACATGGATGCAGCGACCCTACATCTCGACAGCTACCCTGTGACGCGAATATAGCCCTCAAAAATATTGGACTTTCAAGAAACTCTGCTACACCTTTAGCTGCTTAAGCAGCTTGTTATGTACCCCGCTTAACAAAATCACCGCTGTCAGGGCACCGATGAACGCAAGAAGCATATCCCATTGAGTATCCCATATATCTCCCTGTGTTCCCAAAAAGGCCTCTGCCGCTGTACCGGTTGCCTTGGCAACGGCAAACTCAATCAGTTCGTACACAGCACTGATCGCAAGACATACACTAACCGTTAGAAAAGTGAGCCAGCTCCCGCTTCCCAAAGTCGTCTTACGTAGCAGCACTTCCCTGACAATGAGTGCAGGCACAAAACCTTGCGCAAAATGCCCAAGTCGATCATAATAATTGCGCTCCAGCCCAAACGTATCCCGAATCCAGTTGAATAGCGGCATTTCAGCATAGGTATAGTGCCCGCCGACAATCAGGATCAATGCATGTAGCCAGATGAGGGTGTATACCAGATTGGTAAACCGAAATCGACGGTAAATAGCCGCCAGCAGTACAGCTCCCAAAACGGCTGGGAGAACTTCCAGTACCCATGTAAAATAATCCGCCGGACGAACCAAGGACCAAATGAGAGCAAGCACCAGCAGTACAAGTAAAACAAGCGGGTAACGATCATTTTTAGACCATGCCGTTGCCTGATTCATACATCATCCCTCCTAAGCCTACAGCTCTATCCTTCTTTCATTACAATATGTTTGACACGTCCAACCTGCCCGTCTGCCAAACGTACTTTGATTCCATGCGGATGACGCGGGGAATTGGTCAAAATATCCTTCACCGTTCCTCGCGTCAGCTTACCCGTGGGCTGATCCTTTTTAAGCACAATATCCACCTGAAGACCAGCGCGGATATCAGATCGGTTCTGTCCGTTCATTGTAGCTATTCCTCCTTTGCCTTTACATTTTATCTTATGATGATAATTAGCCACTCAGCCCCATCGTAATCACCAGCGATGCCATTCGTCCCGGCGGCTGTTCCCCATCCAGACCACGCACATCGTGGATACATAGCTAACGAGCATAATCACGAATACCATCCCGCTAAACTCCACGAAATGCGTGCGTTGCAAAGAGTCTGCCCATATGGAAGATATTTGTGTGTACAACTGGGACGGCGCAGACACAATATCCCATGTGTTTCCTCGAAAGAAACGACCAATATAAATCCCCAGGCTACTTAGCAGGAGTACCGCCAGCATAAACAACCAGCTGACAAGCCCGCCTCGAGCACGCTGCACCAATTGTCGTACGGATTCAAGCGATACAACCCCCATGGTGAGGCCGAGCACAGCTACCAGCAGCATCCCTAATACATGATTCCAAAAGTACGGATTGCCCCAAAAACGCTGCTCCCCGAGAAATGGATATCTGGCGAATACATGCAGCAAATCTGTAATCAAATAGGGTATATTGGGATAAAAGAAAAGCCAGCCAGCCCCTATGATCCAGAGCATAAATGTCCTCGTTCCCCGTCTCCACGAGCAATGAATGACATCTAGCAAAAGCGTCAGCAGCATAGGAATCCAGGCCAGCATCATATTCCACCAAATAAAAAAATAAGGGCGGCCCCCTGAGGGCAATCGCACGTTAATGATCCACAATGTACTGATTACGGAGCATAAGGCCAGTGCGATAAAAATATAAAGTTTGACTGGATAATTTAACGATCTTAAACGGTCATACATATGTTACTTTCCCTCCTTGTAACCGTCCATCCTTCCTGACGTTCCAATTTACACCTGTTCTGGACAGTGTACACCACAATGGCTTCAAGCTCAATGGAAGCGCTCCACTCTGCATAAAATGAAGATAAAAAAACATCTGTTCTCCCGAAGTTGACCTCATGTCCCCGGGAGACAGATGCTTACTGTATTCAAGGCGGATAAGCTTTTACCGTCCTCTACCCTTGTATCCAATTGACCAATGATTGTACCGTCAATGCACCTGGCGCAGCTGCCTCAAATGCGGAGGCACCGTTACGCAAGGTCAGAAATTCCACCGTTTTGGGAATACCAGGCGCCAGATCCAGGTGGTTGTCACTGAAAATCCCCTCCTGTTCTGCGGTCAACCACACATGTCTAGCAAGTGTATCCGAACAGAGCATGAACCTACTGCCCCCACTTCCCTGTATCTCTGTCACTTCAATTTTCGCCAGAGGTAAATCCATCTCTTTCGTGCCTGCAAAATAAATTTCGCTGGAGGCCACCTGTTCACCGTTTTGTATCAGACGTGCGACCAGCATATGCTCCGTACGATCCAGGCCATTCAGCCATTGGTCGGTAGGCAGTATATGTACGATCCCTGCGCCGCCCGCCGGCTGTTCTACCTTAACGTTCTCATCACGAATAGCCTGACTGCCACGGATATGCAAAAGCGTCAGCCGCAGCGTACCTGCTATCGGCTCTAGCGTATCGTTAACCAGATGCAGTTCTTTACTCCCCTGTTCCGTATCTACTGCACTCAAGAGCACATTGGCAAAGCTGCGTTTAGCTGTATATTGAAGCGCCTTCCAACGACCAAAATAGTCCATACTCGACCAAGAGGCAACGGGCCAGCAGTCATTCATCTGCCAGTATAATGTCCCCATGCAATAGGGCTTGTGACGACGATGGGCCTCTATAGCCATTTTCATCGCCTCTGCCTGTAAAACTTGGCTCATGAGAAGAAAACATGTAAAATCCTTGGGCTGCCGCATGTACCGTCCCATGTATTCTTGAATCAACCGATTGCCTGAACCGTTTTTTTGATGTGCCAGCATCACCGCAGATTCCAGTTCCAAATCCTTCTCTTCCGCATACGTGCGAACAGACTTGTATTCAGGAAAGGACTGAAAACCATACTCACTCATAAAACGGCCCACATGTATGTGATAATTCTCAAACGGCTCAGACGCATGCCATACTCCCCAATAATGAATGTCTCCTGCTGTTGAGGACGGATGAGCATGCTGGTTTCGATCTCCGGTCAGGTCAATTAGAGGTGAGGAGGGCCAATATACTGTCTGCGGAGCCCATGTATTTACGGCCTCTGGTAAAATCCGGTGAAAGAGCGTTTCATAATCATTCCATAGGCGTTCTCGTTGCTCAGGCGTGTAGGCCTTTTTCCAGCCCCAGCCCGCATTCTCTTCATAATGGGCCCATGCAGAATCAATCTCATTATTGCCGCACCATAACGCAATGCAAGGATGATGGCGCAATCGCTTGATGTTATCTTCGGCTTCCTGGGCTACATTGTCCAAAAAAGCCTGATCCCCTGGATACATGCTGCATGCGAACATAAAATCTTGCCACACGAGCAAGCCGTATTCATCACACAAGTCATAAAATACGTCTTGTTCATAAATACCGCCACCCCACACCCGCAACATATTCATATTGGAGGCGGCTGCACTGGCAATTTCATGCCGATATCGTTCCAACGTAACTTCGGCAGCAAAGCTGTCATTCGGAATATGGTTGGCTCCTTTAGCAAACACGGGGATTCCATTCAGTTCAAAATAGAAGCTTTCGCCTGCCGTATCCCGCTCACGTATAAGACGGATCGATCGCAGTCCCGTTTTCACTGATTTTTCCGCAATCACCGCTTCCTGTGCTTGCTCCTTCAATTCGGCTACAAACGTATACTGATGCGGCTCTCCCAGTCCACGACACCACCACAGCTTCGGCTCCTTTATCACCAGCCCCAGCTCCACTGTTTGCTTTCCCTTCCGCAGGCGAACCGGTTTGGACCATACCCCGCCGTCAACAGAAATACACAACTCGGCATCTCTAATCTCATCTGCATTTTCAATTTCTACCACTGCCGTGAGTTCAGCCCTCTCCGTACTCACTTCGTCCTGTCGAATAAATAAGTCTCTCACGATCAGTCCAGACCAAGCTTCAAGCCGAACCTCTCTCCAGATCCCGCTCGTCACCAGCCTTGGTCCCCAATCCCAGCCATAGTGATAGGGAGCCTTACGAGCGAAAACGCTTACTTTTTTATCGGACAAGCTACCTATTTCGGACTGATCATTCGGTGCGGGAAGTCCATAGCCCAACCTTTCCAGCTTAGGCACATCTTCCGTAATCGGAGAGCGAAAATGGATTTCAAGCCGATTTTTCCCTTGCTGAACAAATGCCTTCACATCCTGTCTCCATACCCGAAACATATTATTGGCCGATAAGACAGCTTGACCATTTACTCTTACATCTGCGTATGTGTCCAGGCCTTCCAACACCAGCTCTACACATTGACATTGAAGCTGATTTGCATCTATCTCAAAATAGGCTTCGTATATCCAATCCTGCTTATCAACCCACTGTACCTCTATCTCGTTCATACCGATAAAAGGGTCAGGAATTTTACCATGTTGCAAAAGATCGGTATGCACACAACCCGGCACTTTCGCACTGAGCCACTCATCAGTTTGTGCTTCCCTAAACCTCCAGCCATCCAATCCTATTACATTAATCATCGTCGCAAGCCTCCCTATAAGGATGATTGGGAACATCTGGATCACTCATCAACATAACAAAAATAACATTAAGCTAACAAGTTAGTCAATTGTTTTTTTGGAACAACCGGTAAAACACAAAATAAAAGTCGCCCTCTACCCCTAAACAGGCTAAAAGCGACTTCCCTCGTCTTCACTGTGGATCGAATTCATCCCACATATCCGGACATCAACTATATTTAATTGTGCTAAAGGAACGATCACGATCATCATTTTCCCGGCTGATCCGTGGCGCGTGAACTTCCCGTATGAGTAGATCAGCGTGCAGCAGCTTTTTTTCCACAGGCGAGCTTGGATTCATGATGCGCCATAATAACTGGTCCACCGCTCGCATCCCCAACAGTTCCTTATCCACTCTCACCGTGGCATAAATCGGCATTTGATCATTCGTATCGTCAAACCCGGTCACCCCGCACCGCCTCGGAACGTCAATCCCCTTTCCTTTCAGCACTTCCACGACTTGCGAAGCAGTCACGTCATTAGCGCAAACAAAAACCTCTGGCAGCTCATCCTCGGGCAACTTGTCCATTTCCTCGGCAAGTGCCTGCGCTCCCCCATAAATAAGGGCTTTGTTCTGCCGTAATTCTACTCCGCTCATTTCCAGTGCGGACCGAAAAGCTTCCCAACGTTCATAGAAACTGTGAGCGTCGTCAATATGACCCACAAACTGAAAGTGGGCATAACCCCTACACAGCAAATCCTTCATTAATTCATTCATGCATGTGCGATTATCCGTAAACACCGCATCACTTAAAAATGCAGAGTCCCAATGATCCACCATGACGACTGGAATACCCATTCGATAAATGTTCAGCAACAACGTAGTTGAAATTGTTCCTACTGTGATTATCCCTTTAATGGCCTCCGGGTTCAGCAAAGAAAACATATCATCAGTTGAAGGCTCCGTTAACGTGATCATATCCAATCCCTTGCGGTTCAGACGCTCGGAAATCCCTTCAAATACAGGTCCCCAGTACCTGGACTCCCGATTCTGGTGTCGAATATTCGGAAATAACACCAGCACGGTACCCGACCATTCTCTGGCATCTGTGTCCCGAGGCTCTACCCCGGTCATTTTGGGATGACTGCGAAAATAACCCATCTGGGCAGCAAGCTTAACCAGCAGCGCCCTCGTCTCTTCACTTACACCGGGTTTGCCTGACAGTGCACGTGAAACAGCGAACTTTGAAACACCCGCCGCATCCGCAATTTCCTGCAATGTTACTTTTCCACGCATCTCCTCACCCAACCCTATTCGAAATCTTTTTCTACCTTAGTCTTCTAAATATACAGGTATGCCTATAAACTGGTACCATCGTAGCATACTTTGTTTTAGATCATCAAACGATGGATTTGCACAAATCCACACCTTTCATTAAATATGTTTGCTTAATAAAAAACAAAACACATAACAAATAAACATAAATAACTTGACGTAAGCTTCTTTATTTCCTACAATTTACTAATGAAAGCACTTACATTGTGTAAATCATACTTATTAAGGGGGATTTGCAGATGTTCACGAACAGGTCGGTACAACAATGCTCCATCCTGCTTCTGGCTTTGCTGCTGCTCGTTACAACGGGCTGCGCGAATAGCAAAGGCGGTACGGCAGAAAAGGAAGACCCCGATGACACCAGTCCCATTACATTAACGTTCTTTGGCGGTGACTCAAGCTCCAACTGGAATAACATGAAGGACGCTGTCGGGCAGGAAATTATCAAGAAAACGGGTGTTACACTAAATGCCGAACATGCTGTTAACGGTCGAGGTGAGGAAAAGTTTGCCTTAATGGCTGCTAGCGGAGAGTACCCTGATCTCGTGTACCCCAAAGGAGACATTGGAAAGCTGGTCGATGCCGGAGCACTCATTGACTTAACCGACCTGATTGATAAATACGGTCCTAACATTAAGAAAGTGTATGGAGATTATTTTAATCGTATTAAATACAGTAGTGAAGATCCCGCCATTTACACCATCCCAACCAATTTGGGCGTAGATCACATCGCGTTTGATGCACAAGCAGGCTTCGAAATCCAGCATCAAGCCCTTAAGAAACTCGGATACCCCAAAATTCGCACCGTTCAAGATTTTGAAAAAGCACTTAAAGATTATGTCGCCAAATACCCTACTACCAATGGCCAGCCTACCATCCCTTTATCACTCGATGCCGAGGACTGGAAAATGCAGATTACTGTGACAAACCCGGCAGTTACAGCTACAGGTGGACCAGACGATGGAGAATATTATATTGATCCTAAAACACACAAAGCCATTCTTCACTACAAACGCCCGGAGGAGCGAGAGTATTTTCGTTGGTTAAACCATATGTACAATGAAGGTCTGTTGGATAGGGATACTTTTGTACAAAAAAGTGATCAATACAAATCCAAAATCGCCGCAGGTCGTGTCATCGGACTGATTGATCAGGAATGGAACTACCAGGATGCCGAAAATGCGCTCAAGGCAGCAGGTAAGGATGAATACACCTATTCCCACTTTCCGGTCACTTTAAATGAGCAATACGAGGATCATTCCCTCCAGCCCATTGGTTTCGATACTGCGTCTGGGATTGGCATTACAACTTCATGCAAAAATCCGGTGCGAGCGATCAAGTTTCTGGACTTCCTGGCCTCCGATGAAGGGCAAATTTTACGTAATTGGGGGATCGAAGGCCAGCATTACAATGTAGAGAACGGCAAACGAGTCATTCCTGCAGCTGTGCAAGAACGCAAAAACAAAGATAACGCTTCTTTTAGCAGAGAATCAGGTATCGGTTTGTATTGGATATGGGGACCACATTACGGCGATAGCGTGAAGGACCCTACTGGCAACTATTACACAACCAATTATCCGGAGATGATTACCGAAAATTATAGCCAAGCGGAAAAAGAATCCCTTCAGGCATATAAAGCTCGGACATGGAAAGACCTGTTCCCGAACGAAAAGGATTTTCCGGTAAAAGAGTGGGGTGCTGCCTACAACATGCCTGTTCCGACCAATACAAATTACAATGTTATTTATCAGAAGTCGCAGGACATTGTACGCAAACGGATTCCTGAGGCCGTACTCGCCAAGCCAGATCAATTCGATGCCGTGTATGACCGCATGCTCCAAGAGCTGGATCAGGCGGGTGTACCAAAGGCTGAAGAAATCTTCACTGGCCTGATTCAAAATCGTCTGAAGCTATGGTATGGGGAGAAGTAGAGATTGATTGCTACTAAAAGTATATAAGGGCTGACAGTCAAGACCTGTCAGCCCCTTTTTACACTAAACATTCTGTTTTGTTACTTTTTCTTTCCAGCTATTATTTTTCCTGGACACCCTGTGGACATAAAGCAACAAAAAGATTGGAATCAATGCAATCCCGCCACACAGCACCCAAGATATCTGAATAGGTGTTTGATCTGAAGCAAGATTGGTAAAATTACGGCTTACGATGCCTGTCACGATTAAACCTATACACATACCTAGTTGGGAAATGGCAGAATCCAGAGATAGCAGTGTTGAACGATACTCATTAGAGATCCTTTTGTTCAGAAAAATTTGTTTGGCAACCGGATACATCCCTCGCCCAATTTCATAGATTAAAAAGGTAAGCAGTACAGGATAAAACGTGTTGAAAGCACCCGCTAAAATGAGCCATATCCCAATCATCCCGCAAGCATACATGAGTATATGTACATCACTATAACGTGCGCCTAGCTTTCGAACCAAATAGCTTCCCAAAGTCATACATAGTGAATAGCCCGCCTTGATCAATCCCATAATCCAAATTCCTTGTTCAGAAAGACCGACCAGACGTGGCTGTTGAAATGTATTCCCCGCCGAATTCGAAAAGCTGATAAATAAACCAATGATAAACACAATCCAGATCGACTTATTTTCAAAACCGATACGGACACTTTCCCCGATAATCGTTTTAATGTGAGTAGTTGATGCTTTTCGATGGGTAATATTCTTCTCATCCATATAAAAGCAGCATAGAAATATACATAGGATAATAGATACAATGCTGGCTGCCCAGGGAAGTGAATAGTTAAAAGCTGCGAGGAAGGCCCCCAACAGACCGCAAATAAATCCCGAAATGTACTGTATACTGTTAGAGGTTGTAAAAAGAACTTCCATCGGCTTATCGCTGTTTTCCACAACCCAGGATTCCAACGAGCCTGATTGCAAGCATATTGCCAGACCCCCAAAGACTTGTGCGAACACAAGCAGCCACATGTGATCTACCCAAACGAACAACACACTGTAGACTAGAAAACAACAAAGCCCCAGAACAACAGAAATTTTTCTTCCATACTTGTCCGCAATAGCTCCTGTTGGTATTTCAAACAGAAAAGTACTTACAAAGAATACAACCAGCAAGAAGTTTGCACTTTGCAGAGAAAGTCCTTTAGCTAACAGAAATAGGATGAGTGTAGTCCCCGTGATTTCACTCATAAAAAATTGAAGAAAACTGACGGAGTAAAATAGCTTATGTGGCCTCACTTTCAGGGCTCCTTCGCTTGCTCTACAGCCTCATATTCACTTCGCAACATCCCCATCTGAATGATGTCATAGTACTGTCCTTCCCTGAATAGCTTTTCTCGTAGTCGGCCTTCCTCCTTAAAGCCACATGCCAGATAGCAACGATATGCACGTTCATTGAACGCATACACCTCCAGCTCCAGCCGATGCAGATTCAGTGAATGAAATGCAAATTTTTGTATCAATCGTATCGCTTCCCGCCCATATCCTTTGCCCAGATCACCGTCGCGCCCGATTACAATACCAAGGGTGGCGTGCCGATTTACCCAGTTGATTTTGAATAAATCGAGTTGTCCAATATAGTCCAGTGTATCTTTATGTGCAATGACAAAGCCCTTGATCTCAGAGTTGCCGTCAATCATCATCTGTACAAAAGATTCACTATTAGCCTGTGAATGCGGATAGATAAATACGTCGCTTAATCCATGTGTGATTGCCGGGTCATTAACCCATCTTCGGATATCAGGTATATCCTCCTGACGGTACTCTCTTAATACAATTCGTGCTCCAATGATATGTGGCATCGTCAGCTTCCTCCCTATTATGTATTGGTTCTGGTAATACTCTATCACCCTGTCCCCCTTTTACGCTCCCATTAATCTCACAAACTCCAGGAACCGTGTACCTTTATAATGAACCTCCCCGCGATCCCCGATTACAATCATTCCGAAGTCCGTATCCTTCACCTCCAGCTCCTTACGCTCCCCCCTGTCAAATTCAAAGGTGATATAGTAATCGGTCGAAGCTGAAAAATTGCCTGATCCCCCACGCACTCTCGTTCGCTTATCCACAACCTTGCAAGAACGTTGGACCTGTTCGGCTGCTTGATTGGAAAGACCTGCACTTATCGATTTGACAATTCCCATAATGATTACAAAAGCAATGAGTCCAAACACGACAAAAAAGATAATACTAAACGGTTGAAATGCCATAAAACCACTTCCCATTTGCTTCATCCTTTCTACAGTAAAATGTAAATTTTCCATTCTATTGCCCATTGACAAATCGTACATCCTCAGCTTAAAAAACTCCAATACTTTTTTAACATACTTACGAAAAAAAAGTTCTTTCGCTCTTTTCCGCACCCTGCTTGGACTTACACCCGATCTGGGTCCTCTGAGCCTCTCTAGACCGATTGACAAAACTATATATAGATATAAAATAGAAAATGTACTCTAAATATAGTGTAAAAAACGTATTTATGCCCGATATCTTGAAGATAAAGGTATGAAAATACATGTAAATATAGAGTCAAAAATCTTAAATGGCGCAGCCAGCAAGGGATTACAGCTATGAACAGCTATGATGGGTCTCTTGGCAATGCCGTTTTCTTTTTTTCGTTAATTGTTAAGGAGGTTGCACACCATGCTGATTGCTTATGATTCCAAGACCGGCAATGTAAAAAGATTTATAAACAAGCTCAAGCTTCCGGCGGTTCAGATTGAGGAGCAAATGACTATAGAAGAACCTTACGTACTCATTACATATACAACCGGGTTTGGGCAGATACCTGAGAGGGTATCTTCATTTTTGAAAAAAAATGCACAAAACCTTGTTGGTGTAGCTGCAAGCGGCAACCGTAACTGGGGTGAGAAATTTGCCAAAAGTGCGGATTTGATTGCCGACCATTATAATGTCCCCGTGATTAGCAAATTTGAATTATCTGGAACGTTCGGAGATGTGGAGCGTTTTAAACAGGAGGTGAGCCGAGTTGCGGCATATTGAATTGAACAACATGTTGATGAAACGCGATACAGACGGCTTTTTCCAATTGGAAAAGGACCAAGAGGCTGTAGCAGAATTTATGAAGGAAGTTCAAGAACGGAGTTTGAAGTTTGCTGACACAGCTGCTCAAGTGCTGTATATGATTGAGAATGATTATTACGAAAATTTCTATAACAGCTATACAGCTGATGAAATTAATGATATTTTCCATATCACTCATAGCTATAATTTTAAATTCCCTTCCTATATGGCAGCATCCAAGTTTTATACTGATTATGCAATGAAGAGTAACGACCGTAAAGTCTATCTGGAACACTACCCTGACCGGGTGGCTGCTGTCGCCCTGCATTTGGGACGCGGTAACGCCGATACGGCGCGCCTGTTGTCCCGCTCGATGATGGAGCAACGTCTTCAGCCAGCTACACCAACCTTCCTGAACGCTGGCAAAAGCCGCCGTGGGGAATTGGTGTCCTGCTTCTTGCTCGAAATGGATGACTCTCTGAACTCAATCAACTATGTATTGAACACTTGCATGCAATTGTCCAAAATTGGCGGCGGTGTTGCAGTTAACCTGTCGAAACTGCGGTCACGCGGCGAGGCGATTAAAGGTGTTGAAGGCGCAGCAAAAGGCATTATGCCTGTGCTGAAGCTGATGGAAGATGGTTTCTCCTACGCAGATCAAATGGGTCAACGTAAAGGCTCTGGCGCTGCCTATTACAACATTTTCGGATGGGACGTACTGGAGTTCCTGGATAGTAAAAAAATCAATGCTGATGAAAGAGTACGTCTCAAGACACTTTCGATCGGATTGCTGGTGCCGAACCGCTTTTACAAGCTGGCACAGGATAATGAACCGCTGCATGTATTTGCACCTTATAGTGTGTTTAAGGCTTATGGAACACATTTGGACGACATGGATCTGGATGAAATGTACGATACGCTGCTCGCTGACGATCGAGTGAAGAAAAAAATAGCGATGAGCGCACGTGATATGCTGACGAAAATTGCCATGATTCAGTTGGAGTCTGGCTATCCATATATTATGAACAAAAGTAACGCAAATCAGGCGCATGCTCTTAAAAACGTGGGCCAAGTCAAGATGTCGAACCTATGCACGGAAATCTTCCAGTTGCAGGAAACTTCCGAAATTACAGATTATGGACAACAGGATATTATTCGCCGGGATGTAAGCTGTAACCTGGCTTCCCTGAACATTGTAAATGTGATGGAACATGGCAAAATCCGTGAGTCCGTTCATGAGGGTATGATTGCTCTTACCTCGGTCAGCGATATGACCCAAGTAGCTAATGCCCCAGGTGTTGCAAAAGCGAACAGTGAAATGCATTCCGTTGGTCTGGGTGTAATGAATCTGCACGGCTACCTTGCCAAGAACAAAATTGCGTATGAAAGCAATGAAGCGAAGGATTTTGTCCGTACCTTCTTCATGACGATGAACTATCATTCTATTGAAAAGAGTATGGAAATCGCAAAAGCAGCCGGACAAAGCTTCTATGGATTTGAGGAGTCCGATTATGCGACAGGTCTATATTTTGACCGATATCTGAACACGGATTATCGTCCAACAACGGCACGTGTGCAAGAATTGTTCAAGGACATTTATATTCCAACTCAAGCGGATTGGGACAAACTAAAAGCAGACGTCAAGAAGAACGGTCTGTACCACGCTTATCGTATGGCGATTGCTCCTACTGCCAGCATTTCGTACATTCAAAATGCAACGTCCAGCGTTATGCCAATTGTTGAGCAAATCGAGACTCGTACCTATGCGAATTCGACGACTTACTATCCGATGCCGTATTTGCAAAAGGATAATGTATTCTTTTACAAATCCGCTTATCAAATGGACCAATTCAAAGTGCTTGATCTGATTGCCGAAATCCAGCCTCACGTGGACCAAGGAATTTCGACTGTACTTCATGTGAACAGTGACGTGACTACACGTCAGTTAGCACGTTGCTATCTGTATGCCGCACATAAAGGACTTAAATCGTTATACTACACACGTACCAAAAAACTGTCTGTGGAAGAGTGCCTCACTTGCTCCATCTAATGCATATATGGTAACAAGCTATAAAATAAAATTAGATTTTGAATAGATATGAATGCTTGGCATTAGAAGCTGTATCCAGCGCGTGGTTCAGACCTTTACAGGATTGGACAAAGCCCTCACGGATACAGCTTCCGTATGTCAAGCAGACGATGACTCTCCGGTAACATCTTACGTGTGTTTCTAGGGAATCTCGCAAGCTGAAGGGAGAATGCTAACAATGACAGGTATACAAGCCGTAAACTGGAACCGCTCGGACGATGATTTCACACTGATGTTCTGGAATCAGAATATTATGCAATTTTGGACGGATGATGAAATTCCGCTGTCTGATGATAAAATGTCCTGGGTAACCCTCAGTGATATCGAAAAAGAAGCCTACATGAAGGTGCTGGGCGGCTTGACTCTGCTAGACACCATTCAAGGC
Organism: Paenibacillus sp. EKM10P; assembly: GCF_011800655.1. NCBI lineage: Bacteria > Bacillati > Bacillota > Bacilli > Caryophanales > Paenibacillaceae > Paenibacillus > Paenibacillus sp. EKM10P. The sequence goes on along the minus strand of NZ_JAALET010000001.1, from coordinate 983,948 downwards.
GGTGTGGGGATGCCGCAAATTATGGAGCATGTAGACGGACTGCAACGCAAAGCGGTATTAAGCTTTATGGCGATGATGGAGCAAATTCATGCCAAGTCGTACAGTAGCATCTTTACCACCCTGGCTTCCACGGAAGAAATTGACGGTGTATTCCGCTGGGTTGAAGAAAATCCCCATCTCCAAACCAAAGCAGAAACCATTCGTCAGTATTATATGAACATCCATACACCGAAAGACCTGTATCTCGCAATGGCTGCGTCGGTGCTGTTAGAAAGCTATTTGTTTTATAGCGGATTCTTCTACCCTCTCTATCTGGCAGGTCAAGGCAAGCTGACATGCAGCGGGGAAATTATCGACCTGATCCTGCGTGACGAAAGTATTCACGGTGTCTATGTAGGTGTACTGGCACAGGAGATTTATGCAGAACTGGACGAGGAAGAACAACGTGACCTCTACCAGACGCTGGTAGGCTTGCTGCGCTACTTGCACAATAACGAAGAACAATATACCGAGCAAATTTATGCCCCTATTGGACTTGTAGACGATGTTAAAGTCTTCTTGCGCTACAACGCCAACAAGGCCATGATGAACCTGGGCTTTGACCCACTTTTTGAAGAAGAAGAAGTCAATCCCATTGTATTCAACGGCATCAGTACCCATACCAAGCAGCACGATTTCTTTTCTAAAAAAGGAAACGGCTATGTACGGGCAATGAATGTAGAGCCGCTGACAGATGATGATTTTAACTTTGGCGTTTAAGTACACATACGTAAAATTAATTTAGCAAGGCGATACTGTAAACAAATAGGGTTTCAGAACTTGTTCCTAAGTTCTGAAACCCTATTATCTTCTTAAAACTACCTGCTATGCAGGTGATTACGGAAAGCTTCGAGCGGTAGTTTACATATTCACATCCGTTCTCTTATATAAAACGGGTATTGCCACTGCTATAAGAATCATACCCATAAAAGCGGGTGTGGCATGACCAAGTGATACATAGATTTGACCTCCAATGATAGGCCCAATCATTCTTGCCAAAGCCTGAATAGATTGACTACCACCTTGAATCCTTCCTTGTTCACTAGAATCGACAGACTTGGAGAGCATCCCATTAAATGAGGGCCCAAAGATCGAATCACCAAAACCAAATATAAACATTCCGGCGATAACAAGAGGATAGAATGAGAACAAAGCAGATAGCGCAATAAGACTGTAGCCTATAATCTCCGAGAACATTCCAAGAATGGCTATCTGTTTATCATTAAGTTTTTTTAAAAGCTTTGGCATGATGAAACCTTGTGAAATGATGTCTTGGAAACCCATAATTGAAAACATAAGTCCGATTAGTGCAGGCTTCCAACTGAAGGTATCCATTGTAAATTGAGAGAAAACTGCCTGTAAAGATCCGTTGGGTATCCAAAGTAAGAACGCTGAGACAAGTAGCCTTTTCACGTTTTTCATGGAAAGTACGTTTGCAAGCTGTGTAAATGGATTCAGTCTTACAAAGGTAATCTCTTTCAGTCTATGTTTCTTGTCAAGGCTCTCAGGCATAAAAAAGAATCCATAAACAACATTCAATAAAGTGATTATTGCTCCAAAATACATAGGTACAGAATAACCAAACTTGGAAAGTAATCCACCTAGAGTTGGACCAATGACAGTGCCGACACCTACAACTGCACTCAACCATCCAAAGTATTTAGTTCTCTGTTCTGGAGGAATGATGTCTGCAAAATATGCGAAGATCGTGCTTATGCTCCCACCTGTTACACCTTCTATGATACGCCCAGCAAATAGTACCCATACAGCTCCTCCTATACCAAAAACTAAGTACCCGATTGCGGAACCCAAAAGGCAGACTAAGAGCAAGGGTCGACGGCCATATTTGTCGCTCAAAGCTCCAAGTACCGGAGCCGCAAAAAACACGCAGAATGCATAAACAGAGGTCAGCAGCGTAACAACTATAGCTTGTTCTCCTGGATTGCTTGTATAAGGCTGCACTAAGAATGGGACGACAGGTATTATAATACTGAAGCTTATTCCGCAAAGAAACACAGAGATAAGGCCGAATATTAAAGCGTGTTTATCTACGGTTTGTTCTGTGGTCTGTTTATGGTGTGATCTAAATTTGAACACTTAAATTCTCCCCTCAAAAGTTGCGATTTTACTTCCTAGGAAACAAAATTATCGTATCACATTTTTTCTTCCCTGGAAACAAAATAATAATAAAAAAATGCAGCCCGTTCTCAATAGAGCCCGGCTGCCTGTGGTTTGATTTTCATTATTCAAATTTATTTCGACTTGATATCTATATCCTTTTTCTTTATTTCTGCATCCAAATGCCTGCTATACTTTTCCAAAAAGCTAAGCATACTGTCAAATTGCTCCTCGGTTACCTGCTCAAATACGGCTTTATCCCGCTCTTGAAACTCCTTGTGCAGTTCCTCATGGATTTTATAGACTACTTTCCCTTGCTCAGTAAGCCTAAAATAAATTTCTTTCTTGTTATCCGGCTTCTGGTAGCTTTCGATAAGGCCTTTTTTTATGAGCTTCTTAGTTATTTTACTTATGGCACCGCTAGTCATATAAAGGGACTCCGCAAGTGTTGTCACGTTGGAATCTACATTTTTTTCAATGTATTCCATGCAATGTACTTCAGAAGGCTTATAACCCTTAAGACTGTCTTCCATCTTGTCCTTATTAAGCGAAACCATCTTGTTATATAAGTCCCTGAAACCCATTATGACCTGTTCTTCTTTGTTCATGGACTGTCCTCCCACCCGTTGGTGCATTAACAATTTAATATAATATATTTGGGTTTCCATTTCAACAATATTAAAACAATTATTTTAGGAATTGAGCGATACATGAAAAAAGAGATCCGAACACTCCCCATGTTTTATGTATGTATATTTATTTTTCAGACAAGGACATGCACGCAAAAAAACGGCCAGATCGCTAAAGTAGCGGACCGAGCCGTTTTCCATTTCTTAAGACCGAGCCTCTGTGAACATTTGAAAGGTGACACCAAACTTGTCTGTTACATTCCCATAAGCTGGACTAAAATGGGTTGCCTGCAAAGGCATTCCCACCTGCCCTCCTTGCTGTAAAGCATCAAACATTTTTTGAGCTTGCTCCACACTATCGGTTGTAATACAGATACTCACCTGATTTCCGCTGCTAAACGGCGATCCGGGAAAGGTATCCGAAAACATGAGCTCTGTTTCGCCCACTTTAAGGGTGGCATGTCCCACACGTTCCTTGACCTCTGCGGGAATGGGAAAATCGGGGTTTTCCGGCATTTCCCCAAAGGTTTGGATAAAAAGCAGTTGAGCATCCAATGCCTTTTCATAAAATTCGATTGCTTCTTTTGCATTTCCATCCATCGTGATGTAAGGAATCAAACGTTTGGACATCTTCAACACAGCTCCTTTAATTCGAGGTAATTAGCCCAGCCATTTCTCCTGTATTATATACAAAACTTGTCAAGAAAAACAAATCTGTATTCTTAGCTTTCATGCACCTGAACGCCAAGCTGTTTTAGCTCCTTTATCGCTTCCCTAACGTTACGCTGTGGATGAAGCGCAGAGATCATCTGTGCAGTGATCGGAACGCCGTTGAAAATCTGGCTTACCACCCCTAGAGAAATCGGCAGCTCATAGTAACTTTCAGCCCAATCATGATATTCCTCCGGTGTAACTATAATTTTCCCCAGCAAAAAGGATGATCCATCGTCATATTCCTCAGGAATGTTCACGTTGCCCATACGCCACTCCTTATCTCCCGCTTCCCTCCACATACAAAAGGTAACGTCCTCCTTCTCCAGCGCTTCATCTTCTAAAAGCTCCATCATATCATCAGGTACACCGTCGTACATGCCCGGCCAGATCTCATATTCGTCTCTTGCATGAGGACTTACAGGGGATTCGTGGTCAAAACCTTTTAATAGCACACCTCCACGCGTCCATAGCATATGAATCGTATCTCCAGCGCCGTTGTTCACCTCACCTAGGCACACATCACCAGACCATTCAGACTGCATACGATACGTGCGCAACCAATCTTCTGGAGACAATATAATATCCAGTGCTGACAGCAGCATCATTCTGTCTTTTAAACCATTCGGCGTTACCTGTGCATCAAGCATCCTATTCTTCATCATTCCTCCACCTTGTCCACGCGTACTAAAATTTCATTTGTCTCTGCTTTGTCTTTCAAGCTTCGCTTGCTCAACCACCTGCCGAATGAAAGGTCCCTTGGCTTCGGTATACGCTGCACGGTCATGATTGAATTGGTGAGCCAAATCTTTTTTTAAAGTCTCATACGCTCCCAGGCTTTCAGGATGCGCTTTCAAGTAATCTCTGAACAATAGATGGTTTTCCCAATGCTCTCCTTTATACTTGTAAATATGCAAATGATGGGTCCCAGCTCCCCATTCTCCACGGCGAAAGAAAGCTCGCTCTGGAAAATCAGGCTTATGTACATATTCATATTGAATACCTAGCAAACGCTCTCGCTGTTCGGATTGAATCATCGCCAAATCTTCTACTCCAACCATAATGTCGATAATAGCCTTGGCTCCCAAACCAGGAACGGATGTACTACCGATATGCTCTACGCCGACACACACGTCTCCGAGAGCCTCTATCAATTTGGCTCGTTCCTGTATGTACTCTGCTACCCACTGCGGATTATATTCGGATATCACTACCTGCGCGGACATGAAGGCACCTCCATTCGTTTTCCAAAAAAATGCCTTCCCAGTGCGCTTGGCACAACTCAGAAGGCATTCTCTTGTTTAAATTAAAAATCATTTAGTTGCTTCATCCCTGTTATTTGGCTTCTCAATTACGATCAGACAGGTACTGTCTGGCAAAGGAACCGGCTGACCTTGCTCATCCATGAACTCAACACGACTGGACAGCGCTTCGGCATAGCCCTCCTGCAAATAGTGGCGGCTCAACCGGATAATCGCCTGTGGTCCAAGTGTGTTACGAATACACTCTTCATACTGTGACGGAGTAAAATAACCAAACTGCTCCTGTACCTCATGCACATAGGCTTCCGCCCCCCATGTATAGGTATACAAGAATTCCATTGCATCATTTACCGGCAAAACAGCCTCATGCTCACCTATGCGCTCTATTTCAATGGGGCGACCCGCAAAATCCTGCGCATACCGCAGCAGCCATTCCATTCCGTCCGGCTCCAAAAATCGAATGCGTCTGCGCTGCTCTACTGGTTCGGTCATAATACCGTCACGAATGATAATGCGCCCGCCGGGTGCAAGTACACGGTAGGCGCTATGCAAAGCAGCCTCCACTGTTTGTGAATTGAACCTTTTTCCATCTCGTTCAATGTAGGAATACAGCTCATGAAGAATCGAAGAGAAAATAACCGTATCCATGCTCTCCGTTTCCACATACTCTTCTAATTGAAGCGCATCCCCTTTGATGACATCCCAACGACGGTGCTCCAATTGCTTTTTACGTTTAAGGGCCTCAATCACATTCACAGAAATGTCAAGACCCAACGGCTTCGAGTCCGGTCTTTCTTGCTCGATCAGGTCCAGCAGTACGCCCCCGCCAGGTCCGATATCCAGTATACGGGTTCCAGTCACGTAATCTAGAATGACCCTTTTGAAATCGGCGGTCTGGTTCATATCTGTAAGGTATGTTTCCTCATTGTGAAAGCGATCATAGGCATCGCGCCGTAATCCGAACAGATCAAACAGCAGCAGGACTGCTTTGTCATACAGAGGCGTCTTTTCTGCCTCAATACAAAAGTCGATCAATTTTTCTGCAGCTGATGAAAATACAAAATTAAAAAATACGGTACTTGGCAACTCCTCCTTATGCTCTACGACTACACTCAAATGAGGATTATGCTCCCGTTTCCCTTTTGTGATGTCCTGCCAGGACAATGCGCTTAAATATTTTTCTATCATTCTTTTTTTGTATACGTTAATTTTCTTAACACCACGATAGTCATAATACATCGTATTCATAAGTGATTCAAAACTAATATGCCGTACCGTTGCAGGCTGTTCCTGCCCTGTGCCATCCCTCAACGTGAGTAAAAATACCTTAACCAATTCTTGAAGTGAAAAATCCTGCAAAGCTGATTCTACATACCAAAGTGTCCGATTCTCCAGCGGAGCCAGCGCCTTCTCTACATTCAGCTCCCGCTCCAGCTCGGCGTAAGCCTGCTCAAACGGCTCACCTTCATGAATCGAAACCGACCGCAATCTCTCCAGTCGCTCCTTTACACTCCAGACTACAGGGGCGTTATCCCAGGCAATCCAGCCGATGAGTTGCTCCACTTCACCGCGTACTTGCTCCCATAATGCAGGATCTACACCGGCGATAATGCATTCGTTCAGTGCTCGTAACACAAGCTCCAATTCCTCCGAGCTCAGCCAGCCTTTACGAGTAATTTCAAGCAGCAGTCGATTTTCCGCAAAAGGTATTTCTCCCCGTATATACTGTCCGATCAATCCATGCGTCTCAATCAGAATCCGGGTCATGCTGTTACGCGGGTATGCAGGGGACTCTGCTTGAGCCTGTCTGACATACAGCTGAGAGGAGCCAATATTATGTACAAATAAATTAATGCCCTCATGCTGCCAGCGTAGCCGTTCGCGGACTGTGCCTCCTTTGGCGGTCTCAGACCATACCAATACATCCTCCAGTAGCTCTTTAACCCAGAATGACAATGGAAGTCCGTCCAAAATAAGCAATGTGCGCTCCACATAATCCAGTACAGGATTAGCATCCTTTAACTCACCTATGGATCGAATGCGCTCCAAATTTACAATACGCTCCTCAGCCGAAACAAGCAGCTTTAGCCAGGTCGGTGTATCCCAGGCCAGATCACTTTCTTTCCTGTAATTAGCAATGGCTTTTAACGATTGTAACATTTTTCTCACCTCGTGTGATTCGATTCGGTATGCACAGGAGACTTTTGAAAATATCTTGTATACCCTACACTTTACCATACATTTGTAGCTTCCATCTCGTGGAAAATATTAAACATTTGTATCAATTATTCGCTTGACATGTTCTGTGTATCGCATCCCATGATTTAAAGTACCCGTAACTTCGCTCCGTCTCCCAAAATCAAAAAGATACCTTCCAACCCTAAGGTCGAAGGTATCTTATTGCCATTGTTACACGCAGCAAAATTACTTTCCTACGTTGTTTATAAAATTATAGTGTCACTGTGTGACACGTCAATCATCTAGCATATATTTCGACTGGATTAACCAACAGAAACGCCATCTGGTACCGGGATACCAAAGTCAGGTGTTCCATCCTCATTCCAGTTCAAACGCTGAACACGTGTATGACGATTCGGATCATACAGCGGGTCACCTGTAATTTCCTTGTAATTACGAGCGTGATATACGATAACGTCACTACCATCCTCAGCAACAGTAAAGCTGTTGTGACCAGGTCCGAATTGACCTGTCTCCTCATTCGTGCAGAATACTGGCGCAGGAGACTTTGCCCACGATTTCGGGTCAAGTAAGTTGGCATTCTCGTCTGCCGTTAGCAGGCCCATGCAATAATTGTGATCTGTAGCACTAGCTGAATAGCTGATAAAAATCCTTCCGTTCCGTTTCAGAACGGCTGCTCCTTCATTTACCTTAAAACCGATAACTTCCCAGTCATATTCTGGTGTTGAGATCATGACCTGCTCACCACGCAGCGTCCACGGATTGCTCATTTCTGATATATACAAATTGGAATTACCTACGATGTCCGGGTCTTTCTGAGCCCATACATAATATAGAACGCCATTATGCTGGAAGGTTGTCGCATCGAGAGCAAACGTCTCCCAGCGAGTTTTGATCTGTCCCTTTTCCACCCATTCACCTTCCAGCGGATTAGCTGAAGCATTTTCCAGCACAAACATCCGATGGTCGAACAGACCTTCCTTCGTTTCTGTAGTACGAGCTGCTGCAAAATAAATGTACCATTTGTCGTTAATATAATGAATTTCCGGTGCCCAAATGTTCGCGCTTAACGGACCCGTTTCATATTTATGCCACACTGCCACTGGTTCTGCTGTATTCAAGCCTTGAATAGTACGTGCCCGCCGAACCTCAATGCGGTCATACTCTGGCACAGATCCGGTAAAATAATAATACCCATCACTATGCTTGTAAATCCAAGGGTCTGCACGTTGCTCAATGACCGGATTATTAAAAGATACAGGTTGATTCATGGTTTTTCTCTCCTCTATGTGTAATATGTAGTTCATATGATTAATCGGTGATACGTTTTCCCCAGATGGAAATTCCTTTTTCATTCATACCCGTGAAAATTAGAGTATGACGACCGAGCTCCCAGTCCCATGAAGGAAGCAATAGCAATTCCTCCTTTGCCCCTTCGGACGCATTGCTCCAATCCATTGTTAGCGTACGTCTACCATCAAAACTCCAGTGACCTTCCAGAGAACCACTGGTTGCCCGCCCTCCAGCTTCCAGACGAAGCGGTTCAGCTTCCACCTGACCGTCTACTTCTTGCCTTATCACGATGCGCTCCCAGTTGCCGGATAATAACCTTTTGGGTATATCCTGCTCCTTTTCGCCCGCATACCGCTCCGGCGATACGACAGGCCAACCATCAGCCGTCCATAATATTTTGCGCACATGCAAGTAAGGCCAGCTCTTATCCGTTTCTCCCCGCGCATGATGAACAATGTAGTAATCGTCTCCGTCCTTCAGCACGGAATTATGACCTGGCGCAACCCAGCCTTCTCCTTCGCTGAAACGATAACCACCCAGCACCTTGTTCCCAATCTCATATTGAGGCAAATAACTGGTATCCGCCATATCATGTCCATTTATATCCACGTACGGACCTGTGATAGAATCCGAGCGGGCTACGCGAACATTGTAGTCCTCGAATAAAGAATCATACGAGACGAACAAGTAGTATTTACGGAACACAGGATTGTACACAATGTACGGTCCTTCCACAGCTCCGTCCTCGGTTGCCCGATCTCTGGCAGCGATATTTTTACCATAGCCAGATTCCTTGAGCTTTCCAGTCTGCGGATCAAGCGGTGTGACATAAATCCCGCCGAAAAAGGATCCGTATACCATCCATGGATTTCCATCGGCATCCAATACTGGATTAGCATCAATTGCATTCAGCTTGTCATGCTCATCCGTTTTAATAACCAGTCCCTCATCCTTCCAAGGACCTTCCGGGGAGTTGGATGTCTGCAACCCAATAGCTGATCGTGTGCTGCCAAATGTGGAAGCAGAATAATACATTCGATAGGTATCGCCCATCTTTATAATGTCCGGGGCCCACAGATTCGTTGCTGATGACCATGCCCCCGCTTCCTTTGGAATGCCGGGTAAAGCATATTGAACCCAGCTCCAGTGAATCAGGTCGGTCGATTTGCGCACCATAACACCCGGCCTCAATTCTCCACCTGTCTTTACATCCGTCGAATAGACATAATATCCCTGATCAGTTTTGATAATCGCTGGGTCATGAGCATTGTTAATAGTCCAGCGCTGTTCATCGTCTATCGTACTTTGATCATACAAGTGATCAGGAGGCGGAGCCTGCGGATATACAGGGTCCGGAGTGTTATCCCCACAGCCGGATAGACCCAGCATTAGCAGCATAACCATAACTGTAATTCTCCTCCTTCCTTTACTCAGTACATAGGGTGACTGCGTTACATCATTCATCCGAATTGTCCAAGTGCAAGTTTCAATTAACCCTTGACACCAGAAATGGCAACCGACTCAATAATTTGTTTCTGGAAGATTAGGAATATAATCAACACAGGTAACAAGGCTATTATGGAAGCTGCCATAATAAGCGGATAGTCCGTCTGAATGGCGTAAGTCGCATTAAAATTCGCGATAACCAGCTGCAATGTCTGCGTTTCTGGTGAATTCAAGTAAATAATCGGTGCCAAGTAATCGTTCCAAATTCCCATAAACCATAAAATTAGCTGTGCCGCAACTGCTGGCTTAATGAGCGGAAACGTAATCGATGAATAAAGTCGGAAATAAGAGCTTCCGTCAATTTTAGCAGCTTCGATAATAGCATCCGGTACACTGAGCAAATACTGCCGCAAGAAAAAGATCATGACTACATTACCGAACAAGCCGGGAACGATCAGAGGCAACAGCGTATCTATCCAGCCAAGTTTGGAGAACATCATAAACTGTGGAATCATAACTGTTGGGTAAGGAATCATCATGGATGCGATGAGTGCCAAAAACAGTTTATTTTTATGAGGGAATCTCAGCTTTGCGAATGCAAAAGCGGCTACACTAGATGTGAAAGTACCCACAACCGTGACACTTACAGCCACAATTACGCTGTTCTTGATCCCGCTTAACAGAGGACCTGCTTCCCAAATTTCCTTGTACTTACCAAACTGAAACACCTCTGGTATCCATACTGGTGGGAGTGCAAAGACATCCTGCTTTTCTTTTACCGAAGTGGACAACATCCAAAGCAACGGTGCGATCATCGCAATCGCTCCAATCGCCAGTACAACAAAGATAATGATATTGGTAACTTTCGTTTTTTGACTATGGGACATAATCAGCCTCACTCCTTTCCGCGAAAATCAATCCCCATCAAAGGATGATTTTTCATTCATTTTAAATTGAATCAAAGTTACGATAAAAATGAAGATGCCGAGAATCATAGCCATCGCGGAGGCATATCCCATTTGCAGGTTTTTGAATGCCTTATCCCAAATATAGAAGACAATTGAGGCGGATGAGTATTCCGGACCCCCTGTAGGTGTCATAATGTTCATTTCAGTAAAGATTTGCGAACCACCAATAATGTTGGTAACGACCAGGAAGAAGGTTACTGGTTTCACCATTGGCCATGTAATATTGCGGAACATTTGGAATCCGCTAGCTCCGTCCAGCTCTGCTGCTTCATAATAAGAGCGAGATACGCTTTGCAGCGCAGCCAGATATAGCAACATTGTATATCCGAGACCTTTCCATACAGTCATGAGAATCAGGGCCGGCTTGACTGTGTCCTTATCCATCAGCCAGTTAGGTCCCTTAATACCGAACAATTCAAGGAATTGGTTCACCAAACCATAATCTCCGTTGTAGGCCCAGTTCCACATAATAGAAACGGCAGCCAACGAAGAAATGACCGGAATATAATAGATCACACGAAATGTTGTCGTACCTGGAATCTTGCGATTCAGTCCCAGTGCCAGTAGTAAAGCTAGTACCAGACCAATTGGAATACCCAACATTAAGAAAAGAGTATTGTACATCGATTTGTAAAAGAGTTCATCGCTAAATAAATCCTTAAAATTGTCGAACCCAATAAAGTTCATTTGTCCCAATCCGTCCCAGTCTGTAAAAGAGCCGTATAACGAATAGACAAACGGGAACAACGTAAAGATTAGCAGACCGAGAATAGGCGGAAGAATAAATAAGTATCCATATATCTTCTCTTTGCGGTAGAGATTAGATTTGGTTATCACAGGGCTCACCTCTGTTTCTGATTTGGAATGAAGATGATGTTAGCAGCATGATATTCAGCCACTAACATCATCCTTTTCCCTCTATTTACGCATTATTTCTGTGATTTTTTCTCTTGCTCCACCGCTTTATCCAGCAGTTTCTGCATCTTCGGTTGTTCTTGCTTCACATAATCTGCTGCCGTAATTTTGCCATCCAGCACAGGTTGGATATCTGTGAAGAAAATATCGTACCATTCTGCGTTATACGTATAGTTACCTGGTAATGCACGTCCATAGTCTTTTACGATATCAATAAATTCTTGTTTGTTGTTAGGCTTGGTTTTTGTATCTTTGACCCACTCATCAGCCATATCCAGCAGATTCGGAATCTGTACCTTGGCATCTACGAGCTGCTTCATGCCTTCTTTGGAAGTAGTCAGATAGTTAACCAATTCTACAGCTTCATCTGGATATTTTGTTTTAGAGGAAACACCGATACCCAGAGAACCAATCCATGTTGCCGGTTTGCCAGTCGATCCTGTTGGGAAAGGCAACAAATCATATTCGAATGGCAGTTTTTCAAATGTACTCATATCCCAAGGCCCTACTGGGAAGAACGCCATTTCGCCTTTCATCCAGCGTTGATATGTGTCCAATGTTTGTGATTGTTCAATGCCAGGTGTAATTTTATATTTGTTTTGCATATCAGCAAAGAACTGAAGCGCTTCCGCAAATTTCGGATCGTCAATCGTTACTTTGGTTTTGCTCTCATCCAGCCAATCAGCGCCATTACTCCATACAAAGGCTTGCAATGCCCACTGAACGTTAAAGCCTGTTCCGTATTGATCTGGCTTGCCGTCCCCGTTAGTATCTTTGGTCAGCTCTTGGTTAACCTTGATGAACTCCTCCCATGTATACGGTTTGTCTTTGTCAGGCAATGGAACACCTGCTTTTTCAAACATGGTTTTGTTATAACCCAAGGCGAATGGACCCAAGTCCTTCGGCATACCGTAAATATTTCCTTGACCAGCCATTTTACCGTCATAGCGATACAAATCTACACCGTATTTCCAAATGTTATCCAGATTTATATCCTTGCTCTTCTCAATATAAGGTGTCAGATCCTTCAACACCCCACTGTTAACATAAGCTTTCAAATCTCCAGGGGCATAATAGAAGATATCTGGAAGATTGTTACCTGTAATTGCAGCTCTAAGCTTTGTAGCATATTGGTCTGCTGCCGTCACGACCATTTTAACCTTTACACCAGGATGTTCTTCTTCAAATTTCTTGATAACATCCTTATAAGCCTTCTGCTCATCCGTTCCTCCACGGAACATGAAAGTCAATTCCTTGCTTCCATCGCTACTGGAACTTCCTCCACTACAGCCTGCCAGTGCAGCAACCATCAACAACAGAACAACCATTGTTAGTGCAAAACCTTTTTTCTTTGTCAACGCGACCCCTCCTAAAATTAAAATGAAACCGCATACATTAAGTGTTAAAATAACTTCATACCACTCGGCCTAATCTTTAACTGTGCGGTACACAACCCGTTGTTGATTGCCGCTGTGATTATCATCCCTCTCATGCACCATATAATTAACATTTACCTTTATCAATAATGAATTCGTTTACAAATAAAATATAGCACGCCATTCTACGGTTCGTCAATGCATTTTTCAATCTTTTTAAATAATTATAAAACATAGATTGGAGTAACTTAAAAAGCAAAATCAAATCGTTTTTAAGTATATTTTTGCAATTAATACTAATTACAAAACTTAAATACGATGTATTTTATAAAAAAGGCTTTATTTTAGAACACCATTTCCTCTCTTCTTCTTTTAGTAAAAAATATTTACAGAAAAGCAGTTTACTTCTTTATGATTTTATTTTAACATAAATCAAAGTAAAAATATAAGCGCTTACATTACATTTTTTATAGATAAGGATGGGCTATAGCTATGATTTATATTAAGGACTTAATGTCGGGGTTAGATATTTTCAAAGCACTGGGCTCGGAAATTCGCATTCAAATTCTTGAGTTACTTGCTGTTCAAGGACAAAGTATGAATGATATTGCGAGCAAGCTGAATTTGAGCAATGGCACCATTACGATGCATATTCGCAAACTGGAAGAATGCGGGCTTGTGGAAATCAATACGGTAAGCGGTAAACACGGGACCCGAAAAATGTGCTATTTAAATAAGGAAAAGCTAATGGTAGATCTGCGCAGCAGAGAACAAAAAAATGTGTATGAGGTAGAAATTCGCATCGGTCATTATAGTAACTACCAGGCGGTTCCTACTTGTGGATTAGTGACCAAAGATAGCATTATCGGCGATTTTGATGATCCTCGCTATTTTGCAGATCCCGCGCGACTGGACTCTGAAATGATCTGGATGGCAGAAGGCTTTCTGGAATACCGCATTCCTAACTACTTGAAAGCGAATCAATCCTTTACCGAAATTCAATTTTCCGCAGAGCTGGGATCAGAAGCACCGTGTTATTGTGAGGACTATCCGTCTGATATTTGTTTTCATATAAATGGTATTGCCATCGGTCACTGGACGAGCCCAGGCGATTTTGGAGCTGTTCCCGGGGTCCTCAATCCTGATTGGTGGCCCCCACACTTGAATCAATACGGCATGCTGAAATTAATTCGCATCAACCAGCATGGAAGCTTCATTGACGGGTGCCGTATATCAGAAGTCACCATAGACGATATTGGACTTGATTACAAAAGCGATATTACACTGCGTTTATCCGTATCTGATCAATCGCAAAACAAAGGAGGACTCACTATTTTTGGTAAAAGATTCGGAAATTTCGGCCAAGATTTGCTTGTGCGCGTGCTTTACGATGTACACGAAGAAGATAACTCCAACTCCTAATTCGCCACAGATAAAAGGCCGAGGACATGTATTCATTGAATACATGTCCTCGGCCTAAATCCTAATCTTCACTTAAAGAGATATAAATAAATAGATAAAAGATGATTGCCATCCCAAACACCAGCCAGCTAAAGGACAGCAAATGAAGCTTCTCCCCTGCATGTACTGCCCATCTCCAAAGATCCGCAAAAAGCACCAGCGGTTGCAGCAACACATCCCAGCTATTCCAGCGGGCAAATCTGCCTATATACACACCTATGCTGGCCAGCCATAACATCACAAAAACTACAGCCCATGCAAGCCAACCTGAACAAATCTTCCTCAACATACGGTGGATCATCAATACACAAAGGGATGTAAGAAAAAGACCAATTCCAGCAGCTGAAAAGAACGTAAATAAGATTAGCCAAAATTGAGTATTCAACCAAAAACGCGTACCAGGATTCACATCGTACAAACGGAATGCATGTAGTAGTTCGGTCACTAAATAAAGAGCATTCGGCAGAAAAAACAACCATACCCATGCGGCGAAAAATAAAAGAATATTTCTTACTTTTGCATTTCGCAATCTGAATAACGCCACCATGAACAATGAAATAAACACCGGAACCCATGCCAGGAATATATCCCAGTACAGAAATTGATATATTCTCGTCCCGCTTGTGGACTGTAGATACATAATGAGTCCGAAACAGCCCAACGTAGCTACAAGCATCACCCCCAACAAACCGGGCAGCTTGTAACCCTTCTTTCTTAACAGCAAACTTCCATCTACCTCCTACCTAAGAACGCGTATTTACGTCTCTTCAGTTCTCTCTTATAGCGCTTTCACATTTAGAAAGAGGGCTTTTATTTATTCCACGTTTCGTATATCCTCGAACACATGATCTGTTATCGTCAAAGTATCAAAGGTAACATTACACCCCGCCCCTACCGGAGACTGTGCAACAACCCCAACTTTTAGCTGGCTGGGAACATTCATGCCAAAATATCTGGCCAGTTTCCAATGTTGACCATCCGAGGAATAATGAAAGGCAAAGCAATTTCCAGCTCGTGTTACTCGCAAATATGGATTAGAAGCATCCATCGCCCCCGATATACAATCATCGGATGTATCCCGTGTGACCACACTAAGGATCGAGGGGGTATTCTCAAAGTATTCAAAGCATACCTTAGCCCAATGAGTATCATCCGCCATCACCATCAAACATCCTGAATCATAGGGCTGCTTCATATCGACACGAACCCTCGTCCAGATTGTAAAATCTCCATGTAGGGTGGTATGCAAAAAAGGAGCGGACGATTTGATAACTGCGCCGGACGGATCTCTAAAAAAATCTGCCTGTGAAGGTGCAGAGACTTGTAAAGCCTTGGATTCATCGAAGCTCCATACAGTTGGTTCGTTGATCCACCTCCATCCTTGAGGCAAAACCTTTTCGTTAAAGCCTTCAAATACATTCATATGGACACCATCCCTCTCTAGCCAATATAGTCTTAACACAGTGAAATTTTGGGGCAGAATTCCCCATGATACCACTATATACGTAATCTTCCAGTCGTCAATGATGATGCTTCTGTCTTCCAGAATTATAAAAAAAGACTTGCTATTCTGAAATGTTGTGCTTATAATTACACCTAAATTGATACGGTAACAAATTTCAATGACGAGAACGAGTAAGCTATACAGCGGATTTGCAGAGAGTTGGGGCAGGTGAAAGCCAACATTCCGAGGGTAGCTGAACGCCATCTCTGAGAAGCGGGCTGAACCTGAAGTAAGCTCTGCCGCCTTTCCAGCGTTAACCGGAACACGTATTGATGGATACGTGAACAGAGTGTCATTTCCTATGGAATGAAACTAGGGTGGTAACACGGGTATAAACTCGTCCCTTTTACAGGGGCGGGTTTTTTTGTTTTTCAATAAGGAGGAATCAACATGACAAATGTATCGACAGCAGTATCTATAACTGATTTTTTGACTCCGGCTGTACGGGAAATGCCGCCTTCAGGTATCCGTCGGTTTTTTGAATATAGTGCAGGCAGAAAAGATATCGTATCGCTTGGTGTCGGTGAACCGGATTTTATAACCCCTCAACATGTGAGAAAGGCCTGTATCACAGCACTGGAAAATGGTAAAACCTCATACACACCCAATGCAGGTCTCCCTGAGCTTCGCGAGGAAATTGCCGGATATCTGGAGAGCAGCTTCAGTACATCCTATAACCCGGCAGATGAAATCATGGTCACTGTTGGCAGCAGTGAAGCATTGGATTTGGCGCTACGCGCCCTCATCACAACACACGATGAAATACTCATACCAGCACCCTGTTATATTTCGTATTCGCCTATCACATTTTTGAACGGAGGACATACCGTAACGGTTGAAACGTCTGCCGACCAGCAGTTTAAGCTGACAGCTGAGGCGCTCAAATCCAAGCTGACTCCACGATCCAAAGTGCTTATTCTCTGTTATCCGAACAACCCGACAGGCGGGGTGATGACCTATGAGGATTGGCTACCCATTGCCCGTCTGGTTGAGGAGCATAATCTTATTGTCATATCGGACGAAATTTATGCTGAATTGACCTATGGACAGCAGCATGTAAGTTTCGCTTCTCTGCCAGGAATGAAAGAACGCACCCTGCTCATCAGCGGCTTTTCCAAAGCATTTGCCATGACAGGCTGGAGGGTAGGCTATGTATGCGGTCCGAAAGAATTGATTTCAGCCATGCTGAAAATCCATCAGTATACAGCCATGTGCGCTCCTATTATCGGGCAAATTGCCGCGATTGAATCCCTGCGCAACGGGCTAGAGGAGAAAGATCGTATGATGGAGTCCTATAATCAACGTCGAAAATGGTTCGTTGCCGGCCTATGTCAGACAGGACTTCCATGTCATGAACCAAACGGTACCTTCTATGCTTTTCCTTCCATTGTGCACACAGGGTTAAGCTCAGAACAGTTTGCCAAGCGACTGTTGGAAGAAGAAGGAGTTATTACGGTTCCCGGTTCTGCATTCGGCCCAGGCGGCGAAGGTTTTATCCGCTGCTCGTATGCGTCATCGCGTGAACAGTTGGAAATGGCTCTGGAACGCATCAGCGTATTCCTGAAACGCCTGTAAACCCGATTTTCCATAACATGGACTGAACATGAGCATGGGGTGAACATTTACTTCAGCAACTTCTGAATAAGCTTTTTCTGGTGTGTTGGCAAACCTTCCGGCCATTCCCCTACGCGGCAATAACAAATGTCGGAGATTTCAGCGCTTGGTCGAAAGGTACCCGGGATCACCCGGCCTGTAAAAATAAGATCCACACGGTTCGGCAACTGGCCAAACTGGGCTTGCGCCAATGAGGTGATCTCTACCTCCAGCCCGGTTTCTTCCCGGACTTCGCGCCGCAGGGCAATTTCCGGCTGCTCTAGCTCCATCCAGCCGCCGGGAATCCCCCACGGCTGCTTCCGGTATACGTGCTTTAATAGCAGCACTTCCCCGGCCTCATTCGTGAAAATGCCCAGCACAGCAATTAAAAATTTATGTTGTGCCCGGTACACCAAAGCATTTTTCAATCGAGTAAACGGCGTATGCTTATACATGAATACAAGCCAATCCCGCGGGATCTTATTTACCAGCTTAGCCAGCATAACACACCTCCAGTTGAGCACTCTTACATCAACTCATTCGTTGGATTAAGGTAAATGAGGAGCTTAAGTATGTATACTAAAAAATTAATCTTTAGGTGACTGTAGCTTACGGCTATATAACTGAGCATTTTCCGCATCAAAACAAACAAAAATAATCTCATTCAACCCAGCATGTTCCTGTACAAAACATGTCACTTCCTGTATAGCAATCTCGGCCGCCTTTTCTTTTGGGAATCGGTAGATGCCTGTGCTGATATTGGGAAAAGCAATGCTGCTTGCATTCAATTCTAGAGCCAATTGCAGTGTATGACGGTAGCATGTCGCCAATAGTTCTTCTTCCTGATGGTCGCCACCATTCCAGACTGGGCCGACCGTATGAACAACATATTGGGCATCCAGCTTGCCAGCCGTCGTATAAACCGCGCCTCCTACCGGACATCCCCCTTGTTTGTTTCTGATACGGACACAATCCTCCAATATAGCCGGACCACCAGCTCTATGAATCGCACCATCTACACCACCGCCACCCAGCAAGCTTGTATTTGCTGCATTGACGATAATATCCGCCTTACAACGGGTAATATCCCCTTGCACCACACGTATGATCACGTTAAATCGTTCAATTTGGGTATCCATTGATCCTCCTTCTCTTCTAAAAACCAGCTTTGTTATATAGTCATCTTATAGTCTCTACAAGCGATTTCTAATATATCGTCATAGGTTTTCAACAGAAAGTGTCTTAGATTTTTCCCCCGTGCACTAGCTATTGTCGCTAATATTGGCGTATCTGTAAGCTCGTCAAAACTGCTACCTTGCGCATACTTCTGCTCAGACATGTCTAGAGCCACATCCAGTTCAATCATATTAAAGTAATAGACTCCTGTAAATATGAGCTCATAGGGTACAAAATCGTCTACTGCTTCCGGCGCTAAACTCCCATTAATCTCTCCCTTCAAAACCAGCTCTTTTTTTACATAATTCATATGAACCTGATCCAAATAGACCGCATCCCGTCCATGCAATTCACCAAGCGGTGTTTGAATAGCTTTTATGTGTGGCATCCAAATGTTCTCCTGTCATAAATTATTTTCCATCCAGCAACATAAGTGCGGTCGCAACCGCATGATCCACAAAAGAACGCGCTGGGCGTGACTTCATCATCACAGTTATCCCGATTAACAAAGAGACTAAAGTATGTGCCAAAGCTCGTGCATCCATAGTCACCTCAAGCTCCCCAGATTGAATACCACGTTCGAGGGTCGCCTGAAAGACAGCAGAAAGATACATCTGATGTTCTCTAGTTAAAATCTCAAACCTCTCATCATGAGGGGCTAACTCTACCATTGTATTGATGCAAAAACATCCCTTGTTAGACTCCTTCTCGTACTCTTCCGCCACCACTCCCCCAAAAAAATTGTAAAATGCATCTTTTACAGATGAACTATTTTGCAGTTTAGCCCTTACACAAGCTGCATGAGATTGCGTATATTTACGCAGCGCAGCTTCGAATAATTGCTTTTTATCCCCAAAGGCAGCATATATGCTGGGGCGTTGTATTCCCATACGGGAGGTCAAATCACTTAAAGACGTGGCCTCGAATCCCTTTTCCCAAAAAACTTGCATCGCTGCATCCAACGCTTGATCTTCATCAAATTCTCGTGGTCGAACCATATTTAACCCCTTCTTTTTGTATCGTTCAGTATATTAAGATTGTATGACCTTCAGAAGCGGCTGTCAAATTGTACGGGTTAAACTCTTGACAATCCTTATTTACGAGAGTTATATTGACCTAAAATTATTACATACCGATCGGTATGTTATACTGATCGGTATGTAAATCACAGAAAGCGACGTGGTATGTGAAAATGAAGACGTCAGAAGAAAAGGCGATACTGCTCCCCCATCAAACGGTAGCCAGCACTGCCGAAATAGCTCCCATTCCGGTCCTATCCCGGTCTGTGGCGCTCTTGTTTGCCATAGCCTGCGGGCTGGCTGTCGCTAACATTTACTATGCACAGCCATTACTGGATGCGCTGGCGCACGAGTTTGGCATTACACACTCATCGGTCGGTATCGTTATTACCGTCACGCAAATTTGTTATGCGTTAGGACTGCTGCTACTCGTCCCGCTTGGCGATCTCTTGAACAGGCGGCGCCTGATTACAGGACAGATGCTGCTATCTGTGCTGGCATTAATCCTGGTTAGCTTTGCCCCTACCCGTACAATACTGCTTATGGGCATGGCAATGGTTGGGCTGCTGGCTGTAGTGACTCAAACACTCGTGGCATTCGCCTCGACCTTGGCTCATCCGACTGAACGCGGGCAGGTCGTAGGACTGGTAACCAGCGGAGTCGTTATCGGCATTTTACTCGCACGAACCGTTGCCGGTGTATTAACTGATCTGGCAGGCTGGCGTTCAGTTTACCTTATTTCTGCTATACTTACGCTGTTTATGGCTGTGGCTCTATTGCGAGTACTCCCAAAGAACGAACCCACAAGCGCCACACTTTCCTATGGGCAGTTGCTTCGCTCGGTTATCGCACTGTTCGTCCAAGAACGAATTCTGCGTATTCGTGCTGTCCTTGCGCTGCTCATTTTCACAGCGTTTAGCATATTATGGACTTCGCTTGTATTACCTCTTAGTGCTCCCCCATTGTCTCTTTCACACACTGCAATTGGGGCCTTCGGCCTGGCTGGAGTCGCCGGAGCATTAGCAGCAGCCCAAGCAGGGCGACTTGCTGATCAAGGCTTGGGACAACGAACGACAGGTATCGCACTAGTTGTATTGCTGCTGTCCTGGCTACCTATACGCTACACCGAGCATTCTCTATTCGCTTTAACTCTTGGTGTCATTCTTTTGGATTTGGCCGTACAGGCTGTACATGTCACTAACCAGAGCTTGATTTTCAACGTTCGCCCTGAAGCACGGAGCCGACTTACCGCAGGCTACATGATCTTTTATTCCATCGGTAGCGCCACTGGAGCCATTACCTCCACTCACATGTATACCTATGCTGGGTGGAACGGAGTTTGCCTATTGGGGGCGGGTGTCAGTGCTCTGGCTCTCATTTTTTGGGCGATGACTCGACGTTCAACTTGATGGTACATCCATATGGATGGGATCAACGAAAAACCTCCTGGGCCTCAACAACGGCCTAGGCGGTTCTCTTCTATCACTGTAAACCATCACTTGATTGCAATATAAATCAAAACAGGTTCATCTGGATTGCCATACACTTCAAAATCACCTGTGTAGGTCCGCTCCCCTTGTCCCGTCGCGGCCCATGCCCAAATTGTCTGCCATACACGGAAGACAGAAGAAGGTTCATGGGTTGCCTGAAAAATAGCGTAGCGTGCAGCCGGAATTACAAGTTCTTCAAGATCGTCAGGAGCTTGGAAATCCTCAGCCGCTTCCTTTCCGATAAAAAATGTATACTCGCCCAAAGCTCCATTTTCATAGTCAGTATAGCAACCATAGACGGAAGCAAGTCCTTGAGGACCTCTGATCCGGCCTGCCACATCCTCACCTACAAAACGTTCCCACATGTTTGGAATGATTCCCTGGGACGTTTGTTCCTTCTGATTATTTGTACGTGCTTTTAGTCCAATTAAATGGATTTCACCTCGGTACTCTTCCCGAATGGGGCCATCAAATTGAAGCTCTGCATCCTCTGAAGATCGCCACCTCTTCAAGTTTGGTAGATAATTACGCAGCATCGAAATCGCCTCTTCTGCCTGCATCCCCTCTTCTACCAGGATCGGCACACACTGCTGGATCATTCCCTCCATTGTCAAGTCAGGCTGTACAAATGCACCTTCCTTGTAACAATACTTGCAATACTCATCTGTATTATGATGTTGTGCATCCGTCCCATATTGACCCTCATGCTCCAGTGGCATCCCGCAACTTTGACAAGCTTTATCCATTCTCGTAAATCCCCTTTCGCCAATTCGTATCTGGTATGCCACCAGTATAATGAAACAAACCTGACAACTATGGGTCAGGTTCGTTTTACTTTAGTCTAATAATTATTCTATAATTTCTGTTCTTCTTCATAATTAGACGCAATACGCAACGCCATCTTATAAATCTTATCTCGCAAATGGGCTGGTTCTTTGACAATCACATCCGGTCCGAGGCTTAAAATAAATCCGTACACCCACGCATCCTCAGGAAACGGGACTGAAACCGTGTAAATCCCTTCCTCCTGCTCGTTCAATGCTTCCACACCAAACCAATCCTCCGCCAGATGTCTTGAGGTGCGGTTAAATTGTAGCGTAAATGGTTGTACAGCGCTGGATGCCGTCATCCGCCCCTCATTCCACGGTAGCACTTCATTAGAAAGATCCCTGCGAGTGAAAGCCGTCTCTGTAACCACAGGCTCATTCATACGGGAAAGCTTGAACAACCGAAATTGCCCCCTGTCGGGACAATACGCATACACAAACCATTGTTGCCCTTTCAGCACAAGCGTATGCGGTTCCACATCCCGTTCTGTTCGGTCTCCTTCCGCATTTCGATAGGTAAAAGCAACCGTACGGGCTTGACTCATTGCCTCTTTTATCTTGATTAATTTAGCTTCCTGGACAGACTGATTTCCCCATCCCGAATGATCGACGATAAACTGTGTGGTACGGACACTAAATTGCTCTTTTTCAGACTCTGGTATAATGCTTTCAAATTTATGAAGTAACCGGGATACGTTGGGACCGCCCAACGACGAGGACAAACTCTGCAAGCCCATCACAATGTCCTTGATATCATGATCCGTCAACATACTACGATCCAGGCGATATCCTTCCATCAGGCCGATTCCTCCACCTGCTCCCTGAAAAGTTACTACTGGGATACCAGCCAGACTAATCGCTTCAATATCTCTATAAATCGTCCGAATCGAAACCTCATACAAATCAGCGAGTTCCTTTGCTTGTATTCTATTTCTTTTCAGCAGCAAAATGACGATAGAAAGCAATCGATCAATTTTCATGTTTTTCAAAACCTTTCACCCTTAATAAAAATAAGCCATGAGTTCCTCATCATATCCCTGACCTTGATATTCCAAAGCGTTCTTTTCAATACCATAGGTTTTAAACCCCAATTTCCTATAAAGCTCGACAGCTGCTTGATTGGCAGCCACCACACTCAGATTGATTTGTTTTAATCCTTCCACTTTTCTACCTCGACTGATAACTTCCAATAAGAGTTTCTTAGCGATCCCCTGACCTCGGTAAATCGGTGGTACATAAACTCCCCAAATCGCACCTTTATGCTGTGTCTTTATTTTGTTTTCTCTTCTAAATCCGGTCATACCAGCCAGCTGATGATCCTTTGTAAATGCACCAAGTATGTAATGGTCTCTCTTATTTTGTATTTGCTTCACTACATCAGATAACGAAACTTGTACAGCTTCCTCGTAGGAGGTTCCAAAAGCTTCGGGGTTCATTTTTAAGGCTTCCAGTCTTAAATTCCAATATACTTCAGCGTCTGCTGGCTCTATGTTCCTGATTATGATCATGGCTTCCCGTCCCTCCAAATGTTTTCCTCCATCTTACTCTATCTCTTATTTAAATTGAATCTATCATGCCTAGATTAAAATAACCTCAGATGCTAGATCCAGTCGGATAGAGCACCTGAGGTTCAAAAATCATTACGTATTATGACTCATAGCGTTTCAGCACAATGACCGCATTATGACCCCCAAAGCCGAAAGAATTAGATAACCCAATATTTAGTGGAGCCTTGCGTGCTTCGTTAGGTACATAATCCAGATCGCAAGCAGGATCGGGATTGTCTAGATGCATTGTTGGCGGAATGATGCCTTCCCGAAGACTTTGAACAAGCGCAATCGCCTCGACGCCGCCCGCAGCTCCTAGCATATGACCTAGCATGGACTTATTCGCGGTAACTGGAATCTGATAGGCATATTCACCAAATAGCTTGTGGATTGCCAGGGTCTCAGCGATATCCCCTACAACTGTACTCGTTGCATGGGCACTGATCACGTCCACTTCTTCAGGGGAGATGCGAGCCGAATGAAGGGCCGCTTTCATTGCTAGGTAAGCTCCGGTTCCTTCAGGATGCGGTGCAACCATATGATAGGCATCCGAACTCGCTCCATAACCGATGACCTCACCATAGATTTCCGCCCCACGCCGGGTAGCGTGCTCCAGCGACTCCAGTACCAGGATACCCGCTCCTTCACTCATGACGAAGCCGTCACGATCCTGATCGAACGGTCGGCTTGCTGTCGAAGGCTCCTCGTTACGTGTTGACAAGGCAGTTGCATTAGCGAAGCTTGCCAAGGCCAATCGGGACACTGCGGCTTCAGCTCCGCCGGCAAAAATGACATCCGCATCTCCTGTACGAATGGTCCGAAACGCCTCTCCAATTGCAGTGTTCCCAATAGAACAAGCCGTTACAGGTGAAAGCGTAGGACCCATCGCTCCGAACGCGATACTTATTTGTGCAGCAGCCATATTCGAGATCATCATAGGTACCAGCGTTGGGCTAACTCTACCCGGACCACGATGTAACAGCACGTCCACATTATCTACCAACGAATCCAAACCGCCGACTCCTGACCCCACATAGACACCTACACGCTCCAGATCAGTGTGATCCAGTTCCAGACCAGAATCCTTGAGCGCTTGCTCTGCCGCATATAATGCAAACTGGGTAAATCGATCCATTCGTCTGGCATCCTTACGGCCCCACTGCTTTTCTGCCTCAAAATCTTGTACCAGTCCAGCAATTTGTGCTTTTAAATCGGACACATCAAATGAATCTATTTTACGTATACCTGAATTGCCTTCCAGCAAATTGTTCCACAGCGTGCCTACTTCATTGCCCAATGGCGAAACGACACCCATACCTGTTATCACTACTCTTTGCATAAGCTATTCATTCCTCCTGCTCGATGGCTTACTTATAATCCTCATTTTACCCTCGTCTTATCCTATTACAAGTGTTTGTTTATCCTGGTATAATGAACACTACTATAGTAAGCGCCTGAATTAATTACTTCAGATACACTCATCGAATGGAGAGAAAATATCTAATGAAAACGGAAGCACGTCTGGAAGCACTATCTGTTTTTCTGAAAACAAAAAGGGCCCGCCTACATCCGCATATGGTTGGTCTTCCCCCTGGATCACGTCGCAGAACACCAGGTTTACGCAGAGAAGAAGTCGCTCAGCTAGCAGGTGTCAGTACAACCTGGTATACCTGGCTGGAGCAGGGTCGGGATATTAAGGTCTCTGCCTCCGTGCTGGATGCTATTGCTGCTACCTTGCAGTTGAACACGGATGAGCGTAAATATTTGTACGATTTAGCGCTGGAAGCCGGGTCTCATAACCTTCCTGCTCCTGAAGAACAAGCGATCATTTCTCCATCTTTGCAAAAGATCGTACAAGAGTTGCACTACTGTCCTGCTATTATTTCAGATCGGCGCTGCCATATTGTCGGCTGGAACGAAGCTGCTGCTCATGTTTTTATGGATTTTGCTGAACTACCACATGAGCAGCGCAATATGATCGAACTGCTATTTACCAAAAAGGAGTTTAAAAGTCTGGCTGTGAATTGGGAACACTTTGTAAAGGGGTTTCTTGCTATATTCCGCGCTTATTACGGGCAATACGTGACAGACCCCTGGTATGCTCAGTTTATACAAAACATGAGTCAGGCCTACCCAGAGTTTAACGAGCTTTGGAATCAGAGTGAGGTAAGCTCCGCTCCAGAAGTGCTCATTGAATTTCGTCATGCTAAGGCTGGCAAAATGTTATTTGACCTGACTTCCCTTCAGGTACAAGGCAGTGTCGATCTCCGTTGCAGCATATACACCCCCAATGCGCAAACTTCTACGGAAAGTAAACTCCAAAAGTTAATGGAAGGCAGCTAAAGGATTTTATCCCTCCTGTTATGAAGATATCTTTTTCCGTCCATACTACATCTACGATCTGTGCAAAATAGATGTCATATATGTGACAGAGCCAAGAGCTTCAACGGTGCTACTACTAGGAGGGAGGGAATCACCATGAAAGCCAAACCGACAAGTTCCCAGCACACACAAAGCCAAGCACCATTGCCTGTTCCGATACAATTTGACCGCAGCTGGCAGGACGAGCTGGACCAACGCCTGCACAAGGGAGGTCCTTGGGGAGATTGGGATCTGTATCAGCTGGCAATCGAGGCGGAAAAGGCCAAGCTGGTGCCGAGCTTTGATGAGCTTCAATGTCTTCAGCATTTGCAAGACCTCACTCCACTGCCCCATCAACTCGATACCGCTCGAAAGGTACTGTTTGAGATGTCTGGACGTGCCATTCTTGCCGATGAGGTCGGCCTAGGCAAAACGATTGAAGCCGGAATGATCCTTAAGGAATATCTGGTTCGCGGGCTGGCTTCCAAAGTGCTTATTCTTGTACCCGCTTCTCTGGTCCTGCAATGGGTGCGTGAGCTGAATAGCAAATTCGGCATTCCCGCAGTCGCCCAGAAAAAAGCGTATTCTTGGTCTTCCGAGGTTGTCGTAGCCTCTATGGATACGGCCAAACGGGAGCCACATAGTAACATCCTGCTAGATACCGATTATGACCTGCTTATTATTGACGAGGCTCATAAGCTGAAGAATAAAAAAACATCCAACTACCAGTTCATTATGAAGTTGCGTAAAAAATATTGTTTGCTCCTGACAGCCACACCTGTACAAAACGATCTATCTGAGCTGTTTAATCTGATCACGTTACTCAAGCCCGGTCAATTGGGAAGACAAGGCGATTTTTCAGCCAACTTTGTTGTAGATAAACGTCTGCCCAAAAATGAAGACCAGCTCAAGGATGAGCTGTCTAAAGTCATGATCCGCAATCGTCGTGGAGAAGGTCCTGTTCAATTCACTAAACGAAATGTTTCCAACATTCACTTGGAACTCTCGCCAGAAGAGCAAGCGCTGTACGATGGGGTGACCTCTTTTGTCAAAGAACAATATCAGGCGAATGGCGGAAATTTAAGCAGCATGCTGTCTCTCGTTACCCTTCAACGGGAGGTGTGCAGTAGCCGGGACGCTGTGTTCGTCACGCTGGTCAATTTGTCCAAAAAGATGGCTCCTGACTCTCCCCTACGTGATCGTGTTTGGGACTTGGTCGCACACATTAAAGCGATCAAGGCCAATTCCAAAGCAGAAAAAGCACTGGAGCTCATCCGGAAGATGAACGAAAAAGTGATTATTTTTACAGAATATCGGGCCACACAGGAGTATTTACTAAACTATTTCCGGGATCGCGGACTGTCTGCCGTTCCTTACCGAGGCGGTATGAACCGGGGCCGCAAAGATTGGATGATGGATCTGTTCCGTGGTCGCATTCAGGTCATGATTGCTACAGAAGCAGGCGGTGAAGGCATTAATCTGCAATTTTGTCACCACATGATTAACTTCGATTTGCCGTGGAATCCCATGCGCGTGGAACAGCGGATTGGACGGGTGCATCGACTCGGACAGAAGCATGACGTAAATATCTTCAACCTATCCACTACCGGAACGATTGAAGAGCATATCCTGCACCTTCTGCATGAAAAGATTAATATGTTTGAGATGGTCATTGGCGGATTGGACGTTATTCTGGAAAAGTTTGAGAAAAAAGAATCCATTGAAAAGAGTTTATATAAAATCATGCTTGAGTCCAGTAGTGATGATGAAATTCGTAGAAAAATGCAAAAGTTGGGCCACTCGCTGGATTCCATCAAACAAGAAATAGCACAAATACGCACAGACCCGTCAGTCTCTCCAAATGTAGCAACCGATAAGTCACCTGGAACAAAACAGCTTAAAGGACGGCTAACAGGAGTAAACTCAAGTGTTACCGAGGATTTGTTAGGCTTAGCAGGTGATGCAGTTCCTCCAACCAAAGCTCGACGCAGTGTGAAAGGGGGTCGCTAGACTTGACTATGAATGCACAGCAAGTCCAGCGTTTTGTCCACACTTATCTGGAATCTACTGGGTGCAGCATCATTGAGAGGTCTCCCCACCATGTAACTGTCAAGCTGTCTCCAGAGGCAGATAAAGCCTTGACAAATCGCCCCTACTATTGGGGATACGTAGAGCGTACTGGCGTTCCAGCGCAAACCATGTCCTTCACATTCATCTTTGATGGGGAAGCCTATCGGACAGAACAGGAACGTTTAGCGGATCAGACGCCACCAGCTCCTGTAGCTGGCAACGCAGCACAAGATCAGGTCATGGGGCGTTACTTCGGTCATGTACCGACGTTACCGCAATTAGGTCCTGGTCGCATTATGCAGGAGGAACTCCGATACGGAAGCCGTCGGCTGCATCAAATTTTTGAAGCTGCTCGGGATGGAGGGAAATATGTTTATTTGTTCGAGCAGCCGGATGCCCGTCAGTTGTCTGCCCGTTCTCCGGTAGTCTATGAGGCTTGGCTCAGCGTCTGCTACAAGATTGAGTTTGCCTGCGATTTGAAGCGCGAGGAACTTCAGTGGCTAGGTATTTCACTCAAAAGTGGCACTATTGTAGCCAATTTTGGCGCTATGCTCGAAACCCGGCAGCTCAGCCCGCTGCTGGCAGGCAATATGCATGTACAGCCAGCGCAGCTATCTGTCCCTGAGGCTTCCACCTCGCTTGAAAGCTATCTCACCGAACAGCTCCGACAACAAGATTATGGTTGGGCTGAGCAGGCGAAGGAACGATTGCGCGAGGAACTAGAGGTTATTGACCACTACTACGAAGACCTAATCAAGGAACAGAAAGAAGAAGAGGATAAAAAAGAATCCGTATTAGAGCAGCATCAAGCACGTCGTAAAGAAATGGTATGGCAATATGAGCCAAAGGTACTCGTATCCGCCATTAACTGCGGCATATTTCATCTGCGGTAACTGATATCTCACGCTCCTTCGCAGGTTAGTAGCAGACATGTCGTCAAGTTGTAACATCTTGCTTCAGCCTACATCAGTTTCCGCTGCTGGAACCACAAGCGTGGTCAAGCTTGTCCCCTATGTATCGACAGCAAAAAGCGAACCTGGATACGACATTTGCGCCGACAGGGTACAGCAGTCTTTTCATCAGACAGGCTGTATGCTAGTTAAAAAAGAATGCCTCCGTCGGCAAGCCATCCGACAGAAAGGTGGATTCCATTGAAAAAAAATCATTCCGGGCATTATAGCGTAGGTATGATCGCAGCTGTGCTGATCGGCCTGTCCGCAATCTGTCCGTTCGCTTCCATTCATGCGGCTCCCTCAGCCGTTCAAGAAAGCAATGTAAGCTCAGCATCCAACTACAACGAAAGCTCCCAGGTTCCTCCAATGGAATCCAGGACCCCTTCTACTTCTTCCACATCCCCGGGTGACGTTTCATCAAAGCCTCCTACTCAGCAGCAAGGGGTGCCTGAGGACGTGAAACGGACAGCGAACGATACCGTACAATCTCTATCGTCGCAAGCCCCTTTTGCTTCGTGGAAAGACACCGAGCTCAGCTACCATCCGCTCGGACCTGGAACCCATAGCTGGCTTGTTCAAGTGAACCATGCAGGAGAATACATCGGCTACCTGATTATCGGATCAGACTCAAACGGCGCTTATCAACTCAACGAATACGGGAGTGGGCCAGGCGGACCTTATAGTATGGATATACTTCGTCAATCCCTTAAGTCGCTCACAGAAACCGAATTTTCTTCTATCGACAAGCTACAAATTACACCTATGTATGAGGAACCTCTATTAGCCTACTGGCAGGTACGTTCCTCTACGGGTAGCCAAATATGTATTGATGCTGTTACTGGCGATCCGCTACCTGTTGAAGTAGCAGATGGGAGCTGGAAGCATAAGCTCCAGAACAACGCGACTTCTTCATCTATACCCTTTTTGAAAACTCAGGCACAAGCAGTTACTGTGTCGTCTGATCCTTTCGATCCCTACGATGATCTGGGTTGGCTTCAACCTAAGCACAAACTTTCCATCCACAATACTAGCCAATTTATGGACGCACTCAGTAATTCACGGCGTATGATTTTTTCTGCCACAAGTATCAATTTTGCCTTTGGGGGCCCCTTATCCATTAGCGGGTATCAAGCTTGGATTTCTCCTGATCATCCGTCCGAACCCATTTTATATGCATTGACCTACCACGATGGACTTTCCCGATTTGTGCCACTACAAAAGTTGTTGCCCTATGGTGAATTTTTGTATTTGAAATCTTAGTTATTTCAGTAACCATAAAAAGGTATTTGAAATTATCCCTAAACAACATAAAAAGAGACCTCAAATGGCATACCCCATGCCTCTTGTGGTCTCTTTGGCGTGTTTAACGTTGCTCTCTTCGCTCTCTGCGTGTGGATTTTATCCACATTTTCAGAGCGAGAGGCAACATTCCAAACCATTTGCTTACCCACGGCTCCTTGGCTTGTTTTTGGCTGCGTCGAACATCGCGCGGCGTTTCCATATAACGCACAATCCGCTCTGTAATGTACGTCACCAGTTCGTCACTCTTCGCCATCCTCCATGACCTCCTTCATCTGACCTAACATTTCCGATCACCGTATCTTGGTATACCAAATTACACGTTAGGTTCAAATACCACTAGCTTGCACAGTTTTCAGCAGCTCTAACCCTTGCGGGATAACTATGCATGGTTTCCCTTAAATGGAACATACTATCTTCAATATAACAGTTCCCTCAAGGCTTATTGTTATATTTGAAGACAACTACGCTACTTTAGGTTTGACGTCTGTTATGCATGGTTTTCAGTAAACAATCAATTCGTCCATTGGAGGAATAGAACGTGTTGAATAAAAAGTTAAAGAAGATGTGCCTGGCCGGGCTGGGGTTAAGTTTTTGCCTCCTTTGTAGTGCTGTATTTACCCCGTTTGCTTATGCAACTACTCTGCCTGAAGAGAAAAGCACCGAAATAAACAAGCATACAGAACCCCTGTTCAACCGGTCCTATCACGCTTTTGCCAAACCCGTGGTCCTGATAGATGTAGGTCATGGTGGTGTGGATGGTGGAACAAGTCACAAAGGACTTCTGGAAAAAGATATCAATCTTGCTATTGCTCAAAAACTATACTTGATCTTACGTTCCCAGGGTTACCCTGCTGTCCTGAATCGGGACAAGGACTACGCACTGAGTGATGATAACCGTTGGTTGCAGTCCAAATCGCGGCATCTTAAAGATCTCGCCCAACGTAAAAGCCTGACAGAGCAACTGCCTACTTCTTTGGTTGTCAGTCTGCATGTCAATTGGACCAAACGTGCCGAAAAACGCGGACCCATTGTGCTGTATCAGGATGAAGGCAGCAGCTATCTGTTAGCTGAACGGATTCAGCATTCATTAAACCGCTTATTTTGCATGAATAGACAAACCATATATGGAAAACCCTTTTATCTTCTGAATAAAATCCAACATCCCGCTGTAATAGTGGAAACCGGATTTATCAGCAACGAGCAGGACAGAGCCATGCTTTCCGGGGATCACGGTCAAAAAAGGATTGCTGAAGCTATTGCCGAAGGCATTATTGCGCATCTGACGGCATGGTAGTATTCGTGGCTGGGTCTCCTGTCCATCCCCATACATCACGCACCAGATCGCTAATACCGACAAATTGTGCATGCTCCTTTAATTTAGGGACCGATGAATGAAGCCCTGAGGAGGTATACATACCGGACACGCCGACATGTCCAATCGTTACACAGGTATCGTGCTCTGCCAACCATTCGACCACTTTACTAAGTTGCCGATTCACATGAGCGAGTGTATGAACATCATCCAAAAAAACATCATTTCGCACCGGTGGCATTCCCTTTTTAGCAGCAAGTTCAGGCACCACTGACCAATAATTAGTACGGCTATCAACAAAAAATAGTCCATATTCCTTACAAACATCAAGAACGACGGACATAATGCGCTTGTCTGAGGTGACCTTGGAGCCCATATGGTTGTTCATTCCTATGGCATAAGGAACATCCTTAATTGCTGCTGTCACCTTGGCGCGTACTTCTTCATCCGTCATATTAGCCTTGATTGCTCCCGGTCCAAGCCATTCAGGCTTGCCCTGCTTGGGCTCCATTGGAAGATGGACGATAACATCATGACCACGCTTATGCGCTTCCATAGCGTCCTGTTTGGTTGTTGGCAGGAAGGGCATGACAGCAACGGTGATTTTGACAGGTAAATTTAGAATCTCCTCGGTACCTTTCATATTGTTCCCTAAATCATCAATAATGACAGCAACCCTTTTTTGCTGCTGGTTCTGCTGGTCTATTGCTTCGGCAACAGCAGTTTTACAGATCATAAATAACATACAGACTGAAATACAAAGCACTACAATTATTTGCATTCTAGATCTTGCATGGTGTGCAAGCGCATAAGACGAATCCTTCCGGCTGCGTGATGCTTTTAAAGCCTTTTTTATTATATTTCTCATGTGCAGTTTCCGTCGTGTACTCATTTGCGGGTCAGCCTCCTTCTCTGTCCCTTCATTGTGTGAGTAAAACCGTTTAAATATGTACAAGGCAGATCTGAGATATAATCTCAGATCTGCCTTGAAGTGCGCATAATAACGTATATTAAAACTGATTACCAGTTTTTGTCGATAAATTCATCACGACCGGATTGGGCTCGATCTTCCTTATAATGTTTCACATTCTTCTTGTGATAATCCTGATGATAATCCTCTGCCGGATAAAAAATCGAAGCCGGAAGAATCTCCGTTACAATTGGCTTATCAAAGCGTCCGCTTTGTACCAATTGTTCCTTGGATTGCTGTGCAAGCTCACGTTGCTGCTCCGTATGATAAAAAATGGCAGGTTTATATTGTGTGCCTCGGTCCTGAAATTGACCTTCTCCGTCGGTAGGATCTGTTTGCGGCCAATACAATTCAAGTAGCTTTTCATAAGGAAACAGCTCAGGATCAAACGTAATCTGCACCACCTCATAGTGCCCTGTTGTTCCTGTTTTAACCTGTTCGTAGGTCGGATCGGAAATCGCCCCTCCAGTATAGCCTGAGACAATACTATGAATCCCCGGCTGCTCCTCAAACGGAGTCACCATACACCAGAAGCACCCACCTGCAAAAGTTGCTTTCTCCATCTTCCATCCAACCTTTCAATAGCTTCATCATAAAACGTGTTACTTTCTATCATATCTTAAAAATTGAACTTATAAAAGAATTGCTCAAGGACTTGAATAAAATTCAAGTCCTTATATTGTCCTTCCTGGGAAATCTGCAATAACTCCGAAACATAGAAAAGGTTTATAAAACTGCTACGAGAGCAATTCTATAAACCTTTTCTAAATGGATGCGGTCGAGAGGACTCGAACCTCCACGGGGGGTTAGCCCACACGGACCTGAACCGTGCGCGTCTGCCAATTCCGCCACGACCGCATATATATTTGTCGTCTATTTCAAAAGAATCAATCTTTCTTAGCGACAAGATAGATCATACCATGCTCAAATAAAGTTGTCAAACCTTTTATTTTTCTTTATTTATTCTTGATAAAAAAGGAATAATACGATAATATAAGAACATAGGTTCCTATTAACTTATGTTCTTTCACTTCGATGACTATGAATTATCATCACATTTCCCTAAGGCGGTGAATGGTAATGATCTCTTCAGATACTACTCAGCATCCATGCTCTCTTGTGAAAAGTTATCTACTCCTTACCTTTATTCAAAAAGTATTTGAGCGTGACAGCCTAATTCTTGAGGAAAGCGGCGTGCTGAAAACCCCTGATCTTTATGTCGAAATGGTTAACGCAGGAATAGATCGTACCGGAATCCTGCTATCTGAAATCAAACATGAATTTAAGAAGTATCACATTCGTGTTCTAGACATCCAACAAAACCACTCCGGCGTTCACGCCACCTATATATATAAAGGCGTCAAAGAACAGTTCAGTATGCCTATGTCCGCATTCCGCAAAGAAATGTATGAACGAATGCGAGCTTATTTGGGGCTCCCTACCTCTTTGCCTCATACGGCAGCTCTACCTTTACCAGAGAAATATCGCCCCGAATTACCCAATAACTCAACCCCCAAACCCCTACGCGTTGTTGGGCGAAGTTGGGTTGCATCCTCTTCTGCCTACAAGCATAAATCCCCTCGCCCTGCTGCTTTTGCTGCAAGTAAAAGAGCATAATCCCCGCACTACACGCAAAAAGAAGCTTCCGCAGGCACTAACTGTGCTCGGAAGCTTCTTTTCATAACCATCATTTGTTGAGATCAATCTATGTCCGCTATTACGATTATAAGTTATCTGTATGAATGATTCGCTTTAATGTAACGCCTTCTGTACACGGGTAACCCCTTGACTTAGAGCATGTCCTCCACCAACTGCAGCAGCTACAGCAACGGTCTCCATAATCTCCTGATCACTGCCTCCTTTGGAACGCGCCTCATTCACATGATAAAACGTACACACCTCATTGTTGGCAAATAAGCCAATACCTAGTGCAATCAGTTGCTTGGTTTTTTCATCTAAACTGCCGGCTTGAAAGCATTCTCCGGTAAAGCGATGATAGGCATGAACTACCTCGGGCAACTTATCTTCCAAATGGCTGATTTGATCCTTGTATGCATGTACTTTTTCGTCCATAACCGTCATTGACACAGCACGCCCTCTCTGTTGAGTTTTCCTTCATTACTGTGTCCGATTTAGAGTTTCTGTATGCCTAATGAAACACCCGTTTTTTAGCCAATCCCCATTTGGAACTCGTTTCTTAATCCAGATCTATCGGATTGTGTCGCGGCTCGCTGAACGGCTGATATGTATAGCTGCGATCCAACTTGACCACACGTCGATTCTGGCGGCGAATAAGCACCTGTTCATCATCCCATGCCAGTACAATGCCAACCACATCGTTGGACTCCAATCCATCGCGTACGACGCGTACCTTTTCACCAGAAAGTCGATAAGCATCCAATTCTTCGTCCATTATCATTCATGTCCCCTCCTTGCCCATTTTTTTCAACACAATGGCCATAATTTTATATGCATGAAAAAGTTTAAAAAGAGACCTAAACAAATCATTTAGGTCTCTTTCCGCTTACTACTTATATGGATTGCCAACAGAGCAACAAATTATCCCGACTGATTTACACTGTGATCATGTTCTTTTGTATCGTTCTTCTCGTACCAGAAGTCCAGCACTTGTGCAGACAACACTCGCTGTTCTACATACTCCACTTGGTGAGCAGTAAATTCTTCTTTCCAAGAGAAAGACAATTCTTCGCATAGGTTAACCAATGTCAGCAACTCAGACCAGGCCACATAGCGTTTATACCAAAAAAACTGAGGATGTTCAATCATATAGGGATACAAATCGTCGAATTCCGTATGCTTACAATCCAAGGCGCGTTCAAAATGCACTTTAGCCGCTGCCAGTTTTTCCAGAAAAAACTGTTCGGTCAATTGTTCATTCCCCATGTTGCTGCCTCCTCTCCCAAACCTTATATATATTATAAGCGAAATTGATGCTCATGCAAAGGTTATTATTAGAAATAAGGATCCGAAGCTTCGAATTGTTACTATTCAGCAAACTCTATCTTACCGTCAGCCAATGACGAAATTTTAACCAATGATTCTACACGAATGCCCTGCTCACGAATGGTTCTGGCTCCGGCCTGAAACATTTTTTCAACCGCAACTCCGAATCCAACCAACTCCGCTCCGGAGCGTTGAATAATTTTAACCATGCCTCGTGCCGCATCGCCATTAGCGATAATATCATCAATGAACAAAACACGATCATGCTCATGAATAAATTGACGAGACAGCATAATATCTGTGACAATCCCTTTTGTAAACGAAGGTACACGCTCACACAGCGCATCTGGATCAGCTAATAAAGTCTTTTTACGACGAGCAAATACCAACGGTACACCCAACTCCAACGCTGTCGCAAACCCGATGGCAATGCCTGAGGATTCCACGGTCACTACTCTAGTGATCTTCTCTTCCCGAAAACGGGCTGCGAACTCTCGTCCCATTTCCATTGTCAGCTCTGGATCAACCTGGTGATTAAGCAATCCATCCAGCTTTAGTACCTGATCTGACGCAATCACACCTTCATTTAAAATTCGTTTCTTTAATACTTCCATTCCATGACCTCCCACGGCATTCCTATGCGGTAAAAGTACCATACTTCACCCGTCGCTTTCAAGCTATAGCCTGTTTTCCATGCATTCATGTGATATTTTTTTTACGTTTGTTCCAGAACCATGCGGTGATTCCTCCCAAAACGATTAAAAGAATAACGATCAGGCCCACCCGATGAGTCACCTTCTCCATCAGCTTAGCCACCTGTTCCCAGTGCATGCCCACCGCATGCCCGATCCCCAAAAATGTACCACACCACAGCAACGCTCCTGCCGATGCATAGCCGATATAGCGAAAAACACCTAGACGGGTTGTACCTGCCAGATAGGATGACACATGTCTCAAGCCGGGGACAAAATATCCGAACAAAATTCCCCAGGTACCATAGCGCCCGAACCAATTTTCGGAAGAAGCAATCCTGGAAGGCGTAAGCCTCACCCATTTACCGTATCGGTGCAATAGTGGTTTGCCCAGCAGACGACCCAATGTGTAGCTAAGCATCATGCCTGTCATACTACCGAAAAATGTGACTGCCAGCGCAGCAATAAAGTTGTAGTGTCCTTGAGACACGAGCCCGCCAAAGGCGATCATTAGCACTTCGTCGGGTATCGGCATACCAGCTACTCCAAGGGCAAGCAAGCCGAACATTGCCAAATATCCGTATTCCAGTATCCACGCAAGGATTTGACCCATAAATTACGCTCCCGTCAAGCTATTCATTAAATGCAGTATAATTATTTTCAGTCTCATCCAGTCATGTCCTATTTCAGTTGAACATAGTTTGTATTATATGCTCGCTGCAGCGTTATTCAAGCAGGCAAGGGGGGACTGGGAATGAAACGTAATATTCATGTTTTTCAGATTGCTTTTACATACATTGGTACAATCGTCGGTGCCGGCTTCGCTACCGGACAAGAAATATTGCAATTCTTTACGCAATATGGACGTTGGGCTACAATCACGATTATGCTGTCCACACTCATATTTGTATGGTTGGGTACGAAAATGATGCTGATCGCTCATGATATTTCAGCCCGCTCCTACGAGGATCTGAACAAGCACCTTTTTGGTTCCAATGCCGGAAAATGGATCAGCATATTCACACTTTTTGTGCTGATTGGCGTGAACAGCGTCATGCTGGCAGGAGCCGGCTCTGTTTTTGTGGAGCACCTTCACCTGCACTACCAGACTGGACTGCTCATTACACTAATCGGAACTTACTTGCTGCTGAATAAAGGTATTAAAGCGATTTTGCATATGAACACCATTGTTGTCCCGCTGATGATCACTATATCTCTTTTGCTCGTTCACAGTACCCTTTCCATGCCCAATCCGCAAAGCTTTATTACGAATACGACAGACCACAGTGTGCTACGCACATGGATATCTCCGCTCCTGTACACGTCCTTCAATCTGGCTATGGCTCAGGCCGTGCTTGTCCCTCTAGGCAGCCAAACTTTCTCCCGTAAAACGATCCGCTGGGGCGGTGTTTTGGGCGGAATTGGTGTTGGCTTTATGCTGATGGCTGCACATTTTGTCATGTCAGCGCAAATGCCAGGCATTCAGCAATTTGAAATCCCTATGGGAAGCATTGCTTACCGTCTAGGCGCCCTTGTTGAAATCATATACATTCTACTCATTTTCATGGAGATCTTCAGTACCTTTGTGGCCGACATTTATGGAGTCAGTCTACAAATTCGTCAGCATGTCCAAATTTCGCCCAAGCTCATTACATTATTCATTATGCTCACCTGTTTTTTAATCAGTCAGTTCGGCTTCAGCTCACTGTTATCTGTGCTTTATCCTATTTTTGGAATGCTCAGTCTGATGTGGGTCAGTAAACTGATCTTAGCAGGACGCGGAAGACCTTTCCGCTCCTCACGTCCTCGCTCCAGCTTTCGGCATTCTGATTCCAAACCAGGTGATACCCGTCATGGTTAGTGCGGAAATTTCAAATACATTTTTTTCAGTTCGTTAACAGCACGACTTAATGAATAGCTTGATTTAGCCTTGTCGCAGGCGGATCTAGCCAGTTCATAACGATAGGCAGGGTCAGCGATGACCTTTTCTAATGCGTCTGCCAGTGCCTTCGGATTATCGGGTGGCACGAGCAGACCATTTACCCCATTTTCAATCTGCTCCGGTATTCCCCCTACTTCTGTACCTACCAATGCCAGACAGCTCAACGCCGCTTCTGCAAATACGGAGCCAAAGGCCTCCGCCCGCGAAGGCAATACAAATACATCAAAGAAAGGCATAAACTCTTCCGGGTGAAGAGTATATCCATAAAAAATCGTCTCGTGGTATATATCCAGCTGTCGCGCCATCTCTTCCATCTCAGGCCGAATCGGACCATCACCAATGATATGGAGTACAAATTCTTGATTTCTTTTTTTCAGCTCAGCGCAAGCCTGTAATAGAATATCAAGTCCTTTGGCGGGAACAAGTCGGCAAACGGTTATAAGCTGTGTCACTTCATTTTCGTGAGGAATGGGCTTAAATCGCTTCTCATCATATCCATTTGGAATAACCACAACATCTTGCGGATGCTGTACATAAGGTGTTAAGTAATGCTGAAAAGATTGCGATACTGCTATCAGGCGATCCGCCTTCTGCTCCATTTCTCGGTACAGTGACACTAAGAATTGGTGTTCAGGCCCGTTCTCCTCTATTTTCCCGTTCAGAATTAACTCCTTCTCATAGGAAGAGTGAATCGTCTGTACGAGCGGGGTATCAGGAAATACGTTTTTCATAGCTAGCCCGGCAATCGGATGATGAGCATGAATAAGGTCAAAGGGCTTCTGAATACGAAGCCGAGTCCACCACAAATAATCACGGTACGTCTGAATATATTTTTGAACGATAGGATATTGCTCATATCTCGTCCAGTCGAAGGTATCAAAGATTACTTCGTCCCTACCCTTGTTACGAATCCGTTTAGGGATTGAAAATAACTCCATTTCCCAACGGGGGGACGTAAATCGCTCTTGCAAATATGGAATCATGGATGAAACGCCTCCCGGTTGCTCGGGTGGGAAAAAGAGAGCCTGTAGCAATTTCATGAGTGCTTCCCCTTTCAAGCATTAAACTGCCCGGAACACAGGATATATGTATAGGTTTCCGGATTTTCTGAAAGATGATATATTGAGAATAAATGTTAGGCACAAAAGAAAATTATAACATTTTAACTGGAATAAATCCTGTCTATTGTATCGGAACGATATCGTCCGTTCAATAGATAGATTAATTTTACAAATGGAGTCGGTGATGTTGACGTTGTTGTCCTTATTGGGAACCTTGGGCTCCCCATCTCTGGCCGGGGCCATAAGTGCAGCCTGCGGTTTGTATATTATACTCATGATGGCGCTAATGTGCGTGATCATATATAGCAGACAACGAAAAAAAGCCTATATCCTTTTTTCGGTTGCCGCTATTTTTATTATGACATATGAAGCGATGAATCTCTATTCGGCAGGCGGCGGCCAAATGCAACTGCAGGGAATCGTGTGGAAAAATGCTTTGGAGGCGTTTGCCTTCGTGCTCATCAATGCCG
This sequence comes from Paenibacillus sp. EKM10P, assembly GCF_011800655.1. Taxonomy (NCBI): domain Bacteria; kingdom Bacillati; phylum Bacillota; class Bacilli; order Caryophanales; family Paenibacillaceae; genus Paenibacillus; species Paenibacillus sp. EKM10P. The sequence goes on along the minus strand of NZ_JAALET010000001.1, from coordinate 944,278 downwards.
CTGTATTTCAGCTTTACCGAAAGCTAAAGCTTATGGAAAAATGGGTCTTGCTGTTACTGGCTGCGTTATTAATACTGCCAGTAATGGCTTGGACTTTAGGTTTGCTGCCTACTTGGATTAGCCCAGTGAAGTTGGTTGGATTCACTTTGTTTTATCGTGTGTTAGTGCTTATATTAAGCCTTCTGTTCATCACCCCGCGAATCGGACAGCCAAAGAAATTTATGGCAGGCCTATTCACTTATCTGCTCTGGCTTGGTTTTCTCTGGCTGCGAAATGACATCCCTGAAGAAGCAGACGGATCAAACACAATCCTGTGGATGTCATTTTTACCATTGCTGTACTACACTACGTTATTTGTCATCCTGTTTGAACGGATTGTGGAGCTACTCCAAAGGATTTATCGTTCTTCCATTACCGATGGCCTGACAGGACTGTATAACCGTAAATATTTTTCGGGGCGACTACGACGATATATGGACCAGGGAATCCGCGTGTCGGTCATTTTTTGCGATATTGACAATTTCAAAAAGCTGAATGATACGCAGGGCCATGCTCGTGCGGATGAAGTTCTCAAGCAGGTGGCACAGATTATGGAGGACGAACTGGATGAAATCGGGCTGACCGGACGATACGGTGGCGAGGAACTGGTCGCAATGGTTGTGGATCGTCGGGCCAAGGTGGCGCTGGTCGCAGAACGAATCCGCGAACGTGTTGCTGAGGAAAGCATCGTCACTATCAGTGTCGGACACAGTACTGTGAAGAAGGAAATGAACCCGGATGAACTCGTCAAACAGGCCGATCAAGCCATGTACATATCCAAAACGACAGGTAAAAACAAGGTTACAGCTTATAAGGCAGCGGAAGTGAAACAAAATCGGGCAGCACGCGCACAATAATTCGCAAATTACGATTCGTTATCGAAGACTGCCTATGAATACTGCTCTGTCTAATTGTCTATATCCTAAAATGACGCACAGGAATCTCGTACGAGTCTGTGCGTCATTTATATTTAATCTTACCATCAAGCTTCTGATGTTGCGGAAACTATATCACGGCCGATCAATGCCAGTTCTTCGCTAGTCAGCTCTCGATAGCTGCCCAGTGGAAGCTGATCATCCAGCTTCAATGGCCCCATGGCTGTTCTTTTCAAGTAGGTCACTCTTTTACCAACCGCCTCGAACATGCGCTTCACTTGGTGAAACTTACCTTCATGGATTACAAGCGAAATATAGGAAATGACTTCCCCATCTGCCTGATGCGGCTGTTCATGCCGAAGAATCGTCAACTGCGCGGGAAGGGTGACATACCCATCGTCCAGTTCCACTCCTGCTGTAAATTGAAGGATATCCTCCTCCGTGACAAGTCCCAACACCGTAGCTTCATACGTTTTGGGGACATGACGCCTCGGAGATAGTAGTTCGTGCGCCAGCTTGCCATCGTTGGTCAATAACAATAGGCCTTCTGTATCTTTATCTAGCCGCCCTACTGGAAAAGGCTCGAAATGTCGTTCCTCCGCACTCAGCAAATCCAGCACCGTTCGTTCCCTCGTATCTTCGGTTGCAGATATAACACCTGGGGGCTTGTGCAGCATGATGTAAATATACTCTCTAAAAACAACAAGTTCGCCGTTCACTTCAATTTGATCTTGATATGGATGAACCTGTAAGCCGCTATCCTTGATGATCCGTCCGTTTACTGTGATCATACCTTGCTTTACCTGTCTCTTGATATCACTACGGGAACCATAGCCCATATGGGTTAAAATTTTGTCCAAACGCTGAGTTTGTCTTCCTTTTCCACTCATACCGATGTCCACCTCCAGCCTGTAGGATATTCATTTTTAAGCATGCCGTCCTGCCATTTGCCCCACCCGGCCGAATAACCATCAATACACACGAGAGTATAGCCCTTGGGTTGGACTTCGTTCCGAAGCTCCATTCTCTCAACAGGGATGGACAAGGTTTCACCTTTTAAATACCGGATGGCTTCAGCATCCGAGCTGGAAAGGTTGATGCTTCTAACCGCCTCAAAAGAGCGCAAAGCCACCGCCAGTGGGTGTGAAGGTACGAAACGACCATTTCTATCGGTTCCCATAAACCAGCCCGGACGTACCACCTTAAGCCCGTCCAAACGATGTGATGCCAGCGGCGACTGATAAATTCGATCTCCGTAGACCACCGTGTAGCCTGCAAATGAAACCTCCAACTGCTCCTGAACAAATTGATGATAAGATTCCAACACATCATGCGGGGAGCGTACAGCAGATTTTGCATTTTCTTTGCCCATACGTGACTTGTTACCATCAAAGCCGCGCGTGGTCTTTCCTTTGCCTGACTTTCCGCCCATTCCTTTTCCGGTTCGTTTAGGCTCATCAGTCGTGCGCCTTCCTTGGACACTTGGGAGCAGCGCTTCCTTGACGGGCAAATGTTGCTTCTTGTGCGAATATGCTGCTTCTATTTTTAATATTCTTTCATTCTTGTTCGTATATAGAGGCAGTTCCCCTGACTCAGTGTGATCTGCTGTCGAAGTGACACGACCACCACCCTGATGCTGCAATATGGCGATAAAATGCCCTTCACCCTCTACAAGATGCGGCCATAGGCGTGCTGTACCTCGCAGTTCCGGATGTGCCGATGCAATCTCTTCATTCATCCATTCCGGGTGGCCTGGTGCAAAACCTGCTTCCGAAGGAACAGGGACTACGTTAAAATCGGGATGAGCCTCCAGAAATTCCGCAATCATTCCTTCATTTTCTTCCGGGGCAAAGGTGCAGGTCGAATAGACAATTCTCCCCCCATCGCTCAGCATCGAGGCCGCTACACGCAAAATGTCCCGTTGCATGACCACACATTTTTCTACCGAGTGTGTCTCCCATTGTTTGGCCATATCTTCATCCTTACGGAACATACCTTCTCCCGAACAAGGTGCGTCAATTAAAATTTTGTTGAAGAAATGAGGAAAAGCATCTGCGATACGATCCGGGCTTTCATTCAATACCACGGCATTGCGCACACCGTACAGTTCCACATTTTTAGCCAGCGCCTTGGTTCGATCGGCGCTAATATCATTGGTCACCAGTACGCCACTTCCTTGCAGTTTGGCTGCGATTTGGGTTGATTTCCCCCCCGGTGCAGCGCACAAGTCCAAAACAGCTTCACCCTGAGCTATATTGAGCAGTTCAACCGGAGACATCGCACTCGGTTCCTGTACATAGTACAACCCAGCATGATAGTAAGGGTGAAGTCCAGGCTTAGTGCCGTGCGGAATGTAAAAACCTGTGGGACACCACGGAATCGGCCGCAGTTCGAACGGAGAACGTTCCTTAAAGTCCTCTACTGGAATTTTTAATGTATTGACGCGAATCCCGGCATGGGGCGTGTGGTCATAGGCAGCCATAAAAGCCTCAAATTCATCACCGAGCAGTTGTTCCATGCGCTTTACAAATGCTGTGGGGAGCTGTACACCCATAATCGTAATCATCCTGTCCTGTTAAAATAAATTTTATTGTACCATAATCAACCTGTTATCCGGCAATATCTGTGTGATTTACAAACTTTCACTACAAGCTGTAATGTTGTATAATAATGAGGTTCATAGTTACATATTTTAGATTTTGATAGGAGAGATTCCATTGAACGCACAAAAATCCAACAAAAAAAAGCTTATCCCTGTCATTGGCTTTTTTGTTGTGCTTGTCATTTTGCTTGGAGTGCTGCTCGCTTTAAACTCGGGCACTAAAAACAAGCTGTACGGCGTTTCCACAGCCTCGTTAAATCCTGCTACCCAGGAACTGCTAAATGATCCGAACTATCAGCAAATTATTAAGCCAGAAGATTTACAAAGTAAAATTGACAAAAAGGAAAGCTTTTTCGTCTATCATTTCGCTTCCGACTGTGTTCACTGCCGTGCCACTACTCCCAAGCTCATGCCTTTGAGCAAGCAGGAGAATATCACGATGCACGAATTTAACCTGCGTGAGTATGAGGCTGGCTGGGACAAGTACAAGATTGAGTATACTCCCACGCTTGTTTATTACGAAAAAGGCGTGGAAAAGGAACGTATGGTAGGTGGGTTGAAGGAAAGTCCTTCAGACAACGGATACACACTCGACGATTTCAAAGCCTTCTTTGAGAAATATAAAAAGAACGTGACCTCTTAGATAAATCTCCTCACGTCTGACAATGATAAAGCAGCCCGATCCCTATAAAACGGATCGGGCTGCTCGTTTATTATACGCTACAACATCAAGGCGCATCCTTCGTTTCCATCTGGGCTGAGCGTAAGCTGCCAGCGGCCTGTCTTCGCCTAATCGAAGCTTCCAGCGCCTGCTGACGCTGCTCATGCTTTTCCCCACGCCGAGGACCTCTCTGCTGAGGGTTGTTGACCGGAACGGACAATGATGCCTTCTCCACGGCCTGACGCAGTCCGGGCTCGACAATTTCAATCGTCAAATCCCGATAAACCGGCGGTTGACGTTGAAGCTCTTCCGAACCTTCCATAACAGCTTCAGCAAGCTGCCGGGCGCAAGCGCGCGCCTCGTCTACCAGCTTCGCCATATTAATGCCCAGCGCGTGCGAAGAAGCATGTTCCAGCCTATGTGCCGCACTGTCCAGCATCATGTATCCACCACGATAGTTACCATTGCGAAAATGATACAGTCCTACAGCAATTTGCAGCAAACCTTTATATACAGGGTCTCGGTCCAGCTTAAGCCACAGCTCTTCCAGTACCTCATGACATTCAAAGTAATCCCGATCCCGATTGAAGTATACTAAATAAGTCACGTACAACGGTTCATAGGAAGGGTTCACCATTTAAAACTCATCCCTGTCTTCTTCCTTAGTTGAAGCTTCCAGCATCTCCTTGACCTCATCATGCAGCTGCTTGATTCCTTCCATGTCGTGCTGCTCCCACAGTTCATTAAATCTGCGCTGCGCCTCAATCGTTTCACTAATTTTATGGTAGAAATACAGACGATGCATGCCTGTTAGCACTTTGGATACGATATTGGCTTCATCCTCAAACTTCTTCTGCGCTTCCAATATTTCAAGACGGATGGAAGACATTTCATTATCCAGCACAAAGGCTGCCTCAGCCGCTTTTTTCAACCGGGCTCGCATATCATCCGGTAAGCTCTCACGATACTTATAGCTAAGAGAATGCTCTATGGTTGCCCAAAAATTCATAGCCAACGTACGGATTTGAATTTCGGCTAGTACGATCTTTAACCCCACTGCTGTCTGAACCGGGTACTCCACAATCATATGAAAGCTGCGATAGCCGCTATCTTTATAATTGGTGATATAGTCCTTTTCATACAATACCGTCAAATCCTTACGTCTTCGAATATATTCGGCTACCCGCCGGATATCCTCTACGAATTGACACATAATGCGAATGCCGGCGATATCCTCGATCCCCGTCTCCAGCTGATCAGGTGGAACCTGTAATCTCTTCGCCTTATCGAGGATGCTGGATATTTTTTTAACCCGTCCAGTTACGAATTCGATAGGAGCGTATTCCTCGCGCTTTTTCAGCTCCGCACGCATTGTTTTGAACTTGACCTTAAGCTCTTCCACCGCCTGATCGTATGGCAGCAAAAATGTTCCCCAGTCTCTTCCGTCCATCCCCGTACCTCCTGTCTCTTCCGACAACACTGTTTTATCTGTGAGCTGCACCAACAACCTCGGTAATATGTCTAAAGCCGTCCTTTCGAAGCAGCTCACGCAGACCGGCATGTATAGCCCGGTTTACTTCCGGCCCCTCATAGATCAATGCTGTATAAATTTCAATCAGGCTAGCGCCTGCTTTAATTTTGTCATAGGCATCACGACTGGTAAAAATACCGCCTGATCCAATAATAGGCAGCTTCCCTTCCGTCTGGCGGTACACCCGTCCAATGACCTCTGTGGAACGGTCACGTAGCGGCTTACCACTCAATCCTCCGGTTTCACTTGCATTCCGATGCGTCAGACCAGTTCTGGATATCGTCGTGTTCGTTGCAATAATGCCGTCCACTCCGCTAGCTGCAATCGCATCTGTCATATATTCCAATTCCTCGTCCGATACATCCGGCGCAATTTTGACCAGTACAGACTTGGCTTTACCATACTTTGTCGCCTGAACTCCCATCTCTGCCCGAACCGCTTCCAGTAATGACTTCAGTTCACTGCCATGCTGGAGTTTTCGTAAATCCGGAGTATTGGGTGAACTAATGTTCACTACAAAGAAGTCCGCATACGGATACAGTGCGGAAATACACTTCTCATAGTCCTTATGAGCATCCTCATTTGGCGTGACTTTATTTTTGCCGATATTAACAGCAACCGGTACAGGTCGATGTTTAAGGGTAGCCAAACGTTGGGCCATGCTCTCAGCACCCAGATTGTTAAAGCCCATCCGATTGACTAATGCCTCATCGGGAGGCAGTCGAAACAAACGGGGCTGATCATTGCCGGGCTGTCCGACAGGTGTCACCGTGCCTACTTCCATAAAACCAAAACCGATGGAAGAAAAACCGGCAACCGCTTCAGCATTTTTATCCAGTCCCGCAGCCAGTCCAATCGGGTTGGGAAAATGAATGCCAAACAGGTCAACGGCAAGATCTTCCGTTTCCTTGACTCCATACATCCCTCGCAACGTCGCCGCTCCACCAGGAAGTGAGCCAACATGTTTTAAGCCGTCAATGACTACATGATGGGCCCTCTCTGGACTCATTTTGAAAAAAACAGGTTTCGCGATCCTTCGATACAACACGATTCATCCACTCCGTTCTATGCCCTTGCACAATCCTAAAAAAACATCTCTACAAAATAGTTTAGCTTTTTCCATACCAAAAAGAAAGTAATTTGCGAGGTCCAACATCAGAACAATTCAGTTGTCATGGAGATGTCATTGAAAATGTATAATCAAACCATTTACAATGGACATAGTAAGACAGGATCTTAGCCCGCAAGAAAAGAGGGATTGCTGATATGAAGACCAAGCGTAAACCGCCCAGTCTGCAAAAGAAAAAGGATGAGGTGAACAAGAAAGCGATCGTATGGACCGCCATCAGCTTTGTTCTACTCATCATTGTGATTGTTCTGGTCATTGTTTTAGCACAAGCAGGAAATCGTTAATCAACAAGTAGCAGCGGCACCACAACGTTAATTTAGCCAGTGATAGGTTTTGCGGGGATTCGTCTGGTCGTGCTGCGGCTCACTCGTAAATCGGGAACCAGGTACAAGCACTTGATCAGGCAGTCCCCCGTTACCAATGACCACCTCCGTACCTGAAGGTACGAATGCAAACAATTCCTCCACGTCTTCCTTCCCCATGCGGACACAACCCAGTGACTCATTTTTGCCGATACTGTCTGGCTCGTTCGTACCATGGATAGCATAATTCGTTGCAGACAGTTGCATACCACGGCTACCAAACTCACCGTTGGATTTGCCGTTCGGATTTACGACTTTATCGGTAATCACAAATTTCCCTTCCGGTGTTCTTTCTCCGCCCAAACCGATGGGATAATTGCGAATAAGTATATTGCCGCTCACCAATGCTAGCCTGTGCTTGGATTTGTCTATCACAATTCGTAGCGGTTGCCCCAGAAAAGGACGCCCGTGCAATGACGATGCCAGCAATAGACTTTTCTCAGCCGCTGCGCCAGTGTTCTGATCTTTCCCTGTTCCCTGTCCTGGAGAAGCAAGTAAATTGCGCATAGGTGTAAAAGCCTTCTTCATCCCGTCAGTCGTACCGTACATCGTGTTATCGGGAAAATCTCGGGTCAGTTCCTCAAGACTCTGGGGAAGACGTTGATGCTGCGAGCGAAATGCACGCATGGCACTATTCAGCACAGCCAGTTCTTCCTGTCCGGCAGCCCATTTTAGACCTGATTTGCGGAGAGTTTCACTATCTGACGGCTTGCAAGCACATGCAGCGGCGTCGTAAGACTGAACAGCTAATCCGCCGTTTCCCTTGTTCTGTACACTAAGTAACGGCTTCATGCCTTCTCTCCAGATCAGCCACGCCCCGCTCTGCTCCATGCCCAGCACCGTGGTCTTGGACGGCATTTGACTCGTCTTTGCCAACATATCCGTAAGCGCTGTTCCAGCCCCACTTCCTTGCCTGGCTTGAGCCGTAAACACACCACCAACATAAGTCTCACCGTTCTGCGCCCTCTCCTTTGGATCTGCAGTAGCCACTTTTGCAACTTCGGCATGATCAATCGCTGCGTCCTCAGTTCCGGATGGAACGGATGCGCTCTCAGGTAAAGTGCTCGGTGAATTGGCTGAAGGGACCCAGATGAGCAGAAGTACCATTAACGCAGTTAGAAGGTGGCGTGTTCGAGCGGTTCTCCGCTCCTTCTCCTTGGACATCTGAACCAGTTTATCCTGATATTCCATCCATACGTCTGCCGGAATCTGTTTATGCTCAAAGGCTTCGAACACTTCCCCTGCACGATTGAAGCAATAATTTGCTTTGCCCTCCTGGCCGCTGCTTTCATACTCTTTACCGAGTAAATACCAGGCCATTTTATTATCAGGGTGCTTTTTTACATACGATTTAAGATGAGGCGAATGGTCCATCGGATCCTCCTGATCGTGTAATCTTGCTTACTATTATGTATATCGGTCACAATAGGTCTGATGGACAGCACATAAAAAAAACAGCACCGCCAGCATACTTTCACCGTTATACGGCGAAGGGTACTGGCGGTGCTGTGCCTGTCCAAAAAACTTACACTTAACCTTCTTTATTAAAAGGTTCGTCTGCAACTTTGATGGAATCTGTAGGGCAACCGTCACAAGCATCCTGCATATCATCAAACAGGTCTTCCGAGATCGCCTTGATGCCTTGGTTTGCATCCCCTTCAAAGATCACTTCAGCCAAACCTTCATCATCATAATCATAGATGTCTGGTGCTGTAGCGCCGCAGGCTCCGCAAGCAATGCATGTATCTTTTTCTACCCAAGTGTATTTAGCCATAACTTTTCTCTTCCTCCTATACAATCGAACAAACCAGCTTTTGCATTCTATTCACATATTAATACAAACCCAATATTATTACAAATTATTTTCCTTTATCCTTCATGCAAAAAACGCTTATAGCGTGTGTTACTGATACAACAATAACCCTCCCCGAAGTTCACTCTGGAGTGGGTAGATTGTCTTTTTGCAGCGAAGTTCCGCGCAACTTGGAATTACGAAGAAGTACCGAAGGATCATCTCCCAGCATCCCCGCAGTCAAAATCGCATTTTCACCAAACTTATCGCGCAGCGCATCCATCGTTTTCAGTAGACTTTCTTTTTTAGGCTGGTCCTGGTATTCAAATAGATCTAATTGAACAGCCGCTTCCTCCTTAGGAATGAGCTGTTGCAGCGTAATCCCCAACAAACGCACCGGCTTATCCTCTCCCCAATGGCGACGATACAATGCACAAGCTTCCTTATATATGTCTTCTGCACTTTCCGTAGGCGTACTCCTGACTTGAGAACGCGTAAAGGTCTTCATATCCGGGGTCCGAATCGTCAGTTGAATACCTCCTGCCAGCATACCGTGCCGTCGAAGCCGCCGGGCTACCTGATCACTAATGTTAAGCAGTACCCTTTGGGCTTCTTCGAGCTTTACTACATCCATAGGCAAGGTGGTGGTGTGCCCGATGGATTTGTTTGGCTCCCGCTCAGTGCTGACTGGAGAATGATTAATTCCGTTTGCCGCCAATTTTAACCAAGAACCCGTTACACCAAATATGCTAACCAGCATGTGTTCATCTGCCTTAGCCAGTTGCCCAATGGTACGAATGTTCATTTGTAGAAGCTTGTCTGCCGTTTTTCGGCCCACACCAAACAACTGCCCACATGGAAGGTTCCACAAAATGTTGGGTACATCACGCAAACGTAGAACAGATATCCCGCGTGGCTTTTTCAGATCAGAGGCCATTTTGGCCAGTAGTTTGTTGGGCGCTACCCCAATTGAACAAGGCAAGCCTAGCTCTTCTTCTACTCTACGCTGGATTTCCTCGGCAATATCCAAAGGTGTTCCAAACTGCTTGGAACCGGAAATATCTAGATAACATTCATCAATTGAAGTTGCTTCCAGCATAGGCGTATACGAGTAAGCAATACTCATAAATGCTTTGGAATAACGACGGTATAAATGAAAATCAGGCTGTATTACGATGAGCTGCGGACAAATCCGGCGAGCCTGCTGAACAACCATCCCTGTTGAAATGCCCAATCGTCGTGCTTCATAAGAGCAGGTTACAATTACACCCTTGCGCAGCTCACTGCTGCCTGCCACTGCGGTAGGCAATCCTTTATATTTTTCCGGCTCCTCCGCTGCATGAACGGAACAATAAAATGCGTTCATATCCACATGCAGAATAACTCGTCCACCAGCCGGATAATAAGCACTGACATCTTTCATGCTCAACCCTTCTTTTTAACTGTAATTCACTCGTTAGATCAGGAATATGTCCTTTGATTTTATACTCAGGTTACCCTTGAATGCTATTCCTATTTTACATAAAAAATATAGGTTTTGTGTTCAAAAAAGATAATTATATATTACATTTGAAGTCATTAGTTGTTATAATCGACTATCATACGAACACGATAAACTAACGCTTTCCTGTTTTTAAGCGTTAAACAACTAAATTAATGTGCTTAAAAAAGCAGAGCATCACCAATCTGAGCAATCCGCGAAGGAGGAGTCCCTCATGTCCACCGCTATTTCTATCTTTGACACAACGCTGCGAGACGGCACTCAAGGAGAAGGAATTAGCTTGTCTGCTGATGACAAATTGAAAATCGCCAAAAAACTCGATGATCTCGGTGTTCACTATATTGAAGGCGGGATTCCCGGGAGCAACAGCAAGGATATCGAATTTTTCAAACGGGTACAAGAGCTGAGGCTTCAGGCAAAAATTGTCGCCTTCGGTAGCACGCGCCGCAAAGATAGCATCGCAGCGCAAGATGTCAACCTGCAACGGATTCTGGAATCCGGCGCTCAGGCCGCTACTCTAGTCGGTAAATCATGGGATTTTCATGTACACACTGCTTTACAGACAACATTGGAGGAAAATCTGTCTATGATTTACGACTCCATCGCCTTTTTAAAGCAAGGGGGCATGGAGGTTATTTTTGATGCCGAGCATTTTTTTGACGGATATAAAAACAACCCCGAGTATGCACTCGCCGTTATGAAAAAAGCTGAGGAAGCAGGCGCGGATTGGCTCGTGATGTGTGATACCAACGGCGGTACCCTGCCACATGAAATACAGGAAATTGTTACTACGCTGCAAAGCCAGGTAACGAAGTCACAGTTGGGCATTCATACACACAATGACTGCGAATTGGCAGTAGCCAACTCACTAAGTGCTGTTCAAGCAGGTGCAAGGCAGGTCCAAGGCACCATCAACGGCTACGGTGAACGATGTGGTAACGCCAACCTCTGCTCCGTCATTCCGAACTTGCAGCTCAAACTGGGCTACGACTGTCTAGATCCCGAGAAGCTAAAACAACTCCACAATACAGCTCGCTTTGTGAGCGAAGTCGCCAACGTTAATCTGCCTGTAAACCAGCCTTATGTTGGCAATGCTGCTTTTGCCCATAAGGGAGGCATTCACGTGTCAGCTATTCTGCGCGACTCACGAACCTATGAGCATATCGCTCCCGAACTGGTGGGGAACAAGCAGCGGGTCTTGGTCTCCGAATTGGCCGGACAAAGCAACGTTGTGTCCAAGGCGCAAGAACTGGGCATCACCCTTGATCCGTCCAGTGATGAGGCACGTGGCGTCATTAGTCGTATCAAGGAGCTTGAGCATCAGGGATATCAGTTTGAAGGCGCGGATGCTTCGCTGGAATTGCTTATTCGTGAAGCTGGCGGTGAAGTAAAGGAAATGTTCTCATTTGAATCCTTTAAAGTGCTAGTGGAAAAAACAGCGGGCCGATCGGTCGTCTCCGAGGCCTTCTTAAAGTTGAATGTTGCAGGGACAAGTGTCTATACCGCAGCTGAAGGGAATGGTCCTGTCAATGCACTTGATAACGCACTCCGCAAGGCTCTTTCTCAATATTTCCCAGCCTTGCGGGACATGCATTTGGCTGACTATAAGGTGCGTGTGCTTGACGAAAAAGACGCCACTGCCGCCAAGGTACGCGTGCTCATTGAGTCCAAAAATTACGAGGACGTCTGGAGTAACGTAGGTGTATCTGAAAATGTTATTGAAGCGAGCTGGGAAGCTCTCTTGGACAGCTTCCGTTACGCATTGCTGGAAGCACCAACTCCAAAAAATGAACAAACAGAGCTTACTCATCACGGTTTAGTTAACCACTAATCAAGTACAAGCATGAGCTAATAAAGTGACTTTGGCGGTCTAATCGGCCCCTAAAGTCACTTTATTTTTTGAAGAGCTTCTATTTTACCCTCCAATTCCCGTTCACTGAGCATGCCGATTATGATTTCTCGTACCTGGCCATGATGGTCAATCATTACATGAGTTGGAAAAGCCGCTCCTCCAAATTGTTCAAAAAATGCTCCTTGTTCATCCAGTAAAATGGGGAATCGGAGGGCCAAAGAACGGGAAAACTTCTGCACATCCTCTAATCGATCATAGCGGGTTACATTGATGCCATACACATCTACAGCATGTTTGTATTTACTATACAATTCATTCAGCATAGGCGCTTCTAATCGGCACGGATCGCACCACGAAGCCCAAAAGCTAATGATCATCGCTTTATTTCGCGGAGCCCCTACATCGTAGGACTTGCCGTTTAATCCCTTTAAAATCATAGAAGGAAGCTGTTGCCCAGGTTTGATTCTTTTCATTACCTCTGCCGCATCTGATTCAGTCCCTACATTCTTCTCAATTTCATGCTCTTTTTCACCTTTGTACTTTTCTTCCAATGGTGCATTTCTCACGGGCAGGCTTGCTGCATTGACTGTGTTTGCAATAATTCCCCATGAAGCCCCGACCATAACCAATACCATTATTGCTCTGATGAAAAGAAATCTTTTCAAAGTCTTATCACCTACCTTTCATCTAAATGACCTTTATCCTTCCCCATAGGATGCCCATACTACTCCCACCTCTAACCTTCTACAAATCTGAACAGGACACAAAAAAACAGCAAACCCACGAAAATCGCGAACTTGCTGTTATTATGTGAGGTCAGATGTTATGCCTTGTACTGATCAAGCATGGCTTAAATGCGCGTAGATATCTGCCAAATTGGTCACATTACGCTTCAGCATTTCCTGAACATACGCCACCCATAGCTTAGCGGTCATCTTCGCATCCTCTAACGCATGATGCCGCCCTTCAATCGGAATGGATTGATAGGCCAACAATTCATCCAAACTATAGGTTTGGTGTTGCTGTGGCTCCAGCCATTTGGCGAGCATCATTGTGTCTAGTACACGGTGAGTTAACTGAACTTTAGATGTTTTCCATAGCGCAGCATTTAAAAAGGCCTTATCATGAGCGCTAGCATGCGCTACAAGCACCCGTCCACCTACAAAGGACATAAAGTCATGCAGTCCATTCATAAGCGGCGGAGCTTCATCCGTCATTTCCCGGGTAATCCCAGTTAGCTCAGTGATGTGTTTAGGAATATCAGTCCGCGGATTAACAAGCGTATAAAACTGCTCTTTTTCCATAATCACATCCCCGACTACCCGAATCGCTCCGAACGATAAAATCTCATCTCCATGCTGTGCCGAAAATCCCGTTGTCTCCAGATCAAAAACTACCGTCTCCAAACGCTCCAGCGGGGTACGCAATACTTCAGAACGCCGTTGTTCCCGTGTTAAGGACCGAATAAACGCCATCTGCTGAGCCGTAGGAGCCCCCATTACAGATGCGATTGCCGACGGCACTCCTCCTCTGCGGAGAGCACTCCAGAAGCCACCTCCCTGCGCCGGTTCCTTCATGACCTTCTCCCTTCCATAAATCGCAGCTGCCTTTGCAACGCACGATGCAGCCGTCGTACTGTCGAAAGAGCCTCGCGCAGCTCATGCCAGCCTTTCCCTTGCTTCAGCGGCTTGACGGCCAAATAGCCATTGCTGAGAAGCAATCCATCCTTCTCCTTCACTGGAGTAGCCATTCGAAGCTGAAGTGCGATCCGAAAGGCTCGCTCGCAAGCATCGAGTAAAGGTAATGGTGCCGCTTCAAGTGATGCGAGGCGCCTGAGCCTTTTCAAGGTAGAAGTTTCCTCTACACCATGTTGCAATGCCAAAAAACGGACGGCGTTCACCAACGGAATGTATAACCCATATTTCACATCAAAATCGCCTGCATGCTCACCGAATCGCTCGGTAACGATCTGACCTAAAATATTAAGTGTCGCTTTATGCCTTACCGTGTTCCTAAGTACTGCTGAAGGTAAATCGGGATGTTTTCGGAACAACTTATAAAAACTTCGCTTCCATTCTGCAGACAATTGCTGATCGCCTGCGATATGTCTCATATCAGACGAGATAATAAGATAACGAATCGGCTCCCAAGCAAAATCCTCCGACCATTTGGATAGCTGTTCTTGCCATCCAGACAATGTATGGCGCCACAATGGCTCCGAGCACATCACTTTCCCTTCGCATTTGGGATATCCCAAATACTCTAGCATCGCAGACACTCTGCGACCAAACTCGCTGAAATACAATTCTTTGTCAGCAGACACAAGGTCACTGATAATCATACCGTTATCCTGGTCACTCCACAGCGTCGATTCCGAGCGCCCCATGCTTCCGAAGGCTATAAATGCGTAAGGGACGGGAGGAGGCCCAAAGCCATCCTCAACCATCCCTTTTTCGCACATTTGTACAGCTCTGGCTGCGATGCGGTCATGCATTTTATTCACCGTTCGTAACCAGTCTGATAACGGAGCGGAGGCTTGGGAAGCCAGCAGCCATTTCTGAGAATCGATCCTGGCCTGCCTTAACGACTCAGGTGTGTCTGCATGATCAATCGCTTCGGCGGAACTCACCCAAGAGGCCATATTTTGCAGTTCCATACTTCCATCTCCTCCGCTCACCCATACTGGCTCTTTATATTTTACATATTAGCTGACAATTCCAGAACGCTTTTCAGCTTCGGTAACTAACTTCATTTGCTCTGGATAGCCGTACGTACCGTGTTCACTGATATCAAGTCCCATCGTTTCTTCCTCTTCCGTAACGCGAATCCCCATAATTGCTTTCATCGCACCCAGAATAATGAAGGAAATGACGAATACAAATGCCAAAGTACCAATTAGCCCAAGCAACTGTACTCCTAATTGCGTAAAACCACCACCATAGAACAGGCCCGCTTGACCTACACCTGTTATTTTTACGAGCTCAGGAGTAGCGAAAAACCCTGTGGATACCGCGCCCCACATCCCTGCAACGCCATGTACGGAGAAAGCATATACCGGGTCATCTACTCTCGCACGCTCAAACCATTGCGCTGTGAAGAATGTGACGATCCCTGCAACTGCGCCAATGACCAATGCCGCCCAAGGTGCTACAAAAGCACAAGAACCTGTAATGGCAACCAAGGCTGCCAGCACACCATTTAGCATAGCCGGAATATCTGCTTTTCCGTATACCATCCAAGATACGAGCAAAGCGAAAACTCCGCCTGCCGCCGCAGCAATATTTGTAGTCAGGGCTACATATCCAAAGAATCCGTCATTCATCGCAGAAACAGCACTACCTGGGTTAAATCCAAACCAGCCAAACCAGAGAATAATAACACCCAAGATAGAGTACACCTGATTATGACCAGGGATAATGTTCGGCTTGCCATCTTTATTAAACTTGCCCAGACGCGGTTTGAGCAGCAGCGTAGCGACGAGTGCCGCCGTAGCACCTGTCAAATGGACTACTGTTGAACCAGCGTAATCCTGCATTCCCAACTTTCCAAGCCAGCCACCGCCCCATACCCAGTGAGCTACAACTGGATAGATCACGATAGAGAACAAAATACCGAAAATAATGTATACACTTAATTTTGCACGCTCTGCCATCCCCCCGCATGCGATCGAAAGAGATACCGCAGCAAAAGCAAAGTGAAACAAAAACATAATCGTAATTGGAACATCCAAACCTGAAAGAGTATCAAACGATGCAGCAGCATCTGTCCCGCTCATGAAGAAACCCGTCAGCCCCATAAATCCGTTACCACCATCATTGCCGAAGCCGAAGCCAAATCCGAGAGCCCAGAAGGACAAAGCCGCAACACCCGTCGTGAGAATCGTTTTACCAGCGACATGACCCGCGTTCTTCATTCGTGTCGAGCCTGCCTCCAGCAATGCAAATCCCGCTTGCATGAAAAACACAAGTATAAATGCCAAGAACGTAAAGGCCGTGTTTAGTCCAGCTTGAAGTTGGATATTTGTGGGCCCGTCAGCAGCGAACGCACCTACAGGAAAAGCCAGAACCGTCAGCATGGCCAATAATACAACTAACCACTTTTTTCTCATGAAGACCACTCCCTCGAATGTTAGGTTTCTTTACATTTCGTGAAATTCTTATTGTCATTATAAGCAGAATACATGAAAGTTGACAAGATTTTTTTTATTATGTTAAAAAAATAAGCCTTTAAATCTTTCATGTCATATTTTCTGACTATATAAATAGCTCGTTTGTGTTCATAAAAAGCATAACGTTTGACTGTATGGTTGAGGATCATGTAAAATATCCTTTATAAACTCTCGGTTTAAGATGTTATTATTGAAGATTGAACGAAGAGCGCGAGGTGAAGACAGATGGGGATATGAAGCTATATCGAATTGGTGAACTAGCCAAAGCGGCTGGTGTCAGCGAACGAACGATTGATTATTACACTAAACTCGGTTTGATCACACCTGAAGAACGATCATTGAAAAATTATCGGCTTTATAATGGTGAAACCTTAAACAGGCTTGAACGTATTAACCAAATGAAACAAGAGAAGTATAGCCTCGAGGAAATCAGACAGACACTGATTAAATGGAACTCCGTTGCAGGAGAAGAGCACGTCACTGACAAACTAACGAGTCTAGAAATGCACATGCAGCGTCTAGAGCGTGAAGTCAATGAACTACAACCTCTTCTCGGACAGCTCAAGCCCGTCCAAGCTCGCAAGCTGCTTACCGGTCTTTTGCCACAAAGCGCTGCTTGTATTGAGGCTTTGAAGTATCTGTTGGAGCATAGTTCTATGATGTAGATACCCGAGCTAGTAGTATGAACAATAATGGAGGGTTGCTTTATGATGGGTATGTATATATTGATTATTCTTGCGTTCGGATTATCCTTATGGGCGCAATTTCGTGTAAAAGGTACGTTTAACAAATGGTCTGATGTTCCAAACGAAAATGGACTGACTGGTTATGATGCAGCTCGGCACATGCTGGATCGCAATGGCTTGCACGATGTGCCTATTGAGCCAGTACCTGGCGCGCTATCTGACCATTATGATCCGATACAACGAGTGGTGCGCTTGTCTGAGCCCGTTTATTACGAAAAATCCATTTCTGCGGTTGCTGTGGCTTGCCATGAAGTCGGTCATGCCATCCAACATAAAGAGCATTATCCTATGCTGGCACTTCGCCACCGGATTTTTCCGATCGTAAACTTTGCTTCCGGGATTGCACCATTTCTGCTGATTGCCGGTTTCTTATTTAGCTTTACGAACCTGATCGGTCTGGGTATTATCTTCTTCTCGGCTACTGTTGCTTTTCAATTAATTACATTGCCTGTTGAGTTTAATGCTTCTAATCGCGCACGGGAAATCATGGTTTCTGAAGGATTTATCCGTAGTGGTGAAGAACGTGGTATAGCTAAAGTTTTAAATGCTGCTGCATTGACCTATGTGGCTGCAGCTCTCGTTTCCTTGCTGGAACTGATCCGCCTAATCGGTATCTTTAATAGCCGGGATTAATCACTTGTATTGCAAAAAAGGTTGTTCCTCCACCAATGACGGTAGAGAAACAACCTTTTTTTCTTGATCTTAAGCCAATAAACTATACTTAGTAGCCTCAATCTGCTTTTGCCGTTTTGTTCGAAGTAGCAGCATTACCATGAAGGCCAAAATATTGCAATAGAAAAGTTCGGAACGATTTAGCAACTAATGGAAGCTTGTCATCTCTGCGATGAATCAAGCCAATCGTTCTTGTCACCTCTGGATCAACAATCGACACCCTTGCAGGTTGCAACGGGTTAGTCTGAAACAGCGCCATTTCAGGCAGAAGACTAACCCCCATACCTGCAGCTACTAATCCGCGAATCGTATCAGTCTCTTCGCCTTCAAAAGCAATATCCGGTGTAAATCCAGCCTCCAGACAGGCCTGCCAGACAATCGGGCGTAACGAATATCCATCTCTGAACAAGATGAATTTTTCTCCCTTAAGCTGGCTCAATGTGATGTGTTCGGCTGAAGCCAAAGGATGATTAGGCGGGAGAACTGCAAATAACTCCTCGGTTAACACCACATCCCCCTCGACATGGTCATGTCGATCTGGAAAAGGAGATACAAAAGCCAAATCCACCTCACCCGCTAACACATCACGAATTAAACTCGGGTACATTCCTTGTTTAAATCTGAATTTAACATTGGGATACCGCTTACGGAATTCAGCCACCACTGTAGGAATAAGATGAATCCCCAAACTGTGCGGAAAACCGATACGGATTTCGCCCCCCTCAGGGTCTAAAAACTCATGCACTTCCAAAACAGCCCGCTCCAGGTCTTTCATGATCGTTTCCACCCGTTTGCAAAATAGCTGTCCCACTGGCGTAAGCTGCAGATTGCGACCCTTTTGCATAAAAAGATTAACTCCCAGCTCTTCTTCAAGCTGATGAATTTGCCGACTTACCGCAGATTGCGCCACATGTAGCTCCTCGGCTGCCTGAGTGACATGTTCTTTTTGCGCTACTTTCATGAAGTATTGCAACTGTCGTAATTCCACTCCAATATTCGCTCCAATCTGTTTTTCAACATCCGAAAGAAGATGTCCATCGAACATCATCCTCTTTCTTACCCTGATAACTTACGATAAAACTGTCTTTAGTGACGTTTGCGCTGGCCAGTTAATCTAATCAATAATCCATAAAAGAAAAACCCACTGAGCAATCCCCCAAAGTGAGCGGTCCAGTTAATGTTCGCTACAGCAAAAGAAAACAGAATACCAAACCCAAGCAGCGTGTACAGCGTTTTGCGCGAAGCATCATCCATCAAGGAACGTTGGAATAAGGCAACGTACAGAAACGCCCCATAGATGCCATAAATCGCTCCTGAGGCTCCTACAGAGACTGTCGTTTCCGCCACCATGTTGTAATGCGCGATGGACAGTATGTTCCCTACAACACCTGTGACCAGATACAACAACACATATCTTAAGGACCCGAGCAAACGCTCCAGCGGAGGAGCGAAAACAAGTATTGCAAAGGAATTAAACAGAAGATGATCAAAGCCTGCATGTAAAAACATAGCTGACACATACCGCCATAGCTGGTCAGTGAATGGCGCCTCATTAATCAAAGCCCCATACCGGATCAGCGTCAAACTATTTTCCGATCCACCTTGCACGGTCAGTACAATAAACATCACAATATCGATAAGCAAAATCAGACAGGTTACCGGGTAAAACCGTAAATAACTTTTCCAGTTCTCATAACGTAAAAAAATCAAGGCAATCCTTCCTTCATGGGGTGTCTCCACCTTATTCAAATTGGACAATGTCTTTTATAAAAGATTATAATAGATTTCGGCAACGATAACCAATGCCAAAAACCAAAGGAGGCTATTACATATGGCACAAGAACGTACAGGAGTTGCTACTTTTAAAGGCAATCCTTTGACTCTCATAGGTCCTGAACTGAAAATTGGAGATCAGGCGCCTGATTTCAAATTACAGAAAGACTTATTGGAAGCAGCTACGCTTCAAGACTTTGCAGGCAAAGTCAAACTGATTAGCGTTGTCCCTTCTCTAGATACAGGCGTGTGTGACGCACAGACGCGACGTTTCAACCAGGAAGCAGACTCCCTGGGGGACCAAGTTGTGGTACTAACGGTCAGCGTGGATTTGCCTTTCGCTCAAGCTCGTTGGTGCGGTGCGGCTGGTATTGATCGCGTATTGACACTGTCCGACTACAAAGATCATTCCTTTGGTGAAACTTATGGTGTATTCATTAAGGAATTCCATTTGGATCATAGAGCTATTTTTGTCATTGACCAAAATGACAAAATCGCTTACGTAGAATACTTGAGCGAAATGGCCGAGCATCCTGACTATGATCAAGCGATTGCAGCCGTAAAAAAACTGGTCTAAATCAGGACCGAATATTAAAAAAGCGAGTGAAGGATTGCCTTCCTCGCTTTTTTCGATGTTTGTCTACCACATCACTGCTCCCACAACCTGCTACTACTGTACGACCTTATAAGCAGACAGCTTCTTGTCGATCATAGTGAACAGTTGCAAAATAATGCGGTAATTCGCACCCAAGTCCCCTAACGATCCACGTGAAGCAGAATAAATATCTACCGCACTTCGAACTGGCGAGACAGATAAAATCGAAACGGTAATGTCGACGGTTCTGCCGAACGCCGTTCGCTTCTCCAACGTAATCTCACCTACGGATGCTACCTCATGGAGTACCTTGTAGCCAGGAATCTTTTTCAAGATAGATGATACTTCTTCCCAAGCCTTGTCTCTCGATAAGTTATAATAGCGTGTCTTCATTTGGGGGTCCTTGACCCGGTCGCTTGTACCTTCTTGGCTGCGCACAATCCCTACCAGAGTCCTCTTCAACGACAAGACATTTCCTCCTTCACGATAATCGCTACCTATCATACGACACATCGGCTTCCTCTGCTGCAAGCGCTTTATAAAACACGATAAACAACCGAAATTGAGTCCGATCATGCCTGTGGTATGCGACCTTAGTACCTCATGTCTTAGTTTAACATTGTTGCATACAAAAAACACCCTGTTTCTGCATAAGCAGTACCAGAGTGTGTTCATTACATTATGGAGTACCCGCCGATGCCGTCCGACCATAGCGTCTTCTGAACCTGCTTTAGCAGGTGGGTGACCGCAGAATAAACTTTTGAAGTCCCCTTGTCAGCAATTGACAGGGCTTTTCAGCTATTCATTCGTATAGATCTCCCTAGACATTGTCATTGGTTCAAAACAACAAATGACCGTAACGTGCATCGCAGGATGTGACCTTATTATAGCGCTTCTCACTCAGAAAGTAAATGCTAGGAGAAATATGTTTTATTTTTAGAGGTTATCACTTTTCTTGTCTTCAATGGTTGCCTTTTCTTCGTCTTTCTGTTTCATTTTCTCCATTTGATCCTGCATTTTGAGGAAGGTTCCGTAAAAATTAAAAAAAGCGAACCAGGCAACTACACTGCCGATGAAGAATAAGAAAAGCACGGGATATTTAACTCCAATGTATATAACAACGGCGCTGCCGAGCATGGTGGAAAATACACGGAATGGTCGAATCAGCGTCAATAAAACCGCATTTTTAATAATTTGTCCGGTAGACATATGATAATGAGCTACCATCGAAAAGAAGTTAAACATAGACACAAGCAAAATAATGATGAGGATCAGCATGATAACACCCACGATTTGCAAGTTGCTGAGCTGTGTCATATATACAGTGTAATCCACATACATGACGACAAACAGTAACGTGTAAAAGATACCCCCAATCAGACTCTGCTTATAGTTCTCTTTATATCCTTTAAAGAAGGTACGAAACACGCCTGTATCGGTATCGCCCATCACCCATTTGCGAACCACTGAGAACAAAGCCGATGTTGCTGGAAATAAAGTAAGCGGTGCCAAAATAGCCATCGCCCAGTTCATTTGTAACGATTCATTCGCCAAATTCTGATTCATAACCAGTAATTTCAGTATGAGGCAGAATACAAAAGGCGATGAACATAACACCCACAACAAATTGCTAGCCGCCAGCCGGGTAATCCACTCGGTTAGGCGGTAAATCCCCCCCATAGCTCCTTTAAATTCCAATGTTAGTCTCTCCCTCCGCAAGCCTTGGCAGTTCCAAGACTTATGTTGCTATGCCTGTTAATTCCGGCTCTTGACTATATCATACCGTATTTCATCCCTAAAGCGCTAGTGAAATCCATACGTGGTCCATTAAAGCAAATCCCATAAAACTCATACTTACCAATCAAAAAAAGCCGAAGCTAGCATTAGCTTCGACTTTTTAATCATTTATTTCTTATTATTCAGAAGAGGAATCTTCACGTCTTGCAGGACGGCGAGTTTCGCCATTGCTGCTTGGGCGTGGTTTGCGATCTCCACTATAGCGGCTTCCAGAATCACGGTTATAGCCACCGCCTTCTTTGCCACGGTTGTAACCGCCGTATCCACCTTTACTGCCGCTACCGCCACGGTTGGAATTGTAGCCACCGTTGCTGCGTCCACTATAGTTGGAAGGCTTGCGTCCGCCAGAACGCACGTCTGGTTTACGACGTTTTGCACGGATCGGATCTTCCGGAGTCAGCTCAATAGATGCCTCTCTCTTCTCACCAGTCATCAGCTTCAGAGCAGCAGAGAGTAGTTGTACAGAATCATATTGCTCCAGCATTTGAATAGCCAAACCTTTGTACTCATTCAGCTCGCCTTTTTCTACAACCTCTAGAAGGCGTTCTGCGATGATACGTTGTTTGCCTTCCAGAGCTTCTGCCAACGTTGGAAGAGGCTTACGTGGAATGCGGTGACGGGTTACACGCTCAATGAAATGCAAATGGTCAATTTCACGAGGCGTTACGAATGACCAAGCTTCCCCTTCTTTACCTGCACGTCCCGTACGTCCGATACGGTGAACATAGCTCTCTGGATCTTGCGGAAGGTCAAAGTTCACAACGTGAGTTACGCCAGAAACGTCCAAACCACGGGCAGCAACGTCAGTCGCTACGAGTACGTCAATACTTCCGTCACGGAATTTACGCATAACAGCATCACGCTGGTTTTGAGACAAGTCACCATGCAAACCGTCTGCGGAATAACCACGTTTTTGCAGAGCTTCAGCCAGCTCGTCTACCCGGCGCTTAGTGCGACCGAATACGATAGCAAGTTCTGGGGATTCCATGTCGATCAAACGGCTTAATGCTTCAAATTTTTGACGCTCAGGAACTTCAATATAGGCTTGATCAATCAGCGGAGCACTAACTTGTTTAGGAATAACGGACACATGCTCAGGATCTTTAAGGAATTGCTCAGCCAATCTTTTAATGTTAGGAGGCATTGTAGCCGAGAACAGCATCGTTTGACGCTCGTCTGGAACCTGCTTCAGAATGGACTGAATATCTTCCATGAAGCCCATATCCAGCATTTCATCTGCTTCATCCAAAACAACGGTGTTCACGTCTTCTAGCTTAATGGTTTTACGATTAATATGATCAAGCAAACGTCCTGGTGTACCGATAATAATTTGAGGTTTCTTTTTCAAAGCGCGAATCTGGCGTACGATATCTTGTCCACCATAGATCGGCAAAGTGCGAAGACCTTTAAAGCGGGAGAGTTTTTCGATTTCTTCAGCCACTTGAATAGCAAGCTCGCGTGTTGGAGCCATAATCAGGGCTCTGATTTTTTCATCGTTCTTAGAAATTTTATTGATCATCGGAATACCAAACGCAGCAGTTTTACCAGTACCTGTTTGGGCTTGACCAATCATGTCTTTCCCTTGCAATGCAATCGGGATGGATTTGGATTGAATAGGTGTTGCTTCTTCAAACCCCAGCTCCGTAATCGCCTGAATTACCTTCGGTTCAAGATCAAATTCTGCAAATGTCGTCAAATTTATTCAAACTCCTTCATAATGGTGGATGTGGTGGACAATCCACAATGTTGTCTGTATTCTTAAGTAGCGATATTATTGTATAAGTTTTCCCCAATACAGTGACAGTTTATTTAACTCTATAACTGCATCTTTCTGTAATGAATTCGGGGAACCCTATCCGATACATCTTAAACGAATTTATCCTTTTTAAAACAGTTTAAATTTTAAGTGTTTCTCTGGACATAGGTCCCTACTCAAGAATATCCACATCGCATTATAGCACAGAACAATTCATGAATACCAGTAAGTTGCTTTCTGTATAATTAAAATGAGGTGAAAAAAAGTTGTTAAAAATAGTGTTAAACTGCTTAACTGTTATTCTTGGAGCCGCTGCCATAGCATGCGGTTTTAATCTGTTTCTCGTCCCACATCACTTACTGAGCGGGGGAGTAGCCGGACTTTCCATGCTAATTGGCTATTTCACAAAATTCGATATCAGCACCATGTATTTTATCATCAATATCCCAATGCTTATTGCAGGCTGGTTTATTTTAGGCAAGCGTTTTATTAGTCTGAGCATTCTATCGGTTATCGTTACCACGTGGATTTTGGCCTGGGTACCCGTACAATCTGTTGTGTCTGATCCCCTGCTGGCCTCTGTCTTTGGTGGGGTAATGGTCGGCGTTGGGGCGGGTATTTCCTTTCGGGTAGGAGGGTCTACGGGCGGTTTTGACATTATCGGCTCCATCGTTACCACATATCGTGACTTCCCCGTCGGAACTGTACTTGTGGGCATGAATGGACTGGTCATTCTCGCAGCAGGATATTTGAACGATGATTGGAATATTGCACTGGCTTCTATGTTATCCATTTTTGTGACTGGTAAAGTGTTGGATCAAATCTATGTAAGTCATACGAAGATCACCGTCTACATCATTACAGAACACACTGACCAGCTACTCAGCCGAATGTTGACCACGCCACGAGGTGTCAGCAAAATAAAAATTGAAGGTGCATTTTCACATACCGAAAAGGACATGCTGATGACTGTTACGACACGCTACGAGCTTGTTGAATTAAAACGCATCATTAAGGAAGTAGACCCTTCTGCTTTTGTCAATATTGTGGAAACGGTTGGAGTAATGGGTTCATTCCGCCGAAGATAAGCACAAACCCAAGTGTCAAAATACTGTTTTTGTGGTACACTATATGTGCGCTGTTCCCATAGTATATAAAGACCAGCTTTACCTGCTATTTCACAGGCACTTTGCTTTTCCGAATCGTATTGAATGATTCTTTTGGAATGATTCCGAGCAGGAAAGGGTGATTTTTGTGGAAATGGAAACGGTAAAACTGTCCGACATTGTCTTAAGATGGTACCCGGAAATGCTCCCTTCTCTCAAAAAGAATGAGCTAAACTCGATGATTGTGCTTCGAGACGGGTTGTCCATACTCAAGCCAACGGATGCGCTTGAAATTATTCAGTACAGTATTTGTGAGCACCAAGACAATAACTATCTTCAATAAATTTTTTTGCCAAGTGCCGCTTCTTCCGGTTGCATCCACAACCGTGAAGAGAGCGGCATTATTTATGCCTATTTACGGATTCATCGAGCGATAGTTAGGTTAATCATGTAAGACTATGCCTGATGATACCAGTATTGGTTACAAGCGTGTTGTTTTTTCGATCCATAACTTTACGTATAATCAGGTAAGCGCTATACATAAGGGAGAGAGTTAGGAAATGAATATGATTTGGGCAATTATGCTATTGGCAATGGGAATAGGCGGAAACGGGGGCCAGTCAGCCAACGCTCCAAATGTAAAAGATACGGTGGCAACGACAATCAGCAGTGCCATGATCCAGGCACAACACAGTAATACAAAGGTAGATGCCTCCAATCCGCCGGTTAAAATTGACCCACAGCCGACCACGCCAGCTATTAAAGGTATCTATGTCACAGCCTATAGCGCAGGCGGTTCACGTATAACTCAGCTACTCGAATTACTGGACAAGACAGAGCTCAATTCTATGGTTATCGATATTAAGGACGATGCAGGTTACATCACTTATCCAACGACCAACCCCGAGCTTCTGAAATTGGGCAAGCCGCAAAAATTCATTAAAGATATTTCCGGTTTGATGGACCGTTTGAAAAAACATAATGTCTATCCGATTGCTCGTATTGTTGTATTTAAGGATACGGTATTGGCCAACAAAAATCCTGAGATGTCCTTCCGCAATGCTGACGGCTCTGTTTGGAAAAACGGCAAGGGAGATGGGTTCGTCAATCCCTATAATAAAAAAGTATGGGATTATAATATCGCCATTGCCAAGGAAGCAGCAAAACTCGGGTTTAAGGAAATCCAATTTGACTATGTACGTTTCCCTGAAGGTTTTGAAAAAAGAGCAGACAAACTAAAATATACCAAATCCGATCAATCCCGCTCGGATACGGTCGCTGAATTCGTACAATATGCCCGTAAAGAGCTTGCTCCACTAGGTGTGAGAGTATCGGTAGATATTTTCGGATATGCCGCATCCGTTCCTGCTGCCGAGGGTATCGGACAGGATTTCACTAAAATTTCTGAAAATGTGGATGTCATTTCACCGATGGTTTATCCAAGTCACTATACAACAGGCTGGTTTGGTGTAAAGGACCCAGATAAAAACCCCTACCAGACGATCAAAGGCTCCATGGCCGATACACACAAAAAACTCGATCCTACAGGCAAGCTAAAGCCAATTATTCGTCCGTGGATTCAGGATTTTACCGCAAGTTGGTTAGGAAGCGGACATTATGCCAAGTATGGGAAAACACAAGTCGAGGACCAAATTCGCGCGCTTAAGGACATGAAGGTGGACGAATATTTACTCTGGAATGCCACTAACCGCTATACAAGCGGAGTAACCTACAAATAACTATCCTTCTGACTCCTCTTTTTTTATACGAATTTTAGAACTTATATCTTTATTATTAAAGACTGCCCCGTTGTTTGACGAACGGATGCAGTCTTTTTTATGGCTGTTCAATTGTTGTAGTATCCCTTACAATAAAATTTACATGTTATGATATGTACAAATAATCAAACCCTAGTAAATGAGGATAACAAAAATGCAATTGACTCTAACCATGGGACAGAAATGGAAGCAGCTTTTTTACATTTTGCTCCCTATTCTAATTACCCAGCTTGCACTATCTGCCATGACTTTTTTCGACACGAATATGTCGGGACACTTTTCCCCTGCCGATCTAGCTGGAGTAGCTATTGGGGTAAGCCTATGGGTCCCTGTACAAACAGGCCTTAATGGCATACTTATGGCTATTACCCCCATTGTATCCCAATTGGTGGGTGCACAACGAAAAGATAAAGTCTCCTACTATGTCATTCAGGCTCTTTGGCTGTCTCTCGCCCTATCCATCGTCGTTTTAATTGCTGGCATCATTTTGGTAAAGCCTATATTAAACGGTATGAATCTGGAATTGAGAGTTCATAATGTGGCTCTGTACTATCTTTGTGCGATGGCCTTTGGTGTTGTCCCTTTATTTGCCTACACTGTGCTCCGAAGCTTTATGGATGCATTAGGACAAACCCGTTTTACGATGTTAATCACGCTCATGTCATTGCCCATCAATGTTTTATTGAACTATCTGCTTATTTATGGTAACTGGGGTTTTCCCCGTTTGGGGGGTGTAGGCTCCGGGGTAGCAACGGCTACCACCTACTGGATTATTATGCTGGTCGCTGGTATTACTGCGCATCGGGGAAAAATATTTACCGAATACCGAATCTTTAGCAAAATATACGGGATTGCGGCCAGTGCTTTAAAAGAGCTTATCAAAATCGGGGTACCTATTGGATTTGCTATATTTTTTGAGACTGCCGTCTTTTCAGCTGTCACGCTCTTCATGAGCAGCTATAACACAGCTACCATAGCCGCTCATCAGGCAGCCATGAACTTTGCATCTACGCTGTATATGATTCCACTCAGTATTTGCATGGCACTTACGATTTTGGTCGGATTTGAAACAGGAGCTTCCCGTCCACGAGATGCCAAAACGTATAGCGTAATGGGCATTAGTAGCGCAGTAGGCCTATCATTGATTACAGCTATTATACTGCTTATCTGGGGTGAACAGGTCGCTCGACTTTACTCTACTGACCTGCAGGTCATTCAATTGGCCCAGCACTTTTTAATCTATGCGATTTTCTTTCAGATCTCTGATGCTGTCGCTACACCAACACAAGGAGCGCTACGCGGGTATAAAGATGTCAATCCGGCCTTTTTACTCACATTCCTGTCCTATTGGGTAATTGGGCTTCCTGTAGGGTATATACTCGCACGCTGGACCACGTGGGGACCTTACGGCTACTGGATTGGCTTGATTACAGGTCTGGCCGTAGGCGCCATTTTACTTCTCTGGCGTTTGGTAAGAGTGCAACATCGTTTTGCTGAACAAAAACAACACGCAAAGGCTACTTAGTCTTTGCGTGTTTCGATTACATATGCTACACCAGCAGTAATTCGTTTCTTCTCTACGATAGCCACTTCCTTTAACTCGGGGGGATATAAAAAGTGTCTCTCCACATGTTGATCCATTTCCTCAAATGCCTGTTCTTCATTCTCAGCAGCAAGAATGACAGTCAGAGCTCCTTCGGAACTGTCCACTTCCATTTTGAATAAATACATGCATGATTACCTCCTTTTCCTATTCAAAGCTAAAAAAATAGCGGATGACTCAGGTCATCCGCATAATTTTAATTTTCCCCATATCAGAGCCCATCTACTAAACGTAAAGGTTCTTATTATTGGGACAAACGCAGAGCCAACTCATAAAGCTCCATGTTGAAATCTTTTTTGGTGCTTACAACCTTGCCAATATCTGTAGCTACCAGCTTACCGTCGATCGTTCCGCAAGCTTTGTCAGATACACCCTCAATCAATTGACGAACAGCAAAGTCACCCAAACGGCTTGCCAGGTTGCGGTCAAACGCGGTTGGTGTACCTCCACGTTGAATGTGTCCAAGCACTGTAACACGAGGCTCATAATCCGGACAGTTTTCTTGGATTACTTTGGCTACTGTTTCGCCTTTGCCTACACCCTCAGCAACAATAATGATACTGTGGCGTTTGCCATGTTTGAAGTTTTGTTTCATCCGATCGGATACTTCATTCAGGTCAAATTCTACCTCAGGTACCAAGATCGTTTCTGCACCGGAAGCCAGACCCGCATGGAGAGCGATATCTCCACAATGGCGTCCCATAACTTCCACGATGGAAGAACGTTCATGGGAAGACATCGTATCACGCAGCTTGTTGATTGCGTCCACTACAATACTAACCGCCGTATCAAAACCAATAGTGTAGTCTGTGAAGGAAATATCATTATCAATTGTTCCTGGAAGACACATGGTTTTAATGCCTTGCTTGGTCAGTTTGTTAGCTCCTTGGTAAGAACCGTCCCCACCGATAACGACTACGCCGTCAATTCCACGATTACGCAAAATTTCAGCGCCACGCTTCTGTCCTTCTTCAGTCGTAAATTCCAGACATCTTGCAGATTGAAGTACAGTACCCCCACGTTGGATAATATCTCCGACGCTTCTCAGGTCCATTGGAAAAATATCATCGTTCAAAAGGCCTTGATATCCACGTTGAATCCCGAATACTTCCAGTCCAAAATACAACCCGCTACGCACGACGGCGCGAACTGCCGCGTTCATCCCTTGTGAATCTCCACCACTTGTTAATACTGCAATTTTCTTAACTGCTGTCATGATTTATGACCTCCTCAAAATAATCATATAAGCCTTCTTATCCATCGACTGTTTAATAAGAAAAACAAACGCATGAGCGGACTATTTTTCATTAAACGTCTCGAAACAGCGCGAACATCCTGCTGCTCACTAACTTTGGGGTCGGATAAATATAAAGCCAGCAATCCCTCGATAATCATCCGGTGAAAGGAGCTGGCAGGGACATCTGCAATATCAGCCCGCGCCCGATTCACAACGTAGGCGATCCGGTCCAGCATCATGTCGGTATCTTCATAATAATTGCAAAAGTTAAGATCTCCGCCCTTCCGGTCTTCGTCTTGATCGATTAGATAATCCAGCAAAATATGAAGACTGCACACATGTGGAAAATACGATGCATGTATTGAGGCAGCCCCCGCATCTGTGAGATGCCGGTCGCTGGCAGCAAGAAACAGCATAAAGACCCCCAGGGTTGAGCCAGTAGCCGCAGCAAACTCGTTCCAGCGCAGCTCGGGTGTACGATCTTTATGAATCGACCACCAGTCCAAAAGCGCTTGTTCCCGCAGCTCGGGTTTAATATGCTTGTATACTTGCAAATCCGTGTATAATCGCGCCAAATCCTGAACGTAAGGCATTGCCGCCTCATAGCCCGGAAGCCTGCTTACACAAGACTGACAGGTTGTCACCAGCCCGGTCAAATAACCGCCATCCTCCTGCTCACGACGCAACTCATAATAATTCACTGGCCTAGCCGTCGGATTAACCGCATCCAGCATCGACTGATGCAGCAACCTGAAATCATCCGGGTCCATCGACGTACTGCGATCACACAGGTTGTCCAGATAATCGCTAATCGTCTGGTACGCCACAATCAGTGGAATTAGCGTCTGCCGGTCAGACATATTGGCTGCAGCATAAACCGCTCCCCCCACGCAGTGAAACGTCTTCTCTGCTATGCTCGCAAGCGCCTGACTTCTCAGCTCAGGGTCCGGAATTTGTTCGGCCTTGCTCTTCCAGTTACTCAATTCTTGTTTCGTTTCAGGGAGAATGTGCTTGTACATTCGGCTCATTAGACCTATGGGGCCTCTCGGTACTTGATAACGTCCTTGCTCAACATAACTCAAATGACGGTGCCTCCACATTGTTGTCTACGTAATTATACCTATCCAAACCATATTCATTATAATATGATCGACCTTTTAGCACAAATGAACAACCTCACTTTTTTCTTTACTATTCAAGAAAAATGAGCTCTTCTCACAAAAACGCTTTGTAGCCGTGCCACTGAATTAGCCAAAAATAACAGTCAAACTAGATCCACCCTTATAAAACTTTAATCGCAAATAGTAGAATTGTCCTATCTATCCCTTGTCCTCGGCCAGCTTCATGCCTTGGTTTCCCTCTCCCATGCTAGCCTGCTTCCATTTTCCGAAAACGTAATAGAAAATAACTGCTACGGCGGAGATCGTAAAACCAATAGGAAAGCTCCACCATACAGCATCCAGCCCATACTCATCGACAAATGCATAGGCCAAAGGTATACGAATGCCCCATAATGAAATAATGGTAATGAACAGCGGCACCATTACAGAGCCCGTAGATCGAACAACCCCTGTAATGACATTGGTAATACCGAATATAACAAAAGACCACAAGGTGATCAGATTAATCTGCATACCCAGTTCCAATGCCCCTCCCGTAGAAGGAAGAAACATCAGTAAGGCTTGACGGTTAAATACGTAAATGAATATTACAGCCCCACCAGTCAATACAAAATTATACACAATCCCAATCCAGGTTGTCCTACGCACTCGATCCCAGCGTCCGGCTCCGATATTTTGAGCGGCGAAGGAAGATACGGCTGCACCTAACGCCATGGCCGGCATCTGCACATAGCTGGACAAATTGTTAGCTGCTGTATAGGCTGCCGCTGCGACTGTCCCGTAGCCGTTGATCAGGTTCATTAAAGCAATCGCACTGGTGGAGACAGCAATCATCTGCAGTCCCATCGGGACTCCTTTACGAATAAGAGTCCAAATAATCTTCCAATCAAATTGAAGTAAGTGAAGCTCTGAAGATGTAATGCGCAGAAAGTATTTTACACGATATAGGTAAATGAGAATCAATACAAAGCTGATCCCTTGAGCAATCAGGGTAGCTGTGGCGGAGCCTCCGATGCCCATAGCAGGGATCGGCCCCCATCCGAATATGAGTAGTGGGTTGAGTAAAACATCCAGTACGACGGAAACGAGCAGAAAATAAAATGGTGTTTTGGAATCTCCAGCCCCTCTCATTACGGTCATGATGTAGTTATATCCGTACAAAAAGGGCATACCCGCGAAAATAATGCGCGTATAGGTGATCGCCATATCGACTGATTCGGCAGGCGTATTGAGCACATGAAGAATCCAAGGTGAGCCCAAAAACCCAATAATACCTATAGCAAAAGCAAGCACCAGGAAAAAGACAGCGCTTGTACCTACTACACGCTTCGTTTCTGCAATGTCACCCGCTCCGATATGTTGTCCAATCAGAATAGTGGCCGCCATGGTGACTCCAAAAATCGAGCTGATCAGAAAGAACATTATAATATTTCCATTCGAAGCGGCAGTCAATGCGGCTTCTCCCAGAAACTTCCCAACCCAGATTGAATTAATCGTTCCATTCAAGGATTGCAAAATGTTTCCGAACAGCATCGGCAAAGAGAACATAAACAGTGTTTTGGCAATAGGGCCTTCAATCAGGGAAGGATTACGATTAGCCTCTGCTGCACTCATTTTCTCAGCTCCCTCAACTTAAGATAACTCACGCTTAGTTTTATTACGTATAATACCCTATTCCGGCCCAACCTTCTCATATCATAAACGTTTTTACGCAAAAAAGCGCAGCTCCTTAAATGTAAGGAACTGCGCTCTCAATTCATCGTTTAACCGTAATATATAAGACATCCGTAAAAACGGAACATTTCTTACAATTCAGTTACACTTACAGTTTGATTACGTTAGCTGCTTGTGGTCCACGGTTGCCTTCAGTAATTTCGAATTCAACATCTTGACCTTCTTCCAAAGTTTTAAAACCGTCGCCTTGGATTGCGGAGAAATGTACAAATACATCCTCGCCACCATCCACTTGGATGAAGCCATAACCTTTTTCTGCGTTAAACCATTTAACTGTACCTTTCAAGTGAACAACCTCCTAAAAATACCGCCATCTATGGCGAATATCCATATTATACTTCATGCTTTTTCACATTGCAATTGGTGTTTTTCCGGGTTTTACGGTCTGGAATGATTTGCTTTTGCGGCAGAAACTGCGGTATCATGAACCAAAACATCTATAAAATCGGAGACATGCATATGATGAAAAAACACGAAATATACAAAAAAGACAAGTGGAATATGATGACTGTCGAGGTGCAGGGCCGTTACATCGTTCTGCGGGAAATATCTGATGATTGGGGCGAGGAAGCTCACACGTTTTTGAGCCGTCCGGCGCTGATGCATTGGGCTGAAAATCGTTTCCCCAAGCAGTCCTTTCAAGATAATGAGGAAGAGTGGCAGCGGATCATGAACGCTTTCAAACAGGTGTAGCCTATTCATGGTGTCCAACAGCTATCTCATCTTCATTATTCTGGCCTTCACGCTGGGCGGAGTGCTGATCATGAAGCGTGAAACGATACCGACTCCTCTCAAAAAGTGGATGGCCCTCACTGCCGTAATCATGATTTGCCTTGCCTTTTATCTTATTGTATACAGCTTATTAAATATAGGTTCCAACCCACAGTAAGGAAAATTATACTTTCAGGGGCAAAAGGTCATACTATGGCATAACAAGCCATGGTATAAGGAGGATATGCCGTTACATGCATCCTGTAAAACCTCTTGCCCTGCTGCTTACGGTAAGCGTGGCGGTTTCTTCGTTTTGGCATCCGTCCCTTACCGCCGCAGCCCTATCCCACATTACGTTCGATCAGAGGAGGCTCTCCATGAGTGAAATTGTAAAACGCGCTGATGCGCCAGTGGAAAATACATGGAAACTGGAAGACCTGTTCCCCAACCCCAAGGCATGGGATCAAGAATACGAAGAAGTCAAACAATTGGCCAAAAAGGCTGCTCAATTCCAAGGCAAGCTCAATTCAGCCGAAGCGATTGGCAACTGCTTCAAACTCGAAGATGAGCTGTCACTTAAAACCGAGCGTGTATATGTGTATGCCCATCTTCACCATGATGAAGATACGGCTGAACCTACATATCAGGGTCTTTCGCAAAAAGCTAAAAAACTAGGCGTGGAAGTCAGCGAGTCTCTTTCATTCGTGACACCTGAAATTTTGGCGCTGCCCGATCATCAGCTTGATGCCTTCATTGAAGATCCGAAGCTTTCGGATTATAAGTTTACACTTCAAGAAATGAAGCGGGAAAAAGCTCATATTTTGGGCAAAACAGAAGAAGCACTGCTCGCTCAGGTTGGCAATCTGGCTCAAGCCCCGCAAACAATTTTCGGGATGCTTAACAATGCGGATCTGAAGTTTCCAAAAATTAAGGATGAGCATGGCAAAGAGGTCGAGCTGACTCATGGCAGCTACATTCAATTTCTCGAAAGTCCACACCGCGAAGTACGTGAACGTGCTTTTAAAGCGGTATATGACACATATGCCAAAAATAAAAATACGATTGCCTCTACATTGAGTGCTAATGTGAACAAAAATATTTTTTATTCACGTGTTCGCAAATACCCTTCCGTACTGGAAATGTCACTATACGGTGATAATATTCCGAAAGAAGTGTATACGAATCTTATTGATACGATTCATGAAAGCTTGCCCCTGCTTCACCGTTATATCAAGCTGCGTAAGAAGCTGTTAGGTGTGGATGAGCTTCATATGTATGATTTATTCGCTCCGCTTGTGGACGAATACAAGATGGACATTACGTATGAAGACGCCAAAAAGCAAACCAAAGAAGGCCTTAAGCCTCTGGGCGAGGACTATCTGGCTTCATTGCAAAAAGGCTATGATGAGCGCTGGATTGACGTATACGAAAATGAAAATAAGCGTACAGGCGCCTATAGCTGGGGGGCTTATGGCACCCACCCTTATGTGCTCCTGAACCATAAAGATAACCTGAACAGCATGTTCACGCTTGCGCATGAAATGGGGCATGCGCTGCATTCGTACTATTCAGACAACGCATTGAAGTACCGGGATGCACAGTACACCATTTTCCTGGCTGAAGTGGCTTCCACTACTAATGAAGCCTTGCTGATGGATTATTTGCTGAACAAGTCTACCGATCCAAAAGAGAAAATGTACCTTCTCACCTACTATGCGGACCAATTCCGTACAACAGTATTCCGTCAAACGATGTTTGCGGAATTTGAGAAGATTGTACATGAGCGTGCTGAACAGGGAGAATCCCTTACACCGCAGCTTTTGTCGGAGATTTACTATGATTTGAATGTGAAATATCACGGACCTGGCATGAAGGTAGACAAAGACATAGAAATGGAATGGGCACGAATCCCTCATTTCTATAACAGCTTCTATGTCTACAAATATGCTACCGGCTTCTCGGCAGCAACCAGTTTTTCGAAACAGATTCTGGAAGAAGGCCAGCCAGCCGTTGACCGTTACTTAGGCTTCCTAAAGAGCGGTGGCAGTGATTATTCAATCAATATTTTGAAGAAAGCTGGCGTTGACATGTCCTCTCCGCAGCCGATTCGCGAAGCCATGAGCGTATTTGAAGAAGTCATTACGGAAATGGAAAAGCTAACTGAAGGAAAGTAAAACCGTGCACACTTCGAATCCCGCATTAAAAAGATGCACGGATAAATCCCTTGTCCATGGAGGACAAGGGATTTTATAATGTAACGGGAGGAGGTGGCATTTTGAAAACACAATGGTCTTTGATTGCAGCACTTGTTATAGCTTTGTTAACAGCTGTTTTTGCTGTTATTAATGTCAATTCGGTTCAAGTGAACCTTCTGTTTAGCAGGGTCAGCATTCCTTTGATTCTGCTTATTCTCGGTTGCACTCTTTTAGGTGGACTTATAGTCGGTTCTTTCGGAATCT
The DNA here is from genome assembly GCF_011800655.1 of Paenibacillus sp. EKM10P. Lineage (NCBI taxonomy): Bacteria > Bacillati > Bacillota > Bacilli > Caryophanales > Paenibacillaceae > Paenibacillus > Paenibacillus sp. EKM10P. The sequence goes on along the minus strand of NZ_JAALET010000001.1, from coordinate 908,678 downwards.
TCCGTCAATATAGGCTTCAGAGAGAGATCAAGCGTCTGACTAATCAGCTTCATACACTACAAGAAGAGCACACATCGGCAGTGGAAGCATACGCGAATGTGTCCAATGACACGACTGGTTCTTCCAGCACGGTGTCTACATCCGACCCAGGTATAGAGCAACCGTCCTCTAACCCTGATCGGTTGTCCAAATGAGGAGGAGCAACAAATGACAATTCAATTCAATGAAAACTATATCATGAGCTTTTTAAATCAGCTTTTGAACACGCCCAGTCCTAGCGGATATACACATCATGTGATGGAGCTGATTCGTAAGGAAGCCGAAAAGCTAGGGGTACCCATCGAATGGAATGCAAAAGGTGGTGCTATCCTGACTCTGGAAGGTGAAGAAACGGACCATACAGTGGCGCTTAGCGCGCATGTGGATACATTGGGGGCGATGGTTCGTTCGATTACAGCGCAAGGTACCCTACGCCTGACATCTGTGGGTGGCTTCATGATGAACAGCATTGAGAACGAATACTGCCTTATTCATACCAGAAGCGGACAAACGTATACGGGCACTATTCTGTCCAGTCACCCATCCGTACACGTCTATGATGATGCACGAAGCTTTGAGCGCAAGGAGAGCCATATGGAGGTACGGATTGACGAGCTTGTCGAGTCGAAAGAAGACGTGCTTCAGCTCGGTATTTCGGTGGGCGATTTTATTTCGTTCGAAGCGCGCCCAGTCGTAACGCCCAGTGGCTTTATCAAGTCGCGGCACTTGGATGATAAAGCCAGCGTAGCGGCACTGTTTGGTTTATTAGAATCATCTGTACATGGAGGCTGGAAGCCTCGACATACTGTTAAATTGCTCATTTCCAACTATGAGGAAGTGGGGCACGGGGCGGCCTACATACCTGAAGGAATCAGTGAGATGATTGCTGTCGACATGGGCTGCATAGGTGAAGATCTGAGCTGCAAGGAAACGGACGTTTCCATCTGTGCCAAAGACTCCTCAGGCCCTTACGACTATAACATGACGACCCGTCTGATTGAGCTGGCCAAGGAGCTGAATATTCCGTATGCGGTAGATATTTATCCGCACTATGGTTCAGACGCTTCGGCTGCGCTTAAAGCAGGCAATAACATTCGTGCCGCACTGATCGGACCTGGTGTACACGCCTCTCACGCAATGGAGCGCACGCATAAGCAGGCCGTATTAAACACTGCCCGTCTGCTTGCGGCTTATGTAACAGCCTAACCATTTTATGCTGCATGGAAAACAGGTGCACATACTTCTACTTCTACAAAAAAGCAAGCCTCCATCTAAATGGAGACTTGCTTTTATTTTTAAGATTTACTTTGTTCAATTTGCTCGGCTAGCTCATTCAAATAGGTCCAACGTTCCATTTGGTACTCTAGATGCTGTTCAGCCTTCGCTTGCTCAGCCATCAGCTCCTGCAACCGTGCCGAATCGCTGAAAGATTCCTCCATCTGTCGCTGAATGTCGGCCAATTTCTGTTCGGCTTGTTCAATCAGCTCATCAATCTGCTCATATTCCCGCTGTTCCTTAAAGGTAAATTTAAGCTTGGGTTTATTTGCCCCATTGACTGATTCGGAAGGACCCGCAGACTTAGGTGCAGAAGACCGATTCGAGGAAGCTGTGCCCGGCGAGACAGACGTATTCGCAGAAAGCTGTGCATTTTTACTGATCCATTCTGCATACTCGCTATAGTCGCCTACATGTACACGTACCTGTCCATTCCCTTCGAATGCCAGTATTTTGTCCACGGTCCGATCCAGGAAATAACGATCATGGGAAACGATAAAAACTACGCCTGGGAATTCATCCAGATAGTCTTCCAAAACGGAAAGAGTCTGAATATCGAGATCATTTGTCGGTTCATCCAGCAATAGTACATTTGGTGCGGACATAAGGACACGCAGCAGATACAAACGACGTTTTTCGCCCCCGGACAAACGAGAAATAACCGTCCATTGCGCACTTGGTGCAAACAGAAAACGCTCCAGCATCTGCGCAGCTGTAATCGTCGAACCATCTGCCGTACGAATCACTTCCGCTTCTTCCTTAATATATTCAATGACACGCAAGGATTCATCCATTTCCTGATGCTCTTGAGTAAAATAACCGAGCTTCACAGTTGGTCCCAATACAACACTGCCGGAATCTGGTTCTACACGCTGGGCAATCATTTGGAGCAGAGTGGATTTTCCACTACCGTTAGGTCCTAGGATGCCCACACGATCACCAGGAACCGCAATGTAACTCAAATCCTGAATCAGCTTACGGGAATCTACCGATTTGGACAAATGCTCGATCTCCAATATCTTTTTACCCAGACGTGTGGAGGCCACGGACATATCTACAGATCCAGAACGAGCTTCCGGTTGCTGATCCCTAAGCTGCTCATATCGGTCAATACGCGCTTTCTGCTTGGTCGAACGTGCCTTTGCTCCTCGACGAATCCAGGCCAGCTCATTACGCAGCAGGTTCTTCCTTTTTTGTTCCGAAGATGCTTCCCGCTCCTCGCGTTCTGCCTTCAGCTCCAGAAAACGGGTATAGTTAGCCTCATAACGGAAAAGGCGACCATGATCCAGCTCTAACATGACATTAGCAACTCTATCCAGAAAATAGCGATCATGCGTGATCATTAACAACGCACCACGTCTCTTTTGCAAATATTGCTCCAACCACGCAACGGAATCATTATCAATATGGTTGGTAGGCTCGTCCAAAATGAGCAGCTCACAAGGTTGGATCAAAGCCGCAGCCAAAGCAACCCGTTTACGCTGTCCACCAGAGAGAACGCCCATACGAGACTCAAACTGAGTGATTCCCAGTCGGGTAAGTATATTTTTGGCCTCGCTCTCCAGCTGCCATGCTTGGAACGTATCCATTTGCTGACTTGCTCGCAGCAGGCGGTTTTGGAGCTCCTCGCTACCCGGATTCAATTCCAGTAATTCCATCGTTTCTGTATATTCACGCACTGCTTTCATTTCAGGCTGGTTGCCATGAAAAATATGCTGGAGTACCTTCATTTCAGGATCAAACTCCGGATTTTGTGCCAGATACTGAATTCGCACATCGTTGTTCACTGCAATATTACCATCATCTGGCGGCTCTAGGCCGGAAATTACACGTAAAAACGTTGATTTGCCAGTACCATTTACACCAACAACCCCTATTTTGTCACGCTCATCCATACCAAAGGAAACATCCTCGAACAACATTTTCTCGCCGTAGCTTTTGGTTATATGTTCAACGGTCATAATATTCATTACAGATTCCCTACTCTTCCCCAATTTTGTGATGCATCTTGTTTATTTTAACACAGACACAGCCAATGATTAAAAAAAACCGTTAGCTGAACAAAGCCAGTACGGTTTTAAAAGACAACATGTCAGAATTTTTGTACTCCCGCCTCACAGCCATGCATAAATAAATTAGCTGCCAATGCAGCCGTCTGATCCACGTCACATGCACGGAAATTTTGGTTCAACAAAATATCCATTTTTAGGCGTTCCATCATACCAATGAATGCCTTGGCATGAAATTCGGGCTGCGGCACACCCTCTAACGCCAGTTTATTTTTGACCAGATCGGTATAGTCCTGAATAAATCCCCGCATAAACTCCATAAGATCAGGGTCACTATTAGGAGTCATAAAAAATAATTTAGTATGCTGCTTGCGTTTGTAATAATAGTGGAGATGCAAATTCGCCATCCGCAGCAGTCCCTCTCCCAAAGTACGATTGACCAATGCACCTTGCATTTCGGATAGATATTGTTCGCAATCTCTACGTGTGACTGCTGTAAATAACTGCTCTTTACTTTTAAAGTACAAGTATACCGTGCCTTTAGCAACACCCGCTTGTTCTGCAATTTCGGAAATTTTGCTTTCATAAAAGCCTTTGGTGCCGAAGACAGTGTAAGCGGCGTCCAAAATAGCTTCATATTTATCTCCGTGCATATCCCCCATCTTTGCACCTCCTGAAACAATGATTGAAGCACGCAGTTATTCTCTAGAACGATCTCCAGCCTGGCTCATAGCATAAAGAAGATACCTGCAAGAGCGACCAATCCTCCGAAAATAGAGCTGATGCTATTCACCCGATCATTGCTCATCCAATGCCAGCCTCGTAGATAGACTGTCGTTTGCCCACAATGCGAGTCTACCTCTACTTCCCGTTTGCAAACTGGGCAGAAACGCATCAACTGCACTGTAGCACCAAGATAGGAATCAGCGAAGGCTCCAGCACTGCCAGATAACCCTCCGATCAGTGCCCACAGCCATATTGGCAATTCCGGCATACCAACGACGTGTCCAAAACCCCATGCGCCTATACCGATCAGTATGCCACCGGCCAAGGCCGCAGCCGTTCCCAATACAGATACTCCTCCCGAGGTTCCGGGTGCCAGCACCTTCCCGGTAAGCACCGAACGAGGCGGCTTACGACTCAGGCTTCCAAATTCCGTTGCCCACGTATCAGCTGTGACTGTAGCCATAACACCGACAAATGCCAGTTGCCAAGCAACATGAGGCCATATCGCATGACCTAGACATAGCAGCATGCCTAATCCCCCATTGGCCCACACTTGTCCTGCATCCCGGTTACCGGTTTTGGCATATGACTTTTCGAGCTCAGCCTTGCGCTCCTTTTTGAACTTCGACAATAGAGTGGACGTGATAAAAAATAAGAGCAATGTGCCGAACCAAAACAGGTTGCCCGCCCCATAATACACAGTTCCCATCAGTACAGCCGCAGCAAAGCCGGATAAGGTTAAGGATTTTTTATAAAATGCAGCCCCCGCCACTACAGCAGCGGAAAGTAATCCGATGATCCAGTCCATGATATACCCCCGCATTTGAGATGAATCTCTGTTTTTCGCTTTTAGTTCTGTATATCATTGTACAATGCTATACGCTTATATAAAAGCCGTGCCCCATGCTTTCGCACAGGACACGGCCTTCACAAGGCTTTTTAAATCATCTTCATTAATGCCGTCTGTAGATTTAGCCGATGATGAAGCTTCCCTGACGGTCACTCCCCCAATAAAGCTCAAAGCGGTCCCCGCTCGCTGTAGGCCCTACACCCGCCGGAGTGCCTGTAAAAATAATGTCACCCTCACCCAGTCCATATTGAGTCGCTATATATTCAACGATGTGCTGGATGGAAAAGATCATGTCCTTGATATGCCCACGCTGCACCTCTTGTCCATTTTTAAGCAAGGAAAAATCCTTCTGCTCCAGCATGTCCAAGCTCTCTAAAGGCAAGAACGGTGTCACAGGTGCAGACGATTTAAAGCCTTTGGCAGCAGTCCATGGATGACCTTTTTTCTTGAGCGTACTTTGTACATCACGCAGGGTAAAATCAATGCCAAACGCAAAAGCGTTCAGACACGCATCTGCGGTCATGCCTGGTTCGTAGTTACGTCCTACAGCCACCACCAGTTCAGTTTCAAAATGAATATCTCCCTTACCCTGAGGAAGCTCCAGCTTAGCACCATCCAATGGCACAACCGCATGAGATGGTTTCAAGAAAATCATCGGTTCTGAGGGAACATCATTCCCCAGTTCCTCCGCATGCAACTTATAATTGCGTCCGACACAATAAACATTACGAATTTCCACATTCATTACGATCCGTCACCCTTTCTGCGTATGTAGTCCAATTGATTAACGAATAAGTTTACGTATATAGTGCCACAACCGGGGCTTGGAAAGCAAAAAAACCTGCTCCCAGCGATTCGGCCAGTTGGTACAGATCATCAATTCAGGATGTAATGAGGATAATCTCCGCATGATACGCCGGTCATCCACCGTCCATGCCATGACCGTAATCCCCCGCCCGATCAGATCTTTCAAGAGCTTTCGATCTAACCGTGGATAGCCAATAGACAAAAAAGAACATTGTAAATTTTCTAATTGCTTTGCCAAATCGTCTGGACGGGCATCGATAATCAGTCCAGTACGGATTTCAGGTGCAAGTTCTTTTGCTCGGCGCAAGGCCGCACGCTCAAAAGAGGTTAAAACCACCTCACCCTCCATCCCCCTCATTATAATTTCACGAAGGACGGCTTTCTCTAGTCCCGGATACATATCACCAGCAGTTTTGAGCTCAATATTGAGCGATACACGTCCCTGGCACAAATCAAGCACTTGGGCGAGGGACGGAATAGGTTCCCCATGATATTGTGCATTTTTCCAGCTACCTGCATCGAGTCGTTGTAAGTCTTTCCAGTCTGCATCCTTTACTCGTCCCGTACCGTTCGTCGTTCGCTCCAGCGTAAAATCATGAAAGACCACCGGAACACCGTCCTTTGACAGCTGTACATCCAGTTCAATCCAGTGCACAAAAGGCTGTTCCAGTGCAAGCTTAAAGGCTGCCATCGTGTTCTCGGGAGCAATTCCCGAGAAGCCGCGGTGAGCCACGCACATATGATTCATCCCGTTATGACCTCCATTCACAAAGGAGTCGCTCATACGATCGTTCCGTCCATGTCCATATTAACAATTTCTTTCTTACTGCTACTGAACGCTTACCATACCATCCACACCTATCGAGACATTGCTTGGTGACAGTGCCGCTACTTTCTGCAAAATTTTGCTGGCCTCCGCATCCTTCAATGGAATCGGTTGACCCAGGTCCGCTCGGTAAGGGGTCAGCTTCATCTTACAGTCCCCGTTCCGGGTACAGGTGGCCTGAAATATCGCTGTATCCCAGGTGGCTGGCACCGTTGATTTAGAAAAAATAAAATTGCCTGTGCTGTATGCAATCCATTTGCCTTTATATTGCTCCATCCCTTGTAGCACATGAGGATGACCGCCAACGACAAGATCAGCCCCAGCGTCAATAAAAGCGTGAGATAACTCAGTTTGATGGGGCTCAAGTGCAGTGGCTCGCTCCTTGCCCCAATGGGCAACCACAATCACCAAATCAGCCTGATTTCGTGCCTCACGAATAGACTTTACGATCGCGGTCGAATCATAAGCCCCCGCTACACCGGACTGTTGGGCACCTGCATTCCAGTTGGCTTCAGGCATGACACGTGTAGCCCCCAACAACGCAATTTTAATCCCGTTACGTTCAAAATAATGCGGCGCATACGCTTCTTTGGCATTGCGTCCAGCTCCAGCATGGGCTATACCCTTTTCATCCAAATATTTCAGGGTATCCAGTAATCCGCTTGTCCCCTGATCCAAAATATGATTGTTGGCCAAATTTACAGCATCGATCCCTGCCGCTGCCATTGCAGTTAGCGCCTTGGGCGAAGATTTATACACATACGTTTTATTTAACGCACCAACGCCATTAGTGGTCACCGGTGTTTCCAGATTGGCAATCGTTAGATCGTCTTTATGGAACATGCTCCCGAGATATTGGTATGGAAAATCAAACCCATTCTGCTCCAACCTCTGCTCAACTTTACCAGAGAACTGCACATCCCCTATGAAGTGAAGTGTAACTGCTGGAGAATTGCCATCATCGTTGTTTGCATCCTTTTTTGGCGAATCCTCCTGTGCTTGCCTGTCTTTCTCCGAAGATGATTTTGCTCCTGAAGAGCTGCCTTCGGAGGCATTGGTGTCGGGCGTTGTCACGGGAGAACTGCTTGTGCCTGGAACGGTAGATTCCTTCGTTTCATTAACTTCTTCACTTCCTGAGGGAGTAGGGTACTCATCATCATTAGCAGGCCCCGTTTGGATGTTCTTTTCAGTTTGCGAATACTGGGCGTTTTCCGCAAGAGAATCACTACTATCGCGTTCAAATATGTAATAATAACCGAAAAGACCTACGATCATTAGCAGCAAGACCAGATTCGTAATGATCCAAGCCTTGCCTATTTTTGGTTTTTTTGCTCTCTTTCGACCTTCATTTCTCTGTGACCTGGGAGGGTACATTCTTCACTCCTTCTATGCTACTACATATGCATGAATTCCTTATTAGCTGGCGAATTTTACACCTTCTCCATTATATATCAAATTTCTATATAAATAGAACCCCTCGCCTGGATCGCGAAGGGTTCATTATCGAACATTTATACCTCTACCTTAACGACTTCCTGCTGTGCCGCTTGAACAGCATGGGAAGCCCATTCCTTGGCCTGACGGATACAGTCTGGCAAACCGATCGCATCATAACCAGCGCCCAAAACGTACACACCTGGCATCGCACTGCGCAGTTCTTCCCGCAGATCAGCTATAGCCTGTGGGTGCCCCACCGGATATTGCGGCATGGAATGACGAAGACGCGTAATTTCTGTGAATAGCGGAGTTGCTGTAACTCCCATCATCTCTTTCAAATCCTTGCGTACCACCGCAATCAGCTCATTATCCGGTAATTCTACTGTTTCTTCAGCACCTGCTCGCCCTACATAACAACGCAACAGTACCTTATCGTCCGGGCTGGTATGTAGCCATTTGGCGGACGTCCACGTACATGCAGTCACGCTACGTCCTTCCTTGCGAGGAACCAGGAAACCGGAGCCGTCAAAGACGTTTTCAATATCTGTTTTATCAAAGGCCATGACTACGTTCGCTACGGATACATATTTTACAGCTTCCAGTGCAGTCACATTTACATGATCTCGCAGTAGCGGCGCAGCAGCGAAGTTAGGAGTCGTTACAAAAATATCGTCTGCCTCCAGCGTCTCTCCATTGTCCAACATAACGCGATAGGAACTTCCTTCATTTTCAGTCGTCTTTGTGAATTCGGTAACAGCAATTCCGGTGCGTAAATCACAGTCATACAAATCATTCAGCAATGCATGCACCAAACTTTGCAAGCCTTGACGGAAGGTCAAAAAAGCGCTTTTCTTGGTACCTGTATGCGTTTCAGCAGGTTTTCGACCTGTCATCATTCCGTGAATGAGGCTTCCATATTGCTGCTCCACCTCAGCAAACTGTGGAAAAGTAGCCTGCAGACTTAGCGTCTTCATGTTGGCAGCATAGATTCCCGCCAGCAGTGGCTCGGTTACATTCTCCAGCACTTCTTTGCCCAGTCGGCGTTCAATAAAATCACCCAGCGCCTCATCTCCCGGTTCACGACGAGGCGGAATGACAAAATCCATCATAGCCCGCATTTTTCCACCTAAAGAGATCAAGCCGCTGCGTAAAAAGGGTTTCAGCTCTGTTGGAATGCCCAGCACCAGCCCAGGAGGCATCGGATGAAGCCGACCTTCATGCAAAATATATGTCTTTTTAGCCTCAGGGTTCGTGCTTACAAGCTCATGATCCAGCTCCAACTCTTTTGCCAGATCTATCATAGCCGTTTTCCGGGCCAGAAAGGAATCTGGCCCCTTTTCAATGACAAAACCATCTTTATGCAATGTTTCAATTTTTCCGCCCAGCACGGAAGCTTTCTCCACCAGCGTAATTCGAGGTGTGTAGCCAGCTTCTTTGTACATTTTCCGTGTATAAAAAGCAGTGCTAAGCCCGGTCAAGCCTCCGCCTACAATTACAATATTACGTACCTTATGCTCCATTATGTCCTCATCCCTTTTTCCATTGGTCTATGATGACATCACTAAGCGTCTCCATATACAGTGGGTCACTGTTGAGTGAATCAATACGCTGAAAACGCATATCCAGTTCCTTTGCCAAAGCCTGTGCTTCAATATCCAGGTCGTATAACACCTCTAAGTGATCAGAAACAAAGCCGACTGGCGCAGCCAGCACATACTCCACTTGCTCTTCCTTCAGACTGTGCATGGTATCCAAAATATCTGGTCCCAGCCATGGTTCTGCTGTACGGCCGGCACTTTGCCACGTAAACTGCCAGTTGGTAATTCCCGCCTTATCCGCGACAGCCTGCGAAGTAGCCATTAATTGCTCCACATAAGGATCACCCATAGCCAAAATCCGCTCAGGCAAGCTGTGCGCACTGAACAGAACACGAACTTCGTCCCGCTTGGCTCCCGCTTCTTCAAAAAGCGCCAGTTTCGCATTCACACGCTCCGTCAGCGTCTTGATTAGCTTTGGATGAAGATAATAGCTCTCCACAAACGATATGGCCAGATCCAGTTCCTGTGCCTTAGCCTGTGCACGCTTGATATAAGAGCCTACACTCATAACGGAATAATGCGGAGCCAGCACAACACCCACCGCCGTACGAATGCCATCTTGCACCATCGCTTCGACACCGTCCTCAATAAACGGCTTGGCGTGTTTGAGCCCCTGATAACAGACAAATTCTATGTCCGGGTTGCGATTTTCCTGGTTTAAGGTTTCCTGCAGGTTGTGAACCTGTCGATCTGTATTCTGACGCAACGGAAACACGCCGCCCACAATGGCTTCATAGCGATCTTTTAATTCTTTCAACTGCTCCGGTGAGGGAGCATGACCACGGCGAATATGTGTATAATACGCTTCAACTTGGTCCAGACTCTCCGGCGTCCCGTAGGACATGACCAGTACACCCACTTTGGTTTTCATTGGCAGATCCCTCTTATCTTTTCTAGTTGTATTTAGTTCTTTGACAAAACAGAGCGAGAATACTCATGTACATAATCGGTAAGCTCTCTTAGCTTATCTAGCGAGGCTTCAGGAAATAAGCCGTGACCAAGATTAAAAATGTAGCCCGGCTCCAGAATGCCTTCATCTACGATGGTTTTTGCATACTGCTTGATCACATTCATCGGCGCAGTAAGCACGTACGGGTCCAAATTCCCCTGTACTCCAAAATTGTTACCCAAGCGGCGACGGCCTTCAGGTATACTTACCCGCCAGTCCAGTCCAATCACATCGGCTTTTACCCCGCTCAAATGCGGAAGCAATTCACCGGAGCTTACACCTGGAAAATAAATTTTAGGCACATTCAGATCAGATAACTCATGGAAAATACGTACAATGGTCGGCAACACAAAAGTTTGAAAATCATAAGGCGAGAGTGCACCTACCCAGCTATCAAACAATTGAAAAGCCTTACCGCCGTTAGCGATATGGGCCCGCACGTATGTAATAACCATATCCCCTAGCTTATCCATCAAACGATGCCACAGTTCAGGCTCTCCATACATCATCGCTTTGGTGCGAATATATCCCTTGGAGGGTCTTCCTTCTATTAAATAGCTTGCAATAGTAAAAGGCGCTCCAGCAAACGTGATCAATGGCACGTTCAACTCACGGTCTAAAATACGGATGGTTTCCAAAATATGACCCAAATCGCGTTCTACATCAATCGGACGCAAGTTGTCTACGTCTGCAGCTGACCGGATCGGATTATCAATAACCGGGCCAATATTTTTGACAATATCAAAATCAACCCCTAGCGAGGCTACCGGATTCATAATATCAGAATATAAAATTGCAGCGTCCACCCCAAGCTTGCGGACGGGCATCAACGTCACTTCTGCGGCCAACTCGGGCTGGCGACAAATTTCAAGCAGCGTATATTTTTCCTTAATTTTGCGATACTCAGGGTCATACCTTCCGGCCTGCCGCATGTACCATACGGGAATATGATCCACAGCTTGCTTGCGGCAAGCGCGGATAAAAGTATCATTGTAGGTCATGACTTCAGCCTCCAGTTCGAATCATAAATACTATATTTTATTATGCCCTTTTTCAAGAGTCGTAACAACCGCCGCTCTCAAACAAACCATGACAAACCCATGACATTTGGATAAAGTTTCAATGAAGTGTGCTATACTAGAGAAATGGCTTTTTTAAAGCTCCGGGAAAGTTATACATGAATAAGCACCTTTACAACAGGATGAGAATGGCAGAAAGGAAGTGAAAGCACATTGAAAACGTGGGAGACGTGGAAAATCAATCTCATTGTGCTTTGGTTCGGTCAGTTTCTGGTCAATGCGGGAATTACAATGATTACTCCGTTCCTTGCCCTGTATTTGGCTCAAGACCTCCATGTGAAGGGCGAGCACGATATAGGTCTGTGGGCAGGAGTTATTTTTGCAGCTAACTTTTTGACCTCGTTTATATTTCAGCCATTATGGGGCAAGCTGGCCGACCGATATGGACGTAAAGTCATGCTGCTTCGCTCAGGCTTTGGCATGGCTCTGGTCATCGGGTGTATGGGTTTGGTCACCCACCCATGGCAACTGCTGGCGCTTCGCCTGCTAAACGGTACAATTTCGGGTTTCAACCCGGCTTCTATTTCCCTAGTGTCGGGTACCACTCCCAAAGAGCGAACCGGATTTGCTATGGGAATTATGCAATCCGGTCAAATGGCCGGCACGATTCTCGGCCCTTTGCTAGGTGGATTTTTGGCTGACTGGGTGGGATTCAGACCGATCTTTTACATTACAGGAGCTCTTATTTTCCTAGCCTCACTAATGGCAATGTTTTTGGTTAAAGAAAATTTCAGCAAAGCGGAAGCCGCACGAATTCCACAAATTTCGGTTCTTGCCGGATTAAAGGAGCTAAGCCATACGCCCCAGCTTCCGGCTTTGTTCACCGTAACGTTCTTACTCCAGTTTGCTATGATCAGTACCGTTTCTCTGCTACCTTTGTATGTGCAAAAGCTATATGGCTCGGCAGAAGGAATTGCACTGGTTGCCGGATTCGTTACCGCTATTACAGGCGTATCCAATATGGTAGCCGCACCGCTCCTTGGACGATTAAGTGACAAAATAGGAGCACACAAGATCTTGACAATCGCACTGCTCGGAACGGCAGTAATGCTCATTCCGCAAGCTTTTGTCAATGAAGTATGGCAGCTTGTCATTATCCGTTTTTTCATGGGTGTATTTATGGGCGGTCTGCTACCAAGCGTAAATGCGCTGATTCGCACCTATACACCTGAAGGAATGGAAAGCCGCTCTTTCGGATTCAATACCAGTTCGCTGGCGCTCGGGAATATGCTGGGTGCGGTCATTGGCGGAGTGCTTTCCGGATTTATCGGCATCGAAGGACTGTTCATTATGTCTGGTGTGCTGCTGATCGTCAATATCATCTGGGTACGTATGAAGCTTTTTGATCGTAAGGCTACGCCTCATTTCAGGTAAGACAACCTTCAGGTAGGACAGCCTGCCTTAACAGACAAGAACCTCCGCTCCACGTTACTGTGGATAAGGAGGTTCTTTTTGGTATAGCTACATTTAGGGACGCCCGTTACTTCACTCGTGCCAATGCCAATCCATCATAAGCTGGCAAAAGTGTACTGACTAGCCGTGGGTCCGTTGCTATCGTTTCGTTAAAACGTCTCACGGCCTGTACGGCAGGTCCGTTCTTGTCTGTGTTCAGTGTCCGTCCCCGAAGAAAACAGTTATCTCCGGCAATTATAGCGCCTGGATTGGCCAGTGCAATCGCATACTCTAGATACACTGGGTAATTTTCCTTATCCGCATCAATGAAGAAAAAATCAAAAGTCTTTCCTTCTTCCTGAAGCTTCTTCAGGCTGTCGACTGCGGGTCCAATACGATACTCGACACGATCACCGTAGCCATTGTTTTTCAGATGTTGATGAGCCAGCGCTGCATACGCCTCTTTTAGCTCCAGGGACACGATGCGACCTTTCTCTCCCAGCCCACGGGCCAGGCATAATCCACTGTACCCTCCTAATGCTCCGATCTCCAGTACCTGCTGTGCACCAGAGACTTCAATAAGAAAGGTCAACAACTTTCCATAGGGATGAGCAACCGATACCTCCGGCATCCCTTCTTTAACAATAGCCTCCCTAATGTTGCGCAGCGCTTCATCTTCCTGTACCAGCTGGTCTACATATTGTTCAGGTGTCATATTAGGTGTGATTTCCACGTTTCATCTCTCCTTCTTGCTTTATCATAACGCAGGTTGGACGCGGTGTCCTTCGTAAATTATTTGCCTTAACGATTTGTCTCTTCGAGTACAATGACCTATACTATAGGGATTGAACCAAGCTTACATGATTATGAGACGGAGTGAATACGTTTAATGACTCAACTGCAACTAATTGCAACTGCGCCGATGGGACTGGAAGCCGTTGTGGCCCGAGAACTCAGAGAACTGGGGTACACGGATCTGACCGTCGAGAATGGCCGCGTCGTTTTTTCCGGAGATTATAAGGATATATGCCGATGCAACCTGTGGCTTCGCACATCTGACCGCGTTCTTATTAAAATGGGCGAATTTGCTGCTACTACCTTCGACGAGCTGTTCGAGGGTACCAAAGCATTGCCTTGGCAGGATTGGATTCCTGTAGATGGTGAATTTCCCGTAGAGGGACGTTCACACAAATCACAGCTTAGTAGCGTACCAGCCAGTCAAGGAATCGTCAAGAAGGCGATTGTAGAAAAGCTCAAGGAAACCTACCATACAGACTGGTTTGCTGAAGATGGTCCTCGTTACGTCATTGAGGTCATTCTATTGAATGACCGTGCACTGATAACGCTGGACACAACTGGTCCAGGACTGCACAAACGAGGCTACCGCAAGCTTGTTACAGAGGCGCCTCTCAAAGAAACAATGGCTTCTGCTCTTATTCAGCTTAGTCGCTGGAGCCCGGATCGACCCTTCTATGACCCATGCTGTGGTTCCGGTACTTTATTGGTCGAAGCTGCTATGCAAGCCTGGAACATTGCTCCAGGCCTGAGACGTACCTTTAACTCGGAAGACTGGCCTGTTATTGGTAGAGAATTATGGAATCAGGCTCGCGACGAGGCGATGGATCTGACTCGTGATGATATTCCTTTTGAGATTGCAGGTAGCGATATCGATCCTAGCGCTATACAAGTTGCTGAAGCAGCTGTAAAAGCAGCAGGCTTTGCTAAAGACATCTCACTAAAGGTGCTGCCTGCCAGCAAGGTTAGGCTTGAGGGCCAGTATGGTGTAATGATTACAAATCCACCTTACGGCGAAAGACTGAGCGAGCAAGCCGAGGTGGAAAAGCTGATTCGTACACTCGCACGCACGGCAGCCGAAATGAAGACTTGGTCCTTCTTTGCCATCAGCTCCACCAAGCAATTTGAGCATTATTGGGGCCGCAAAGCCGACAAGCGCCGTAAACTGTTTAACGGCCGAATTGAATGCCAATACTATCAGTATCTGGGCCCTCTGCCTCCGCGCCGCAAAGATACTTCGCCGTTGCAGTCCTAAATGTTCGAGATATAGGCCAGGAAACGAACCCTTTGTTCGTTGTCCTGGCCTCATTTGTGCCGTGTTTCTTTACTTAATCATTGAAATGCGCAGGATGAGCGCTATAATAATTAAAGGCATTTCGGTTTTAACATTACGTTAATGTGTAGTTTATACTAGCCGAACATTTCTGCCGGAGGGGGTAAAGTGTTGGTTATTCGCACGACCAGTGCAAGACGCACTGGTAACATGTTCAGCAGACTGCTGCTGTCTCAATATTTCGGTTTAGTTCTGTTTTTTGTACTTATGATTGGCAAGCTTGTACTGATTCACTATAACCTGCATGCCCAAAATATCGACATGAATCCGCTGGATTATGTCATTGCTATTGGGTCGCTGTTGCTTGTAAGCTTCTGGACTTGGTGGCTGCCACGTCGCGGACGTTTGATTGCTCTTGTGGTGCTCGATATATTGCTCACCGCGCTCATTTATTCCGACATGGTTTATTATCGGTATTTCCAGGATTTTATTACGATTCCCGTTTTGCTTCAAGCTGGACAAGTTGATTCTCTGGGTGGAAGTATCGCATCTCTTATGTACTGGTGGGATATTTTCTTTTTTGCAGACTGGATTTTATTCATTCCGTATGTCATATTCGTGGCTTCGTTACGGCGTCGGTTTACAACGAATGATCATTACTTGGAAGCATCACGAAGCTCTTTCACAAAAAAATTTCTGTTTCGCTTCTCCAAGGGGGCATTGGCTTTCCTGATTGGCTATGTTTTGACATTTGGACCGATCAAAATATATACCTCTACTTGGGCAACCGGCATATTTGTCGGCAACTGGTGGTCAATGGCCTTGTATAACGTAACCGGATTGATCGGATTTCATGGATATGATATCTACCGCTACGGTCAGGACCATCTTGGGCCACAGCCTACATTGGCTCAGGTGGAATCCGATAAAGATAAAGAATGGTTCAATCAACACCAGAAATTACTTCAGGTAAAAAATGACCTCTACGGCAAGTATAAGGGCAAAAATGTGATGGTCATCCAAGCTGAAGCGTTCATGAACTTTTTTATCGGCAAACAGATCAACGGTCAAGCAATTACGCCTAACTTTGACAAACTGACGAAAGAAAGTATGTATTTCAATAATTATTTCCATCAAACTGCACAGGGTCGTACATCGGACGCAGACTTCTCTACCCACGCTTCGCTGCATCCGCTCCCTACGGGTTCTGTATTTATCCGTTATGCGGACCATAAATTCGATACGTTGCCTTCCATCTTGAAGGATACAGGTTATAGTCCTAATGCGTTTCACGTGTACGACAGCAGCTTCTGGAACCGTTACACAATGTATAAGGCGATGAACTATGACAAGTTCTACAGTAAAAAGGATTTTAAAATAGATGAGCCCCTCGGCTGGTCCCTGGGAGACAAATCCTTTTTTAGACAAACGCTCAACGATCTCACAACCGAAGTGAAGCAGCCGTTCTACGCCTATATGGTCGGTATTTCGAGCCATCATCCGTACAACCTGTCACCTGACGCTGTAGATTTGGATGTTGGCGAGTTTGAAGGTACGATGTTCGGAGACTATCTGAAATCCGTCCATTACGTGGATGAGGCTTTGGGTGAATTGGTAGATCAGATGAAGAAAGACGGATTGTGGGATAATACGATTCTAATGTTCTATGGGGATCACGACAATTCCATTAAAGACAAAGCACTGTATGAAAAGTTTTTAGGCAAGCCACTTACAGATTTGGACATGCAGAAAATCATGAACCAAGTGCCATTACTTGTGCATCTTCCTGACGGAAGTCAGGCGGGCACGTATACAGAACCGGCAGGACAGCTAGATCTAACGCCTTCTGTAATGCATCTACTTGGGATTTCTACAAAACCATATCATTTTATGGGTAACGATTTGTTTAGCGGAAAACCTCGTATGGTTGTGCTGCGTACTGGCGCTTTCACGGATGGACGAGTGTACTACATTCCATCTGAGGACGGTACATTCTCCAAGGGAACCTGTTACAATCTGAGTACAGGTCAACCTACAGATGTGAATGCCTGCGGGCCGGGCTATACTGAGGCTCTCAATCGATTGAACATATCCGATCAGGTCATCACATATGATCTTATTCGCGAATGGGAGACTGAAGCCAAGAAATAACAAAAATCCCGATCCATCAGCTTGTTAGGGCTGTGGATCGGGATTTTTGTTATTGACAGTCATTGGACTGCGCTCGTTGCCATTAAAATTATTCAGGAACGCAGCGTTTTTTTAGCCTGATCAAGACGTTGTACCTCTTCACCAAGCATCTCCTCAGCAACTTCTACTGCATCGTCACCAAGGCTATCCTTTGCCTGCTGTATAGCATGCTCCGCATGAGTGCGAGATTGCTCCGCTTGCTCAATCAGCTGTTCAGCCGGATGTGACAATGCCTGAGACACGGCATTATGGAGCTTGTCCACCGAGTTTTGTGTTTGAGCCTCGACACTGTGATTGTCGAGATTGGAATCATATTGGGCCATGAGTCACTCCTCCTTCTGGGCATGGTCTACATTCATTAGCATGGATCAGAAGGATGGGAACTATTCAAAAGATGAAACGCTGCGCACTGAAACTATTTTATAAAACGTGCAGCCTTCTCTAATACTTCATCCTCTGTGGCCGCACTCACATAACGTCCATTTACATACACAAACGCCCGTTTTCCACAAGGACCGCAATACGATTTGCAACCGATTTTGATCTCGGCATCAGGTGCCATCTTTTTCAACTTAGGCAAGATCGTTTTTAAGCGGATATGATTGCACTCATCACATACGCGAATATCATTGGCCATCTGTCATCCCTCCGAGCTCCGGCTTAGTGGTCGCCGTGATTACCTTGGGAAGGGTTAGTAATAACAAATCCTTCTTCGGGGAAGTACAAGTAATCAATTTTCACACCATCCAGCAACGGCTGACCGCTTTCCAAAATTACATCAATACCTTTATCTGTAGATACAACAGTATCTGTTTCCTTAGGCGTGTCCAAATCTAGCCCATAATGAGCATGATCTCCATGAGCATGAGTAATAACAACGCGCAGGCTCTTCCCTTGGTTCTCTTCCTTATCCAATTCAAGCTTCAATACTTTAGCTGCATTACGAGTAATTTTGCAGTTCATTAAACTTCATCTCCTTCATATTCATTAAATGAAATGTGGTTCGATGGAAATATATTCACACCACACAACCTAGCGGATAAAATCAACAATTCCAAAAATTAGCCCCTCTCCTTGATGAAAAGAAGTTGTGCAGCATAGCACAAGGCAATATTCCTATTGTAAAGAAAATCGCAAAAAATCGCAATCATGAAAATCATAAGTTTACATCTATCGAACACGTACGTGCTGTTTTTCAATCACATCAGGATATTTTCGTTCAGCACGGGTGACGAACCAATTCATAAGCAATAACGTCACACCAATGTCGTCAATGGGCATAAATGGCATGACATCAGGCAGTATCCAATAAAGCAATACAGGCACCGCAAAAAGTAGTTTTTCACCCAAAGGAATCCTCGAAGAGGTAATCAATCGGGGAATACGACGAAATACATGTGACCACTGACGGAGAGATAGTAGTTTTTTCCACTTCATAGGTTGTTCACTCCATTTCCAATGCTCCTAAGTATATATACCCTATGGAAGGGACAAGTAAAGAGGAACACGTGTAAAAAACGTGCTCCTCCTAATACGTGTAAATGATGCAATACGTTTCAGCAGGTCCGATCTGTTACCATGACAGCACCGTCGCCATTAACATGCCAACTTCTGCTGCAATATCCTCATAATCACGCATAGGCAGCGGATTTACACCCAGACCAACTTCAACGGTAAATCCCGGTTTACCAAACCGTTGTATAAACCAATCCTTATACCCTGCATCGCTTCCCCCCAGCTTTACCGCCCGATACCCTGTTGCGGCAGCCAGCTGCAATGCCCAATCTCGGCTCTCCTTAGGCTCTAGATCTCGATAATTCCAATAGATTTCCTGTCCCTGGCTGTGTATGGATAATACCATGTCGAACTGTTCGCGCTCCGTTAGATTGGCAAGGGCCTTGGACTCTGGCTCAGACAAAGGTGCAGGTCCTGCATAGTCTCGTCGAGACGGACCTGTTTTACCGCGTCTGCGCACCTCCTCCTCCCAATACGCCGGAAACTGATCGTTGAGGTCAACACCGCGAATATTGGCCTTCCAGCCACGAAAATCAGCACGTCCTTCATTCCATTTTCTGAGTTCATGATACAGCGGATGAGTTGGGAGTACACCCTGTTGCACCAGCTCCACTCCATCTGGATTGACCATTGGTACCACCCACAAGGATGTATGCTCCATTAAATCCTGCGGAGAGCCTCCATACACCCATGGATTTCCTGTCTGTTTCCCCCATTCATCGTGAAGTTGCTCAGCATCCCGTCCTTCAGCCCCATCAATCCCTCGTGCATATTGTTCTATAAAACGCAGCAAACAAGGTGTCGTCAACCATTCGTTAGCATGTACAGAAGCGTTGGCATGAATTTTCCTCGTTCCCTGCCCAATCCGTATATAAGGGATATCCTTCCCCATGACACTGGTGCCAATGCTGCCAACTTCAATAAACGGAAATCTGTGGACCAATGCCTTCAGGTCTTCCATTAAATCTTCATAGCTATACTCTCCACGTAACCGTACAATCTGATCTCGATGGTCTTCAGGAATGATAATTATCTTTCCTTCCACGAAATTATGCTCCGCAAGTCCCGAATTAGCGAGCCGCAGCTCATCAAGCTCTACACCGAACTGTTTGGCAATCTGTCTTGCATTCTCCCCAGGCTGAATAACGTATTTACGATCCGTAGACGGACGAATATATAGCAATTGACCACAAATCAGATAGGGTTGCGTGGCGGCCCACGGATTATCTGCGATCAAAGTATCCGCCGATAGTTTAAAAGCCGAGGCGACCCGGTGCAATGTATCTCCTTTTTGAACGATATATTCCCTCATCTTACTACGCCCCTTCCATCTGCCTTACTGCATGTTATGCAGACGCTGCGTGTCTTGATGTAGCGAAAAGCAAAACAACCAACTTCTTTTGTCCAATGACAAAAAAAGTTGGTTGTCTCGTTAATCCAGATGAGTGACTTGCCAGACAACAGGCGTTTGCCGAATCTGCTCCCCAAGCCACTGTGCGGCAATGCGCTGGAACAACTCTGGATCGCCGGAACAAAAAAGCTGATGCACTGGCGTTTCGTCCCCGGCCTCCAATTTGCCCTTGTTATACAAAATGGTACTTGTCTCTCGCGCTGTTTCATCTGCCGAGCTAATGAGCTTCACCGCAGGACCCATGACTTCCTGAATCGTTTCCTTCAAAAAAGGATAATGCGTACAACCAAGAATCAGACAATCAATCGGATACGTTTGAATAGGTCTCAATGATTCCTCCACAACCTGCGATGTCGTTTTGGAGCGGAACAACCCTTGTTCCACCAAAGGCACAAGCGCAGGGCAAGCGTGGCTCACCACGTCTACATAGGGAGACAACTGCTTGAGCGCAGCTGTATATGCTCCGCTTCGAATCGTACCGACAGTTCCAATCACCCCGACATACCCAGTAGCGGTCGCGCTGATCGCAGCACGAGCCCCAGGGTGGATAACTCCGATCACCGGAATGGATACCTTTTGGCTTATATACTCTAATGCCGCAGCCGTTGCTGTGTTACAAGCAATAATAATGACTTTCGGATTAAACTGAATCAGAAAATCAACCATTTGCTCTGTAAATTTTTTAACCTCTTCCGATGGTCGGGGACCATACGGGGTGCGCGCAGTGTCTCCAAAATAAATGATTTTTTCCCGCGGAAGCTGACGCATGACTTCTTTAACAACCGTCAAACCTCCTACACCGGAATCCAATATTGCAATCGCTTGCTGCACGTACACACCGCTTCCTTTTTTTGTTTAAATATGAGTTGTTTCATCTCGGAAATCTTTCTGCCGCTACATAACTTATGTCGTATTAGCGTAAAAGGTACCCCAAAAGATTACCCTAAAACGAGGAAGCGATCAACAAAAAGGCTTCACCCCAACGGGAGAAGCCACAAACTCAAGCTATAGCCAGTTGTTTCACCTACGATATACAGACAGTTACAAAGCATCTTCTTCCGTATTCTCTTCAACAGGCATGGATGAAATGCCAACCTTTGAAGCAATATCACTCTTTTTACGCCATTGACCTAATTCATGAATGACGGCTGAAGCTGTCTCCTTAATTTTGTCAGTATACTCGATGGAAGTATCTGAAATTTTCCCCGCAAGCTCCTGTCCCTTATCACTCACGTGACGTGCCTGGTCTGTAATATCCTGACGCAGCTCGCGACCTGACTTAGGAGCAAATAACAACGCAGCAACCGAACCAGCAATGCTGCCTACCAACGCGCCACGGATAAAGCTTTTGCAGTTCTCTTTCATATTCATCTCTCCCTTATGCCCGGGCGAATGCCCATCTGTTAATGCATTATAAGCATGGAGAGCCTGTCATGATACAGAGAACAAGCCAGAAAATTTCTACTTATTTTTGGAGCGGATACGATACAAGCAGCAACGACCTCCATCCGCCAAACAATCCTCACGGACAACCTCGGCATCAAGCAGTTCCTCAAACATTTGCTGTTCGCATTCACAAGCCTTGCGGTAACGATTGGCGATCTGAGAGATCGGACAATTGTACTCCATAATAGAGTAACTGCCATCCTCTTCCTCACGCCACTCTGCCATATAGCCTGAAGCGTTCTGGATGCCCGAAAGCTTTTCCACACGTGAAGCTAGTGTAGACTCACTCTCGATGTGAGGGGCGTAGCGCTTCATCATTTTACGTTTTCTACCATCAAATAACGAGTGTACAGCTTCCATTCCCTGCTCTTCATCCAGCTCCTCTAACAGTTCCAGTAATAGATGATCATAATTACGAGGAAACTGCTCGCTTCCCTGATCGCTCAGGCTGTACAAAAACGTTGGGCGTCCCATCGCCTGTCTCAGGATCGTAGCCACAATCAGGCCATCCTGCTCCATTAATTTGAGATGCCTGCGCACCCCCATTTCGGTAATGCCCAATTGAGCTGCCAAGCTTCCGACGCCCACAGGTCCCTGGGTTTTCAACAGTGTCAAGATCATGCGCCTAGTGGGCATTTCGGGTACGATATACTTATCCGTCACTTTTGCCTTTACACTCCCTCGGGCTGAGGACCCAATTCCTTATTTAAATAATCGTGCACGCTAGATACAAAAAGCTCCAGCAACCCAGGCAGCTTAGGTGTGAGTGGGTGAAGGCTTGTCCGGTCCCAATAAAAATACTCCTGTACTAAGGGTTTGCGCAAGGCTACCAGCTCTAATAGTGAATGAAATACGGTATCATCCAATACACCTTCCTCATGAATGATACCGATAATGTCCTCATAGCTACTGGCGTCACGCATAATAAAACCGTCGATGATATAGCTCCCTACGTCCGTTACCGTCTCAATGGCCAGATGAAGACACCGCTCCTGCACTAGCCCCTGCAACAGATCGCCTTTCCAGGCGGCGGATGTCTGGCGAAGGCCGTCGACAATGTCGGGAACAGCCCCTAGTCGAAGCTCAATTTGTTCCCGGTTGACATAATACAAAGTTCTGCACCTCCAGTAACCGCTTTAGATTTCATAATCAACTGCGATAGATACATCCTTCACTTCATTCATGTGTACAATAATTTCCTGATGCACAGGGTGTACCTGATACGTTTGCAAGTCTTCCAATGTTTCTACCACAGCGGTAAGGGAAATATCATAAGAACGTTCCGAACGAATCACATCCGTACCTACTTCAAGTGACAGCAGCTCCTTGATCTTGCCATTCATGCTGCGCAAAATAGATGCCGTATGTTCAATGCTTTCAGGGGAGCGGTCTTTCAATTTGAACAAAACAATATGTTTAATCATGCGTATAGGCTCCTTATCTTAAAAATGTTCTCTTGAAAATTTTATCATAACGCCCCACATACGGAAAGAAACTTTGTAATCTTAGCGATCTTTTCCACCATTTTTACCATCAGACTCCTTGTCCTTTAGTAGGGCAAAAAAATTCTTAAGCTTCGGTGGTAGCGGCAGACCCATTCGTGAACAGTTTTCCGTAATCGAGATCAATTCGTTGGATAAATAAAAATACGTTGCCGCCCCCTTCATGATTTCCGTACCCATCAGAAGATCCATATGATGCGCCAAAGAAATCACCATGAGCATTAAAGCCTTTCTCGCCAACCCCCAAAAGCCAGCTTTACTGCTTAACCCTTGTCCAGTCTTCACGGCAGCAGCGACTCCAGTTACATAATCAACAGCCATGGCAACCGTGAATAGCACCATAAGCTGATTCCAGCCGCCAAAGGCAAACGTAATAATGGCTCCTGCGGTGGCACAAATCATACTAAACATACTCGGATTAATATTCATACCTGCTCCTCCTCTCGGGGCGGTTATTGCAATATATGCAGCGACGTCGTCACCCGTAAAGTCATATGACCTGTGCATAGATATCAATTCATAGATTCATATAAAACAAGCTGTGAAATTCACCATTTCCGAGCAAATACAATAAAAGCACCTTCAAAGCCCCTATAAAGGAGCGATAAAGGTGCCTTACTTATTTTTTTAGGGAATATAACAATTGTGCATCTACTTTATCCATGACGCTTGGTTTCTGCTTATCGTTTATATAAAAAAACAGGCTACCCCCTCTCAAATAATTGAAGTAGGGCAGCCTGCTTTCCTTTCAAGTTTATTCAATTAACGGTGATCATTCCAAAAATTAAGCGGAGTCAGGTTATCATTTAACGGCTCGAACGAATATCCTTCTTTCTGCAAGGCCGCCATGATTTGTGGAAGCACCTTGATCGTAGATGGCTTATCATGCATAAGAACGACTGGTGTTCTGCCTTGCTTTTTCAATCTCTTAATATCACTGAGGACCGTCTGTACAAAATGCTCCGGATTTTTAGTATAACGCCAATCATTCGAATCTATGTTCCAGTCCCAAATATGATAGCCTGCACCCGTCAGTTGATCACGGTATGCTTTCTTCAAATAGGGTTTGCTGCCATAAGGTGTACGAATCAAAGAAGTGCGTTTCCCTGTGGCCTTAAATAAAATCTCATTATCCTGATTCATCTCTGCCAGTGCCGCTGCCGGGGATGCATAGATCTTTTTCACCTGGTGTGTCATCCCATGCAAGCCCAAGCCATGCCCCGCGTCTACCATTCTTTTCATCACTGCGCTATGTTGGCGAATTTCAGGTCCCAGCATGAAGAACGTAGCCTTGGCATTATATTTGTCCAGAATATCCAGCAGCTGCGACGTATGCGCCGTTGGACCATCATCAAAGGTCAAATAGATTGTACGGCTGGAAGGCTTGGCATTTCCCGTGCTGCCTGTATTGCTAGTTTTGCCTGGCTTAACAGCTGCATACTGTTTAATTTCTGCCGCGAATGTATTCAAGAACTGAGCATCAGACAAACTAGCGTTTGCATTCTGAATTCGATACACATTACTCGTAGGAATCGTAATAGTGAAGCCAAACGCATCGGTCAAAGTGCGGATTGGCACCATCGTACGTCCTCCACGCTCAAACACATCACCCTTGTTCAAATCCAGCGTAAAGCTGCGATTATGCCCAGTCAGCACCAATGTATTTCCATTGGCCGAAGTAGAAATGCCCATCTTTTGCCCCAGTGTCACGATAGGAACATACAACTTATCATTTTCCATTACAGGTTTAATCGTATTCGAATCTAGCAATACATCATTAACCCCAAGCAAAGGAGCCTTCGCTTGTGCACTCGCTGTATTCGTATGTATACCCAGCAACCCCAAACAACAGATTGCCATCAAGCATACAGCCATCCATTTTACTTTTAAAAGCTTCATCATTACACCATCCTGTGCTGTATTTTATAATGTGCGGGAGCTATCTCTAGCTTGTCTATGAAGTTATACAGACATGACGATATAGACATGGCAATATAGACATTCACTCAACATATAGAACATAAACGCATCTCAACCGACTGAACCGGACGTCTTTTGGCCCCCTATACATATTAATAGATTAACAGACTATAGTAGGTAAATATAGTAAAACAATTTGAAAACAATCTCGCAATCCATCTTACCAAATAAGTTACAAAGTTGTGAATAAATCGACTGAGTTAAAAAGAATACAAAGAGAATTAGAAACTCCGTGAAAACTCGGATTTCATACTTAGTTTTGTTTAGGGAGCTGAATGCCGATTATTTGATCTATTGTTAGCTAAATATCTTGATCTTGATCAATACTCTGCTCCTACATAAGTCTCAGGTAATAGTTTGATTAAAAAACAAATGATCTACAAGAGGGTCTTTTTTTAAGTTCCATTTCCACTTAGCTAGGATGTGGGTAAAAGAAAGGCCTTAGGGACATAGCCCCAAGGCCTAATATCAAGATATAAGAAATGTTTATTTATACATACCAAAGTACTCATCCGAAAGCTCACCGTCAATTGTATATTCAACATCATAGTAGTATTGTTGAATTTGTGTCTCTGGATGAAGTAATTCAAGGCAAACTCTAAAAAATGGATATATTCTATCATGGTTATTAAGAAATAGCTCTGTACACTTATAACGTATACTAAAATCTTTTAATTTAATGTCGTTTGGTAATTTTTCTTCTTCTTCCTTTAAAAAATTTGAATCACTATTTAATATTTTTTTTTCTAGTAATTTGACCGACTTAATTTTTATATCTTCAAAAAGATATGCTTCATTAAAAATTTTCTCAATATCTAATAAATTCATTTTACCTCCTACTTACCACTTGTAATGTAGTCAAACAATAAATTACCTTTATCATCAATTCTGCCATATACCCTCACGTGATTGGAAGCCTTCGCCACCTTTAACTTAAATGTGTATAAGTTTCCTTTTTGTATTAATTGTTCACTTTTTGATAAGAAAATTATACCATTATCATTTGAACGGGTAAGAGCTAATCCCTTTTTCATTGCTCGGTCAAATTGTTCATTTAGCCCTAGTCTTTTTAACTCTTTATAGGTATCTCGTTGAATCCAACGAGAATCGGGAAGACATGAGTTATGCGTCCAAATTCCGAGATTCGATACAAAGTACGTATGGTAATCCTTAACCATAAAGTTGTATACTGTTGCATGCTTCTTCTTAATCTCTATTTTCTCAATAGCTAATTCCTTGCTATTCGAAGTTGTAAGAATATCGCCTACCAGTACATCTTTGGATTTAACCCAACCTTTGCCAACAATCCAAAATGGATGCTCATCAGTGGTTGTAATGACTTCGCCGCCAACAGTAATATTATAAGTTTTTTCAACATCACGTTGGAAGAGCCATTCAACTTCTTTGTAAGCCATCTCACCTGTTTCATCATTTTTGGCAAGGACCTTATCCCCGACTTTAATATCCTCAATCGGTTTTTCCCCTTCGTCTGTTTGAACCTTCGTACCTGCTGTAAAGCAATTACATTTACTTATAACATCTTTTACTGTTTTGCCCGTACTGGCGCTTTTGCCTTTAGTTACTTTAGCTATTGCAGGCCCTTCTACAAGAGAACCACTTACAAAACTTGCACACTGTACATCATAGTAGCAACCCATTACTGCATCAGATATACCTGATTTATCCCATTTAACACGAGCCGCGCCTTTAGGATACCATGTCCCCTGTTTCACCCCGGCAGCGTAAATAGACCGACCAAAATTAATAGAAATGGAATCTGGAATATAGTCTGCATTTTTACCTGAGCCACTGCAATATCCAGGGTGGGAATAATATTTCCCTCTAACCGTTGCTGTGCACCAGTTCCCGGTCGGGTCACTGTTTGTCAATGGATTATTATGCACATACGTATATCCATTCAAACTCAACGGTTCGTTTATCTCGCCCTGATACGTATCCTCGCCCATAAAACGGGCTGTACCCGGATCGTACCAGCGAGCCCGTAGGTACTGTAGCCCGGTCGTATCATCCCAATACTCACCAGCATAACGCAGCACATTCGGAACGGTCTCTTTGACCTTCTCCGGGCCGCCCCAGATATCGTAGCTGTAGCTATTCAGTTCCTTCCCCGAACTATCACTTAAGCCTACCACATCACCGTGACCGTTCAGCTGATAATATTGCAACTGTCCGCTTGCCTTGTCCTGTCTAGCCCACAGTTGACCGGACAAGTCATATACGTAAGCGTAGGTGATCTTGGCTGTTCCACCTTGGACTTCGGCCTCCGCAATCAGCTTCGCTTCTTCGTCATAGTAATACCGAGTCGTTTTGCCGCCCTCTGTACGCTCGTACAGTAGACCGTCTCCGTTATAGCTGTAACCTACCTCTTTGCCTTCACCGCTCACCTTTGTCAGACGGCTGGCAGAATCATACGTATATTCAGCATTTTTCATGCCGAACACTTTGCCACTGCCTTCAGCACTTCGGTTTCCATTCGGATCGTAGCCATAGGTCTTATTCTTTTCACCAGCGGCTTCGCTGGCAATACGGTTTGACGGGTCATATCCAAACTGGTCTGTTGTTCCGTTTTGTGTACGTCCGATGATGTTTTTATTCCCATCCCGCTCATAACCAAATTGGTGCAGCGCCGTACCGCCTTGTTCTACCGTAACCCCGGACAAATCCAGTCCGTTGTAGCTGAATCGCGTATTCAATCCTCTGCTTGAAGACTGACTTTTCAGCAACCCATTCGGAGCATACTCAAATGTCATACGATCCAATGATCCGCCCGCAGCAGCACTCGCTTCTCCCAAGCTCTGTACATTTGCCGCACCGGTCCCAGCGCTAATGTCCATTTGAGTAACTCGGCCCACACTGTCCAGCTTGGATTGAACATGCATAGACGTGCCAGCAGCATCTGTTAGCACATAGCCTGTACGAGACTGCTTGTTGTATTCATAGCTGATGTGCGTACCATCAGGGTACTTCAGCCCAGTCAACGACCCATCTGCTGGATCATAGGTATAGGTGGTCGTTCCCTGACCATCTGTCATGCTTTTTCTTCGTCCTGCGCTGTCATAGGTGTAATTGGTTTTAAAATCAGGACCTGCCGCTTCGGTAACTAATCCGTCAGCGTTATATTGAAAGGTAATGGCCTCCGATTTTCCTGTCAACATACGGGAGACGGTTCCATCCGTATCGTAAATATTTAACGTAGTTCCTCCGCTTGATTTCTCAAGTAACGTACGTCTGCCCAACTCATCATACGAATACACATTCTTTTGCCCATCAGGATACTGAACGGTCTTCAAATTTCCGGCCAGATCATACATATAGCTGACCTGCTGTCCGGATGGATCGGTAACCGAGGTCATTTGTCCCAGAGCATCGTAATCATAGAGCGTGCGTTGACCATTACCGTCTGTCCGGCTAGTAACCATACCCGCATAATTATAAGCTAACGATTCCAGCGGCTGAAATGATCCATTTTTAGCTTCTTGTGTGGAAGTCACACGACCTAAAGCATCTGATACTTCACGCACACGATAACCGGACGCATCCGTCTGAGTGACAGAACGATCCGCCGCGTTATACGTCACAGTTTCTGTTGTTCCATCCGCATAGGTCGTCTTCACAGGTCGTCCAAAGGCATCATAGGCATAGCGAGTGGTTGCTTGTTCGGCATCCGTGCTTTCTATCAAATCTCCATGCTCATCATAACCATAACCATAGATTGCATCACCCACTTGCTGCTGAAGCATCTGCCCGAACGGATTATACAATCTTTCGACGCTGACACCATCGGGTCCTGTGACAGTGACATCATTCGCATCATCCTTGTACACCACGACGGTTTGAGTTCCATCTGGATAAGTAACCTTCGTTACACGTCCCAAAGCGTCATATACATAGGACTCTGTTTTGCGCTTGGCATCTGTTTGGGACTTGATTTCTCCAGTCGGATAGTAGTCATACGTATACTCAACACCTTTAGGCAAAAGCTGCCTTGTTGGGAGCTGTGAACCATATGGCGATTTATAATCAATAGAAACATCTGTATAGTTTCTGTCATCTATGAGAACTTTCTGACCGCTTACATTCCCTTTTGCATTGTAAAAAGTATAGGTATGTGATAAAAGCTTCCCTTGCTCTGTACCTTCGTAGTTTTTTAGTTCATACAATGCGCCCTCTGCTTTATAAGTTCGAACTGTCGTTCCAGTTTTTCCTTCACTTATTTTAGTGACCGTCTGGGAAGGTTGAACCCAGAAAAAAGGCTCACTAGAGGTTTTATACGTATGAACAGTCTCCAATCCGGTACTTTGGGATACTTTTAGTGGAAGACCATATTCATTGTAGTCATAAGAGGTGGTTACAGATTCTGACGAAGAACCTCCCTCCGTATAGGACTCTTGCATTTGCACAGGCAAATTCCAATCCATGGCCTCATTATAGGTGTAGTTTATATGATAGCCGGTAGAATCACCCTCTTGATCATAGCGGTTAAGAACAAGCTTGTCTGGTGTGTTATCTCCTCTAAAGACTTTACCAAAATGGAAGGTTTCTGTTGTACGTGTCCCTTTGGCAACCACCGTCCACTCAGCATTTTTTCCATAACTGGCTAGATCTTCTCCGGAATACGCGAAATCAATTTTATTTAAGAAACGATCGCCGGCAGTTGTACTGTACATATCAGCGCGTGAAGCCACCTTGAACACGCCTTGTGTACCGTACACGCCTATCTGCTTGTTATAGGCTTCATAGCGAATGTCTGTAATCGATGAAGTAGGTCGTACAATTCGTGTAAGCAACGCGGTTTCATTGGGCTTTAGGGCTCCAGTCTTTCCTTCACCATCTATGACCACATTAAAAGGAGCATCCATGAATGTATAAGCATAGCTTGTGCTTCGGGAAAGAGAATCCAATACTTCTGACAGCACCTTGCTGCTTCCCTCACCACTTTGGCGATAGGTGTACTGATGGTCTGTGCCCTGCTCTTTAACAACAAGCTGCCCGGCATTGTAAGTGAAGTCAAGCTCTCTACCATCACTGTTTCGAATCGAACGAATAAGCTTTGCTCCACCAGAACTTGTATAATCAAATTCCACTCGATTCTTATACGCATCCTGGATCAAAATCAAATAACCATCCTGATCGAGATAATAGTCGTTTCCATTCAGTACTGATATTTTGTATGCACTGCTTACTCCCTGCACACTTACGCTTTGATCTGTACTGATCTTCAGATCTTTGTATGCATATCCTTCTAGCTGCAAATCATCTCTCAGTTCATAGGAGCCTGTTCCCGGAATATACAAATACCGTTTACCATCCTGTTTCTGTATATGAGGAAGATCCCATTTCCAGCCTCTCCCCAGGCCAGAAGCTGCTTCTTCCTCGCGGATGGCACTTGTGTTTGTATACAACCCTTCATTTTGCTGCACACCAATCTGATTATTTGCCAATGAACTGTTATACACACGAGTCAATGCAAAGGGCAATGACCCCGGCAGCACCAAGTCCGTATTTTGAACAACGAGCTGTCCTGAAACGGTGGACACACTGTTGTCACCGTAATCCATTCCATAACGCGACGTATCATCACTTAGCCTGCTTTGTGCAAGCGCCGCCTGATCAAAAGGAGCATACACATCTGCTGTAGCAGATACCTGAAACAAACTCTGTTTAAGTAAATCCTGCCCGATTAGTCCGTTTTCTCCTGGAGTCGGAGCATATACGGAATCATTTACTCGGGGTATAGATGGGATATCCATCTCAGTCGTGTCTGGAGCCGGCGCTTTACCCTCTTCCTTATCTAGTGGATGTTGAGTTAGCTTTTCATCCTGGGTGACCTGAGCGGGCTTTTCACCCTCCTTCAGCGCAGCCGACTCATCGGACGGCTCCACCTTTGCATTTGTACTCAATGTCAGTCCATTCTGCTGTACCCACAAGCTTGGACTTTGTTCTGGCAATGAATTTTCTCCACCATCTTTTTGCCATGCTTTATAAATATCATATAAAGTATAGCCTTTGGATAACTGTGCATTGACCCACGCCTGATCCTTACCTGTTTGCTGTGCAAGCCATGCTCTGGTAATAATCTGTGGAGTAGAAGACGTAGAAGACTGAGAAGCTGCTGCCTCCCTCTGCCCTTCTTCTCCATATGCCCATGTGCTCCATGGACCCAGCAACATCAGCACACATAGTAGACTACAAATATAACGTTTAAACACTCGCTCACCCCTATTAATAATGCCTATACATCTAATGATCTGTTATATTTTTTCGAAGCCAAGAGCATCCTTTTAATCTGTAAAAGGAAATACCTTTTTCGTCCGTTTTATGACGTTTCCGTTTAAATCATAATCCAATTGAATTTGGTCACCGGTGAATAAAATAACTTTATTCAGTCGGTTTCCTTTGCCGTATTCATATGAAGTGTCCTTGCCAAGCGCCATATGGGCTGCCTCAATTACGGCTTGTAATGCACCGCTATTAATTTCTGACAGCTTCACATAAACCGTTTGACCTGCCTTCATCTCATACTCTAAGACCGTGTAATCCCAACCATATATTTGTGCTTGCTCTGTTGAGGAGACAAGCTGGCTACTAAAATCAGGGTCTGTAAACAAGGCTACAATGGGCTGCTGCGCAGCAAAGTTGGATTTCTCCTTCACCGCGAAACGGTAAATCCCGTCTTCTTTGGGTGTAAAACGATATTTCCCTTGCTGACCTGCTGTAAAGTCAGCTTCCTTTTCTATGAGTTCAATGAGCTCATCTAGCTTGCTGTCATCGTTATTTTTTACAGCAAATACACGATAAGGTGCTCCAAAGTTAACAGCAGGAGTAGCGGCTGCTACGGCAAGATGAATATTTGCGTTAGCTGGCACTTGCTGCTGATTGTCTGTCGCCTCTTTATGCTCTCTAATCACTTTTCCAGCACGATCTGCAACAGTGAACTGATATGTTCCACCCGTTGCCTTTGCATTCGTCAAGACAGGTGCTTCCTGGCTCCCGCGATTGATCCATACTTCCTGCTTGCCACCAGATAAAGATGTTTTTAATAACGCTGGTTCTGTGCTTGGATCTGCTTTAATGTCATTGTTGAAATGAATGGTTACAGCTTGCGGTGAAGTAACGGTTACAACAAGCGTACCTCCTGCGCCAAGTGAGATTTCAGGTAAAGAAACACTCATACCTGCTCTATCCACCTTGGAATTCACACCGCTACCTTCTCCATACATGGCATAGTCATAGAGACGGCTTGTGTCTAAAGCATCTGTGGTTAATGAGGAAGCCTGTGAGCCAGTATTATGGAATACATAGCTTTCTCCCTGCTTGATGGTAGCCTGATTGCCTGTTGGCACATCGGCAGCCTCAACATCGAATATTCCTAATACAGCTCCATAAGTAACTGGCACATCAGAAACCGTCGTTACAATGGCGTAGCCACCAGCCTGTACTAATGGTAATTGAGTCGTATCATTAGCTTGGCTGTACACAGTTCCATCTGCCTTATAGTTAATGTAATTCCATTTCATACCGCTGACTGAAATGACGTCCAGGGCCTTATCCAAAGTGCTAACGTTTATAAATTTTTGGCTTTCACTGCGTTTTAGTGTAATTCGATGGAAGGCAGCCTGTGCGTTAAGCATAGCCTCTATCTTACTGCTGTAACTAAAGGTGATTGGCCGATCGGATACATTGGTGACAATGGCTTCACCGCCAGCAACAATCTCTGGGTCCACTGTATTGTTGAAATGATCTGATGTAAGTAAACGAAGTCCCCGATAGCTTGCTGAATCAAAGCGTGCACTTCCATTACTTTTGTCATGCCGTAATGAATTTGATTTGCTATCATGATTGCGGAAAATATACGAATCTCCCGGCTCCAAAGTCGTTTGCCTGATACCATCATCATCTCCGCTGGCCTTAAAGCTCCGATAGATTCCACCAAACGTGATTGGCGTATCACTGGTTACCATCACGCTGGCCTTTTTACCTGCACCCACCAAAAAGGTTGATTTCCCAGTACTGCGCCTGGATTGCTCTGTACCATCTGCTTTATACAGGACCACATCAAATTTCCCTTTAACGGTACTGGCTGTGTTGTGCAGATTCCTCAAATGATCACTAATATTAGTGAAAGCATAACTTTCGCCTTTGGACAGTGTTACGCGCAAAAAAGCAGGATCATTGCTGGTTTCCCAAGAAAAATCATCTGTATAGTCAAAGGTAATAGGACTCGGGCCAATTACAGTCACAATGGCATATCCCGATGGCGGGATCATAGGACCTGACTGGCTGTTAAAACCAGAGGAATTTACCGTTCCATCCGGCTTGTAAATCGCATAGTCGAACAAGCTTCCTACCTTTTTGGAGTTATTGTAGATCGGATTCATTAGTGTACCGTTATTATGGAAAATGTAGCTCTTGCCCACCTCAAGCTCTACACGGCTGATGGCATCACCACCCACAGGGCGAGCAATGAAATTGCGATAAGGGGCCCCGTATGTAACCGGATTTGCAGTGACCTGGGTAATTACCGCATATCTGTCCACAGCAATCTGCGGCTTCGCCGTAGTGCTACTGCCGCGTGAAGCCTCTGTTCCGTTTGCCAGATAAACAACATAGTCAAGTTTATCTTTAGATGTACCATCACTTTCCACCGTATCCAATCGTGTTCCCACATTGATAAACTGGTAGCTTTCCCCCTGATTTAAGGTAACCCGCGCATAAGCCGGCTCACCGGTGCTTTCTATAGTGTATTTGCCGTATGGAAATCCGAACGTCACCGCATTGGCAGTGGAGCCTGTAATAATCAGTTCCTCTCCATCACCCAAAGTAGGATGAGCAATACTATTAAGGGCGGAAGCGGATAAGGTTCCGTCTGCCTTGTATTTTGCGTAATCAAAACGGCGATTGTCTGTATTTGACCCATCATGCTGAATGGAACGGGCTGTCCATCCTTCATTCACAATCCGGTAGCTTTCATTCTTAGAGAGCGTAACTCGCTCTAATGCTGGGTCCTCCGATGTACTGTAGGTGAAGACGTCTGTTACTTTTACAGTTAATGCTGCTGTCCCTGTATTCGTAATAAACGCTGTACCTCCCCCAGGAACACCAATGGGGCTTATGCCATAGTCCATATGGACAGTGCTAATATCTCCGTCCTCTTTGTAGCTCACACTATCGTACAGAATACCTTTTGACTGAGAAGCGTTGCTGTATATAGATTTACTAACTGTATCTGTATTCTGAAATTCATAACTTTCTCCAGGGTCGATAACGATTGACGTATACTCCACCGCTGCCAAACTCATCATGAGTGCATTATACACGCTGTTTGTCGCAGAAGTTGGCGGCTCAAAAGAAACTGTTTCATTCGTGAGCCCCTGTTCCTTCTGTACCAAATCTGCTTGATCCGCATGATTTAGTTGCATTCCGTCCTTTAAATCTTGTTTTTCCGCTCCTGCCACACTAGGCAAGCACAGCAAAGTGTTCGTTGCCAAAAGTGCCGTCAGAAACCATACCATTACCTTTTTACAAATCATCTAGCTGTATAACCTCCCTTTTTCTCGTCAAAAAAATTGCATGTTGGGCTGTAAAAACCCACTTTTCTCTCTGTACAACCTTACAATCATAAGAGAAGAACATATTACCTCCATTTCCATAAAAAATGTCACATTTTAATATATCGACACCTTAAACTTCCATTTTTATAGGCCAAATGGACCTTATTTTCCATAAACCGGTTAAGCCCATGGGATTAAAAGAAAATCAGGAGAAGAGTCACTTGCAAAGCCCCCTTCGGGTATAGTAGTATGTGTTTAAAAAAAATCGGAGGGTATATGCCTAAACAACAAGACAAACATTCCATTCAGGCGTGGTCTCTGATCAATCGCAAATATTTGGGAAAAGGCGTGCGTGTCAAACGTTTTCGCAAACCAACACGCTGTCAAGTACGCAATCGCGTTCTGCTTGCCGTTTTGATGGCTAATGACATTAAACTGTCCCAACTTGCCGAGGAGCTTTCCATCTCCTCTCGCAGCGTCAGCGCGTGGGTATATGAAGGCCGTATTCCCGGCAACACTAATCTGGAAAAGACGTGTAACACACTTGGTTATCCACACCATATTCTATTTAATGAAGAGGTTGTCCGGCGTTCACCGCTTATTTGTCAACCATCGCCGTCCCGTTTTATGAAACGGACTGTAACTCGTTCTCCGGTTAAAAACCGGATTTTGGCGGGTTTGTGCATGGTACATGATATTTCGGTGACCGATGTCAGTCATTGGATTGGCGTTCACCCGGGTACATTTCGGAAATGGTTGCATCAGGGTACCGTTCCTTCACAAACCTTCCAGGATCAGGCGGAACAGTTTTTCCGTATTCCAAAATCCATTTTGTTTGCTGATGCCATGCTGAAAAAGTAACAATGTCCTTTAAAACGAAACGATTGAAACTTTCATGAAAGCCTTTGAAAGGAACGCATTACCATCTTTCATGCATAAGGCTTTCACATCATGTGATTTACAGAATATAAAAGCAAAAAAGCACAGTCTGCCGATTCTGGCGTACTGTGCTTTTTAGATAGCAAAATTTAAATGCTTCTTGCTTATAATTTGTAACTTCTTAGGATTGAGTGCTTGCCGCTTCAGTTGAACGTCCAGCTTCTGCCTTGATGGCCTTCAGCCTTTTCATAACTGGGTTACCCCCACATCCAAAGTAGTCGTGAAGACGGCTGTATTCCTCATAGAGCTTATTATAGATGTCCACGTTCTCAGGGATTGGCTTGAAGCTCTCATCACGCATACGTGCCATATGACGCGCTGTTTCGGCGATTGTCATATCCTCCGCCCCAACTTCAGCTCCCATAGCCATGGCTGCCAGTTGACCTCCCAAACGTCCTTTATTTAATGTTTCTAACATACATAGGTCACTCTTCTTACTTTCATTTCTGGCACCACTCTCACCGCACACTTGTACGTACAACTAAATCAACCTTTTTTATATATCTTTTTGATAGATTTATGTACACATTTTCAAAATGTATAGAAAAACAGCCCCTTTTCTGCAATCCAGAAAACAGGCTGCTCCGTGTATCCAGTAACATACCATCAACTTAAAATTCACTAAACATTTCCTAAGCTGGCCCCGTGGATTCGCGTACAATTAACTCTGGAGGTATAATCCACTGACGCTCTTCTTCACAATACCCCTTTTCTTCAATCATCGATAGCATGGTATCCGCGGCACGTAACCCCAATTCTTCCTTGGGGTGCCGAATGGTTGTAAGTTTGACTTCCGTGGCTGTCGCCAAAAATGAATCATCAAACCCAACCAGTGACAGATCCTGGGGAATGCTGAGGCCCGCCGAACGTACAATATCCAGCAGCCGCACCGCCAATTCATCATTATAGGTCACCCATCCGGTCGGACGTTCCCCTGTCTCCATCGCCAACAGCTGTGATGCGCGTTGTAACGGAAGCTCATTTTTTTCTTCAGTCCGGTACGTCGTTACTGCGTTTGGATGTAACGTCACTCCATATTTACGGTGAGCGGCTACAAATCCCTTCATCCGCAGAATTCCTTGCATATCATCGGTTTTGAAAAATCCGGCCAATCGCCGGTGCCCCAGTTTGATCAAATGCTCTGCCGCCAAAAAACCACCCTTTTCATCGTCCAAACGCAAACAAGGTGCATCCATCTCCTCATAACGCGCATTGATCATTAAATAAGGGATTTGGCGATTCTCCACGGATAAATAATAGTTCAAATTGGGATTACGTTCCCCGCTTTTAGTCGGCTCAATAATAATTCCGCTCAGTGGTTGACTCAGCAGCATTTTCAGGCATTGACGCTCTTGCTCAGGATCATTGCCTGTACTTGATAATAGCAGTTTGTAGCCTTGGCGGCTTAGCTTGGACTCAATTCCCTGTACAATGGATGGAAAAATATAATCCGATATATAGGTTGTAACGATTCCAATCGTCCTTGGATTTTCAGGCTGCTTATGATCCCGTACCGCGACAAAGGTTCCTTTGCCCTGTATGCGAAGCAGCCAACCTTCCTGTACCAGCTCACCCAGCGCCTGACGCACCGTTTGCCGACTAACTGCAAATTGTTCAGACATTTCATGTTCAGATGGCAGCTGGCTTTGCGGCTCCAGTCTAGATGAATGAATCCATGATAAAATCTTCTGTTTAACTTGTATATATTTGGGCGCCATAATGTCCTCCGTACTTGCCATATCATGTACCTATTCGTATTCCGATTATAGCATATCGTCCATTTGTACATACAAATGTAACAAGAGCAGGTTATTGTTGTATAGCTGCCGGAGGCGTAAACCCATTCACAAATCCCTTCCTCATGCTTAAACTGAGTATCTAAAGGACTCTAGTGTAGGTGTAACACACATTACGAACGAAGCAACTGGTGTTCATTCATATACTTGAGTCCGGTATAGCGATCACGCAAAGTATGTGCCGTGCGCAAAGCACGAGCAAGTTGTTCCTGTGTAACCCCCAGCTCGGCAATGGTAGACGGACCTCCCACCTGAGCTAGCCATGCACGCATCTGTTCCGATGTAGGCAAAGTCCGATATACTTCAAATGCCTCCACATCCTGAGTGGCAGCCAATTCCCTATACATGTCAGACAGCAAAGCGGAGGCAACGCCCACCTTGGCACCATGCAAAACTTGCTTGCGCCCCTCTGCAATAAAATCCATTTCAATTCGGTGAGAAATATGATGCTCTCCCCCTGAGGCAGGACGGGAATGATCAATCATCAACATCGAAATACCGGATGCAATCAGCGCATTCATCAACACCTCAACTCCTGCCTTACTGCCTGCCGCGATCTCATCGACATGCTCTACACAAGCACGTAAAGCCACCTCGGTAATTCGATTAGCTACAGGTGAATACGGCTCGTTTCCCAAATCTCTGGACACATGCCAGTCCGCTAATGAGGTGAACTTACCGAGCATATCGCCAAAACCCGCGGCAGTCATCACTTGAGGGGCACTTGCCAGTACGGACAAGTCAGCGAAGATCGCCTCTGGCGGAACGGCTTGGAACGTCTGCTTGCTGCCATCCACAATTAATGGGGCCCCAGCTGAGGTAAAACCATCTACAGATGCAGCCGTTGGGACTGACAAGAACGGACGATTCATTTTATAGCACACAAAGCGAACCAGATCATGAATCGTACCTGACCCTACAGCAAGCACAGCCTGACTTTGATCCGCCACACCTAGCAGAACCTTCATGATATAAGTTTCATCAGCAACAACATCCCCTACCGCATTCGGAGGTAGCCGAACCACATCAACTGTCATACCTGCTTCACGGATTAATTCAGCTACTTTTTTCCCTGCTGCTGCTGAAGTATGCTCATCCTCTACCAGAGTGACATGCCGATAATTCTGTTGATTCAGATAAGAAGCAATGGATTCAAGCGCTCCATCCCGCACCTCGATAAACAATTCAACCTTTCGGTGAGGATGATCAGTGTTACTAGCCTGCGCCTCTTCGTTCCACAGCTTAATCTGCTCATTCATATTCATTTCATCAGCCTCCTGAAAAAGGAATAATTTGTACAAGAATGATCCATACTAATAATAGATTCCGTTTGAAAACGATTACTATTTAATTGTACGCACAAGTGTGGGTACAAGTCCAGAAAAAACGTACAAGTTACGATTCAATTCAACCATTCGAAAGGAACAAGATTATGAAATTTGGAACAGATATTGCCTGTGCGCTCGGTTTACTGGCAGGTACAACGTTTGGCAGTGGGGTTGCTTTTTTGTTCGGCTGGCAAGCTTATCGTGCACTGACTTCTGTCACGGTTTTTGGCATTGCTGGGATTATCATTACCATTGCCGTTTTTCGCTTGCTGCACCGAAAGTCGCTTTCTACGTCCAATTCTCAATGAATTCTGTTGAAAGCCAGACCATTTTAATTTGACTGCATACATAAAAAACGGGCCTCACAAGCCATTTGCAGCTTGAGAGTACCCGTTTTTGGTTTAGCACATTTTCACCTAAGTTGTGTGAACTTCTGGATCAACGTCCAATTCATAATCAATTTCATCAAAACCGAATCCAAACAATTGAAGGAAATCCAGACGATATTGCTCAAGATCACCCAGTTCGGATACGTTTTCGGTAGTGATCTCAGACCAAGCCGCTTTAACAGCTTGCTGCACATCCTCTCTCATTTCCCAGTTGTCCAGACGAATGCGTCCTTCATCGTCTGTTTCCACAGTGGACCCACTGTATAATGCCTCGAACAGACGTTGCGCCTGCTCAATACAACCCTCGTGCAGTCCCTTTTCTTTCATGACCTTAAACAGTAAGGAAATATACAGAGGCACAACAGGTATAGCCGAACTGGATTGTGTAACCAAAGCTTTATTCACTGAAACGTAGGCCTTCCCACGATATCGCTCCAGTTGCTTTGTTAACGTATGTGCTGTGGCTTCCAAATCATTTTTAGCTTGGCCAATGGTTCCTTTACGATAAATAGCCTCCGTAATCTCAGGACCAATATACGAGTAAGCCAGTGTGGTTACCCCTTCAGCCAGCAGGTCGGCTTCTTCCAACGCTTTTAACCACAGGGACCAATCTTCGCCACCCATGACCGTGATGGTGTTATCAATCTCCTCCTGCGTTGCTGGTTCAAGCGTAATTTCCGACACGACACCTGTGTTCGTATTCACCGTTTTATTCGTAAACGGCTGTCCGATGGGCTTGAGAACGGAATTGAAGGTCTCTCCCGTATCAGGATGTGTCCGTCGCGGTGAGGCGACACTATATACAATCAGGTCTACCTTGCCCAGCTTTTCTTTGACCAGCTTCAGCGTCTCCTGCTTAATTTCATGGGAAAAAGCATCTCCATTAATGCTCTCCGCTATGTAGCCAGCCGCTCTGGCTGCTCTTTCAAAGGCCACTGTATTGTACCAGCCTGCCGAAGCCGTGCGCCCCTCTGAAGCAGGACGTTCAAAGGATACTCCTACGGTGTCAGCTCCCATACCGAAGCTCGCAGCAATGCGGGAAGCCAGTCCATAACCTGTGGATGCTCCGATCACAAGTACCTTTTTAGCTCCTTGTAATCCCGTGCTGTCTTTGATGTAGTCGATTTGACGATTAACGTGAGCCGCACATCCTGCAGGATGCGCAGTCGTACATATGAAACCACGAATTTTCGGTTTAATAATCATTGCAAGGGTCCCCCTACTTTGGCATTCATTTAATATTGATGGAATGGTTGTCCAGTCATAACTATATTACAAATCAGCTTGCGGCTCAACATATAACATGGTCTTGAAGGTAAACGATCAAATACTATGACACAGATATCCCCGAACTGCGACTCTACGCCAAAAAGAACATCGCCGTAAACATCATAGTCTACAGCGCTCTTTAACTCCAATATTCATTTGGATTATTTTCTAGCAATATCACATCTTCTCCTTTCTCTTGTCTTATTTTGATATTAGTCCTTCCCCAGGTACACATTAAATCAATAATTTGATTTGCTGTAATTCCATATTCCGTTATATAGTACTCCACTTTTGGAGGCATTTGATTATACACATGTCTGCCTATGATCCCATCCTTCTCAAGTTCACGAAGTTGCTGTATAAGAACCTTTTGAGAAATGCCTGCAATACTACGCTGTAATTCCTGGTCCTCTTTCTACCAGACATTAATAAGCATATGATTAAGGATTTCCACTTACCTCCGATGATCTCCAGTGTTGCTTCTATGCCTAAATTATATTGTTTCATACGACCACCTCTTCAAGACTAAAATAACTAAGTTTATCGAATTCATTTTATAATCACATATCTTCACTCTAAGTACCACGCACACTTTCAAGTAACTATATTACTTTATTGTGTGTATTTACTTTTTTTATAGCCTACAGAATAATAATACGTATCCACAAAAAGCAAATGATGCGATGTAAGAAAGGTGATTGATGATGAAGACTCTCGTAATTTTAGCACATCCGAATATTGAAGATTCCAGAGTAAATCAAAGATGGAAACAAGAATTGCTTCGATATTCCAATGAAATTACAATTCATGAAATTTATAAAGAGTATCCCAACTGGAATATTGATGTTTTGAAAGAACAAAAGTTACTTGAAGCACACAACAATATCATATTTCAATTTCCCTTATACTGGTATAGTTACCCTCCTTTATTAAAAAAGTGGTTTGATGATGTTTTCACCCATGGATGGGCTTATGGTTCAAAAGGTGATAAATTAAAAGGAAAAAAGCTAGGGATCGCCATGTCGATTGGCGATAAAAAAGAAAACTACTTATCTACGGGTTCCGTTACATTTACGGTAGATGAAGTTATAGCCCCTTTTAAAGCAAGCGCAGTACATGTGGGCGCCGTAACATTACCCTATTTCGCTGTCTTCGGAGCCTCGTTTCAAGCAAGTGATGAAGACATTAACCAGAGTGCAAAAGATTATATTAAATATATATTCCAGCATAAATAAAATGGCTGTAT
Organism: Paenibacillus sp. EKM10P; assembly: GCF_011800655.1. Taxonomy (NCBI): domain Bacteria; kingdom Bacillati; phylum Bacillota; class Bacilli; order Caryophanales; family Paenibacillaceae; genus Paenibacillus; species Paenibacillus sp. EKM10P. Next base: position 867,040 of record NZ_JAALET010000001.1, on the reverse strand, counting down.
AATAGCACGCATCTTAACCATATAAAAACAGGCTCTTGGAGGCATTCAGCCAATCCAAGAACCTGTAATTGTTAGGTATAATGCGGTCGAGAGGACTCGAACCTCCACGGGGGGTTAGCCCACACGGACCTGAACCGTGCGCGTCTGCCAATTCCGCCACGACCGCATACTATGTATTGATGGCGATACTTTAATCACCATAATTAAGATTATATCTTGAATAGAGCTTAAAAGCAAGCAGATTTATATTATATTTTCTATGAATAATGCTAGTAAATATAAGAAAATCACTGGATATCACCAACCAGATATGGTAAGATGAACGCATCAGGAAAGGAGGTGCGTCAACATCAATAATCATATGTTGAGCGTATCCCTTACCCGGTCCGTTATTCTCTAATTTGCAGAGTTGACGGAGGCGCGGGATACGGATCAAGGCTTTAATTAAGCGCCACGGGTAGAAAGACCGTCCACGGACGGTCTTTTTTATTTCATCATACTCTATTATAGATACGATTACATATTGTGAAAAGAGGCGTTACAATGTCGATTAGACCTGCGAAAGTAGAAGAATTAAAGGAACTGGTAGCCATCTGGCTGGATGCTTCTATAGAAGCCCATCATTTTATTGCTCCGCAGTATTGGACATCTCAAGCTGCCGAGATGGAGAACAAGTACCTTCCCCTCGCTCAAAACTACGTTATCATACAAGATGACCATACGATCGGCGGCTTCATTTCCATGATGGACGGATACTTGGCTGCTCTGTTTATACGTGTTGACTCTCAAAGAAAAGGCTATGGCAAGTTACTATTAGATGGGGTTAAGCAACAGCATGAGGAAATTCAATTAAAGGTGTATCAGTCAAACACCAAAGCATTTAACTTTTATACTAAAAATGGATTTACCATTCAAGCAGAGTCAGTGGATGCCGAGACTGGTGAGAAGGAATTTGTGATGGTATGGACAAAACATTAACAACAATGAAGCACATCTAGCTTTTTAGAGCAAAGGCCCCGCTCCCGTACCCATACGGAACAAGCAGAGCCTTTTACTTTTATCTACTACTGTCTAGTCTCTTATTTAAGCCCATAAACTTCGGTATATAAAGTCTCTTTAAACGGAGCAAACGCCGATTCAGCCAACGCACCTGGATAGCTCATAATCTGAAGCCGCAGATCCGTCTGTCCTTCTCTTAGAGGGGGCTGTACATATTCAAAATGGTTCAGATGGAATCCCAATCGTTCGTAAAAACCAATTCTTCTCCGTGACCATTCATCCACTGGCGGCTCAACCTCCAGCACTACCGGTTGGTTAGACTGTGAGATAAATCTACCCATAAGCTTTTGGCCTAATCCGCCACCTCGTATACGGGAATCTACCGCAATATGCTCTACAAACCGAAAATGTGCGAATTTCCACCCTGCCAAAAAAGCCACTATGTTACCCTGCTCATTTTTTTCAGTGATGATGCGATAGCTAGGATGCTTCAATAAAGCCTTTTGAGCCTCAAACGTCCTGCATTCTGATGCTGGAAAAGAAGACTCCATAATCGCATATATTTCAGAAAAATCGTGCTCATTTATCATATATCCTTAGCTCCTTTACCTCTACATCCCCAACGACAACAGCCTGTCTTTCATTAAGAGAAAGAGGGGGTTAGACCTTGTTTAATTCCATAAGCGTCAGCAACACGTGTTCCAACAACTCTGAAATATCCTCCATCTGCTCTTCGTTAATTTGCCTGGAAAATCGGAGTTCAATCCTGTTTTGGTATGTAGACGTCTTCTCTCCGTAAATCTGACTTAACGTTTGTACTGGTCGAAGTTCGGGCTTCCAAATGTCGGTCAGTATATTTTCAATCTGGCTGCATTGTGTCTCCATCTCTCGAATCTTCATATCAAAATACAGCAACAAGCTACATCCCGGAGTTTGGTCTTCCATTTCCAAAATTTCTGCAGCCAGGTTGTTTAAATCCATTTTTAGTTGAAGTTCTGCCGTCACACCCGGCTGTTCTCTCAGACTGAACTGTACGCCAAATTCACGCGACATTACCGACATTTCCAATCTATCGATTCGCTGTGTAATGTTAATACGTGAATCCAGATTATCCAGATCGTAAACCGCATTTTCCATAGCCACTTTTAAATTATCAAAAACGGTCGGGTCGAACATTTTTCTCACCTCCAATTATTGAGTATAACATAGCTTCTGTTACCCCTAAAATAGAATGCCCCTTTTCATAAAAGCATATTAAGATGGAACTTTATAGTATACAGCAAGTTGGCTAATTCCTAATTGAAGTTTAGTGAATAAATTTGTAAAAACACATAATTGTGACAAAAAAATATATATTTTTGTTTATTGTTCCATTTTTATTCCAATTTATTGGAATGCGCTATATAATAATGGATGTAATTAGCAATATATATCATATAAATCTCAAAACAAAAGAAGGGAAGAGATTATTAAATGAAAAAGGCAATAATATCCACACTAGGTCTAGCACTTCTATTAAGTACATCCACCGCTGTTGCATCTGCTCAAGAAGCAGCACCCGCATTACAAAAGGAATCTATTCAGCTTTCATCTTCCTGGTATACCGACGTAGAGCCTAATAACTGGTTTGATCAAGCCACTGGAATAACAGTAGGAAGTGGCGTCGATATCTATGGGAACTTCGGAAAATTCATTTCTGAAGGCAATATAGGCTATGACTTTGCAGATTATTATAAGTTTACAGCCCCTCGGTCTGGATTTTATGAATTTAACATTCAAGGGGAAATATATCCTAATTCATGGATGATGCTTAGTGTGGCTGACAGCAATGGAAGTATCAAAAGAAGTGCAGCAGATCGTCAATACCGTTTAGGTATAAATCTTGAAGCCGGACAAGATTATTACTTGTTAGTAGAGGTAGCCAATCCTGAGGTTGGTCAATTGTTCGACTATAGAGTTTTTTCTACGATTAAATAAACTAAACAGCCAATGGAGCATATCAACAACGTAATCTTTTTTACAGGGTCTGCGCTTTTACATCTTTGAACGACTATTGTCTTACGACAAATGTAGCTATATCCTCGTAGAAGAACTGACGGTTTACGTTCATATCTTCTTCGTGCTTATGGCTCGTTTGTACTTCTTCATCTTAGATAATCACCCTCTTGCAACATTTTTAATGTACACCCTCAAAATAACTAATCCTTTTTTGTATATCATATATCTAGTGAAAGATATTGAATAATAACCCCATAATTAAATCACTAATATATTTATGTAAATGAATATAAATCCCAAAAAAGAGAGGAATCATTATTCATGAAAAAAACGTTGTTAGCTTCATTAGGTCTTACACTTATGCTGAGTACTACTGCCAGTGTCGCTTTAGCTTCAGAAGCAGATTCTGTACCAGTTGCAAAGGAATCCAACCAACTCTTCGGTAATGGAACTGACAGGGAGCCTAACAATTGGTATGATAAGGCCAGCGAAGTTTGGCTAGGTAGTGATATATACGGAACCATAGGGGAACTCATTGAAGGAAGAGACTATGATACTTACGATATGTATAAATTTAAGGCTTTTCAGACCAAATGGGTTGATTTTAAAATTGAAGGGGATAAGTATCCTAATGCATGGTTAAATTTGACTCTAACAGATAGCGATGGTCATATGATTAAAACAACAGAAGAAGGACAGAATACTTTAGGTAAAAAACTTGAGGCTGGCAAAGAGTACTACTTAGAAGTGGGAGTGCCAGGCTACGAAATCGGTCAATTGTTCTGGTACAAGATTTCCGCCAAAATTGAGGAATAAAGATACTAATTCAGTTTCCTATACAATAAAGCCTCACTCCTAATTTTAGGGGCGAGGCTTTTTGGTTTGCTGTATATTAGTAACCTTTTCTTACGACAAACGTGAGCTAAAGTCCTCGTAAGAGAACTGACGGATTACCTTGATGCCTTCTTCGTCATTGTAGCTGGCGATGGCTGGCAGGTTGACTCCGTTGAACATGTGGTTTTTGACCATCGTGTAATGGGCCATGTCGCAGAATACAAGCTTGTCTCCCGGCTTCAATGGCTCTTTAAAGGAATAGTCACCAATCACATCTCCAGCCAAGCACGTAAGTCCACCAAGTCTGTAAGTATGTGCATATTCACCAGGCTTGCCTGCGCCAATGATGTTCGGGCGGTAAGGCATAGCCAGTACATCAGGCATATGACATTCAGCCGAAGTATCCAGAATGGCAATGTCCATTCCGTTCTTCATTGTATCCAATACAGTCGCAACCAGATATCCGGTGTTCAAGGCGATGGCTTCGCCTGGCTCAAGATAAACTTGCACACCGTATTTATCCTGAAAATATTGAATACAGCGTACCAGTGTGTCCAGATCATAGTCTTCTCTGGTAATATGGTGACCGCCGCCGAAATTGAGCCATTTCATTTGCTTAATATATGGCCCAAATTTCTCATCCACGACTTTAATGGTGCGCTCAAGCGTATCAGAATTCTGTTCACACATCGTATGAAAATGAATACCGTCCACGCCATCCAGATCCTCAGGTCTAAAGTTAGCCAGAGTCACACCCATTCTGGAGTTGTTGTAGCAAGGATCATACAGCGGCGTTTCGATTTCCGAATATTCCGGATTTACTCGAATGCCGATGTCGATTTTTTTGGAAGTTACGCCTTGCACTCTGCTTTTGAAGCGTTTCAGTTGATCAAAAGAGTTGAAAACAATATGGTCAACATACTCCAATAGCTCATCAAATTCACTGTCAACATAAGCAGGTGCGTATACGTGAACCTCCTTGTCCATTTTCTCGCGACCGAGTCTTGCCTCGAACAACGAGCTGGAGGTTACGCCTTTTAAGTATTTGCCAACCAGAGGAAAGGTCGAAAACATCGAAAAACCCTTAAGAGCGAGCAGAATACTGCAACCTGTCCGCTCTTGTACAGAATTCAAAACCTCAAGGTTTTTGACAAGAAGTCTTTCGTCAACAAGATAACAAGGTGATGGGAGTCCGGTAATATCAATATTCATCGCAGACCTCAATCAAGCAACGTTGGCGTAAAGTTCTCTTGCCATGGCAATCCGTGTTTATTTAGTGCTTCCATGAATGGATCTGGATCGAATTCCTCAACGTTGTAAACGCCTGGTTTTTTCCAGAGGCCTTTGATAATAAGCATTGCACCGATCATAGCCGGAACACCTGTTGTGTAAGAAATGGCTTGGGAGCCAACCTCTGCATAACATTCTTCATGATCACAAACGTTGTAAACATAATAGGTTTTTGGCTTTCCATCTTTCACGCCTTGGATGATGCAGCCAATGTTTGTTTTGCCTTTTGTTCTTGGTCCCAGAGAAGCCGGGTCCGGTAAAATAGCTTTCAGGAATTGCAGTGGAATGATTTGTTGCCCTTCATAATCAATAGGCTCGATCGAAGTCATGCCCACATTTTGAAGTACGTTCAAATGATTCAGATAATTGTCCGAGAACGTCATCCAGAAGCGGATTTTTTTCACGCCTTTAATATTCACTGCAAGAGATTCCAGTTCTTCATGGTACAAAAGATATATATTTTTCGGTCCAATTTCAGGCAGGTCGTATACCTTTTTCTCAGAAAGCGGCTCAGTTTCAATCCATTCTCCGTTTTCAAAGTAACGGCCTTTCGCTGTAATTTCACGAATATTGATTTCCGGATTAAAATTAGTTGCAAAAGGATATCCGTGGTCCCCTGCATTCGCATCCACAATATCAATCGTATGAATTTCATCAAAATAGTGCTTTTGAGCATAAGCCGTAAATACTCCAGTCACGCCTGGATCAAAACCGCTGCCCAGCAGAGCTGTAATTCCTGCTTTTTCGAATCTTTCTTTGTAGGCCCATTGCCAGCTGTATTCAAACTTCGGCGTATCCGGCGGTTCATAGTTCGCCGTATCAACGTAATGAACACCTGTCTCAAGGCAAGCATCCATTATCGTCAAATCCTGATAAGGGAGAGCCACATTGATAACTACATCCGGTTGAAAGCTTCGAATCAAGTCAATGACCATGTCGGTGTTGTCAGCATCAAGCTGAGCCGTTTGGATCTTCGTACGACCTCCACCCAGCTTCTCTTTAAGCGCATCGCATTTCTCAACAGTTCTGCTTGCGATACAAATTTCTTCAAATACATCTGGGTTTTGGCAACATTTATGCACCACAACGCTGGCCACGCCACCGGCGCCAATAATCAATGCTTTTCCCAAAATAAATAACCTCCTTATTCCATACGCTAATCGCTATTCATTCTTGCAAACAAAATGATTATAAAGACATCCCACCAAATAATCAAGAAAAACGACAATTTGCTGTGTCAAAATTCACAGAAGCATGTCACAAAAATTTTACAAACCCCAAAATTAGGCATAAATTCTCCGTAAAGCGAGCAAAAAGCAGACATTTCTCCATACATTACAGGGAAGCCAGCACACCTTTAACGGAAGTTTTCTTGAATATGATGCTCATAACCTTTAAAAAAATTATATTATCTTATTTTTTAATAAAAGACTACCCCTCCGCATGCTATGAAGAAGATTCATGAGGCGGTACAAAAATGGGCTGATAGCGTAATGCTTCATCTACAATCTCTGCCGCACTCAAATTACGGTCATCCCAGTAGATCAAATTACTAATCCCCGGATGAGGTGTATTTTGCATGACTACGGTAAGCATGCTGTCGATTTCCTCCTCTGTTCCCTCGCCTCTGATGATTTTTTCCACCAACTGTATAAGCTCACTTCGGCTTAAACTTTGGGGGGTCAATGGATCTCGATCCAGACTCATACAATCGCCCTCCTAGGTATTGAATAGTCGGCACAGTGCAAGGCCTTATGCTTCTACTATAAGCGTTATACGGCCTATTATGGAGCTTTAAGAAGTGTCATAATAAATAAAGCCGCCCCCGGTGTGGGAACGGCTCTATATCGTAATAAAGCGTATTAAACCATGATTTTGCAAATATCGTTCGTGAATTCAACCGGATCTTGCAGTGGCAAGCCCTCGATCAGCAAAGCTTGATTGTACAGTAATGCCGTATAGAGGTTCACTTTCTCCTTATCCTCGGCAAAGGCTTCTTTCAAAGAGTTGAACACCGCATGGTTCACGTTGATTTCCAGCACTTTATTTGCTTTGACATCAGCGTTATTCGGCATGGCGTTCAAAATTTTCTCCATCTCAATAGTCACTTCGCCGTCAGCGGACAGACATACCGGATGTGTCTTCAAGCGCTTGGAGGCTTTAACACTGGATACTTTGCCTTCCAGCAAGCCCTTCATGTACTCGAACAACTCCTTGTTGTCGTTTTGTTCCGCTTCAGTTTCTTTCTCATTTTCGTCAGACTCAATGCCCAGATCGCCACTCGATACGGATTTGAATTCTTTCTCTTTATAGCTTAAGAGCATTTTAATAGCGAACTCATCAATATCATCAGTGAAGTACAAAATTTCGTAGCCTTTATCGGCCACCAATTCGGTCTGCGGTAGCTTTTCAATACGCTCATTGGACTCCCCGGAAGCATAATAAATATACTTTTGATCCTCTGGCATACGAGATACATATTCGTCCAAAGTAACCTGCTTTTTCTCTGTAGAAGAGTAGAACATAAGCAGATCCTGAAGGGCTTCTTTATGTCTGCCGTAATCGTTGTACACACCAAATTTCAATTGTCTTCCAAATGATTTGTAGAATTGATCATATTTCTCCCGATCATTTTTGAGCAGAGTCAACAGCTGGCCTTTAATTTTGCTTTCAATATTTTTGGCAATCAGCTTCAACTGACGATCATGCTGCAGCATTTCTCTCGAAATGTTGAGTGACAGGCTTTCGGAGTCAACCATACCTTTTACAAAGCTAAAATAATCCGGCAGCAGGTCAGGAGATTTTTCCATGATTAGCACACCGTTAGCATACAACTCCAGCCCTTTTTCATATTCCTTAGAGTAAAAATCAAACGGAATATTCTCAGGAATAAACAAAATCGCTTGGTACACTACCGCGCCGTCCGCGCTGACATGGATATGCTGGAGCGGCTTGTCGTAGCCATAGCGTTTTTCCGCGTAGAAATTTTGATAATCCTCGTCGGTTAGCTCGCTTTTATTTTTTCTCCAGATGGGCACCATGCTGTTAATACGCTGTTCTTCTTTGTAATCCTCAAACTCGTTATCGCTTCCTTCTTTCAGACGCTTGCCTGTAACATCCATTTTAATCGGGTAGCGGATAAAGTCGGAGTATTTTTTAATAAGCGCTTTTAAACGGTACTCGTCCAAATATTCGTCGTAGGACTCATCCTCGGTGTTTTCCTTGATTTTCAGAACAATCTCGGTTCCGACCTCGTCCTTCTCAGCCACCTCAATGGTATAACCGTCAGCACCTGTAGATTCCCATTTATAAGCAGTATCGCTTCCCAAAGCCTTGGTCGTTACTGTAACTACATCTGCTACCATGAAAGCTGAATAGAAGCCGACGCCGAATTGACCGATAATGTCATGACCATCCTTGGACTCATTTTCATTTTTGAATGCCAGTGAGCCACTTTTAGCAATGATGCCCAGGTTATTTTCCAGTTCTTCCTTGGTCATCCCAATCCCGGTATCACGCAGAGTTAGCGTTCTATGATCCTTATCGGCAATTACTTTAATATAATAATTCTCTTTGTCAAAGACTAATTGATCGTCTGTCAGTGCTTTGTAATAGATTTTGTCAATCGCATCACTTGCGTTGGAGATCAGCTCTCTTAGGAAAATTTCCTTTTGAGTGTAAATCGAGTTAATCATCATTTCGAGCAGACGCTTGGACTCAGCCTGAAACTGTTTTTTCTCCATTCGAATATCTCCTTTCAAATATAAACCTATGTAAGGCCAGCGGATAAGAGCTATGCAAACGATTCAGCTTTGTTAGCACTCCCATCATTCGAGTGCTAGCCTACCTTTTTTATAACATTCCTCATTTTTTATGTCAATATCTTGGTTAATCTGCATAGTAAAATTCCATTTCAGGGAATCGTTAGTGCCCGATTTGCTTAAACATAACGTTAAACATTTCGACAGTGGATGGAAACAGCCCCTGCACATGGGGAAGCAGGTTACTCCTAATCTGTAGCTCATCCTCATCCAAATGCCGGAGATCCTCGTGAAAGAACCAGACAATAGGATAATCGCCGTCCTTATGTCTGCTGCCTACATTTAAACATACAGGGCCCTGATCGTCTTCTGCAATGGCAAATGGAATATAGCCTGCTGACAGCAAAGGTGACCATTGATCGATCAAATCATAAAATGCCTTTAAGCCTTGACCTGCTGGCAGACGTGGAAACTCTACAAACGTACAATCGCTCCAGTATACTCCTGGGATAGATTCATTATCGAATTGTAAAGATACATAATGGTAGGACATGATAAAATTCTTCAACAGAGGCGGCAGCTCAAAATGGTATTTTTCTTCCATCTCCCGAACTTCCTGTTCTGTAATCTGTGAAGGAAGGGGCTTCCACTTGATCCATCCCTCCTCATCGACGTTCCCATCACGCATTTCGAACGGTACATTTTCTTCCACATCCATAAAAAAGGCTTCATCCATCTGTGCAAATAACTCCTTCATGGATGTGCGAATATCCGCTTTCTTGTCCATGTCCTCACACCTCTTTCCTTTTTACTCGCATTTTGCATCATAGATGTATGCCTCATGCGTCTCTATATAGAAATAGCATTGCAATCATATGCCACTATACTTTTTATGTTCAGCTTATCAGAACTTGCTTTTTTCACCATTTGCGGAATATTAGTATTACCAGCGCAATGGCTCATAGTTACGCCAGAGGAACCAACGCTCTGTCTCGTGAATTGGAGCAGTGCCAATGGTATATTCATCCTTGGTACCATGCTGCAAATCAATCAAATGAAGCATACCGCCATACGTCCCAACCGCCAACATGCCTTCATCAGATGTAACTGCCAGTCCAGATATCGTACTTCCGACAAAATAGCGCCAAAGTTCACGTCCCTCTCTATCCATAAGACGGAGATATCCGTAGGCATCACCTAGAATAGCTCCTTGCGTCAGCGCTACTGCAGCGTATACTCGCATTTCTTCATTTATTATCGGCCATTCTTCCGTATTCTGAGCAAGTCCCTGCTCCACTTCGGCAATCAACACCTGAATGGTGGCACCGTTGTAGAAATGACAGGCATTGTACCAGACATCCAGATCATCTTTGGAAAATAGAGCATAATGCGGATAGCTGGAGCTCGGCTCCCATGTATGCACCGTCTTATCGGTTAAGTCCATGAGCAAATGCTCACTCATCTGGCTTCCATAAGCGATCCAGCGTCCATCCTTCGACACAGCTCCATGCGCCATATCCACAATCGTGTCTTCCAGCCCCAATTCTCTTCGTTCAGACGCCTTGGGATGGATCAAATCCACCTGATCACCAGCCAGCAAATAAACACCGTAACCGCAAACCAGCAACAAGCGCTGTCCATCGCCAAACGGAATCACTTCATCTAATATATCCTCAGGGTGTTCCTCATCCGCCAAGCATTCCAAGTCAGGAATAGATGCTTTTAAGCGGACACGTATATCCGTCCATTGAAAATGCGCTGTCTCTTCGCCTTCCAGGTTCTGGTCCGGGTGACGAATAATCCGAATCCCTTGTCCGTCCACCAGCGCAAAATAACTCCCGTCCGGCGAACAACCTACACGATGCAGTCCAGGGATTTGCCTGATTCCATCTTTCCCCGTCACATAGATCTTTCCGCGTTCCCGAGGACTGCCTGCATGCAGAATAACCTCATTGCTTCCATTCATAAATGCCATCGGTCTAACGGCTTGCAAGGCCTCTTCAAACGCTGGTGTAAGCGGCCAGGATGCAACCGGAATTTCCCGACGTAACTGCTCTGTTTCCCCTGCCTGATTCGCTTCCTGAATCATACGAAAAATATCTTTGGCCAGCTTAGAGCGTTCGTCCTGCTTTGGCTCTGGCTGCTCCTGCTGCCACTGGCTTTCCATACCGATTCTGACAAATTCGTTCACATCTGCGGCATACCTTTTTCCTTCCTGTCGCCACTGTGCTGCCAATTCATGATTCAACCAGCTCATTCTGCTCCCCCATTCCAGTCGTCTATGTATGCCCAGTTTGTTCTACAAGCTTTATTCATTCTGTTAGGTGGTTTCTCACCTTCGTCAACACAGACCACAGGTCTGTCACTGCTTTTACCTCCTCATAATCCAGGTAGGCATCGTACTTTTCGTAATATTTGACCGCCACAATCACCATCTGAATCGTCACTGGCTGTCTAGCAGCCTTAAGAACTTCTACAATACTTTCAAAGGTGGCCAGTTCAAACCAAGTTTGAACCTGACGATCTGATATCCATAGGGGAATATACTCGTCCTGTTCGTTGGTTGCGGCTGTACCGTCCTCTGCACATTCCTCCAGCCAATGCTCATCCAAATAATAAATCGGTGTTTGAACAGGGTCCTGATCCCATTGATCCACATTCACATATAACCAGTTATTATGAAGTTGCCCCACGCTGCACACCAATTCCTGCAATCCTTCAAATACACAATAAGAAGGGCGCTCCCTGCGACGGTAATCCTCAAGTCTTGTCTCATACCTGCTCATCTCCAGCCACCCCGTTTCTGTATCATCCAAACACTCAAAATTCGCGTAACATACATTTATAACTCATAAAACCCGATATAAGTACAAGCACCTTGTCAATAGTTAAGACTACATAAGGAGATTGATCTATTCATGAAAAGAATCACCGCACTTATTATTCTGTCTATGCTCTTACTTGTAACCCCGATCTACGCTGCTGCACCAGCACCTATGCTGGTTTATGTGGATCAGAGTAACCACTCCTTCATCCCGCTTCGCCTCCTAAACAGCTATGAAGGGATCACACTCAACCTGAACCCAGCAGACAAAAAAATAGAAATTGCGCAAGGCAATACCCGGCTTACATTATTTACGGGACAAGCTGCTGCTAAAGTAAATGACCAAACAGTTCGTATGCAAAATGCACCTTTTACCGATAACAGCACTACCTATGTACCCTTACAGTTCATCAGCCAACATCTAAACCTGCAAGTCTTATGGCTAAAAGAAAACTCAGCTGTGCGTATTACGCAAGGTACAACGTCTGTTACGCTTCCGGTACTTATCGGCAAGCTACCCGGAAGCACTACCCCCATCACGACAGCTCATAAAAGCTTCAAGGTTGGATCTCGTACCTTTTCCGCCAAGGTGATCACCATCTCCATGCTCCATCCCAAGGTGAGTTTAGACGTAGCACTGGCGGGCGATACCATTGGTAAAGTGGAGAACTTAAGCAGTCTCGCCAAACGCAATCAAGCGGTTGTAGCCATTAATGGCACATTTTTTGACGCCTATACCAAAAGCTCCTACAAAACGCCTTACGGCTATTTGGTCAGCCACGGCAAGATGTTAAAAAAAAGCTCCGGCGATCAACGCACCGTCTTCACCTACGATGCTAACCATTTAGCCGAGCTCGTGTCGGGCTCTGCCTTTGAACAACGGTTAACAACCCAAGGTAGCGTCGAAGGTGCTCTTCAAGCTGGACCTCGTCTGGTCACGAACGGCCAGGTTTCCCTGAATGTCAAAGCCGAAGGCTTCAAGGACCCTAAAATATTAACAGGCGGCGGCGCCCGCAGCGCACTTGGGATTACTAGGGATCATAAGCTGATCCTCCTGACCACAAGCGGAGCGACTATTCCACAGCTCGCCCAAATGATGAAGCAGGCTGGTGCTTATCAGGCTATGAATCTGGACGGCGGTGCTTCCAGCGGACTGTACTACAACGGCTCTTACCTCACCACACCCGGCCGCCAAATCAGCAACGCCATTATTGTAAAGTATCAATAGACGAATAAAGCGCTGTTCTCACGGATATGCAAGCCGTGGGGATAGCCTTTTCCTTTTTCCCAGTCTCGGTTAATCGGCTTCCACCTGTTCGAGTAGCTTGTCTGATCCGTTACGGGTTGATCCTGCAACCTACAATCGAATCAGACTGGTAAAGCTGTTGCTGCCTTCGCTTCCTTTTTTTAAAGAAAGGTATATACGGTTATTTTCTCTGCTAGCCAAGCATTCATAAAGTCCGGGTTGCACAGACAGGAATGACCCTCCCCATACACAATCAGGTTCCAACTCACCACCTGTGGCTTCCTCTCCTGCACCAATAAATATGTTTCCTGAGGGTACCTTCAAAAACAGCCGCACCGTCGGCTGCTCAATATGATCTGCTATCACAACCTCATACGTCCCGTCCGCTCCCAGATTCAAAAAAGCAGCGTTTCCCTCATTCAACTCCCCCAGCTCGTCCTCTTCGATGGACCACCAATCAGGCTCATCGTTCAAGCGATGCTTCAGAGCTTGCGTATCAAATAGGCAAAGAGTCGCCGTGTCTGTCGTAAATTGAAATGGACTGCTTGCCGTGTTCATCATGTGATCCTCCTGATCATGGTCAGCGAATTTCCGTTTTTCCACGTCCTCCGCTATCCGTATTGCTATATTTGAGGGAAATTATCCCTGTATGTAAAGTATAACAATGCTTATAGGACCAGACAACATACTAGGGCTACCATCCATTCTGCATTAAAAAAGCCCTCCCTCACGCTCTCGTGAAAAAGGGCCACTCTGTGAATTTTAGGCGATCCGAACCCTGCTGTTAGATCAGAAAAGATTTGGTGATAATCACCAACAAAATGAACAATACCAAAATCGCGCCTGTGGATGTCCATGCTCCACCGTAACCTACTTCACCCATATCTAAATCCCTCCTTGCGTTAAAGCTTACTCTTATCGTATGTAGAAAAGCGGATAACGACCGGGCGAATCGGTAAGTTTATTTGTGTGAAGGGGCCTCTTAGAAAATGGACTGGTATGTTTCGGATGGGTCGGTAATGACTCGGGATGACAACTGGCAAAGAATGTCGTCTGTTCTGCGCAGCAGCCTGCTCACATCCTTCTGCTTCATCTTCTGAAGGAGCGGGGTTTCTAGCTGGGATGAAAGGAATTGAGTGGTGCCTATAAATACGACAACATCCAATCCCGGGTTGGTTTCGGTATGTAATAAGTGCAACAAATCCGCCATCGACAAGAGTTTCGGAGGGAAAATGCTATTAGTTTCTTTCATATATAGAGCTTTTAACATGGAGGTTAGCGCCCAGTCACAGAGGATAATACAGCATTGGAGTTGGTTATGCTTGTACAGTATTTGAGCTAGTTTCATATGGTATTGGGCTAAGGTGTGGAAATCGGTTATTGAATGATCTAGGTGTTGCACGGGTCTGGATGGTTGAGTGGGACTTGGAATATAGGTAGAAGGAGCTTCTTTCATATCTATTCCTCCAGAGAATTTCAAGAATAGTCTTATTATAATTCAAAATAATACTTATAGATATAATTAATAACGAATATACGATTCTTAATCTCATGTTTACCAAAGAAAATCTTGTCTACACTTTTTAGTATGAAGGGGTGTAGATGTATGCTGGACAAAGAAGTGTTAAAGCTAGTTGGGGCTAGAATAAGAGTTTTACGCAAAGAAAAAGGCCTCTCGCAAGAAGCACTTGGGGAAAAAGGCGGATTTCATTTTACATACATTGGGCAGATCGAACGTGGAGAAAAGAATGTTTCCTTGATAAATGTAGCTAAAATCGCAAAAGCACTAGACGTAAACTTAGTTCAGTTGTTTTCATATGTAAGCGAGGACCCCAAAATTGTGGAGTCTGATGAAGATATTATAGAAATTATTACAATGCTCAAAAAATCGAGTCCAGAAAAGGTACGTTTGGCGAGAAATGTGATACGGGAGATTATCAACTAAGAAGATTCTCAAAAATTGTGAGAGCAATCTCTTGGGAAATAAAAAAAGGACCATACTTTTCATTTTCAGAAAATCATAGTCCTCATTTTTTATTCAATACCAAAAAGGCACATTAGTTATTTGTCATGACCTTCTTAGATGGATTATCACTCTTTGCAGATGAAATTTAACGCAACAGCCATTCCTTTATTGTCAATGCAGAAGAACCATTTTGAATGAGCGGATCTAAATTCCCAATCTTTGTCGCCTCCTCAAGTGACGCTGCTTTTATTAAATAGGCTCCTCCCGTTCCATCGCTAAATGGACCATACTTTTCAAGAGCTCCCTCTTTCTTTAACTTTTCCAGATGGTCATAGTGCCCTTCGATATCATCAGTATTGAACTTGTTTGTTCGTGTAGTAATTAATAAAAAGTAATTCATTGATTTCCCCTCCATATTTCCCTTGTAATAAAAAATATCTGGCGTTCCTTTAAGAAGATATTACAGCGTTAGCTATTGTAATAAAAGTCCTTAAAGATGAAATGCAACTATAAGGGGATTTGGTCAATTTTAGCGGATTCTCAAACTAAAACACGCCCTCAAGTGGCGTGTTTTAGTAATCACAAATCTCTCCAATTCAATTCCCCTAAACCCTTACTTCCAGATCTCGTCCGCAATCTCTTTTATGAAAGCAAGCTTTTTCCACTGCTGCTCTTCTGTCAGAATATTGCCCTCTTCTGTGGAAGCAAAGCCGCATTGTGGGCTGAGGCAGATGTGGTTAATGTCCACGAATTGAGTCGCTTCCTTAATGCGGTTAATGACCGTCTGTTTGTCTTCCAGTTCACCTGTTTTGGAGGAAACGAGGCCCAGTACGACCTGTTTTTCATCTTTCAGATGCTTAAGCGGGGTGAAATCACCCGCACGGTCGGTATCGAATTCGAGATAGTAGCCGTCGATGTTATCGATGCCGAACAGGGTTTCGGCTACAGGCTCATAGCCGCCTGAAGATGCCCAGGTGGAATGGTAGTTACCACGGCATACGTGGGTTGTAACGACCAAATCGGCTGGAAGATCCTTCACGGCTTCCTGATTCACACGAGCGAATAGCTTTTTGGTATCTTCCACATTTTCACCCGCATGCTGTCTAGCTTGCCAATAGTTTTTATCACAGAGCATGCCCCATGTGCAATCATCCAGTTGCAGGCTGCGGCAGCCTTCATTATACAGCGCTTGGATCACAGATTTGTAGGCTTTGGCAATGTCCGTCACCAGTTCATCCAGATTGCTGTAATACGTATCGGTTGTTTCTTTATTTTCTCCGCGCAGCAGCTCAGCCAGGAACTGCGCAGGTGCCGGAATCGTTTGACGAGCAATGGCATCCTCTCCTGCCACTTGTTTCAGGAATTTGAAATCTTCAATGAAAGGATGATGAGAATGTCCGATTTTACCGGTCAAGCGTGCGGTTTCCGCTCTTGTTTCCACACCTTGGAATTGGTAGCCGTTTGCAAGCTGTACCTTTTCCACGCCGTCCAGTCCCCACATAAAATCAAGATGCCACCAGGACCGTCTGAATTCACCATCCGTCACAGCTTGAAGTCCTACGGATTTTTGCTTTTCGACCAGCTTGATAATTTCTTCATCTTCAATCTTTCTCAGCTCGTCCGCAGAGATTTCATTATTTTGAAATTGAGTTCTGGCGTCTTTGATCGCTTGCGGGCGCAAAAAGCTGCCGACCATGTCATGTCTGAAAGGGGTCACTTTACGTTGGGATGCATTGTCAAGGATGCTGCTCATTAGGGTTATCTCCTTTTTCGCTTCAGTAGTGAAGTTGTTGTAAGAAAGATAACATACATTTTCAGCTATAAGGTAACTCCAATAAACTATAGCTAGTTATAGCCTAAGGCTATATCAAACTTTTTTATTCCCCTATCGCCTCATGCAACGCTTCTACATAGACAGTAGCCAGCTTGGAGAGCGCGACGTTTTTATGGCAAATCCATCCTACATTAATAGACTCATCACACTCCAGAGGGACGGAAATTATCTCGTTACCGTTCAGATCCGCACTAATTACCCCAGTAGAAATGGTATAGCCGTTCAAGCCAATAAGCAGATTAAAAAGGGTCGCCCGGTCATTAACATGAATGCTTTTGGGATGCGACAACGTACTCAGAATTTCCTCGGAGAAGTGAAAGGAATTGTACTCCCCTTGCTCAAAGGACAGGTATGGATAAGGATGAAGCTGGTCAATGGTCACGCTAGACTGCCGGGATAGCGGATTATTGGCACTGATAAAAATGTGCGGCTTGGCCGTAAACAGGCTGTTGAATTGCAGATTTGCATCTTTTAGCAGCTTGTTGATGACCTTGGCGTTAAATTCGTTCAGATACAGGATTCCGATCTCACTGCGCAGGCTTTTGACATCCTGTATGATTTCATGGGTTTTGGTCTCCCGCAAAGCCAGTTCATATTCATCCTGTCCATATTGATTCACCAGATTTACGAATGCATTTACTGCAAAAGCATAATGCTGCGTGGACACAGCAAAATGCTGTGGTGAAGGCTTGGCATCCAGATAGCGATTTTCCAGCAACTCCGCCTGCTCAACAACCTGACGTGCATAACCGAGGAATTCCACGCCTTCTTTGGACAAAGAAATGCCTTTATTGGTACGTTCAAAAATGGTGATATGAATTTCTTCCTCCAGATCGCGAATCGCGTTCGACAGACTGGGCTGGGAAATGAACAACCGCTTCGCCGCCTCATTCATGGAGCCACGATTGGTAACCTCGATGACATATTTTAATTGTTGTAAGGTCAATGCATGATGTCCTTTCCGTTTGTGTTTCTTCTATTATATAATACATAATCACGCTTCTGGGCAAAGGGATAATAGAAACACCTCCTCAAAATGGTAACATCCATTTCAAGGAGGTGCTTTTGCACGGTTGTATTAATTAACGGACTTCACCGTTTGTAGCGATCAGCTTTTGATACCAGTAGAAGCTTTGTTTACGAATGCGGCGCAGATCTTTGAGATCAAATTCCTCACGATCCACATAGATGAATCCGTAACGCTTACTGGAGCCCTGGTGGGTACTCACAAGATCAATCGCAGACCACGGACAGAAGCCGAATACGTCTACGCCGTCTGTAATAGCCAATTGAATCTGCTCGATATGCTTGTTGAAGAAGTCAATACGATAAGGATCGTTTACTACATCCCCTTCTTCCAGCTTGTCAAATGCACCCAAGCCGTTCTCTGTCACGATCAAAGGCAAGTGGTAGCGAGAATATATTTGGCGTAAGGTGGTTCTAAAACCGACCGGATCAATCTCCCAGCCAAACTCTGTCTTTTGCAGGTTGGGGTTCACAGAGCCCCGGTATGCTCCGGGTTCACCCACAATTTCATGCTGATCGCCTGTATGTGAAAAATCATTTCCATCATCCAAACTTTCCCCTACGGTTTGAGAGGTATAGTAGTTAAAGGCGATAAAATCTGGATTTCCTTTCGCTAATATATCCATATCCCCTTCTTCAATAACAGGCTCATAGCCCTTCTCGACCAAATAGCTCCAGGCAATGTGGTTGTAGCGGCCAAATACAGCCATATCCAGGTAGAGCCAGTTGCGAATAGCTGCATAGTTGTCAGCTGCCAGCGTATCTTCCGGTTTGGAACTGGCTGGATAAATGACCCCAATATTCGGTGCTGGTCCAATTTTCGCATTAGGTAGCATGTCATGGCACAATAACATTGCCTTCGCCTGCGCAACTAACATATGATGATTTTGTTGATACAGTACCTTTTGTGGATTTTCCAGACTTGTATCCAATGTACCAATAGAACCGGGATGGAGAATCAGCATGTTTTGTTCGTTAATGGTTAGCCAGTATTTGACTCTGTCCCCAAAGTTCTCAAACAACGTTTTGGCATACTGCTCGAAGGCATCAATCGTTTCTCTCTTGGACCATCCGCCTTGTTGTTCAAGCGCATAGGGCAGATCAAAGTGATACATAGTAACAATGGGCTCAATACCATATTTAATTAATTCGTCAATCAATGAGCTGTAAAATGCAATTCCCTTCGGATTGACTTCACCCGCGCCTTGTGGATAGATGCGTGTCCAAGCGATCGAGAAGCGGTACGCCTTAAAGCCCATTTCAGCCATCAGAGCTACGTCCTCTTTGAACATATGGTAATGATCACTGGTTACCTTAAAATCAGTGACCCCTTCGACATGGTTAGCCATGTCAATGACAGAGGGTCCTTTTCCATCTTCGTCCCATGCACCCTCTACTTGATAGGCGGAAGTTGAACCTCCCCAGAAAAAGTTTTCAGGAAATGCCTTCAATTGATTATGTTTCATGCTATAGTCCCTCCAGTTATCGTTATATCCTTCTGATTTCGCAATTCATGTACGTGAGGATGAGCTTTCCTGTATTACACCACCAAAGTTAGCAATACTTCATTTTTCTGAATCTGCTCCTGATTGGTCTCAAATACGTCCACTTTGTTTTTCGTCAGTGTGACAATGACAGGGGTTACGATTTCGTAGCCTGCTTCTATAATCTGCTCTCTGTCAAATTGGATTAACAAGTCCCCTTGTTTTACGATATCTCCCTCTTGAACGACCGGATTAAAATGCTTTCCTTTCAGCGCGACGGTGTTAATTCCGATATGAATTAATATCTCCGTGCCCGCCTTGGAAGTCAAGCCGATGGCATGTCCTGTAGGGAACAGCGAGGTTACAACTCCATCAATAGGCGCTACGACCTCACCGACAGATGGTTCAATGGCTAAGCCTTTTCCCATTGCCCCTGTTGAAAATGCCGAATCATTCACTTGGCTCAGTGGTGTAGTCTTGCCTGTGATCGGGCTATATATCGTTTCTTTCTTGATGTCAACAGCCTTAGTTGCTGTAACAGCTGGTAGAGGTTCTTCCGTCTTAACGGCCTCAACAGTTGCCGCGGTCTCCCCCTTCACCTTGCTTTCATAGCCAAAAATAAGAGTCAGCACCGTGGCTACCGCGAACGAGCATGCAATGGCAATCACGTAAACCAAGGTAGGCGTATATACCGGAATCGCAAAAATGTTGTGAAACACATAAGCTGTCATTTTCACTCCAAAATGTCCATTGATGGCACCGCCTATAGCCCCTGCGATAATGACAATTGGAATGACTCGTTTAAAGCGAAGCACCAGACCATACACAATCGGCTCTGTTACACCCGCCAGCAAACCTGTAATACTCGTGGAACCCGCAAGGGTTCTAAGTGTTTTATCTTTTTTCGCCTTCAGGAAGATACCGAATGCGACACCAATTTGAGCAAATACAGCCGCAGCCGCCATAGCCTCAATCGGATCACCGCCAACACCGATATTTTGAATCGTGATCGGGGTAAAGCCCCAGTGAAGTCCGAAGACGACCATAAAGGTCATAAAACCGCCAAGCACAATCCCTGACAAAATGCCGCTTACACCGATTAACCATGTCACACCCGAAGAAATCCAATCTCCTACTGTTGTACCAAACGGTCCGAATGCTAGTGCAGATAAAGGAACCATAATCATTAAAGCCAACATCGGAACTAAAAACAGCTGCAAATCCTTAAGAATAATCTTCTTCAAAAACTTGTCTACCAACGCATAGATGCTGATAGATATGAATATCGGAAAAACACTCGCTGAGTAGTTCATCATGACCACCGGTATTCCCAAAAACGATACATCAGAACCTTTGTCCATCAGTCCCGTAAAGTTAGGTTCCAGGAGAGCTGCACCGATCACACCAGCTACATAAGGATTCGCTTTTAGCTTTATACCGAGCGTAATCCCTAGTAAAATCGGCAAGAAGTAAAATACAGCATTCCCGGCAGCAGACAGGATCAGATAGGTATCACTTGTTGCGGACATCCAGCCCAGCAAGGTCAAAACCGTCAAGAGGGCTTTCAGCATCCCCGAGCCTGCCATCGCCGGAATCAACGGGGAGAAACTGCCGGAAATAACTTCAAAGATTGTAGATATGACTGATGTCTTCTTTCCCCTGGATTCGTTCGCCGCAGAGTTGTCTGACCCAAAATCCCTGTTTTTCATGATTTCCGTATATACATAGGCAACATGGCTGCCAATCACGACTTGAAATTGTCCTCCGCTTTCAACAACAGTAATGACTCCCTCGTGTTTCTCAAGCGCTTCTCTTTCAGCTTTTCGTGAATCCTTCAGGTCAAATCGGAGCCGTGTAGCACAATGGACAAGCCCATTGATATTTTCTTCTCCTCCAACGAGACGTACGATATCCTCGCCCATTTTCTTATGGTCCATGTTCATTCTCCTCTTGGGCAGATTGCCTGAAAACAAAAAAATACCTAAACGAAAGGCCTGCATGATCATAAAAAATGATCACTGCCATTCATTTAGGTATCGCCTGCTTATCAGTAACAATCCTTAAATTTAAGTTGTGAGCCTACTATAAAACACTCCGAAATCGTTTGCAAGCTTTTTTTCTAAGCATCAGCCAAATCATTTCTGGAGGTTACACGCTGTATATGAATCGTCAAATACACTTTCTCGTCAATCGACATCGCACTTTCATGCTTTAATTCCAAGTATTGATTAATTAATTGGGTGCACTGAAAAGCCCTCTCGTATTTTTCTTTGACTTGGTCATACAAGAAGTTATCCCCTGATGCTAATTGCTCTTGTTCATTGCTCAGCAAGCGCTGGGCAAAGTACTGCAAATGAGTAATAAACCGCGAATAATTAAATGAGGTTTCATCCAGTGTAATCTGATAGTAATCGGTTACAATATTGAAAATGTCATCAATGACTTCAGTAATCTCAACCGTTTGTTTCATGCCCTGTCCGTCTTGTCTTGCATTAACAAAATGCATGGCAATAAAGCTTGCTTCATGCTCATCCATTTGAATGCCAAATTGAGCATGGATGATGTCCAATGCATTCATACCTATCATAAATTCTTTTTTGTAAAATTTTTTAATTTGCCATAACAGTGAATTTTTAAGCCCCACAGATTTCCTGTATCGAGAGATGGCAAATTGGATATGGTCAATCAACGAAATATAGATATTATCACTAAAAATATTTCCCATTTCTTTTTTGGCGCTGCCTACAATTTCATCCGCCACCTTCAAATACTCTACAGATGTCTCCCCAATGAGATCAATTAATTTTTGTGGAATTTTATCGGATTTTAATACAAAGGTTTTTTCTATTTTTTCTTCATCGACCCTTTGTCCATTTTTCTTTTTAAAACCCAGACCGTTCCCTATGACAACAAACTCATGACCTACCTGATTTTCGGCCCGAATGACATTGTTGTTAAATATTTGCCGGATGATCATCTATCTGCTCACCTCATTGATGTAATAACAAAGTTGGAATAACAAAAAAAACCAAATAACGACTAAGTCCATTAGTCATTATTTGGGTATCGCCTGCTTATCAGTAACAATCCCGAAGGACACTATGCCCCTCATTCAATTACTCTTACTATACCGCTTTCAAAGCAGAATAACAATACAATCATGCCAAAAAACCGCCAAACACTCGAAATCCCTGTGCTCAGCAGTTTTTAAGTTGATGCTTAACGTTCTTTTTCTTTGCAAAATATGTCTTTGGCAACCTGAACTGCTGAGGCTGCCCGCGGCCATCCTACGTAAAAGGCTAGCTGTGTAATGACCTCAATCAATTCTTCCTCCGAAATCCCGTTCTCCTTGGCCAGGTTCAGATGATAAGGAAGTTGATACACATGCTCCCCCGCTACCAGAGCGGCAACTGTAATGAGACTCCGTTCCCTAAGAGATAGCTCACTTCTTCTCCATACATCTCCAAAAAGAACCTCCTCCGTATAGGTTACAAAAGCGGGTGCAAAATCACCTATCGTTTCCCGAACACTCGATCTAATTAATTTATGCTTCATAATATCATCTGGGCAAGTCCGTTGCCAAAGGACCAATCCTCTAATTCGGTCTCTACCAGTGTCACAAATACATCCTCCGGTCTAATCTTGCATTTAATAGAGATGAGTGCGGCTAATCTTTGGTAAAAACTCTTTTTTTGTTCCGTAGTTCTACCCGATCCCATCGTAATTTGGATATAAAGCAGCTTGTCTGTTCTGAATATATTCAAATAATCGGAACTATAATAAAACTCGCTCTGCTTATGAGCATGAAAAGCCTGAAAATAATCCTTGGGCGGGACCTGAAAATGTTCAATCAAAGCATTCATGATACAGCGGCTAATGCCAGGCAGCTCTTGCTCTGTGTATTGTTGCTCCAAATAACCTACTCGTACAAAAGGCATATTCATTCTCTCCTATCCGTTGGGATAAGATGATTGTACTCTCCTTATCTTCATCTGTATAATTGAAAATAATCATAAGCATATTCAATTTTATCGATGGAGATGAGTCCATATGGATCTGAAAGAGTTAACTACGTTTCGTACCATTATTGAAGAAGGAACCTTCTCAAAAGCTGCCGCTAAATTAAACTACGCACAATCTACAGTTACGAACCAAATCCAGAGGCTAGAGAAAGAGCTGGGATTTCAGCTTTTTAAAAGAGGCTGGGATGCGGAATTAACCGCCTCTGGAAAAATGTATGCCGAAGAGGTTGACGGTCTTATTCAGCATTGGAATTTTGTAATGGATCAGGCGAAGTCGCTGAAAAATGAAGAGATTGGCACGCTCCATATCGGTGTGATTGAAACGGTAGCTACTATCGCACTGCCGTTGATTCTACGACAGTTTCGAGAGCATAAACCGAATATTACGTGCCACTTTACAGTGGGAAACACGGATGCACTCTCCAAAGCTTTGTTGGACGGTACGCTGGATTTTGCAATCTCTGGAGAACCTCACTCGATTCCTTCCCTACATTTCGAACCTCTGTATCATGAACAAATTGCTTTTATCGTGTCCCGCAGTCATCCCTTCGCGGTAAGAAGTGAGCTTCAGCTCGAAGATCTGTATGAGTATCCGCTTATCGTCGGAGGTAAGAACTGCTTGTATCATATACGACTGGAGAAGGAGCTTTCCCGCTTCCCGTCGATGCCTTTTTTTTATACCGTCAGTCAAATTTCGTCTATACCCTCATTTGTACATACGTTTCCTTCGGTTGGAGTGGTTCTGTCATCAATGCCTTTGCAGAAGGACCTGGTCACCATTCCTCTCCAGCTAACAGATCCGAATATCCCCATCGGACTATTACAAAACAATCAGCACCCACAATACCTGACTTCGGCCCAAAGGCTGTTTATGCAGCTGGTTAAAAAAACAGTGGGGAATGACACCCGTTGGAGCTGAAAATATTATGAGCCCATAAAAAAACCGCTAAACACCTCGATATACGAGTGTTTAGCGGTTTTCCTATGATAAGACCAAGAGGAGTTCGGCTCCTCTTTTAATTTCTATACTCTTGTGATACTCGTTATTTCGTTTCAACTGGTTTTTTCCACAGTCCCAGAATGAGCGCGGAAATCACGGAGCCGATCGCCACTGCAAGCAAGAATAGCAACGCATGGTTGGCAAGAGCTGCTACAAAAATTCCGCCATGCGGAGCTGGAAGATTGATTTGCCAGAATTGCGTCAGACCGCCAGCGATCGCCGACCCTACAATACAAGAGGTCAGGACTCGCAGAGGGTCAGCAGCCGCGAATGGAATGGCACCTTCCGTAATGAAGGACAATCCGAGTACATAGTTTGTCAAGCCAGACTTGCGTTCTTGCTCGGTAAATTTATTTTTGAAGAACGTCGAAGCTAGTGCGATCGCCAGTGGAGGCACCATACCGCCTGCCATAACAGCTGCCATCATAGCCCCGTTTGTGTTACCGCTGGAAGTAAAGACACCGATCGAAAATGCGTATGCTGCTTTGTTGAAAGGTCCGCCCATGTCGATCGACATCATTCCGCCCAGAATCAGACCCAAAATAACCGCATTACCAGTTCCCAAATTGTTCAGAACATTGACAAGCCACGTATTAATACCACCAAAAATTGGATCGAACAGGTAGAACATAATCGCGCCTGAAATTAGGAGTCCAAATACAGGGTATAACAAGATTGGTTTTAAACCATCCAGAGCTTTCGGCAGACCTGCAAAAGCTTTACGCAGGAAGATAACTACATAACCGGCCATGAAACCAGCTGCCAGACCGCCAAGGAACCCTGCATTGGAGTTTACAGCCATCAAACCACCGACCATACCTGGCATCAGTGCCGGGCGGTCTCCAATGCTCATTGCGATAAATCCGGCCAGTATCGGAATCAGGAAGTGAAACGCACCTGTTCCTCCGCCAATCGTTTGCAGCAGTTGGAATAGTACATTATCTTCTCCAGCCACTTGTTCGATCAAGAAGGAAATCGCTAACAAAATCCCCCCGCCGACAACGAATGGCAACATATGAGAAATCCCGTTCATTAAATCCTTGTAAATTTTACTGCCTACGCTGGTCTTCTCGGCTTTTGACTCTTCAGCGTTGCCTTTACCTTCACTACGGTAAATTGGCGCTTCGCCGTTCAGCGCTTTGCGAATCAGTTCTTCAGATTTACGGATACCGTCACTTACCGGTCTTTGCAATACAGGTTTACCGTCAAATCTGGCCATTTCAACCTTCTTGTCAGCTGCAACAATGACGCCTTTGGCACGACGGATTTCATCTGCTGTCAGTACGTTTTGTGCGCCTTCCGAGCCGTTCGTTTCTACCCGGATATTTACACCCATTTCTTTCGCTTTCTTAATGAGAGCGTCTTCAGCCATAAACGTGTGCGCAATGCCTGTAGGACAAGCGGTCACTGCAACTACAAACTCGTCAGAATCCGGGTTGCCAACGATAACGTCCGGCGTTTGCTGTGCTTTGGCTGCCTCTTTCTTGGCCTCTTTTGCTTTCTTGGCAGCTTCTTCTTCCGCCTGCTTAGTATCAAATAGCTCTGTTACTTCATCCGGTGTTTGTGTATTCATCAGCTTGTCGATGAAATCAGTATCAATGAGCAACCGAGAAAGGGCAGCCAGTGTGCGAAGATGTGTGTTTGCCGCTCCCTCTGGAGCTGCAATCATAAAGAATACCTTCGCGGGTTCACCGTCCAGCGATTCGAATTCTACGCCTTTACTGCTTTTGGCAAAAACGACGGTCGCTTCATTCACGGCTTTCGTCTTGGCATGTGGCATCGCAATACCACCGCCGATTCCAGTGCTGGATTCAGCTTCGCGTTTGTATATCATTTCTTTGAACAAGGCCCGGTCATTAATACGTCCACTTGCTTCGAGACTGGTGATGAGTTCCTCAATCGCCCCGTCCTTTGTCGTTGCCTGCAAGTCCATGATCATCGTTTCTTTAATCATCAGGTCTGTTATTCTCATTGTTCACACTCTCCTAAGTTCGATCAGCGTGTAGACACACGCATAATAAGCTCATGCTGTAGCCAGATTACCGTTTTGAAATCGTGACTTGCGGCCGTAATTGTTCAATTTTCTCTCTCGTAGCCAGATCATCGGAGAACGCGGTTGCGCTTCCGGCTGCCACTCCTGCACGGAAGGCTTCGATCGGATCGCCATGTAGAGCCAGCGTACCCACGAATCCAGCAATCATAGAATCACCTGCGCCTACAGAATTTTTCACCGTTCCTGCCGGTACATTTGCGTGATACACTTCATCTGCCGTAATGAACAAAGCCCCTTCTCCTGCCATGGAAATGAGTACATTTTTTGCACCTGCTTCCAGTAGTTTACGACCGTAAGTGACGATCTCCTCCTCAGAATGAATAGTTACGCCAAACAACTCAGCCAGCTCATGATGATTCGGCTTGATGAGCAGCGGTTTATGAACCAAGGCCTTCATCAGCGCCTCACCTGTGGTGTCGATAACGAATTCAGCCCCGGTTTGCTGACATACGCGAATCAGTCGCTCGTAGAAGTCCCCTCCAAGGGATGGCGGGATGCTTCCCGACAAGACGACAATGTCATTTTTCTGGAGACTCGCCAGCTTTTGCACCAATGCATCGGCTTCTTGCTCACGAATCGCAGGCCCCAAACCGTTAATTTCCGTTTCATCACCATGCTTGAGCTTAATATTGATCCGTGTATCATCTTCGATCATTACAAAATCAGTTTTAATGGATTCTTCCCGCAATGTATCGTCGATAAACCTGCCTGTGAACCCTCCGAGAAAACCAATCGCCGTGCTGTCTGCCCCCAACTGGTTTAGTACACGTGATACATTAATTCCCTTGCCACCTGGCAGTTTTAAATCACGTTTCATCCGGTTCAAATCACCAAGCTTCAAATCGTCAACTTCCACGATATAATCAATGGAAGGGTTCAGCGTTACTGTATATATCATCGTTATCCCTCGATTATCTTAGTTTTCTGTGCGATGGATCGGCGTGAACGTTCCGGCACCGATTCAGTAATAAGGATAGCTTCCTTGAGTTCGAACAATTTGGCGAAGGTTACTTCTCCAATTTTGCTGGAATCGGCCAACACATATGTTTTGCCGGACAGCTGGTGGGCACGCCGCTTGATCAGCGCCTCTTCAGGATCAGGAGTGGTATACCCCATCTCCACGTCTACCCCGTTCGTTCCCAGAAAGCACTTGTCGAATCGGAAATTGTCCAAATTCTGTAGGGCAATACTCCCGATTACGGCTTTGGTATGAATTTTCATCATCCCTCCCAGTAGATAGCTTCTAATTCGTTTGCTTACCAGTGCTTCTACGTGGGAGAGACCATTCGTCACGACCGTCACGTCTTTAGCTTCAATGTAAGGAATCATCGCCATCGTTGTTGTTCCCGCATCCAGATAGATACATTCACCATCCAAAATTTCTTTGGCTGCCATACGAGCGACTGCGTTTTTTTGTTGAACGTTTTTGAATGTTTTTTCTTCCATGCCAGGTTCCTGACTTTTCTGATTCAGCAAGGTTGCCCCGCCATGAATCCGCTTTAACAACTGACGGCCTTCAAGATCTATCAAATCACGCCGAATCGTTGACTCAGAAGCTCCCAAGAGATCAGCCAATTCCTGCAATTTTACAACACCACGCTCTTGTAAGCGCTGTATTATTAACTTGTATCTTTCTTCCGTCAGCATCTTCATTCCCCCAACTGTTCTTATCGTACCACAAACCTAGCAAAAAACAATCATTTTTCTCCAAAAAGATTCAAAAAAATTCATTCCAACTTCATTTTTTTACAAAATGGTGAATTCCTGCTCCAATAAGCATGATTGCGTTTACATTTTAAAGAAAATTCAGCTACTTTTATGTAAATTCATTCTTCTTACATAGGAATTCAGCAGTAAACGTTCAAAAACGTTCTGACACTTTAATATGCCCCATCATATCCCTTGCTCCCTACGGTCTGGATTTGCTGTAGCTGTAATTCTCGATTCTTCAGCCAGCAAATCATAAAACTTCTTATGCCCTGGACGCGAGGATCAGTACTGCAAGCTTGGATTAACTCAACAAGAGCCATGATTGCATGCATACCGCATTCATGGCTCACCTCATTAGGATAAATATTCACCCTCAATCATCTTCTCTAGATAATCTTCCGGCTGCGCAAGAAACTCAGCAAAGCTGCATACATCCGCATATTCTTGATGCTCCTCGTCATAATAACCAAGACACTTGTGCTTCGGATTCCACACCAAAAGGATATCCGAATAGTTATCTACGTTTAGAGACAAACGCAACAGCTTTTGCCGTCCCACCTTCATCTCAACCGTATCTATGAAAGAGAAGAACTCAACAAATTGGATACCTAAATCATTTTCTGGAAGATCCACACGGAGCTGATCTCCCATCAGAAAGGCTACAAGATCCTTAGGAAGCTTGTAGCTTTTTAAGGTATGTCGTTTATTCTCCAGATTATGAAACGCTGGTGGTTCCACAGACTTTAGATATTCGGCCATTTCCACGTTCTTATTGCTAACAGCAATCGTATATGCCCGATCTCCATCCTTTTCTGCCAGTGTCACATCAGCTCCATACTCTACCAGGTACTTAACCATCGCAAAATCATTATTTCGTGCTGCCACAGTTAAAGGAGTCGCTTTATAGGGATATACCATATTAGGGGCATTGTAATTAATATCCGCACCATGCTCCAACAGTAGTGCCACTGTGTTCAGATCATGTTTACTAACTGCGTTGCGCAGCGTTGCCCCACCGTGCTGCTTTACATCGAGGCCAAGTTCGTGAATCAGCAAGATATTCTTTTTATTGCCATAATAGGCTTGCTCATAGGCACCGGCTTTGACCTGATTTTTTCCGTCCAGCTTGGCACCATGGGCCACCACATAGCGGACAATTTCTTCTGAACAATAACGAACAGCTGTTAAAAATGCGGGACGATCTTTTGCATTAAGTTGAACACCTTGCTCCACCAACAGCTTCAACACATCCAATTGCTCGCAGATGAGCGCAAGGTCTAATGGACTTAACGTCGTATATTTGCTGAGTTTAATTTCTTGTTCGATATCCCAGCCTTCGGTCAACGCTTGGCGTAAAGCCGACATATTGCCTTCTACAATATGTATTGCGATTTTTGGAAGACCGTCAAATTTGCCGATATCTTTTAATTGGATCATCGTATACCCTCACTCTTTATGTATCTGCTATTCATGTACATCTATTTTATACCAATCTTCCGTTTACTTAAATCCGCCTGACTCCCCAGTTTATTTGCTCACTCTAATGCAAACAATTGAGAGTATAGGTGAATATGCCTTATAGAAGCTATAATTGTAGTTGATTCTTTATACTCGATGTAACGAAAAGGAGAACATATGAATAGCATTCAATACTTATCCCAATTCAATTTGCTGCATAGTCTCTCACGAGAAGATTTGATTGAAATGGATCAAATGACCTCCATTACGACTCTACCAAAAAATACATTTATTCAAACCCCAGATACCTTTTCCGAAGGGCTTTATTTTGTGAAGAAGGGAAAAGTACGTCTATATAAGCTAAATGCTGACGGGAAGCAATTTACTTTGGATATCCTCAATGAGGGGAATGTATTTGGTGAAATGGATATGATTTCATTAGGGACAAGGGATATGTATATAGAAACGATAGAAGAATGCGATATCTGCCGGATGGACAAAGACCGCTTTGAGCATTTTTTAATACAACATCCCCGGTTTATGATGAACATGATCAAGGTGCTAAGTGACCGAATCTCAGGAATGAGTAGTCTGGCCCAGCATTTAGCCTTGGGAAATTTACAGGATAAAATTTTATATGTTCTTTTAAAATTATGCGATCAATTTGCCCTTCAAAGTCATGATGAGTATTACAAAATTGATTTCCCGCTTTCTCACCAGGAAATAGCACATTTGGTTGGAGCCACCCGTGAGGCTGTAACAACCGCTCTACAGGAGCTCGTCAAAGAAAGGGTCATTAAGACCGGCTTTAAGACAATTTACATCCATCGCCAAAAGCTAGTGAAGTTGTAAGCTACATTACATCTTTCCTCCTGACAAAAGAATTATCGTATACCTACCAGCAAATATACGATATGGAGTGATGAAATGCTACACCGCAAAGGGGCTCGCAAAAGAACAGATATCCCTACTGATGTACTTCAATTGCTACAACAGGGACAACTTGAGACTGTGAATCTTACCGAATGGCTGGCTGTAGATCATATTGTACTTCTGCGGAACGCTCTTGATGAGTTTGGATTGCAGCGATCATTCAATGTCTTCTTGACTGAATTGGATCATCTGAAGGAAAAAAAGATCATGAAAATAATACCCGCAATAGCACAAGCATGGCTTCATGTGTTTGAGCAACAAACGTTAGAAGAGCGTACTCGTATCTTTGACGCGATGGCCTCTCATCTTTCAGATAGCATTCGCTGCTGGGCTGCCTACATCATCGGGGTAGATTCCCGTTTAAGTCTAGAAGAAAAATTAGCTGATATTCGACCATTTGCAGCAGATTCCCATTTCGGAGTACGTGAAATTGCCTGGATGGCAATGAGAGAACCTATATCCTTGCAACTGGATGAGGCGCTTGTGCTGTTAAACAGCTGGATGCGAAACAAGGATGCTAACATACGTCGTTTTGCTATAGAATTAACCCGGCCACAAGGCGTTTGGGCCAAACACATCCCTGAACTAAAAGAACATCCCGAGTTAGCCCTTCCACTTTTGGAAGTGGTTCAATCTGACCCTGTCAAATATGTTCAAGACTCGGTGGGCAATTGGCTGAATGATGCCAGCAAAACTAACCCGGAATGGGTAATTCAGGTATGTGATACATGGCTGTTGGCTTCAGATACAAAGGAAACGAAGCGAATAGTAACTCGGGCACAAAGAAGCTTGAACAAAATGGAATAATCTGGAGACTCCTCCCCATCCAATCCATAGCTAGAATATTTACATAAACTATGAGATACATCTGGAATATTAGGAATGGAGGAATTCCTATGTCTATTATCCGAATCTATCTGGAAGCAGACAGTGTTGTATCTGGAGACACTGCCATCACCACGAATATAAATGTCACTCCAATTGTCAATCGGTACACAGCCGTTGTTGTGCTCGGCAACATCCTAGGGGGAGTGACCACCATCCCGGCACAAAATTTTACGAATGATAGTGGGACTTCAGTTGCGGCAAACAGTCTGGTGGTTCCGACCAGTAACGGTTACTACAATGTATTCGTGAATGGAACGTTGCAGCGAGGCGGATTAACGACACTTTCTCCTACTAATCTAATCATAAATACTGGCTTGTTAGTTGGCGCTACCGTAGTTATTGAGGTGATCAATTTCAACACCAGCGCTTCCTCAACATCTGTCAACAACGTCACCGTAACGACCACAATAAGCGACTGAGCTACGTAAAACAGGACAAACGCCTCTTTTTTATAATTTAATAAAAGGGTAAAATTCCCTTTATAAATATGAAACAGAGGGAGTTATTTCCATGCGATTTAGTTTTGCCTATTTTCGATTTTATATTATTGCACTTATAGCACTATTCATTCTTACCAGTTGCAATTCCAAAAATGCTGTAACTACAGTCCAAATGAATTCTAATGTAGACAATACGACTCATAATACAGCCGTTGTGGACAAAGAAAGTCAACCTGTCCCACACGTCACAGAGTCGTCAGCTCATGCCGTTACCTCGGATAAGGATCTTGTGGCTCTCACCATTCCCGCTGGCTGGCGTAAATTTAAACAAGGACAACTGGATTCAGTGCTTAGTGTTTGTGACAAAGAAAAAAAGAACGTAGGTCTGGTTTTCCGTGTCCCCAAGTCAGCTTTTGCAAATAATATGACGCTCGACGAATTCGTACAGCAACGTGAAGAAATCTCCGCACTGGGCCTAGAAAACTTTAAGGCTGTGGATACTACCCCAATCCAGATTGATTCCACAACCGCTAGAACAGCCGATTATAGTGGGAATTTTCAGGGCCAACAGGTCTATTACTTCAGTGCCATGTTTGAGAGCAAACAGCATTATCTTCAAGTATTGATCTATTCAAGGGGAGGCTCAGCTATAGAAAAACATCACGAATTTGCGACAATAGCCAGCTCCTTAAAAATATTAAGCGACTCACAAGTGGAGCCTGATCTTCGTTCAACAACTATTTTAAAAACTTTTAAAAGCGAAGATGCCCAGCAACGAATCCGTCTCCCTTATATATGGAAGGCTGGTTTAATTCTTAATCCAGATGCGTTAATTCAAGCCTGGTATGAGAAAAACGATGCGTACATGGTGGTCATCAAGGATTGGAAATCTGAACTACCTTATGAGAAATCCTCAATGATCACATTAAAAGAATACGCTGAGTTTTCAGCTCAATTAGTACTTAAAAGGTCTGGAAAAGGGATAATATTGACGGGACCAATAAAGGTCAATATTAACGGGAATCAAGGCTTGCAATACGAAGTATGGACAGAGAACGATAAAGTGAAAGTTGTATATTTAATCACTTATTTGGAGCATACCGATTCTTTCTCTCAAATTATTTTTTGGACGAGAGCTGATTATTACGATAATCAAAAATCTGAATTTCAAAGATACACCAAAACATATAGAGAAGAAGAAATATAGACATGACAAAATCCGCCAAACACTTAGAAATCTTTGTGTAAAGCGGATTTTTTCTATGTGACTATCACAGCTTGAAATCCTAAAAACTTCTCCATATTAAAATGGAACTATATCACCTTAATTCTTATCTTTTGTGGGCTAATAAGAGATTAACTATAGTATCCAGTTGAAGTTCCAGCGAATAGGGATCTTCCATCACAAACTCATCCCCTTTATCGCTGAATGAACCGTACATGTACACCTGTCCTTTTTTTACAGCCGGAAGACCCTTCCATAGCTCACTATGCAGAATCTGATTGGCCCCTTCATCTTCTGAGCCATATACAAAGATGTGATCTCCCATATACTCGGGTAAAACCTCAAGCGAAATATTTTCAAATCCTTCTTTCATATTCATTGCTTTCTTAGTGGGTGGCATCTGTAGCATTTGATATATGGTTGGACTTCCGTAGTTACCGCCTTTCGCCGCTAAAACATAGATTGATTTATTGGCGACTTGTACGATCGAAACCGTCTCTCCATCTTTAATGATACCGTCAATTTTAATTCTAGCCTTTGCAACTTTCTTCTCATATTCAGCAATCCACTGCTCGGCTTCTTTCTGCTTACCAAATATTTCACTGATTCTGCGGAATTTATCCAGTGGTCCCGCTGTAGATTCACCCTCCCAATACGGCAGGAACACAGTCGTTCCTACTTTCTGGTAGCTGTCGATGTTCTTTTCAATTGAGCCGATAATTAAATCCGGTTGCAGTACGGTCAGTTCCTCCAAATCCATAGGAAAATCCCCGAGATCTTTGATTCCGGCTAACTTCTCTTTGGGATATCCCGATTGATCAATCCAAGCCTCATTCAACATAAAGCTTCTGACCCCTACAGGTATAATCCCCAGTTTTAAAAGATGACCCATATACTGATCCGATGCTACTCGTTTTGGGTTAGCAGGTACTTCCACATCGCCTTTTAGTGTCTTAACCGTTCTGGTCTGTGCTTGTACTGCCGCTTGTCCATCGCTGTTGGATGATTTCGCTGTATGATTGGCTTTCGTTTGCGAGCTTCCATTTGTATTCGTCGGAGCTGAGCAGGCTCCCAGCATCAATGATAAGCACAACATGATCATCATTGCTGTAATTTTGCCTCTTCCGTGCATGAATAAATCCCCTTCCGCATGATACGATATTGATAATCAATATCAGTATAACGGGTGAAAGCTGTCCGCTGAAGGGCATATTTAAGCTTCGTTTGGGGCATATCCTGATCTTGCGCCTGGATATGCTGCTGCCGTTCTTTTTTGAATCGTACAGGAGATAGTCCCTTATATTTCTTGAAGCTGCGACTTAATGAATGAGCATCTGGATATCCCACACGCTCTGCGATCTCCTGCAAAGTGGCATCCGTCTGCATTAGCAGCTCTGCCGCTCGATTTGCCCGTATCTGGCCCAAGTAATGAATTGGACTGGTATGCATTTTACTTTTGAACAGCCTTGATAAATATCCGGTACTGCACTCTAGCTCCTCCGCAATGGACTCTAGTGTTATAGACCGACTAAAATGCTCACAAATATAAGTTACAGCTTGCGCTACCAAGTCAGGCTTAAGGGGCTGAATGCCTTGTCGATCCAATTGATGTAACAATTCGAAGACAAAATGATGAAATAAAGCTTTGACGTGCAGTTTACCAAGTCCCGATCCCTTATGCCATTCTTGCTCCAACAGCTTCACTTTATCATACAGGGGCAGCGGGTAATGAGGTGCGAAAGCATACTGATTCTGAAAAGGATTTCCCTTTTCCAGCAATTGTGCGATCTCCTTCCGACCAGGTAGGGCCAAAGTTGCCTTGTACAGAATGATGTAATATTCAAGCACATCCTCCGTCATGACGCTCAGGCACATTCCTTTTCCCCCATGCAGGACATGAAAACGATCCACCCTATGAACACTGTCATCTAACCATACCCGCGCACTTCCGCGTACAGTATATAAAAACGCACTGACCGGAAGTCTGTAGTTTCGCAATTCTTCCCTTTATCCATTTTCTTATGGAGAACATCCATCACTTGTATAAACACATGATTCCACAATAAAATGTGTTCGTTCAACTTCATTACTACCGCTCACCCCCCATCCAAATATAAGAAAAAGCCCTGTAAAGGGCTATCTTTTTTTGTGAACCATTCAATTGTCGCTTGGATTTCCACCGATATGATTAGGTTCCAAATCGTTTGCGATAACCACATTTTCGGCACAACTCTTCCACTGCTTCTCTCTTGGAGAATCCAAAGTACAGACGGTTTGCACGCTCACCTTCCACGATCTCGGAAAATGTTTGCTCATGCACATTTCCTAAATTAATGACGCCTTCTCCATCAAGACAGCAAGGGACCACTGTTCCATCCACCAAAACCGCCGCTTGACTGCGAAGCGCATGACAAAAGCCTTTTCCGTCATCTTCTGGTGCACTCAGGCTAGGCCATTCAAATTCGTAGTCTTGATTCAAATATACATTGGGGGCGATTTTGACCCCACTGCCCGGCATTACTTTTTCTTCAATCCGATAGTCCAGCCCAAACTCTTGCTCCAATTGCTCCAGTGTCTCGCGGTTGCGCTGACGCTGCACATTAGTCAAATTATCTTGAGTCAGATTCCAGAGACGGAAGGAAATAATGATATTGTGCTTCACAGCTTCTCTGACAAACGTGAAAATATGACCCAAATAACCTTCTCGATCCACAGAACCTTCATGCCCGTCAAAACTATGAAGAGAAAAATTCATCTGCCGTAATGCCGGCTGACCAAGCAGCTTATGTCCGGTCTTCGGCAGCAAGGTACCATTGGTGGTAATGTTGACCTTTAAGCCTTTCTCATGCGCACTCTCTAGCAAAAGATCAATTTTGGGATGGAGCAAAGGCTCTCCTTTGACATGCAGATAAATGTAATCCGTATGCGGCTTGACCTGATCAAGTACATTCCGAAAGACTTCCGGATCAATAAATTTTTTGACACGTTGTGTCTGAGGGCAAAAACTGCATGCAAGATTGCAAATGCTTGTTATCTCAATGTATACCTTCTTAAAAGTCTTCAACATGATTTCCCCATTCTAACCTTCATCCTGAACATTTGGTTTATGCTCACTAATCTTATGATTATAACGGGTTATGAACGAGAGGTAAACTCTGCGGATATTTTCTATTGACCTTAGGTCTGACCTAAGGTTTATAGTGAAGTTATTCAATTATCAAGAAGGAGACCTGTCATTGAAAAAACACATTACGATTAGTCAGCTTGCTCAGCTCATGAATGTATCTGTACATCAGCTGCGGTATTTTGAAGAAAAGGGTATCCTTTATCCGTTATACACAGATGAAAATCAATATCGAATGTACGGACTTCATGAAATTTATCAACTTTCACATATTTTAATGCTACGTAAATTAAATATCCCTGTCGGTCAAATTGAAGAATGTATGACTTCCTACACTGCCGATGATTACAACCAGCTTTTAGAACATTCGTTACAGAAGGTACAGGATGAAATCGCTAACTTAAAGCTGCTCGAACAGTTTATTCATAAAGTGCTAAAAGAACATCATAACCTTACCCGGCAAAACAATGAGTATCGAATCAAGCTTTTGGATACTCGACATTTAAAGCTGTGGTTTGCACTGGAGAGTGATCAAGAACTCACGGCCAGGAATCTATTTGAACAGCGGCCTGCCCCACCACAATTATTTGAAAATGATCTACATTATCTATCTGACTCTGGACAGCTGAAGCTATACTATGAAACGACATCAGGAACAGCTGACTACATTCTGGAAGAAGGTACCTATCTCTACAAGCATTTCTCCGCCACTGAAGACGCTGAGATAGAACACCAAGTCCAACAACTGGAGCATTATGCGACCCAGCACCAATATGAATGCTTGAGCAAGATCATTGTGGTGGAAAAATCCTATCTATCCATATTTGACAGCAACGAACTGCAATATGAGATTCAAGTACAAATTTCTGATAGCAGGAGGACGTTACATGAGTCCACAATCCTATGACATTGTTGCTTATCAAGAGCAAGACCATGAAGCCGTATGTAAGCTCTTAGTGGAATCGTTTAAGGCAAAATTTCAAGCTCTTGTTACTTTGGAGGATCAAGATATACAGCGTTTATTAATGCAGGTTTGGGTTCAACATCCTGATTCTACATCTGGGAAGCAATTTGTGGTTAAAGAGAACGAAGATGTTGTTGGTGTCCTTTCGCTCAAATGGAAGGCTCCCTCCTCTTCACTTCCTAAAACAAATCTCACTTCTTTGACTTCGCTTATAAAACAGTTTGGCTGCTTCAATGTATTTAAATTTTTGACAGGCATGTATGCGCTGGACTATAAACCTGCCATAGATGAGTGTTACATTGATCATTTGGCGATTCGCTCAAGTCATCGCAATCAAGGGATCGGGCGACATTTTCTAGCTTTCGCACAGCGGTTTACGGTTGAATCCGGGTTCCATACGTTGACACTTTATGTAGCACATCAGAATCGGCAGGCTATCCGCTTGTACCGCAATCTAGCGTTTGAAATAGAGCAGTCCCGATATAATGGTTGGCGGCATTTTTGGTTCAAGGAGCCTGTATGGCATCTAATGAGCTGGAAAGAACAAAACTGCATTCGAGGAGAGAACAGCATTGAAAAAAACATATAAACTTACCCTTGGTATTGCGGCAGGTCTGGCTGTTGCCTTGATATTGATTGTTTTATATCAAAATTCCTACAAGATGACGGAAGAAAAAATACAAATTGCAACTCCCAAAGGAGTATTAACA
The DNA here is from genome assembly GCF_011800655.1 of Paenibacillus sp. EKM10P. Taxonomy (NCBI): domain Bacteria; kingdom Bacillati; phylum Bacillota; class Bacilli; order Caryophanales; family Paenibacillaceae; genus Paenibacillus; species Paenibacillus sp. EKM10P. The sequence goes on along the minus strand of NZ_JAALET010000001.1, from coordinate 829,251 downwards.
GGTACACTGGCTTTGCCTAAAAACTACTCGGGAAAGGTTGGATTGGTTGTTTTTGTCCATGGAGATGGTCCAATCAATGACACCTATGATGATGGATACAAACCACTGTGGGAAAGGTTTGCTTCTAAGGGGTATGCTTCCTTATCCCTGAATAAGCCCGGTATTAACCGCGCTCCAGGCGATTGGCTGGAGCAAAGTATGGAGGACCGGGCACAGGAGATTCGATATGCAGTTGACTGGGCCAAAACCTTACCGATGATTGATAAGCACAAAATCGGCCTTTGGGGAGCCAGTCAAGCAGGCTGGGTCATTCCGAAAATCGTTAAAGAGGAGCATGATATTGCATTCAGCATCCTTGTATCGCCGGCTGTGAATTGGATTACACAAGGGCGATTTAACACAAAAAAAGAGTTGGAACAAGAAGGAGCTAGCCCGCAGCAAATTAAAAAGAGACTGGACTACGACCATAAGGTTCTACAATTACTGAAAAATCATGCTTCCTATGAAGAATACCTAAGCATAGCCAGTCCTAACGATATCATTTCCAAAGAAAGATGGAGCTTTATAGGCAAAAATTTTCGTTCTGATTCTACGGAAGAATTAAGCTACTTTAAATCTCCTGTACTCTTGGTTCTGGCTGGGAAAGATATGAACGTAGATGTAAAAGACACCGAGCGAGTATATCGCCAAAAGATATCTCCAGAGCTGCTGTCTGTCATTCATTTGCCAAAAGTTGACCATTCCATGATGAATGAGTACATCACGCATTCCAAGTCCCTAACCTTCTTAACCGCCGTATTTGCCCCCAGACAATTGGTGAGTGATGATTATCTACAAATTCTCGCCGATTTTGTTAGTCAGCATTAAGCTTGAAACTGCTGTATACTCTATTAGACCGGGAATAGATATATAAACAGCAAAAAAACGGCATTTCTGCCGTTTTTTTAAAGGATGGACTCTCAGGGACTCGAACCCTGGACCAATTGATTAAGAGTCAACTGCTCTACCAACTGAGCTAAGAGTCCATATAAAATTATGGTGGAGCCTAGGGGGATCGAACCCCTGACCTCATCGCTGCCAGCGATGCGCTCTCCCAGCTGAGCTAAGGCCCCGTCTCATGTAAGTTAATTAACGTTTCAAGCGACTTCTATATCATATAAAATATTCGACCCTGTGTCAATACTTTTATAAAAAAAATATTAACATCTTCCCGCCACGGCCCTAAAAAGATACAGTCAGCGATCAGTCGCTGTCTGTATCTTTGGATAACAGTGTTTTCAGTTCCTTCATAAACATATTGATGTCTTTGAACTGCCGATAGACGGACGCAAAGCGTACGTAGGCCACTTCATCCACAGGATAGAGCTGTTCCATGACCAGCTCACCAATCTGCTGGCTATCCACCTCTGTGGCTGCCGTGTTGCGAATGGCGTTCTCCACCTGAGATACAATCAGATCGAGCTGCTCGACTGATACTGGACGCTTCTCACAGGCTCGAATGAGACCGCGCAGCATTTTATCACGGCTAAACTCTTCACGGCTGCCATCTTTTTTGATGACCATCAGTGGGGTCTCTTCCACCATTTCAAAGGTGGTAAAACGCCTGGCACACTGTTCGCATTCGCGGCGGCGTCGGATGGACTTATTATCATTCGCTGGTCGCGAATCCAACACTTTCGTGCCGTTGTAAGCGCAATACGGGCACTTCATAATCTCATCACTTCCTTTTTCCAATAAATTCCCGAAGCTTTTTAGTAATAATTTTGTCGAAACGGATCATAATATGTTTACCACGTCGCGAGGAGGTGAACAACAATGGCACAAGGAAACAATGGCAACTCCAACAACCTGGTAGTCAGCAGATCCTCCGGTGCTCTGGAGCAAATGAAATATGAAATCGCTCAAGAGCTGGGTATCAGCATTCCTCAAGATGGATACCAAGGTAACATGACTTCCTATGAGAACGGTTCGATCGGGGGCTACATCACAAAACGCCTCGTAACGATCGCCGAACAACAATTGGCAGGACAATACCAATAATCTCGGTAATAATGAAGAAGTAATACGAAAAAGTGTAGGGATAGGCTGCTAAAAACAGCCTGTCCTGCGCTTTTTTTCATTTTAAAGCGAAAAGGCTCATGTTGTCATTAACCTGTCCCTTAAAACTCATTATAAATTTTTGTATATTGCCTGTAGTAATAGATGACTCGCTGTACATAATGCCGTGTCTCACCAAAAGGGATTTGCTTAATGGACTCTTCTTTGCCATCCCACACCCCCTGATCTAGCCATTCCTGAACTTTACCTGGACCAGCATTATAAGCCGCTACGATGACCACAGGATTATCCTGAAACTTCATAGACAGGTTATGCAGATACCAGGTCCCCAGCTCAATATTGGTGCCGGGCTCGTGCTTGACACTATCCAGCGGGACCTTCTGAATCTGGGCACTCTCCATAATCCAATTGGCTGTGTTCGGCATAATCTGCATAAGCCCCAGCGCCCCCTTGTGTGACTGCTTGCTGGTTTTAAAATTTGTTTCCACACGGATAATAGACGCCACCAAAAATGGGTCCACTTCATAGGTCTGTGAATACTGCCGAATCTCATCCTTATATTGAATCGGGTAAAACCAGGACATCCAATTCGAGTTGAGGAACAGAATCAGGACAAATCCGACAAACAAAATGAGCAGGACTCTTTTCTTACGTAAAATGTTCATGCAAGTCCCTTTCGCTGCCAAAACTGATCAATTTGCATCTGCGTCTCAGACTGTGTTCCGCTATTATCAATAACAATATCAGCTAAATTTTTTTTCTGCTCGATATCCATTTGTGCGGACAAACGAAGCTCGGCTTGCTCTTCTGTCAGACCGTCTCTGAGCATCAGACGTCGGAGCTGAACATCACGTGGTACATATACAACCATAATTTCCTCGTACAGGCTCTCCAGCCCAGACTCATACATTAACGGGATATCTGCCAAAACAAGCTTGTCCGGCTGCTCCCGTTCATAAGCTTCCATGCGCAGACGCATTTCCTCACGAATAGCAGGATGCGTAATATCGTTAAGTGCCTGTCGCTGTACAGGATCTCTGAATACAATCTCTCCCAGTCTTTTGCGGTGCAGGGTTCCGTCAGTGTTTACTATAGCTTGTCCAAAATGCTGTATGACCGCCGCCAGCACCGGATGCCCCGGAAGCATAACTTCCCGGGCAATGGCATCTGCGTCGATCAGCAGCGCACCCTTGGCGACCAAAAGAGCCGACACGGTGCTTTTTCCGGTAGCGATCCCTCCGGTTAATCCGATATTCATGCTCTTCACCTCATAACAGCTTCAATATACCCATCATAATCAGTAATAATGCCGGCAATACGCCGAGCGCCTTCATAAATCGAAATGCTGACAGGAAGAACCCTGCCTTCATACCAGCAATCAAAAATACACCGCTGAATAACGTAATAGCCAGCGCAGTAGACAGGGGCTGAAAACCAAGCATGGCTGCACCTAAGCCCGCTCCGAACGCATCGACCGATAATGCAATACCTAACCAAACCGCTTCGGTAGCAGATATACTGCCGGAACGGTCCATATCCGCAGCAGACGGGCTTCGAAGAATCCGAATAACAAGCCCCCATTTGCGGAACTCCAGCGAAAATAACGTTCGCTCCTCCTGCTGTAGCTCCAAAGAAGTCTCTGTCGATAGATCTCTTCCTGAGCTGGTTAGAGACTCTGTATTGGCATTCTCAGCACTTTTTTTCTCTGCAAGAGCTGATATATGCCCTGAATCTGAATCAACCTGTTCCGTAAGGTGCAGATCCCGAGGGACTTCCGCTGTTTCTTCCGTCAAATCTTCCTTGCGTTGCAGAGCCTGAATCAAAGAGTAACAGCCGATACAGATCAGAATGACAGCACCGAAAACCGTCGTATATACAGGAGACAGGACACGGGATAGTAATGCGCCGAGCTGCATGGATATGCCAATCACCAAACCTGAACATACGGAGATGATAGCAATCGACAACAATGGAATTTTCATTTTGCGCAGACCATATGTAACACCGACTCCGAAACTGTCCAAACTTAGCGCAAATGCCAGTAACAGCAGGGCTCCCCAATGATTAGCCACTCCAATTCCCTCCCATTGCGAAGGCTGGGCCTTACAGCAACCGACTCCCTTCGCAGTATTGGTACTTGGAACAATATATGAGAGGGATGGGCTTGGGGTGACTGCGCCTGTTTAGCGCAAAGGCTGGCAGACCGGGCAATGATGTGTGCCACGTCCAGCTACGACGGATTTTTCGATCAATGTACCACAGTTAATACAAGGCTTCGCGTTGCGTCCATAGATTTGCAACTGATGCTGAAAATCACCCGTTTTGCCCTGTCCGTTAACGAATGATTTGATGGACGAGCCACCAACCTGAATCGACGCGCCCAGCGTGGAGACAATAGCTTCATGCAGTACGCGAAATTGGCTATCCGTTAGGCTTTTGGCTGGCTGTGCCGGATGAATCCCTGCCTTAAATAACGATTCATCTACATAAATATTCCCGATGCCTACCACATATGACTGGTTTAACAGCGCTGCCTTGATCGAAGTCGAACGAGTTCCAACAGCGGCACGCAGCATTTCAGGTGTAAAAGCCTCGTCCATCGGTTCCAAACCGAGTTTATTCAGCGGCTTTTCCAGCAAATCCTGTCCTGCCGGAAATAAGTGCATTGTACCAAATTGGCGTACATCCTGATAACGCAGCTCTGTACCATCTTTAAAATGAAAGATGACATGGGTATGCTTTTCCACAGGATCATCTTGTGAATACAATCCATAGCGTCCTTCCATTCGAAGATGGGAGACAAGCACTAGCCCGTCCAGCAAAATCCGCAGAAACTTACCGCGTCTTTCCACCCCAATAATCCGGTGGTCAGCCAATTCCATCGCAAATGCGTGGATATCATCGGGACGTTGGATAATACGCGGCAAATTTACGGTTACATGATCTATATGTTTATCGACGATTAGCTCGTTTAGTGTTCGTTTAATGGTTTCTACTTCCGGTAATTCCGGCATGATGTCTTCACCTCACCCTATATTATAACGGAAGCAACGTTAAATTGGGACTATCTACTCATTGAAATATCTTACTTGGCCTCATACCAATTGCTGCCATAGCTTACTTCCGCTTTAAGCGGCACAGCCAGCTTTAATGCAGCTTCCATGGTAGCGGGAACAAGCTCTTTCATCGTTTCCATTTCCTCAGGCGGAACCTCGAATACAAGCTCATCATGTACTTGTAACAGCATACGGCTGCGAAGATTGCGCTCACGCAGCGCTGCGTCCATCTGCACCATCGCCAGCTTGATAATATCGGCTGCGGTACCTTGAATCGGCGTATTCATCGCTGTACGCTCGGCGAACGAACGCTGGTTGAAATTGCTGGCGTTAATCTCTGGCAAATATCGTCTGCGTTCCAACAACGTTTTTACGTATCCATCCCTCTTCGCATCCTTCACAATATCATCCATGTAACGGCGAACACCCTGGAACACGTCAAAATACTGGTCGATAAAGCGAGCCGCTTCCTTCCGCGTAATATTCAAATTTTGCGACAAACCATAGTCGCTAATCCCGTAAACAATCCCAAAGTTGACTGCCTTTGCGGAACGTCGCATATCGGAGTCTACAGCTTCTGCAGGGACACCGAACACATCGGATGCGGTCTTGGTATGGATATCCATATCGTGGACAAAAGCCTCTTTCAAACGCTCATCATCCGAAATATCAGCCAGCACCCGCAGCTCGATTTGTGAATAGTCTGCCGCCAAAATCGACCAGCCGGGCTCCGATGGCACAAATACTTTGCGAATTTTGCGTCCTTCTTCGAGACGGATCGGAATGTTTTGCAAATTCGGAAATTGACTGCTCAAGCGTCCGGTTGCTGCAACCGTCTGCCGGAAATACGTGTGCACTTTACCTGTCTTCTCCGAAATTTCTTTAAGCAATCCTTCGACATACGTCGATTGAAGTTTGGCAATGGTGCGATATTGCAAAATGTTTTGCACAATATCATGATATGGCGCAAGCTTTTCCAGCACCTCTGCATCGGTCGAGTACCCGGTTTTTGTCTTTTTAATAACGGGCAGACCCAGCTTATCAAACAAAATCTCACCCAACTGCTTAGGCGAATTAAGATTGAACTCTACCCCTGCAATGCTGTAGATCTCACCCACCAACGTTGTAATCTGGGCTTCAAATTCTTTTCCCAAAGCGCGCAGTTCCTCTACATTCACCAAAATACCCTGCTTCTCCATATCCGCCAGAATGCGGGATAACGGCATCTCAAGCTCATGGAACAGCTTGTGCATTTCCGTTTTTTCCAGCTCCACCTGCTGCACAGGTACCAACGCTTCGATCACCGCTGCCTTACGCGCCACATGATCGGATAGTACATCCACGTCAGGAACTTTATATTTAGCTCCTTTACCAAACACTTCGTCGTCTGGACGAATTGATGACAAGCCATACTTGGCTGCCAGCCCACTCAATGTCTGATTGGCGTCTGTCGGATCTAGCAAGTATCCGGCCAGCTGCACATCAAACTCAGCTCCAGCAAACTCAATTCCATGCCAGTGTAAAGCCAAGTCCGTACGATGCAGATCATGACCGCGTTTTTTGCGTTCAGGGTCGGCAAGCCACTCCCGAATAGGGGTAGCTGCATCACTTTGTAGAACTTCCAGTGTCATAAAAAACTGACGCCCTGTTGCGGCAAATATCAATCCTACAATCTCAGCATGATGCGGATTATCACCATGCGTCTCAACATGCAGCACATCTACGTTATTCAGCACTTCTACCAATTCGCTGATCCGCTGTTCATCCAGCACAGTCACGTCTGCTACGGCTTCCTCTACGCCGACTCCAGCACTGCCGACCTCGCCCGAAAAGGATAAACGCTCCAGCAGGGACTTGAACTCCAGCTTCGCCAAAGCTGGTCCAGCCGTCTCTGCCTGTAGCCCGCTGAAAACCACATCTTCCAGTTGCTTGTCCAACGTTACATCCCGATAAATGGTCGCCAAATCCTTGCTCATTCGCGCATCGTCAGCATGAGTCTCCACGCGTTCTTTCATTTTACCCTTCAGCTCATCCGTATGCGCCAGCACCTCTTCAACTGAACCATATTGATGCAGCAGCTTGAGCGCGGTTTTCTCACCCACGCCCGGAATACCAGGAATGTTATCCGACGTATCGCCCATTAGGCCCTTAAGGTCTATGATTTGCAGCGGCTTTAAGCCGTAACGTTCCTGAATCTGCTCAGGTCCATACGTTTCCACCTCGGTAACCCCTTTGCGGGTCAAGCCGACTGTGACATGGTCTGAAGCCAATTGAAGCATATCCTTGTCGCCGGTCACAACCAGCACATTAAAACCCGCTTCGTCCGCTGTTTTGGACAGGGTGCCTATAATATCGTCTGCCTCATAGCCATCCAGTTCAAATTGGGCAATGCCGAAGGCGGTCAATAGCTCTTTCAGCAGCGGAAATTGCTGGGACAGCTCCGGCGGAGTTTTCTCCCGTCCACCTTTGTAATCCTCGTACCCTTTATGGCGAAACGTAATTTTACCAGCATCAAACGCAACCAAAATATGTGTTGGTTTGTGCTCCTCCAAAAGCCGCAATAACATTGTCGTAAATCCGTACACCGCATTCGTCTGCTGTCCGCTTGAATTCGTCAACGGCGGCATAGCAAAAAACGCCCGGTATATGATACTGTTACCATCTATAAGCATGAGTTTATCCATTTCGCACCTCGCAAGTTCATCAATGCATTCGTAACGTTCTTACGTATTACGCATTCCTCTTCCTATCTTAACATACAAGACTCTTTTTCAGAAAAAAACGGCTGTTTCCTAGCCAAATTTGCCTTTTGCTCAAAGACAAATCTGGATTAGAAACAACCGCTATATACTAAAAGCCTTACTGGTTCAAATCTGGCCGCTCTCCTGTCACGAGATATACAGTGCTTTCACCGATATTCGTAGCATGGTCGCCAATGCGTTCAATGTAACGTCCTACGAGCAGTTGCAGCATGGCTTGTGAAGCCTCTGCTGGCTTTTCTACCATAAAAGCGTATAGATCGCTGATCATGTGGCTGTACAAGGAATCCACCCGATCATCCTCTTTAGCCATTTTGTAGGCCAGATCTGTATTTTCATCCAAATAGGATTTGATCGCATTGTCGATCATTTCTTTAACAATGGAAGCCATGTGTGGAATATCCACCAACGGCTTCATCGCCTGCTGTCCTTCCAAGCGAAGTGTGACCTTGGCAATATCAAGTGCCAAATCACCCATACGTTCCAAATCACTGGAAATTTTAAATGCAACAATGATCCGGCGTAAATCCTTCGCTACTGGCTGCTGGGTAATAATGAGCTTGGAGCCCATATCCAGAATATTTTCTTCCATTGTATTAAGGGATGCATCATTTTTGACTACCTGTTGGGCCATTTCTGTATTTTTGGTCTGCAAACATTCAATAGCCTGATCGAGCGCCTTCGAAACGTGTGCACCCATTTCGCGCAGTACGGCTCTCAGTTCTTCTAATCCTTCATCAAAACCTTTTCTACGTATCATTTCGAAGTCACCCCTTCTCGCATAATCATCAAATTTGGCTTTAGCCAAAACGCCCGGAAATATAATCTTCCGTACGTGAATCCTGTGGCGTGGAAAACATCGCCTCTGTATCCGCTGCCTCTACTACAACCCCATTCAAAAAGAACGCAGTTCGACCAGACACACGCGCTGCCTGATGCATGTTATGCGTCACCATGACGATGGTATACGTGTCTCTTAATTCTTGAACCAGCTCTTCAATTTTCATCGTCGAGATCGGGTCCAGCGCAGATGTAGCCTCATCCATAAGTAAAATATCTGGCTGTACAGCAAGCGCCCGGGCAATACATAGCCGTTGTTGCTGTCCGCCGGACAAGCTCAGAGCAGAACGCTTGAGAAAATTTTTAACCTCTTCCCAAAGTGCTGCCTGCCGTAGGCTTTGCTCTACCAGTTCATCTAACTTGTCCTTTTGCCGGATTCCATGCAACCGCGGACCATAGGCCACGTTATCATAAATGGATTTGGGAAACGGGTTAGGCTGTTGAAAAACCATTCCCACCTGTTTACGCAGCGTTTCTACTTCCATAGTATCGCCGTATATATCCTGCCCTGCGATGCTCACGGTCCCTTCAATACGCGTTCCCGGTATCATGTCATTCATCCGGTTTAGCGTACGCAGCAAGGTTGATTTTCCACAGCCGGATGGGCCGATGAAGGCTGTTACCGTTTTTTCAGGAATATCCAGGTTTATATGTTTCAGCGCGTGGAATTTTTCATAATACAAGTTCAGCTTATCAATCCGGATTACGGAATCATTCATGGATTTATGATCTCCTTCGTGTTGCAGTTATGGTCCTCAAGCATTGCACCTGATTTGCACAATATGAAGATTATATAAGCTGTGTGTAAATTCAGTGTGGTGGATTTGTTAACGGTATGTAAAATGATCAAGAACTCAGCATGAGCTCAAGCTCCTGTGCTATTCCAGCTGCATTCAAGGCAGCTTCTTCTGCGGAACGGGACATTTCACTATTTTTAGCCTCTATTTCATCGACTGCCTGCAATAATTTGGAAAACGTTTGGGTTCCGGCAGATATAAATTTAGAGCCTGTATGAATCTGCTGCATACTCGTATCCGTCAGTTCAGCAGTGTCACGCAGCATTTGCTCAATATGAGCGAGTAAGCCGGTAATCTGTACAGAAAAAGCTTTGGTCTGGAGTGACATATTCCGAACCTCTTGAGACACAATCTGAAAGCCACGCCCGTGTTCGCCAGCATGGGCCGCTTCAATAGACGCATTGATCGCCAGCAATCCGCTGTGATCTGCCAATGCACGAATGGATGAGGCCATGCCCGCAATATCATTCAGCGATTGGGTTAAGGCTGTCATCTGCTCATGCTGGCGCTTCATTTGTTCCGTTACTGCATGATAAGAAAGCAGAACATCCTCCAGTTCCACTTTACCACGGCGGGATAATTCACTCATTGAGCGAGTTAGCTGCACACTGTCATCCGCCTCTTTCGCTGCATCCAAAACAGTCATCCGAATACGCTGGACTCCGTCATAGCTATGTCGAATCACATCGCCCCGATCTTCGTCTGCTTCTCTTTGCATTCGCTGAACGACAGACAGGATATCACGAATTGTGAGTACACCGAGTAATCTTGTCCCTTCCTTTATCAATAAACAATCGTAAAAACGCTGATCTTCACGCATCATCGCCTGTTCTACAATTTCCGCTGCCGGACTTTTCAAATCCACAATTAATGTATTCGGATCGGCAAATAGGGAAGCCGGTTTATCATAGAACAACGCCGCAGCGAACCTGCCCGTAAAATGACGATTGTATGCATCTCTCATGATAATGCCCAATGGAAGGTCATTTTTATCCACGACGATGACACAGGGGATATCTTCCTGTGCTTTCATGAGTGCTAACAGTTCTTTGCAAGACATATCCGTGCCAATGATCGGAACCTCCCGGCATGGCACATAGGTAGTAATCGGCTTGAACGTTTCACGTTCAATCACGGCAGTGGAACTCGGCTGGGTCTTTGGTTCCGTTATCATCGTTCTGAAGTCCCCTTTTTTTACTTACTTGGAGTGACGGGAACATCATATCGGTCATTTGTTGATTTTAATGGCTAGTTTTGTCAACGAAATGTAAAATCACAAAATGGACATAAAAGTTGCTGCTACGGCCTGGAAAGAGAAAAACGCTCCTCATTTATAACAAATGAGAAGCGCTTCTTTTTTTATTTACAACCAGCTTATACCCCACTCCGCGGATCGAATCAATATGAACCGAGTCAGGATCAAGCTCCAGCTTTTTACGTAAGGAGCTGACGTGTACATCCACCGTCCGTTGACCACCGATGTAGTCAAAGCCCCACACGGCATTCATTAGATCATCTCGAGTCAGGACGACACCCGGCTTGCGGGACAAATAGAGAAGTACCTCAAATTCTTTGGGTCTTAAGCTGATGGATTGACCTCCAAGAATGACTTCATATTTTTCAGGGTAGATTTCCAGCTCGCCCAGTTGAATTTTGGAGCCATCCTTCTGTTCAGACAACACTCCCTCATCCCCTCCGGATGTTCTTCGCAGCACAGCCGTTACACGGGCCAACAGCTCAGAAACGCCAAAAGGCTTTGTGATGTAGTCATCAGCACCCGACTTCAGTCCTTGGACCACCTCAGCCTCCCCGTTTTTAGCGGTGAGAATAATGATAGGTGTCGTCAGCCCCTGATGGCGAAGTCTGCTCAGAATGTCCAGTCCATTCATTCCCGGCAGCATCAAATCCAGCAGGATCAAATCGTAGGATTCTCTGGACGCTCTTTCAAACCCAGCACTGCCATGATCCTCCGTGTCCACTTCGAAACCTTCTTGTATCAAATTGTAGGATAGCAATCTGGCAAGCGTTGGTTCATCCTCAATAACCAGCAAACGTTGTCCCATTAATAACTTCATCTCCTGTTTACCTGTTAAAGGCGCATTAGTCAAAATCCTGAAATCTTTTCCATGCTCATGCGACACCCGTTTATTTTATCACGGCATTGTTAACACAATGTAAAAAATGTTATAGTTCATTCTTCCTGTTGCAATAACGGTAATTCAACGGTAAATATCGTACCCAAACCAAGCTCGCTTTCAACCGAAAGTGTACCATGATGCAGATCAACCAGGTGCTTGACGATAGATAATCCCAACCCCGTTCCGCCCGAGTTGCGTGAGCGACCTTTGTCCACCCGATAAAAGCGCTCAAAGATACGTGGCAGGTCCTTTTTCGGTATCCCAATACCCGTATCACTGACTGTAAATACGACCTTTTCCGTGTCATGGTCTCGCTGTAGCGTTATAACCTTGATTTTTACCTTGCCGCCATCAAGTGTATAGTTAATGCCATTAGACAAAAGGTTCAGGAAAATCTGCTGAAGCTTATCTTCATCTGCCTCCATAAACAATTCATCCGGGATATCCATGTGCAGTGTAATCCTTTTCTTCGCTGCTACATTGTTCAGTTTCTCCAGCAATGATTCTATGAAAGAAGAGATATGAATTGGAGAGCAATCCAGCGGAGAGCGCTTGGACTCGATTTTGGAAAGCTCCAGAATATCGCCGATCAGTCGATTCAGTCGTTCGCTTTCGTCATATATAATTTGTAAAAAGGAACGGGCTGTTTCCTCATCTTTGACCCCGCCACCAAGCAATGTCTCGGCAAAACCCTTGACTGCGGCAATCGGTGTTTTTAGCTCATGAGAGACGTTTGCCACAAATTCGCTTCGCATATTTTCCAACCGTCGAATAGCTGTAATATCCTGCAAAAGGAACAGCATCCCCCGGTATCCCCCTTCATCCTCATACATAGGGACACCATCTAGCAAAACGAGTCGTTCTTCGGGATTGTACAAATGCACCTCACCATGTAGCCTTTCTCGGCTTTGTATACTGCCCTCAATTAGCTTTGTGAGCTCATAGTGCTTCTTCAGCTCATGATACGGCTTGTCTGTCACCCGCTTACCCGCGACACCGAGCATACGCTCAGACTCACGGTTGACAAGCGCAATGCGTTCATTAGCATCGATCATCAGAATCCCGCCTGTCATATTACTCATGACGCTTTGCAGCAGATCCTCATTGTCACGAATCGTTTTCATTTGGTTTTGGAGGCTGTCAGCCATACGATTAATGGCTTCACCCAGTTGTCCTACCTCATCCCGGCGCTGTACGCCGACCCTTGCGTCATAATCCAGTCCTGAAATACGGTTGGCTACCCCTGTAATATGTTCAATGGGCGAGGTGAGGCTGCGAGCAATACGATAGCTCATCAGTCCAGCAGCAATAAACAGCAACACAAGCCCAATCCCGATGGCCGTCCAGCCGCGCTGCATTCCCTCTTCCACCGCTTTCAGACTCATGGATAAACGGATATATCCGTCAAAGCCCTTCTCCGATACAACAGGCTCAGCGACGTATAGCATGTTTCGTTGCAAAGTTTCACTGTAGCGTATCGTCCGTCCGATTCCCTCCGACGTAGCTTGTCGTATTTCTTCACGCGATGCATGGTTTTCCATTTTGCGCGGATCGCTTAACGAATCACCCACCACCGTCCCGTCCTTACGAATGAAGGTCACTCGCGAATCGGTCAGATGGGCAATTTCCTTCGCCTTCTCAGAATAATAGGAGACGTAATCTGTGCTGGATAGGGCATCAGCATTAACAAATGGGAAGGTTGCGCGAAGCAAGTCAATCTCGCGGCCCATGTTCTCCTCTAGCACCTTCATATTCGAATTTTTGAAAATTTGTCCCATAGTGATTCCAGCAGCAAGGACAGATACGCCAATCAAAATCAGCATGATCAGGGTAAGCCTGAAACGAAACGATTTCATAGAAATTTGCCCATCCTTTTATGTAAGTTAATCTCATTCTACAGGCTACCTGCATTATGTTCCACTGTGAAAAGAAAAAAGGCCGGAGCAAAAGACTGCCCCAACCTTTTCTTTATCCTCTTATCCGTTTACAACTTCACCGCCATTGATATGAATAACCTGCCCGCTTACATAAGACGAATCGTCTGAAGCAAGGTACACATAAGCTGGCGCCAGTTCTTCCGGCTGACCCGGTCGCTTCATGGGCTGTGCTCCTCCAAATTCGCTGACCGTCTTGGCATCAAAGGTAGACGGGATTAACGGTGTCCAGATCGGCCCTGGGGCTACAGCGTTCACTCGAATACCTTGATCCGCCAAATTGAGTGATAGGGAACGAGTGAATGATGTGATTGCCCCTTTGGTGGAGGAATAATCAATGAGTGTCTTATTCCCAGCGTATGCGGTAATAGACGTTGTGTTGACGATCGCGCTCCCTTTCTTCAAATGCGGCAATGCCGCTTGTGTTAGGAAGAACATACCGAAGATATTCGTGCGGAACGTGCGCTCCAGCTGTTCCTTGGTGATATCCTCCAGCTTTTGCTGTGGATGCTGCTCGGCCGCATTGTTCACGACGATATCAAGCTTGCCCAATTCGTTCACCGTCTGTTGCACCGCTTTTTTGGCAAATTGGTCATCTCCGATATCGCCAGGAATCAACACGCATTTGCGTCCTTCCTGTTCGACCTGACGTTTGGTTTCTTCCGCATCCTTATGCTCATTCAAGTAGACGATAGCTACATCCGCACCTTCTTTGGCATACGTGACAGCTACAGCCCGCCCAATTCCACTGTCTCCACCAGTAATCAGTGCAACTTTGCCTGTTAGCTTGCCAGCCGCTTTGTAAGTTGGTTTTTCAAATTGCGGTGCAGGCGTCATTTTGGACTCAATCCCCGGTTGCTGTTCCTGGTGCTGCGGGGGCAAGGTTTGCTGAGGTTGGTTGCTTTTAGCCATTGTACATTCTCCCTTCAAAATCAGATATTTTTTAGGATGCAACATTTGCATCCGCTCTACTCCTGATTTACCACACAAACTTATCCGTTAAACGAAAAAAGAAAAATCCAGCTATGTGAGCACACAAAAAAACGACCTATGCTTATTCTGCACAGACCGTTTTTTCAACGTTAGCCGTTGTCATTATTCAATTCCAACCGCTCATAAAATGATTCATTAAATAATATGGCTGTATACCATTAAAAACGTAATTAAGATCATGAAAACGGCCAACAGCGTACTGAACATTCGCACTTTACCAGCGTATTGCGTAATTGGCTGTTGGTTGCGAACCGCTTCCAGTGACAATCGTAATGGCTTACCCATAGCACCTGCGATACCAGAAATAGCAAGAAACAACAACAACACGACCACGATCCATGCTACCGAATAAGACTTCCAAGCAAAAATCATATAGATGCCGCTAATAAGCACAAGGATTAGTGCAAATTGCGCCAAACGGTTCAATAGCTGCACAGCCGATATCGTTCCCTCCTGCGCACTTGGAGCCAATTTGTCGATTTTGCCCACGACGAAGGGAAGCAATAAATAAAAGCCCATTGCCAGTGATCCAATAATGTGAATAAAAAACATTCTTTATAACCTCCAATTCTTTGTTTTCTTACAAACTGATTTTTCCATAGAACGATCATATTCCAACGAATGACTAGCATCTTTGCAATGTTTTGGGACATGCTTTTCTATGTAACTATTAATGCATATGAACTCTATTATACCGGGGAAGTGGGTCAAAGCAAAGGAGTATGAGGGGGAAAGTTTCAACTCGGGTGGATGCTTGTCCGCAATCATTCCGTTCGCTCCGCTGGTGCCAGCAAATCCTAACTGAAACTTTCAATATTAAAAGAAAAGGAAGAAAACAATAGACTATTTAAAAATAAAAGAGGTGGCCGACAGCCATAACTATGACTTGTGGACACCTCTTTAAGTAAAAAAGTATACCGTTTTAGTAGCAAATCGTATTTATACGTTGACTATTTTAGTCACATTACGAACCGCTTCGGCAGATTGATCGAGCGCTGCTTTTTCTGCAGCTGTCAATTCCAACTCGAACACTTTTTCGATGCCGTTACCGCCAAGAAGTGTAGGCACACCGAGGAACAAGTCCTGATAGCCATACTCTCCTTCCAGGTAAGCAATGACTGGAATAATCCGTTTTTTATCTTTTACAATCGCTTCTGTCATTTGCGCAAGCGAAGCTGCCGGAGCATAATATGCGCTGCCATTACCCAATAGGTTAACGATCTCTCCGCCGCCCACTCGTGTACGTTGTACGATCGCCTTGATACGTTCCTGAGAAATCAGGTTTTCGATGGGTATACCTCCCACGCTGGAATAGCGTACGAGCGGCACCATATCATCACCGTGACCACCCATAACGAAGCCGCGCACGTCTTCAACCGAAACGTTCAGTTCCTGTGCAATAAAGGTACAATACCGGGCTGTATCCAGCACACCTGATTGACCAATAACCCGATTTTTCGGGAAATCAAGCGTTTGGTATGCAGTATAGGTCATAGCATCGACCGGATTACTCAGAATAATGACGATAGAATCGGGCGCATACTTCTTCACATTCTCACATACGGATTTTACAATTCCTGCGTTCGTATTGACCAAATCATCACGGCTCATACCCGGCTTGCGCGCGATCCCGGCTGTAATAATGACGATATCCGAGTTAGCTGCATCCTCGTAATTAGAAGTGCCCATGATCTGGGTGTCAAATCCCTGCACTGGACCAGCTTCCAAAATATCAAGCGCTTTGCCTTTAGTCGGATTCTCTAGTTGCGGAATATCGATGAGTACGATATCACCTAACTCCTTTTGAGCCAGCAGCAATGCGGTAGTGGCACCGGTAAAACCGGCGCCAACTATGGATATTTTTTTGCGTTGAATGGTCAAGTAGTATTCCCCTTCCTTACAGGTTACTAATAATGGTATCCGCAAACTCGGAGCATTTCACCTGTGTAGCACCATCCATCAGACGGGCAAAGTCATAAGTTACAATCTTCTTATTAATGGACGTCTCCAGCCCTTTGTAAATCAGGTCAGCTGCTTCTTTCCAACCCAAGTGTTCAAGCAGCATGACGCCGGACAGAATTACGGAACCTGGGTTCACTACGTCTTTGTCAGCATATTTGGGAGCTGTACCATGTGTAGCTTCAAAGATAGCATGCCCGGTTACATAGTTAATGTTTGCACCTGGCGCAATACCAATTCCACCAACTTGAGCAGCCAAAGCATCGGACAGATAGTCCCCGTTCAGGTTCAGCGTAGCAATGACATCAAATTCAGAAGGACGAGTCAGCACCTGCTGAAGTGCAATATCAGCAATCGCATCCTTGATAATGATTTTGCCTGCATCTTCAGCTGCTTTTTGAGCTGCATTTGCCGCATCCTCACCTTCTTTTTCCTTGATGACATCATATTGGGCCCATGTAAATACTTTATCTGCAAATTCTTGCTCGGCTACTTCATAGCCCCAGTTCTTGAAGGCACCTTCGGTAAATTTCATAATGTTACCTTTGTGTACGAGCGTTACACTCTTGCGTCCGTGGTCAACAGCATACTGAATAGCTGCCCGTACCAGACGCTTTGACCCCTCGGAAGACACTGGCTTGATCCCAATTCCTGAAGTTTCAGGGAAACGGATTTTATTCACGCCCAGCTCTTGCTGAAGGAACTGAATCACCTTTTTCACGTCTTCGGACCCTTCGGCATATTCGATCCCTGCGTAGATATCTTCTGTGTTCTCACGGAAAATGACCATGTCCACCAACTCAGGACGTTTTACTGGAGACGGGACACCGTTAAAGTAACGAACAGGACGCAGGCAAACGTATAAATCCAGTTCTTGGCGCAATGCCACATTCAATGAACGGATACCACCGCCAATAGGTGTCGTAAGTGGACCTTTAATGGCTACAATATACTCACGGATGGCTTCCAACGTATCGTTAGGGAGCCACTCGCCGTATGTATTGAAAGCTTTCTCACCAGCGAATACTTCATACCAGGCAATCTTTTTCGTGCCGTTATATGCCTTTTCTACAGCTGCGTCCAGTACGCGCTTGGAAGCTTTCCAGATGTCGCGACCTGTGCCGTCACCTTCGATAAACGGAATGACCGGATGGTTTGGAACCTGCAGTTGACCGTTATCAATCGTAATTTTTTCGCCTTCAGTTGGGAGCTCAAACTTTTCAAATTTCGCCATAAGTTCCTTTTCCTCCTCAGATATGAATGGGTACAGGACGAAAGACATGATCTTTATCATAGACAAAAAATTACATCTCTCGCCGACCCTTCTATTGTACCTTATTTTTTAAATTCAGGGTATACAACCTCAATCTTCCTCCAAAGGTTAGCGCAACTCTGGTGACACATATTTTTGATCCATTGGGCCTGTGTATTCGGCACGAGGACGAATCAAACGGTTATTTTCATACTGCTCTAAAATATGTGCAGTCCACCCCGATACACGGCTCATAGCAAAGATAGGAGTAAACAAATCCCTCTTAATACCCAGCTGGGTATATACGGAAGCAGAATAAAAATCCACATTCGGTTTCAAGCCTTTTTGCCCTGTTACAATACTTTCAATTCGAACTGACATATCAAACAACGTAGTGTCGCCATTCATTTCTCCCAGTTCGCGGGACATTTTGTGCAAATGCTTGGCACGCGGATCACCGTTTTTATAGACACGATGTCCGAAGCCCATAATTTTTTCGCGGTTATCCAGTTTGGCCTGAATATAGGAGTCCACCTGATCCAGACCGCCAATCTCCTCCAACGTTTTGGCAACAGCCTCATTGGCTCCACCATGCAACGGTCCTTTTAAGGCCCCGATGGCAGACGTGATCCCGGAATAAATATCTGATAAAGTGGCTACCGTTACACGCGCAGCAAAGGTCGAAGCATTCAATTCATGATCGGCATGCAGAACGAGAGCCTGATTGAACGCTTTAATAGCCGTCTCCTCCGGATCCCTGCCAGTCAGCTGATACAAAAAGTTTTCAGCAATAGAAACACCTTTTTTAGGCGCAATTGGTTCCAAGCCTTCGCGTATACGTGCTATGGCTGCCACAATTGTGGGCAATTGCGCCTGAAGCTTGACGGTTTTAGTCACATTGGACTCTCTTGACATATCATCCGCCTCTGGGTCATACAAAGCAAGAGACGATACAGCTGACCTCAAGGCAGCCATCGTGCTCAATTCTTTCGGGTATAACTTTAATTGAGTAATAATTTCATCCGGAATAGCAGCATAGTCGCTTAACTGGCTGCGAAGCTCTTGCAATTGTTCTTGGTCAGGTAATTTTCCAAACCACAACAAATAAGCTACCTCTTCAAAATCGGCGTTAACAGCCAAATCATCAATGTTATAACCCCGGTACGTGAGAACGCCATCTACGATAGAGCTTATGGAGGAAGTGGTCGCTACGATCCCTTCCAGACCTTTGGTCGCCGTCATCGTTACATCTCTCCTTTGTAAAAACATTGTGAACGGACTTGCAATGTAAACATTTTCAAAAGTAAGATATGTCTTTTAAATAGCTGAGTAATGTTAACGCCATATGTCAATATTTAAACCTTCTTTCACTATACTGGATTTTGTCGTTTATGTGAACATTGAGGGCTATTCCAACACATTCAAATGTTTTATCGCTTCTATAAAGAAATTTTCGAAACCCCTTACAAAAAATATGAGCTCATTTGCACTTTTTTACATAGGTCTTGTCTTACCCTCTCCCCGCATAAGTATAGTAGAGCACTGATTTTAAGGTGAAAGGAGTCGTGAGCGCTTGAGCCGGTTAATCCTGAATCGCATATTACGTGCTCTATGGGTCGTAATCGTGATTGTAGCTCTGTTGCTGGGCATATATGTGCTGTTCCCTCTCGTTTATCCTTTCCTATTCGCCTGGCTTGTGGCCTATGCTATGAACCCACTGGTCGTTTTTTTGCGTAACAAGGCTCGTATGCCGCGTTGGGCAGCTGTCACGGTCTCATTATTTGTATATTTAGGCGGAATCGCAATCATCCTGTCTGCTGCAATCACCCGCATGGTTCGAGAAGTGATTAAGCTGGCCATGACTTTTGACGGGCATATCGAGCGTTTTAAAAGCCTGTTTATTGATTGGACTCAAAGCGATTTGATCCAAAATATAATTATTGAAATCAACCATTTTATTCGGGATAATCCCGATTACCAACACACCATCAACAGCAATATTGATAAAACGACTCAAACCGTCAGTTCGGCTGTTACTACGCTAGTTGGTCAATTTTTTAATGGGGTTTTGAATTTGCTAACCTCTCTGCCTAATATGGGAGCTGTGCTTATGGTTATTGTATTATCGGCCTTTTTTATTAGTAAGGATTGGGATCGACATTATCGGATACTTTCGAATACGGTTCCAGATACGTTCCGCAAACCATTGTCAGATATTTGGCACGATCTGCGTAAAGCATTGTACGGCTATTTGCGTGCACAGTTTATTATCATTTCCATTACGGCATTAACGGTTATCATTGGGCTGTTCATCTTACGTGTAGAATCGGCCTTTACCATCGGTTTGATGATCGGGCTGGTGGATTTGTTACCTTATTTAGGGGTTGGCATTGTGATGATTCCGTGGATACTGTATGCGTATATGTCAGGGAATTTAGCACTAGGGGTTGGATTGTCGATCCTATATGCCATCCTGTTGATTGGACGGCAGATCGTGGAGCCTAAGGTGCTGGCCAGCAGCGTGGGATTGAACCCGCTTCCCACCCTCATCGGTATGTTCATCGGGCTCAAGCTGTTTGGCGTTTTAGGACTCATTATCGGACCTGTATCACTCATCGTCCTTGATGCACTAAATCGCGCAAATGTCATTCAGGACTTGCGCAACTATATTCTTGCTGGAAGAGTCCGTTAGTCATGGATAGGGGATAACGGCAGCTCAGTCAAAAGCGCCGAAATGTAATACTGCCGTTTTTCATTTTTTTCTCCAGCCACTTTAATAAAAAACGTCGGTACAATACTCGTGTTAAAGGAAATACCAACGTAAAACCAATAATATCCGTTATAAATCCAGGGATGAGCAGCAAGCTCCCACCGAAAAACACACATAATCCATCTAGCATTTTACGGCCGGGCATTTGGCCCCGATTCATTTCATTTTTGGCATCCGCAATCACCTTTCGGCCTTCAAATTGCATCATGGCAGCGCCAATCAAGGTCGTCAGAATAATGAGCAGAATAGTTTTCCCCGCTCCAATCCAGTGACTTACCCATATAAACCCGTACAGCTCCGCCAAAGGAATGAGCAGCAGCAACAGCCACAGACGTTTACGCATCATCATGACTTCTGTCCCTCCCCGCCTGCAAAAGCAGACCTTAACGCAGTGTACAACTCAGGTAGTGCCTGATCAAGCCGAACGGGCTTCCAGTCGGTATTCAGCCACACATGTCGTGTCGTTCCTGTGACCAGCAGTTCTCCCGGCAGCGTGTCAGCCTCTGTCCATACCTTTCCCACATTCTTTTGGTGCTCCTCCTCCGTTACCCGTCGAACCTCATAAGTATAGTTCAAACGTAGTCTGGAGAAGTCCGTAATAGCGGTATAAATAGTAACTAAATCATCATATCGAGCAGGACTCGCATATTTCGCATTGATTTCAATAACTGGCAGCAAAACTCCCCGATCTTCCATACTCCCGTAGTTAAAGCCTGCCTGCCGGATCATTTCCGTACGCCCGATCTCAAACCAGTTTAAATAATTCGCATGATACACGACCCCCATCTGGTCGCTTTCCTGATAACGGACACGTAGAGGTGCGCCATACCATCGTAGTTGCGTTTGTTTCTCCTCTTGAGTCATACAAGCTCTCCTATCTTTGTGCATCTTTATCTCTATTTTGCTCTCTCTCCATTAAACCATATTTACCGCCTGGGAACAAAAAGAGGGCCGAACCATACGGCCCCCCCTCTCAAAGCATTTACAATGATGGCTTTATTATTGTGGCAACGGCTTGGACAGTTTATAATATCCACTTTCCGAAGCCAGTTTCAGTAAGCTTTTCGCCTGACTTCCCGCCCAGGCGTAACCGAGTCGTCTTTCTTCACTAATTTTCATGATGTCCGTATACTTTTTGCCATCTCGGTCTGAGAAGAAATACTTATTGTCCTCCACATTGTAGAAACGATACCACATCACGCTTGATGCATCCTTTTGGAAAAACTCCGGACCTTGACGGTTGTATTTCATACCGTCGATCCGATTCGTGTCAAACCATTTCAAGGCACTCTGAGCAGCCTTTTTCACCTCAGCCGTCTGCGGTTGAGACATCAAGAAGGCCGTAATGCCTACCGATTCCGTAGTTGTTTTGGAAGCAAGCTCGAATGCTCGCGCAGGTACAGATTCATAAGTAACCGGATCATGCTGTGCTCCCCAGATTGTCGGTGTGCCATTGTTTACAATTTGAGCTTTAATTGTGTACTGTACGCCTTTATTCAGAGCCTGCTGAAGTCTGGAGCGATATGTATTGTCAAGAATATCGCTATCAAACGGCTGCCTTTTGTTTACAATGTCATCTGCCAGTACCATCACTCTAACCATTGCATCATCGTTGTAGGTTGCGGCATCAGAATAATTACCACGTTTAGGATATACCTGCGGCCAAGCACCGGAGGAATATTGAGAGGTTAATACAAAATCAATTGCTTTTTGTACACTGTTCTTAATGTCTTTGTTTTTGGTTTTTTTGTATACATCCGCTAAAAAGCGGATCTCGGTTGTCGTGGCCTCGTTATCAAACGTTCCGAGTTCAACACCATCCTTGCTCTTCCATGTAGAGCGAGCTGCCTTGCCATCCCATTTGGATTTATAATTTTTTTCCATCGCTTTGAAGAATCCGCCATGCGGCAATTGCCACGATACAATATTCAAGGCAAGCGTAGTGTCCTTGGATGTATTCCCTGTAGAAAATTTACTAAAATCACGATACTTGTCCAGCAAACTACTCACATTCACACTAGCCAATGGAACAACAGCATTTTTGTAAACGTTTGCATCATTGTACACGGCCTGGGTAACACTCGCACCTGCATCAGTCAAATTCTGCTCAGCTGCTGCCCATGAAGGGCTGACAAGTCCAGTTGTTAGGGTAATAGCCATTCCAGAAAAAGCAATCCATTTGACAGATTTTTTAACGTTAAACCTCATTGCAAACCTCTCCTTTAATTGGATTGTGGTATTACAAGAACTATTAAACACATGTATTATATGAAAATATAACCAAATAATCAATATATTTTATTATATACAAATGTAAGAGTTTACTAAACTAACATAAAAAAACATCTTACCAATACTAGATTAGTAAGATGTTTTTTTATGTTTCATATATATAACAAGTCGCCAAACTGCACGGCTTATCCAAAGCGACCCATGATGTATTCTTGAGTCAACTCGTTTTCAGGATTGGTGAAAATATCATTTGTTTTCCCATGTTCAACCAAACTTCCGACATAAAAATAAGCCGTATAATCGGAAATCCGTGCAGCCTGCTGCATATTGTGCGTCACAATAACGATGCGCAGTTCTTTTTTCAATTCGGTAATAAGCTCTTCCACCTTGCCTGTAGACACAGGGTCCAGCGCGGAAGCTGGCTCGTCAAGCAACAGAATTTTCGGTTGGACAGAAAGTGCACGTGCAATACAAAGCCGCTGCTGTTGCCCGCCAGACAGAGCAAGAGCGGAATCGTGAAGACGATCCTTGACCTCATCCCATAATGCCGCCTTACGCAGGCTGCTTTCGACGATTTCATCAAGCTGCTTCTTTTTACGCACTCCCCGGTATTTAGGACCGAAGGCAATGTTATTATAAATCGATTTGTAAAAAGGGTTAGGCCGCTGCCACACCATGCCAATTTGCTGACGCAGCTTGATCACGTCCGTCTCTGGCGCCGTCAAATCCTGTCCGTCCATCCAAATATGTCCCGTTGTCGATGAAGACGCAATCTCATCATTCATTCGGTTAAGGGAACGCAAAAAAGTCGATTTACCACAGCCGGAAGGCCCAATCAGGGCGGTCACGGTCTGCTCTGGAAAGGCTAAGTTTACTTTTTTCACGGCCTCAAAACTTCCGTAATAAATACTCAAATCCTCAGTACTGAACGGATGTGGCGCTTGCCCCGCAAGTTGTTCTGAACGCGTAGACTGAACGGATGTTGCTGGTGTGGCGGTTTTTGCCGTTCGTGTAATCACATGTTCCATTGTTCTCCATCCCCTTTCTAATCCATTCGTTTGGCAGCTGTCAATCGACGGTAAACGACTCTTCCGAACCATCTTGCACTCAAGTTGAAGACCAGTACGAGCAGCACCAATACCGCAGAAGCGCCTGCGGCGATATCTTTGGAGTCAGGAGCAATGCCTTCACTGTTGACCTTCCAAATATGAACAGCCAATGTTTCAGCAGGTCGCATCGGATTAATAGGCGATCTGGCATGCAATGGATTCCAATCGGTAAAATCAAGCGGCGGCGTACTCATCCCTGCTGTAAACAGCAATGCGGCGGCTTCGCCGAAAATGCGGCCTGCGGCCAAGATGGTACCCGTAATCAAGCTTGGCAGCGCAGCTGGCAACAAAATGGAGGTAATGATTTTCCACTTGGACAATCCAAGCGCAAGTCCGGCTTCCTTTTGCTCCTTCGGTACAGCGCGGAAAGCCTGCTCCGTTGTGCGAACCATCAGCGGCAGATTAAATACGGCCAAAGCCAGAGCCCCTGACAAGAGGGAAAAGCCAAAATCAAACGTATTTACGATGAGTAATAGTCCAAACAATCCAATGACGATCGACGGGAACGAGGACAATACTTCAACGACAAGTCGTATGAAGTCCGTAATTTTCCCCGGCTTTGCATATTGCGCCATGTAAATGCCGGCGCCCCAGCCAATTGGAATGGTAATAATCAAAGTTAAGATTAGCAAAAATACAGAATTAAACAGTTGCGGACCAATGCCGCCACCTGCACGTAACGTTTGTGGAGCACTGGTTAGAAAATCAAAGGAAATATGGCTAACTCCGCGGGCCAAAATGAAGCCCAGTAATCCCACCAAAAGTGCAACAATGAACAAGGCGAAGAAACAGATTACAAATGTAGCGATCTTGTCGGTCGTTTTAGCTTTCATCAAACCCGGTTTCTCCTTTCAAGCAGCCTTACCAGCAGCACGAAAATGAACGTCATGAGCAGAAGAACAAGCGCCATACTCCAGAGTGCATTGTTATGAACAGAGCCCATCGCTGTGTTGCCCATGCTAAGTGTAATGACGCTGGTCAAGGTCGAAGCGGATTCCAGCAAGGAATGCGGTATGTGCGGAGCATTCCCGATAACCATCTGTACAGCCAATGCTTCTCCGAAGGCACGAGCCATCCCGAGAATAATTCCTGTTAAAAGAGCAGGCAGCAGCGTCGGGATAATAACACGGGCAATTGTCTGCCAGCGGGTAGCCCCCAATGCATAAGAGGATTCTCGCAGTCCCCCCGGCAGGGAAGACAACGCATCCGCCATAATACTCGTAATCGTCGGTAAAATCATAACCGACAACACAAGGCAACCTGCGAGAATACCGATGCCTTGTCCCCCGAACACGTTTCGCAGCAATGGGACGATTACGGTCAAGCCGACAAAGCCATAGACAACCGACGGAATGCCGGATAACAATTCAATGGCAGGCTGAAGGATACGTTTACCCGATTTCGGCACGATTTCCGTCATAAACAAAGCTGCGCACAAGCTAAGCGGACTGGCAATTAAGGCCGCTAGTATGGTTACGGCAAAAGAACCCGTAATGAACGGAAGCGCGCCGAAGGACTTGGGCTCGCCATCCGGGCTCCATTTGGTTCCAAAGAAAAATTCTCGCAGACTGACTCCATTCACCGCAAATGTAGCTACACCTTTGGAGGCAACAAAATATACGATGGAGACAATGACTGCAACTAAAAAAACGACACAAACCGACGTATAGATGCGGCCGGTCCATTCTTCCCAGTAATGTCTTTCTTTCATAACTCGGGATCGTTTATTCTGTTCCATGTATGCCTTCCCTTCAATTGGTTCCATACTGTAACTCCTTTAAGCGAAGAATAGAGGCCGGACGTTAGTCCGCCTCTTCTTCGTGAATATACTCGCGTTAGCTGCGTTCATCCGAACAGGAGATCGCTCTCCTTATTTCGTGATATTACCGTCAGCATCACGTTTCACTTGCATACCTGATACCGGGATGTATCCCAGGTCTACAACGTCTGCTTTTTGGATTTCATCAGACAGAATATAGTCCAGGAATGCTTTTACATGTTCTTTTGGCTCACCTTTAGTGTACATATGCTCATATGCCCACACTGGATATTTACCTTGTTCTACATTTTCAACGTTAGCTTCCACACCGTCGTACTTCAAAGCAGTAACTGTGTTGTCGATGTAGGACAGAGCCAGGTAACCAATCGCACCAGGTGTTTCAGCAATCAGCTTTTTCACAGTACCAGAGGAATCTTCCTGAATGGAGCCTGGCAGATCTTCTGTTTTTTGTCCCAGCGCGTATTTTTCAAAGGTTGCACGAGTACCGGAGCTACTTGGACGGTTCACGATCACGATTTTTTGATCTGCACCGCCAACTTCTTTCCAGTTCGTAATTTTACCTGTGAAGATTTGTACCAGTTGATCTTTTTTCAGGTCTGTTACGCCCACTTTAGGATTCGCTACCGCTGACATAGCTACAACAGCTACTTGGTGATCGACCAGCTCTTCTGCGCCGCTCTCCAGTTTTTCCTTTGCAAATACGTCAGAGTTACCGATATCCGCTTGTCCACCGGAAACTTGGGTCAAGCCAGTACCGCTACCGCCACCCTGCACTTGAACCGCAATGCCTTTATATTTATCGACAGCCATAAATTTTTGTCCCGCTTGCTCTACCAATGGTTGAAGTGCAGTGGAGCCAACAGCCAGAATGTTACCTGTCAGTTCAGCAGCTGCTTTATTGTCTGTTCCCGCAGCAGCGTCTCCTTGTGGTGCAGCATTGTTACCTGATCCGCAAGCTGCAAGTGCAAATACCATGGTGAGAGTCATCAGAATGAACGGCCATTTTTTCAACATTTTTTATTGTCCTCCCCTTAGTTAAGTGACGGTTTTTTATTTATGACCATCAACACTTTTACATTGTAGGCCTGGAATGTTAGACGAACGACTAGGTTTTGTAAAACAAATATAAAATATTGATAGATAAATTGTTTTTCGGTATATAATTAATCTATAGTGTAAATTCACGCATAAATATCAAGTAAGGAGAATTATTCGATTCCATGAATATTTTAAAATTGCGCATCTTGGTGCTGATCGACAAATTCCATAAAGCGACGGAGGTGGCCGAAACTTTGCAAATCAAACAGCCCACCGTCAGCTTTCATATGAAAAGTCTGGAAAAGGAAATGGGTGCGACTTTGTTCTCTCTTCAACAAGGCAGAATTATGTTAACCGAGGCTGGTAAAAAAATGTTGCCTTACGCAAAGCAGATTCTCTCTCTCGAGCAAGAAGCCAGACAAGCTGTAGATGAACTGACAGAACAATCACAGGGCCTCTTACATCTAGGCGCAGAGTCGATTTCAGGCATGTATCTTCTCCCGACTATCATGGCTGATTTTGCTCAACAATATCCAGAATGTCGTATTCAGTTAGAAATTCAATCTCCGGATGTAATCAAGCAGCTACTGAAAGACGGAGAAGTTGATTTTGCTTTTCTCGACGATGGAGAATCTCTTCTGGAGAATACTGTGGCAGAACCAGTGGCTTCAGATCAGGTGGGAATTATCCGCTCTGCATCGGCAGAGACATCCAAGTCACTGGACATCAATGGGGCCGATACGCTGGATAAACACATATGGGTAAAATATAGCGGGGCATCCGTTGTAGATTCCTATTCCTCGCTAGTTAAATCCCATCTGGAAATCAACTCTTGGGAAGCAGTAAAGCAAGTGGTTAGTGGCGGAGAAGCGCTTGCCTTCTTTCCTGCCTGCGGAGTTCGTAGCGAGGATCATACTATCCCCTCGGTGGAATGGCTTCCTTATCCCGAAACTGACAGCACAAAGAGCCATTATCAAATAAACATCGTGTATCAACAAGATACACATAAGAACATGATGCAACAGGCATTCCTTGATTTTATACGACGAGAAGGAATAAGAACTAGCTAACAAAAAAAGAGCATTCAGGTCTTATTGACCTGAATGCTCTTTTGCTTACTGTAACGAGTAGATGCCGTCCCAGTATTACTTCGTGGAGACTACAATTACGCTTGTGCTGGAACGCAGCTAATTTTGATCAGGTTCGTGGAACCGGAATCACCAAGAGGTACGCCCGCTGTAATCACAACCAAATCGCCCTCTTTAACGAGGCCAGATTTGCGACCACCTTCCAGCGCATTGTCAAACAAACTATCTGTTGTGTCGACGATTGGTCTGCCTTGTACTGCATGTACGCCCCAGATCAGAGCCAAACGGCGAACTGTTCTTTCCTGTGTTGTCACAGCGATAATCGGAGCTTCTGGACGGTATTTAGAGATCATACGCGCCGTTGTTCCGCTTTGTGTGGACGTCAGGATTGCTTTGGCATGCAGGTCAAGAGCAGAAATAGAAACGGATTGGCTGATTGCTTCTGTAATACTAATTTCTTGCGCCGTTCTTTGTTTTTTGAACAAATCGCGGTAGTTCAGAGAAGACTCAGCTTTTTCGGCAATACGTGACATGGTCAATACGGATTCTACCGGATATTTCCCAGCAGCTGTTTCGCCGGACAGCATAATTGCATCTGTTCCGTCAAAAATAGCATTGGCTACGTCACTTGCTTCCGCACGAGTCGGACGCGGGTTACGTTGCATGGAATCCAGCATTTGTGTTGCTGTAATAACAGGCTTGCCAGCTACATTACATTTGTTAATCATCAATTTTTGCGCCAGAGGCACTTCTTCAGCAGGAATTTCCACACCGAGGTCACCACGGGCAACCATCAGACCATCCGAAGCTTCCAAAATTTCATCCAGGTTGTCAACACCTTGCTGGTTTTCAATTTTGGAAATGATTTGAATGTGGCTTGCGTTGTGCTTCGCCAGCAATTCACGGATTTCCAGTACATCACTTGCTTTACGAACAAAAGAAGCTGCGATGAAATCAATGTCCTGCTCAATACCAAAAATGATATCATTAGCATCTTTCTCCGTAATACCAGGCAATGAGATAGCAACGCCTGGAACGTTAACGCCCTTCTTGCTTTTGATCGTTCCGCCATTGACAATGCGGCATTTGATTTCAGTGCCTGATACTTCAATAACGGTGAGTCCGATCAGACCATCGTCGATCAGAATGGTGGAGCCGGGCTCCACGTCCGAGGGAAGATCCTTGTACGTAATGGAGATACGATCTTGCGTACCGAGAATTTCTTCCGTTGTCAGCGTAATGAACTCGTCCTGAACAAGCTCAATAGGTTCAACTTCGAGCTTTCCTGTCCGGATTTCCGGCCCCTTCGTATCGAGCAAAATAGCAACATTTTTGTTAAGCTCCTTACAAGCTTGACGGATGTTTTTAATCCGGTTGCCATGCTCCTCGAAATCACCGTGAGAGAAATTCAGGCGGGCTACGTTCATACCAGCCATAATCAGTTTCTTCACATTTTCCAATGATTCACTGGAAGGACCGATGGTACATACAATCTTAGTTTTGCGCATTTGGGTTTTTCCTCCGTTTTCAAAGGTGCTACTCTTTATATCTTTTTCCAACAATTAAATCTACTACACTTTTTCCTATTTGTATAGGAAGTTCGTCATATTTATTGTTACCCGTTTCCAGCGTATTACAACATAGGTTCAGATTCCGAAGGTTTTAAGAAAGTATATTGTCCTATTTTCCGGAATTTTTGATACCTGTCTTCTCTCAATTCATCGCAGCTCATATTCGTAAGGTCTGCCAAATGACGTTCTAATAACTCCTTGATTGCGGCAGCAGTCACTTCATAGTTACGATGTGCGCCCCCTTTCGGCTCTGGCACGATATCCTCGATAATCTCCATGCGCAGGAGGTCATTAGCGGTGATCTTCATCGCTTCAGCTGCCTGATCTGCCTTAGAAGCATCTTTCCATAGAATCGAGGCTGCGCCGTTCGGAGAAATGGCCGAATAAATGGCGTGTTCCAGCATCAGCACACGGTTACCCACTGCAAACGCAAGCGCACCGCCGCTTCCACCCTCGCCGATGACCACACAAATAACAGGCACCGAAAGCTTTGCCATCTCCCGCAAATTGCGGGCAATCGCTTCCGATTGACCTCTCTCCTCTGCTGTATTACCCGGATAAGCGCCCTTCGTATCAATAAATGTAATAATAGGACGCTTAAATTTTTCAGCCTGCTGCATCAGCCGCAAGCCTTTACGGAATCCTTCCGGATGAGCACTACCAAAAAAGCGTGCAATGTTATCTTTCGTATCCTTACCACGTTGCTGACCAATGACGGTCACCGGAATACCATTTAGCTTGGCAATCCCGCCCACAACCGCCAGATCGTCTCCGAACAAGCGGTCGCCATGCAATTCAATAAAATCTGTAAACACCTGCTCGATCAAATCAAGGGACGTTGGTCTTTGATGATGACGAGCCAGATGCATCTTTTGCGATGCTGTAATGTTCGTGTATATTTCTTCTTCCATCTGGAGATAACGTTCTTCCAGACGGTTAATTTCATCTGTAAAATCAATTTGCTTGTCCTGTCCGAATTGCTTAAGTTCTTCGATCTTCTGTCGCATCTCGACCAGGGGCTTTTCATAAGGCAATTCGCCAGCCATTTATTCCTCCCCTTTCACACTGTGCAGATCAAGCAATTGCCCAAGGGTATCACGCAGTTCCTTGCGATGTACAACCATATCCAATTGTCCGTGCTGCAAATTAAATTCGGAAGTTTGGAAATCATCCGGCAGCTTCTGTCTGATCGTTTGCTCAATTACAATACGACCTGCAAAACCAAATACAGCACCTGGCTCTGCAATAATAATATCTCCAAGCATAGCAAAGCTGGCGGAGACTCCACCTGTAGTCGGATCAGTGATCACAGAAATATAGAGCAATCCCTGCTCGTCCAGACGAGCGAGAGCAGCGCTTGTTTTGGCCATCTGCATCAGACTCAGAATACTTTCCTGCATACGTGCCCCACCGGATGTGGAGAAGATGATAAGCGGCAAGCGCTTGTCAATCGCCTGCTCAATGGCACGCGTAATTTTCTCTCCTACGACCGAGCCCATACTGCCTGTAAAAAAGTCAAAGCTCATCACCGCTACGACAACAGGATGCCCATGAATAAGGCCGTCGCCCGTAACGACAGCCTCGCGCAGGCCAGATTTCAGGGTCTGTTGCTCCAACTTACTTGCATATCCCGGAAAGTCCAGCGGATCAACCGAAATCATATCGGCATCATATTCCGTAAACGTGTCTTCGTCGAGCACCATGCGAATGCGATCCATTGCATTCAAACGCATATGGTATCCGCACACCGGACACACTTTCAAATTTTTCTCCAACTCTTTGCTGTATTGAATACTTCCACACTTGCCACATTTGGTCATAAGACCTTCGGGAATTTCCCGTTTGGGACGATCCGGCATGTCCGCTTGATCGCCGCTCAGCGCCCGTTCCGAAGGGATGGTCGCGTATTTACGCTTCTTTTGGAATAAATCTTTAAACACAACTACACCTCTCCAGCCGTTTATTTGTCAGCCGTAACCGATACAAGGTCCTCTGCCGTCGATGCGGCACCTCTAAGCATTATGTTCATACACACGTCAACGCCTGTTAATACAACATTACCGCCGATCGTGCATCCTTTGTTCCATTCATGCTGCTGTATCACTTCCGCCGTTCCGGACTCAAGGGCGCAAAATCGAATTAAGCACTTCCTGTATTTCTTCGACTTCACCCGAAGGCACAAGTATCTCAAACTGTTGCTTGGATGCACTGATGGCCCGGGTCTGCACCATAAAACCTTCTTCAGACAGTTTGAGCTTAATCATGTCAGCCAGTCTGGCCGTCGGTGCAATATATATCACCGTCCACATGCCTTGTTTCTACCCCCTAAGCCTCAAGTTTTGAGCCCATATAATAGACTCATGATAACATACCTTACTTTTTTCCCGCAACAAAAGCCCTCCTGATCATTCAAGTTCCGTCGGAGGGCCTAGATAATCATTAATTCTGTTTATTCAGGCCAATTAAACATCCAATGATGCAGGATAATGCTTGGCATGAAGGCTCCGATGGGCAATACGCGAAGAAGCGGCGGCAGCCAATCCGGCGACAAGATCGTCTAAAAACACATGAATGCCACTGCCTTTTTGGTTCAGCTTATCGATAATTCCAATCTTTTCTTTATCCAGATAGCCAAAACTGGTCAAGCCAATCATGCCGTACACGCTCGTAATGCCAAGAGCCATTGTCTCGTCCACTCCATACAGCGGTTCGTCTGCCTCCATAATGGCTTGAAGTGGCTGGGGAAGAAGTTTTTTTTCGGCCAGCTCATCGAGTGCAATGCCAGTCAGCAGTGTATATTGTACCTCTCGCTTTTGCAAAACCGCTTTGACACTTTCTACACATTCTTCCATAGTCAAATGAGGATAATATTTTAGCTGAAGCTGAAAAACAATGTCCGCAATGGACTCGATCCGAATGCCTCTGCGATTTAACAAGGTTTCTGCATATTCATAGGACATAATTTCCCTCCCGCTTTCACCATGCAGTTCTAATTCTTCCACCGTGCGGGACCTAATGGTGCAGGACACGTGTTGAATCTCCTGTTCCGCCAGTTTTCCAAGTGTATGCGAAAGGGAAGGAAAATGTTCATTAAACCGTTACAATAAGGGCGGGTTGCTGTGTGTCTGTCATTTGACTTTCACGGTGCCTTCACCTAGCATCAACTCCATTCGATCAAAAAGCTGAGGAGAAGGCTTAATGCTGTAAGCATCACTCAACGCCAGCAGACGCTGGTTGCTCTCGTAAAAAAGTACGGTAGGCACAGCACCGGGATGCTCCTGTAGCAATGCCTTGAGGCTGACCAGCAAGCTGGCGTCCTCCTCGGCCTGGCGGGTGATTTTGACAAACACCCGCTGACGGGCGGACGCTTCCGAGCCGCGCGGGGAAGGCACCTGCTCACCGTGAGCCGCTTCGCCTCCGCGTTGTGAGGGGGCCGCTACGGGACGAGCCGCCTTCTGCTGCGGCGACGCTGATGGAGCGGCTGCTGCGGACGAACGTGCGCCGGTACGCCGGCGCTGAAGAAGCCTTGCCAACGCGTCTTCCGCCAGCGGGGCTGCCTCATCCGCAAGGAGCTTGAAGTGCTCGTCCTGCTGCTGCATCTTGGCACGTAGTGCAAGCAAGGCACCCTTTTCAATCCACTGCTGGCTTCGCTTCCATACCTCAGGAAACAGCACAACCTCACAGCGCTCAATCTGATCCTCCAGCTCAATGAAGGCCATGGCCTTTCCCTGCTTGGTCGTAATCGTCTTGAGTGACACCACCATGCCTGCGGTTACAATAACTGTTTCATCTGGCACTTCGCTCAGCTCCATCAGACGATCCGCTTGGCTGCTTTCCAGCAGCGACTCAAAATCATCTAGCGGATGCCCAGACAAATACAGTCCCAGCAGTTCGCGTTCCAGCTCTAATTGCTGGCTGGTACTAAATGGAGGTACATTGGGGTATTCAATATCCCAATTAGGCATTTCTACAAAGCCAAACATATCAATTTGCAAATCGTCACGTTCCTTGCGCCATTTGGCAGCTGCATCCACCGTTTCATCCAGCATGGCAAGCAACTGTGCCCGATGGCCTGTCAATGAATCAAATGCCCCTGCCTGAATGAGCGATTCAATCACTCTCTTATTACACATCCTCAAATCAACGCGTCGACAAAAATCGAGCAAGCTGTCGAAAGGGCGTTCCTTACGAACAGCAAGAATGCTTTCCATTGCTTGTGTGCCGACATTTTTAATGGCAGCCAGTCCAAAGCGGATATCACCCTGCTGTAATGGGGTAAACAGCACCCCACTCTCATTCACATCAGGCGGCAACACTGCGATATCCATACGACGGCATTCGACGACATATTCAGCCACTTTTCGATGACTTCCCATGACGGCCGTCAGCATGGAAGCCATGAATTGTACTGGATAATGGGCCTTAAGATAAGCCGTCTGGAATGCTAGCACACCATAAGCAGCTGCATGGGCACGCGGAAAACCGTAGTCAGCAAAACGGACGATCATATCGTAAACCCTGCCGGCTTCCTCCTCTGTGTACCCCTGTTTAATACTGCCTTCGACAAAATGACCACGCTCCAGATCCAGCACCTCGCGTTTTTTCTTAGACACCGCGCGGCGCAGCAGATCGGCCTCTCCTAAAGAAAAGCCAGCCATGCGCGATGCAATCTGCATGATTTGTTCCTGATACACAATAATACCGTACGTATCCTTTAAGATCGGTTCAAGATCAGGATGCGGATAAGAAACCTCAATCTGTCCGTGCTTAGCCTGTATAAAGTTAGGAATAAAACCCATCGGGCCCGGACGATACAAAGCCAGGACAGAAATGATATCCTCGAAAACACTCGGTTTCAAATCCTTGAGTACCCGGCGTATACCGGCCGACTCCAGCTGGAACACGCCCCCTGTATCCCCTTTGCCCAGCAAGTCATAGGTATGCGGGTCATCGTCGGGAACACGGCTAAAGTCAGGTGTTTCTCCATGCTGCTCCGCAACCCAGCGCATGCACCGTTCAATAATGGAGAGCGTACGCAGTCCAAGAAAATCCATTTTCAACAAACCAATGCGCTCCAGATTTTCCATTGAGTACTGCGTTAAAGGAACCCCTTCGCTCCCCTCTTGCAGCGGAACCGCATCGGTCAATGGAGTCCGCGAGATGACAACACCCGCCGCATGTGTCGAAGCATGGCGAGGCATTCCTTCTACTTTGATCGCCATATCCAGCAGTTCACGTGTCTTGGGCTTCGTTTCATACAGAGCCTTCAGCTCAGGGGTAATCTCCAGCGCATGCCGGATATTAATGCCGAGCTGCGCCGGGATCAACTTGGCCGCCTTGTCCACCTCGCCATACGGCACGTTCAATACACGGCCGACGTCACGGACTGCGGCTCTTGCCGCTAATGTCCCAAAGGTAATAATTTGCGCAACATGCTCATTTCCGTACTTCTGTACTACATAGTCGATAACCTCGTCACGGCGTTCATCGCTAAAATCAATATCTATATCTGGCATGCTGATCCGTTCAGGGTTCAGAAACCGTTCAAAGAGCAGATTGTATTTTATCGGATCGACATTCGTGATATTAAGCACATAGGCCACCAAACTACCGGCGGAGGAACCCCGTCCCGGACCGGTTGCAATCTTATGCTTATGAGCAAAAGCAATAAAATCCCATACAATCAAGAAATAATCGCTGAAGCCCATACTGTCAATCGTATTTAATTCGTAGTTTAGCCGCTGGTCCAGTCTTTCCCGCTCCTCCGGCTGCTCCCATACAGGATCGCCTCCGTAGCGACGCTCTAGCCCTTGCATGCACAGACTACGCAAATAGGACGAAGACGTCATGTCCTCTGGCAGCGGGCGATATTCAGGCAAAATCGATTGGCCGAATTCCAGCTCCAGCTCGCATTTTTCAGCAATACGCACCGTATTAGCGATGGCTTCTGCTACATGTGGAAATAAACGAGCCATGTCCTCCTGACTTTTCAGATACAACTGACGTGTTGGTATACGCAAGCGCTCCTCATCGTCAACTGTCTTCCCTGTCCCGATACAAATCAGAACGTCCTGGACATCAGCATCCGGCTCGGTTAAGTAATGCACGTCATTCGTCGCCACTAGCGGAATATCCAGTTCCTTCGCCAATGCGATCAATTGAGGATTTACGCGTTTTTGCTCCGACAGACCATGATCCTGAAGCTCCAGA
The DNA here is from genome assembly GCF_011800655.1 of Paenibacillus sp. EKM10P. Classification (NCBI taxonomy): domain Bacteria; kingdom Bacillati; phylum Bacillota; class Bacilli; order Caryophanales; family Paenibacillaceae; genus Paenibacillus; species Paenibacillus sp. EKM10P. Next base: position 793,667 of record NZ_JAALET010000001.1, on the reverse strand, counting down.
TAAAAATCTTCGCCAAAAATGCTACGGTATCGTTCGGCCGCACGTCGTGCTTCGGCTTCCCGACCATGCAGCAAATGCTGCGGCACTTCACCGCCCAAGCAAGCGCTCAAGCATATGATGCCTTCATGATGGGCAGCCAAAGCATCCATATCGATGCGCGGCTTATAGTGAAAACCCTCCAAATGGCCAATGGAGCACAACTTCATCAAATTTTGATAGCCTGTTTTATTTTTGGCGAGCAAAATTAAATGATATATGGGCTGATCCTTCCGGCTGCCACGCTCCTTGCGCGATCCTGCCGTCATATAAGCCTCACACCCGATAATCGGCTTAATGCCGTTCTCTACACATGCTCTATAAAAAGGAATGGCACCGTACATGACCCCATGATCTGTAAGAGCCAGCGCCTCCATTCCATAAGCTGATGCCTGTTTGACCAATTCCGCGGTACGAGCCGCGCCGTCCAGCAGGCTGTACTCGCTGTGAACATGCAAATGCACAAATGAACTCATGCGCTTCTCTTCCCTTCACCGCTTGATTTTCTTCAAACTATTTTATCATATCCACGTTAGTAGCGCCCATAGAATAAAAGTACAGACCCGGGCGGACAAGCGCGGTCCTGATTCGTATACCCAAGGAGGAAAAGAGCATGAGCACTTTTATATCCAAAGCGATTCTCGACTTCTTCATTGCCTTCGGCATCGTGCTCGGAGGAGCCATGCTCGGGGGAATGGGAGCTGTAGTATCGCTTCAGCCGCCTACCCAGACGATGCTGGAGGTTGCAGGAAGGATTAAAATATGGGCGCTTGCCGCCGCTGTGGGAGGAACGATGGACCCGATCCGGGTCATTGAGAGCAATATGTTGGATGGTAATTTGTCACCTGCCATTAAGCAGATATTGTATTTGATTTTCGCCTTTTTAGGCGCTCATATGGGTGCAGAGCTGGTCAAGTGGGTATGTGGCAACGGACGGCCGTGAGGTGAAACGACTATGAGAGTCCCTCCCTTTGAGCGCCTGCGCCCTTTTATGCAATTATCCTCCGTTTTTGTACTCGGTATGATTACGGGAGGATTGATCTACAATGCCATCTGGCATGCGAGCTTCAATCAGCTGTGGATGAACAACCAGGACCTTCAATTCCAGCTCCAGCAAGCTGAAGAGGACAACAAAACATTACGTAAATACAGCAAGCGCCAAACCGTCATCAAAGAAATCAAGCTGATTGCGGAGGAAGCCACGGCTGAAAAAATTGACTCTATTAATCTGAAAGAGCTTCTTCGCCGCGTCAGTCGTGATCTGGAGGTGCTGCGCGGCAGAGATATGTTTGAGATTGACTCTGACAGCAAGCTGGTACGTATGTTGCTGCACCAAAAAAAATACACCGTTCGTGACAAGGAGTATACAATCCAGGTCAAAACGATGCTTGTAATGGAAGGTGTGCTGCAAATCTGGCTGGAGGCCAAAGAAAGACTGCCTCAAAGCCACTAAGTCGATCTATTTAACTCCATCTTCTGCTCCAATCCAGAGGTGGATTAACCATGTTCAATGGATTGAAGCGTCATCACTGCCTTGCACACCAAATGATTTTCCCGAGAAATCGCAATTTCTAGCTTGCATGTGCGGCGACTCATCTCAAGCAGCAACGGACGAAGAACGACAGCATCCTCAATCTGTACTGGTCGAATAAAATAAGTCGTCAAATTATCCAGCACATAATCCTTGCCGCTCATATCTCTAGCTGCCCGGTAGCCCGCTTGTGTCATCACGTTGACCAGTACGCCTTCCGAGATCGTCCCTAAATTGGTAGCCATCTGTGGAATGATAAAACCGCGAAAAAATAATGATCCGTCCTCATTACGCTCCTCAGCAAAACCGTTCCAGATCAGCTGGTCAAACGTCTCGCCAAGTTGTGGCTGCTTTTGGGCGTTACGCAACGCCTCCAGCACCTCACGCCGTGTAACGGACCCGAGCAGCTTACGGTTGCGGTCCACGACCGGCAAGTAATCTACACCTTCCCATGCCATCATTTGAGCAGCAGAAGCCAGCGAGGTCTGGTAAGTGACCGTAATTGGGTTACGGATCATACATTTATCCATCGTATGCTCAGGTTGAAGTCCTTCCACATCTTTACGGCTGACGATACCAATTAAACGATTCCATTCATCCACTATGGCAAAATGATGATATCCCGTGGTCGCTGATAGCTCTTCAAATTCGGTCAGCGTGCTGTTGATTTTCAAGGTCAGCGTCTTCGGTTTGCTGGCCGCAATGTCTTCAATCAACATAATTTTCTTTTTGATCAAACGGTCAAATATCGCTCTATTAATCATAGAAGCCACGGTAAATGTATCATGACGCGAGGAAATAATCGGCAGACTGATCTGGTCTGCAAGCTGCTTAACCTCCCGACTCGTACCGAACCCCCCTGTAATCAGCACACCTGCTCCTTGCTCTAATGCAAGCGAATGCGCATCCTCTCGGTTACCTACGATCAGCAAACTGCCTGCGTCAATATAACGAGCCATGGCTTCCTCACGCATCGCCCCGATCACATACTTGTGCAGCGGCTTCTCGAGCCCCTCGCTTCCGCCCAGCACATGTCCCTCTACAATATTCACGACATCCGCAAAGGTTAGCTGCTCAGACAAGCCGCGTGGACGCTTCTCCACTCGTACTGTTCCGATCCGTTCCTTGGTAATGACAATTCCCAAATTCTCTGCTTCTTTCACAGCCCGATAAGCCGTGCCTTCGCTAACACTCATTTCTTTAGCCAACCTGCGTACAGAAATTTTGGAGCCTATTTTTAACTGCTCGATATGACGCAATAGCTGCTCATGCTTCGTAACTGTTTCATCTAGCCCGTCCAACTCTGTTACACCCCCAACGTTCAATCTGTATCATTCTGTATCTATTATACCACAAAACCCCTTTGTTTTAGACCCTTGTTATTAGGATATCTTTGCTTTGAAAATAACAAAAAAGCGGTCCCTTGTTACAAGAGACCGCTTCGTACTAGGAGAAACACTTACAGCATTTTGCCTTTGTCAGCTTTGTTATCCCATTTCATCTGCCACTGCTGCATTTTGGCCCGTCGCACACGCTCCAGCGTTTTACGCTTTTCCTCATCTACACCCAGCAAAAAATGCAGGTTCGCTCCGATGACAAGCAACGCAAAAAGTACCCATACCATCCCAAAGCCGTTGACCCAATTCAAACCACCTGCCAACGAGATGCGTGGTAATGCGACCAATACCATAGCCAATGCAATCAGTGTGTACAAACCGTGTTTCCATTTTTTAAATGAACCCAATCGTATCCCTTCCTCTCCCTGTGACTCTATGTATCTAGTCTATGAGAGGACAGGAAGGAATATGAGACAAACTTACAGAGACGAACCGTACAAATGTTGAAGACTGTCCGCAATAATCTTATTTACGTCCTCAATAATCACGCTCAAGCGACGTTCAGCGTCGAACAGACGACGGATGTTGAGGTTCAAGCTGAGTACCTCGAACATTTTTTCCATCTTTTCCATCTCTTCCTGTGCTGGCATATCGCCGCTCATCATCCGCTGTTGCACTTCCATTTGGCGTTCACGGAAATCGTCGAGCATTTTCTTGGCTTCTGGATCCGTTTCAATCAGCTTCATCGCTGATGTAATTTCCTCTACCTCTTTGCTTTCTTTCAATGCTTTTGCTAAATCATGGGCTTTGTCATAGATATTCATGATTGTTCATTCCTCCATTACAAGTTTTGTGTCAACATTTCACATTGTCCGTCAATCACCAAGGTATATATGTCCTCATATGATGAATCAGTGCTATTACAGCCCATTCACGTTTCCCGTTACTTTCAAGACATCAAGTTGCTGCCCGGAAGGAGATCCACGATGTCCATCAAAAAAACAACGATTCAAATCATCGGATCGGGCATCTTGCAGGATGACGTACTCATGGTCGGCGAGTCCCTGCTTCGCAAATGGAAAATATCCGCAGGCCACCCCGTTCAGCTCGCCTTCGGTTCGTTCCGCCAAGAGGTTACCGTCATATCGGTACCCCGATACAGCGGTCTACGCGTGGGAAGCGTACTGGCCCGAAAAATGGGGCTTCATGCCAGTCATGACAGTTGTAATCTGCGAGTAACCTACAGCCGAGGCCGCCGGACACTTCGAGTGGGCCCACTTATTAGCGTGCTGGTTAGTCGGGACTATCCCGAACAACCCGACAAGCCTTTCGGGTCGATCACCCTGTTCTGCCGTGAACTAGTCGGGGAATGCCGCAGACAAGGAGCATATGTGTATTTCTTCACCCCGGAGCATATCGGAAGTCAGCCCGGGCGAGTTCAGGGATGGGTGTATGACGGAGGCTGGAAAAAGACGGTCATGCCTGCCGGCGATGTCGTCAATAACCGGCTTACCTCCCGTAAACTCGAGAACAGAACTAGCGTACAGCATTTCATGAAAGAAGTAAAATCGCAGTACGGCACGGCCTTTTTTAATGAAAAGTTTTTGGATAAGAATGAAGTGTTTGATGCACTCAAATCGAATTCTTCCCTACGCAAGTATTTACCCGAGTCCCACTTGCTGCAAACCTTTGCCGTTTTCAAAAAAATGTGCACCCAGTATCCCTCTGTTTTTCTCAAACCCGTGCGCGGAAGCCTTGGTAAAGGCATTATGCGCATTAACAAGCAAACCGATGGTACCTTTTCTGTGCTATCCACAACAGCGGGCACACCCCGAAAGCAAACGTACGCCAACGTCGATAAACTGTACAAAAGCTTAGCGGGAAAAATGAAATCGACACGCTTTCAGCTGCAACAGGGCCTTACCTTGATTGATCACGGTAAACGTCCGGTCGATTTTCGCGCGCTTGTACAAAAAAATGCGTCTGGAACCTGGACCGTAACATCCATTGTCGCTCGGATCGCCGGAGGCAGCCACTTTGTATCCAATCTGGCAAGAGGCGGTACGCTCAGTACAGTCAAGGAAGCACTGGCCAAAACCACGCTGCCCGCAACTGTTAAATCGAATGGTCTTACCTCTCTCAAAACAGCAGCACTGGATATCGCAAGCGGAGTAGAAAAGGCAATTCCCGCCCATTTCGCGGAATTTGGTATTGATTTGGCGATTGACAGCACGGGGCGTATCTGGTTGCTGGAGGTCAATTCCAAACCATCAAAAAATGACAATACGCCGTTAAATGATCAGAAAACCCGCCCGTCCGTAAAAAAAATGATTGAATACTGCTGTTATTCAGCCGGATTCAAATGAATCCATCTCTTCCTGAGTCCGGCTGCCAAAGGAGCTGTTGTCGGTGTCTCTTGTTATGCCAGGCATGCTGGGCGTGCTTGTTAGCCGAAAGCAGGACGCTACTCCCCCTATTACCGAAGCCGATTTCTGTCGCAGGCTAAGCTTGTTGGGCAAGCGCTCTGGTATTAGCGTAATGGCGTTTACCGCCGAAGGAGTTTCACCTGAAGATCATTCCATACGGGGTTATGTTTATCGTGCTGGAGTATGGACATTTGGCCGCTTTCCCTTGCCGGATATTGTTTATAACCGCTGTCTCCATATCCATGAGAGCCAGAATGTCAAGCGCACACTGGGAGACATAGCGGAGCAAAAGTCGCGCAAGCTTATCTACTGGTCGCGTAACTTGCCTGGCAAATGGCAGGTGTATCGCGCTCTGCATACGGTAGATAAAGTACGGCCCTTTGTACCGCCTACGGCCCCATACCGGGATACGACCCAGCTTGTGGAGTGGCTGCAACGCCATTCGGAGCTATTTATGAAACCACAGTCCGGAACACATGGCAAGGGCACGCTGTATCTCCGGCTGGCGGAAGGAGGTCAGGGACTGTACGTACAAGGCAGGAACTCCCAAAACCGCCCGTTCCGTCGCTTGTTTACTGAATTGGATGCAGGATTGTCATGGATTGACGGTATTGCACACAAACGCGCCTATATCGTGCAGCCTTATTTGAAATTAACAAGCCAAAGCAATCATCCCTTTGATGTTCGCGCGCTCATGCAAAAGGACGGCAACGGCTGTTGGCGCCTGACGGGCTTTGCCGTGAGGGAAGGCAGAAAAGGAACTCTGACTTCCAATCTGCACGGTGGGGGCGAAGCCCATCCGGCAGAGCCTTACCTTCGTGAACAATTTGGTGTGGACAGCACACGTCTCATCATCGGACAGATGATAGAGCTGTCCTTGACCATTGCCGGGGCGTTGGAGGAACGCTATGGCCGCCTTGGCGAGTTGGGAATTGATTATGGTATTGACCGGAGCGGGAATATCTGGCTGTTGGAGGTTAATTCCCGCCCTGGCCGAGCCTCCTTTTTTCAGACTCGTCAGCCAGAGTGCGCTTTTCGGTCGGTCAACCGCCCGCTCGAATATGCTCGATATTTAATGACCCATTCCAAAGCGACAGGGCCAAAGGGCGCGGGCGCCTCCCTTGAACATACGGTATAGGAGGATAAACAGATGAGTTTAACGCATTGCAATGTGCATTTCTCACAGCAGCCCGACAAGGTGGCGTATATATCCACTGCCTTGTTGAAAAGCCTTAAGTTATCTGGAGCCAAGTCCATTCGTCTGCGACTTGGCAAGGATCAGATTCCCGCAACAGTAAAACCCATTCAGAAGGCGGGACGTCATCTATACTTGACCTCCGGCTTGCGCAACGCAATCCGTGTTCCCAAAAGCGGGTCTATTTATTTGCGGAATCTGGACGGAGATGTTCAGCTTGGACCGTTGATTGGAGTATTGTCTGATGCCACTAACTCCACCACCCGCCCTTTCGGATCACGCACAGGCTTTATTAAGCAACTTTTGAAGGAAGGCAGCAAAAAATCTTATATTTTTGCCTTCACCCCACGGGATATCAACTGGCAAAATGATACGATTAACGGCTATTTTCTGTCATCCAGCGGGGAGTTTACACGTAAACTCGTACCTCTGCCGGACGTAATTTATAATCGTTTGCCGAGCCGCCGCTCAGATTTTTCCCCAGCGATTAATCAACTACGCGAACGCTTTTCCCGCAAACGAATTCCTTTCTTTAACTGGAGCTTTTTCAATAAATCCGATATCTATCATCTGCTGGAAAATAATCCAGAGGTTAACCGTTATGTCCCTGAATCCTATATGAATCCCAGCTCTGAACGTATCCGAGGTATGCTGGAGCGGCATCAATTTGCTTATTATAAGCCAAGTAGCGGCAGTCTGGGCAAAGGAATCTATCGTCTGTCCTATGTCCCCAAACAAGGATACTATGTGAGGTATCGGAAGAAAAATAGCAATGTACTGCTGCGGTTTACCACTTTTAACTCCATGCTGCGGATGCTTCACTCCAATAAGGGACAGACGCTAAAAGGCTACGTCATTCAGCAGGGCATTCAACTAATCGAGATTGATAATTGCCCGATTGATTTCCGGTTTCATATGCACAAAGACGGCAATAACCAATGGGTCGTCGTTGGCATTGGAGCCAAAAAAGCCGGACGTGGCAGTGTCACGACTCATATCAAAAACGGCGGTTCCCTGATGACACCCGAGCAAGCGCTCGGTCGGGTATTCGGAGACCGAGCGGGTGAAGTGCTTCAACGTGCCAAGAATGTAGCAGTTACGCTAGCAGAAGCCATTGAATATCACCACCAGCATCTACTGGGTGAAATCGGATTCGACCTGGGAATTGATCAGGATGAAAAGGTATGGATGTTTGAAGCCAATTCTAAGCCAGGTCGATCCATTTTTCAGCATCCATCGTTGCGTGCGGAGGGTAAAGCATCCGTGGAGCATATTTTGGACCACTGTCTTTACCTCAGTAAATTCCGCAGAAAAGAGGAACTATGAATACCCGGGCGGAGCAAAAACCAGTTGTTGCTGTATTGACAGTGCACGACGATGAACAATTTTTCAAAGGAAATCAGCGAAACTTCAGGGATATTCTAGAAACGGGAACGCGCATGGGGTATCAGGTGTACATTGTTACTGTCAGGGACTTGAAGCTGGCAGATGAAACAGTGAAGGGCTACATCTACAACAAAAACTCACAAATATGGGAGGAACAAGATTTCCCATCTCCACAGGTCATTTATAATCGTATCCCCAACCGTAATTATGAACTTAAAACTTCTGTGCGCGCAAAGCTGGATGAAATTTCACATGCCTCAGGCGTTGAGCTGTACAATCCGGGCTTTTTTAACAAATGGGAACTGTTCAAATGGCTCCGTACCTCGGAATCCACTCGTCAGCTTGTTCCAATTACCAAACGGTTGAGCAACCTGTCTTCCTTAGGAAAAATGCTGTCTGCATATCCATACCTGTATCTCAAACCGGAAAACGGTAAAGCCGGAAAGGGAATTATGATTCTCAGATTCAACCCTGAGCATCTGATGGCATACAGGTTGACCATTCAACATGACAAAAAAAGCATAACCTACCGATCTGTATCCTTGTCTCGGTTATGGGGACGTATTCGCCGAGAAACAGGCAACTCGCCTTATATCATTCAGCAGGGTATCGATCTGGCAACCTATCAGAAAAAGCCCTTCGATTTGCGGCTTCTGGTGCAAAAAAATGCCCGTGGCGCATGGAGCATTACCGGAGTAGGCGCCAGACTAGCGGGTAAGGGAAGTATTACAACACATGTTCCGCGTGGGGGAAGTGTGGAGGATCCGTTCAAGCTGCTATCCTCAATCTTTGGATCTGAGGACAGCACAGATTTGCTGGATAAGGTTAAAAGTACGGCCATTCAGATTGCACGTCAAATTGAACGCGCATCCGGTCTTTCTCACGGTGAAATGTCTATGGATTTGGGCGTAGACACACTCGGGACCCTCTGGTTTTTTGAAGCCAATGCCAAACCGATGAAATTCGACGAGCCCGAAATCCGTCAAAAATCACTTAGACGTATATTTCAATACAGCTCCTTTTTGGCCGAACGAATGAAATAATCTCAAGGAAGTGGAATCATGCCGCAAATTAGCGATGTTCAACATTTGCCTGCCCGGAGTTGGGTACTAAGACGACGACAGTTGCTGTTTCTGGCTCGCAGTTCGGGCGGCATGCGCATTACTCGCAATGCTCTGCGGCAGTTGGCTGTTTTAACGCCGGAGCAATTGAACACCCCTGGCTCCTCCCTCCTGTGCGCATATGTGCGCACGGAGAAGGGGCTACGGATTGCGGGATTTTCCCTCGCTCTGAATTATGGGAAAGATGCTTGCATCGTGATTGTTCGTCCGCTTTACCGGGGCCGCAGACTGGGCGCTAGACTGCTGTCCGCCCAGCTCCAACAGCTGCGCCGTCTGACGTGCAGCGTAGCCACCGACAATATGGCCAGTCTCAAAACCTGTTTCGGCGCTGGACTTATTGCGCATGAAATGACGACTGGACCGACGGGAAAGCCCACGCTGATATTTTGTGGGGAGTTGTCCGAAGATGAGCAGACGGCAGAGGAAGGTGGAATGCTGTGCCAAAACCTGTCCTAGGCATCATGACTTTGTATTTGAACAGTAAGAAGCAACTGGAAGAACGTGACATATATGAACGCATGATCGCAGAAGGCAAAAGGCTGGGGCTGGATATGTATGTATTCACTCCTGCGGATGTCCATAAGGATCGCAGACTGCTTCTTGCCCAAATTTATGATCCACATAGCGGTAAATGGACTCGAAAATGGCGGGAATTTCCGGATATGATTTTCGACCGCTGCCGAGTGCAGCGCAGTGAGCGGTATCGTCAATTAAAGAAATTCCGATTGCAGTATACAGACCTTGTTTATTTAAACCGACCGCTGAGCAATAAATGGGCCATTCATCAGCAGCTTGCGAGAAAGGCTGCCTTTCGCCCCCATCTGCCTGCAACAGAGCCGTTCGATGGATTTCATAGTGTAAAGCGAATGCTCAAACAGAATTCACTAGTATACCTCAAGCCAATTAACGGCACAGGAGGCCGCGGCATTTTACGCATTGAGCCTGTTAACAAGCAGAGTGGCCTGTATCTGATTGAGGGACGCAATCGCAAGCGCCATATTATTCCCCAGCAACGGGTACGTCTGGATCGTCTGGAGCCGCGTCTGAGCAGCTGGAACATGGATAACTATATTGTTCAGGAAGGCATTCCTGTGCAGTTGCCGAATGGCAGGGTCCATGATTACCGTATGCTGGTACAGAAAAATAGCCAGGGAGTATGGGAGCTAACGGGATGTGCCGGGCGCATCGGGGCACATCGGAGTGTCACTTCCAACCTGCATGGCGGAGGCAAGGCAGTACCGATGAAGCAATTGCTGACGCAATGGATTCGTGATGAAGGCCACAGAGAGAAAATCATCAAGCAAGGGGAAAAGCTCGGACTGGACATTGCTGCATATCTGGAAGAAAGCTATGGGGCATTATGTGAGCTTGCGCTCGATTTGGCAATTAATAAGGACGGTCATATCTACGTGCTTGAGGTCAACCCGAAGCCGGCTCGCGAGGTATTTTCACGCATTGGCGAAAAAGAAACCTATCGTCGTGCCATCACCAAACCTATGGAATATGCCCTATGGGTCTACCACACTCAGATTAATCCGAAGCCGCAGACGGAACAAAAAGCAGAAGAACAAACAGAAGATAAGACAGAAAGTAAAGCAAAGGAAGGCTCCGCCTAAGTGGCTGCCTTCCTTTGTTTTGTTATCTGCTTAACATCGTTTGCATGTATTATTTATATGGTACGCCACAGCGATTTATAACCTTATCTGCGTTTTCACCGTTACTCGGCGTTTTTATAAAGCGTAAGCAACTGCGTAAAGTCTGTAATAATCGCATCGGACCCTTCCAACTCATCATTCACACCAAATCCAGCATAAGCACAGCCGATCACCGTCTGTCCGTTCTTTTTGCCAGCTTCCACATCTGAGGAACGATCTCCTACCATCCATACATTCGAAATATCGTGCTTGCTCAACAGAATTTCTAGCAAATTCACTTTGGAAAGCGTACTGTATTCCCCAGCGCTGTACAGTCCTTCAAAAATAGGAACCATTTCATACGCTGCAGCGATCCCCTTTACATAATCCTCCAGCCCGTTACTGGCTACGAATAATCGGACACCTTGCTCATGAAGTGCCTGAAGTGTTTCTTTTACATGTGGATACAGAGCATGACTTCCATTCTTCAATCCCTCCAGCTCCAGCTGAAGCAACAACTCGTCCGCTCTTCTGTGAGCTGCTTCACTGGCTTCTGGCATCACTCTTCTCCAGATTTCATCCAGCAGCATACCCAAACTATTCAAAATAAGCTCCTCGGGAGGAGTCTCTCCTTCATAAAGCCCTTCGGCGCGCAGCGTATCAAACAGCTTGTGGTACGCAGGAAGCAGCAGCGTCTCCGTCTGGAAAAGTGTACCATCCATATCAAATACCATAGCCTCAGGTTTCTTCAACACAGGTGCATTGTTCATGTAGTTATCAGTCATTCCTTTCCTATGTAAGTTTACACTCCAACCCCTCTCATGATAAGCAATAAGAGAGGTCTGTGTAAACCTCATTGCGCATACCGTTAACTCTTATATTTTTTTAGAACAGTCCTAAAACAATGTAAACCGCCCCACATATCTGTGTGTAGAGCCCCCCGTGGAAGCTTGAGATCCACACCACTCCAATACGAAAACCCCGCTTCTTCTATCCATTGTTCCATCGTTGAAAGATCCACTGTAGGATAATCAAATGTCAACAGAAGCATGCCGTCATCCCGTAAAGTTCGGTGAAATTCACGCAAGGCTGCCAAAGATTCATCGGGGGTTAAGTGCTCCAACACTGATATACATACAATTTTGTCAAAACTGGCATCCTCATAGGGCAGAGCAGTTAAATTGGCATGTGCGGAGTGGAGCCGAACCGGTAAAATCTCCTGAATGCGCTCAGCAGCCTCCTCCCCAATATCCCGCCGCACCTCAGCCAAGATGGCATCTACAGAAACGATGCGTATATCCAAATCGCAGGCATAAACCTGAGCGCAACGGCGGGCCAGCTCAAATTTGAATGGATGAGGGATTCCACATGCCGCGTCCAATACTGTATCTTGCCCAGACATAAATTGAAGACACCACTCATACTCATAGGGACGACTCCACCAGCTTTGAGGGAGTCTGTAAATCATATTGGACGAATTGGGATCAGAATATACAAAAAAGCGAGACAGATACGGGTCAGCCATATTCATGAATGTAGCCTCCTTTGGAGATGTTTAGATTACTCTTGCTACACAGCATAATTCATGGCCCCGTTTCTCACCTTGAAGCTTAGCCAACAATCCCATTTGCTCTGTAAAGGCAAGCTCACCGTACAAAGGATGTGCTTGCAGCAAGGCATCCAAACCAGCAGGAAGCTGGCGGGTGAACAAAGCCACCGGGCGCAAGCCGGACTTTTCCAGCAAGAGCGTCAGTGTATGATCCGAATAATGGTACAAATGATCTTCCTCCGTAAATAAAGGTGAGTGAACGCCATAAGCCTCGTTGGTAAACGAATTTTTATTGGGCACCGTAATATATAACGTTCCGTCAGGTTGAAGCTGTTCACGCAAATCCGTCAAAAATGCGACCGGGTCCGCGATATGCTCCAGCACATGCCAGCATGCTATGGCTTCGTATTGGTGCTCCAGAGGTAAGTCCGCTTCTTCCTCTAAACTTTCAGTCTCAATCGCTTCCTGATCTTTATAATCTTGGTTAATTTCTAGAGATTGTTGAATTTGAGCATCTAGCTCTGTTTCACCATTCCAATAACCCGGTAATAATTCCACCTCATATTTGCATTTGGCATAGGCACGCGATTCACTGGACGGCTCAATGCCCACTGCATTCCAGCCAGCTTGAAGGGCAGCATGGATAAATTCTCCAGTCCCTGAACCAATCTCAAGCAGCTTTCCTTTTTTGGGACTGAACATATCGAGCAGCATAAGTCCAAAAAGCGCATGATCCCCATAGGTAGACGCCGCTGCACTATCCCGCATAGCAACCCAATTGGCATTATAAATCTCTGCTATCATTTTCTCAGACTGAATATGATCCACATCCTTACGAAAAACCAATCCACAGAAGCCGCATCCCATCAAGGTAAAGTGTTCATAATTGTGAAATACTATCGTGTCGGCTGAGCCACACAATTTGCATTTTACGCTCTGTTCTGCTCCTCTCCCCTTCTCCTTACCATAAGAAATAACCTTGGCTTCACCTTTAATTTGGAGATCGGGTTTGTTCATGACCTGCACACTGGCCACCTTGGCGACATCCAAGTCGTTTGCCTGCTGCGCAGGTTCATATTCTGGTGTAGGTTCTTTTTCTGTGTTTTTGTTGTCCTGATCGACCCAGAGTGTAAGTCGTGGATTCGGGTCCAAAATGGATTCATATTGCTCTTTCCAGCCATAACGAGCACTTGGGTCAAGCAGCTGATATCGCTCAAATTTGGCCATGCGAATAGCAGGTGTATACCATCCCCAATGCTGAATACGGTAGTTGCTGATCTCAGTGGGAAGGTCAAGTACATTTTCGGGTAATCTCCCACAGTGCAAGGACTGCTCCTTCCATTTATAAGGGAACCCCTCTTTATAGCGAATTAAAAAAGGACGGTAATACCGATGAGCCTGCCAATACTCATCATCACGGTAATGCGTCGAAGACCACATATCAAACAACCTGAAACAAATCGTATCCGCTTTCGTTCCCGCTAACAAAGAATGTACCCCTTGGGCAAAGCGGGATTCGAACATTTCGTCAGCATCCATGCTTAATATCCATTCGGGAGAAGAAGCCAATGTCTCTCTCCACTGCTGCTTTCGAAGTTCGACTTCATTGATAAAAGAGGGTGTTTCATTGCGGATCAGACGCAGAGGGATTCCTTGTAAGATTTCCCGGCACAACGCTCCGCTATCGTCATGACTACCATCATCAATAATGACTGCTTCATCAATGTATTCCCGGTGACTCAGCAGCACGTCTGTAAGCTTGCGATCTGCCTCATTGCATACCGTCATGGTCAGCGTCAATTTAGGATTAGAGACAGGCGGTGTATAAAGCTCACTTTGTCGTGGACCAGTGAACGCCGGGGGTACAACAAACGAATCTGCCGTGTACTTGGCAAAGACAGCAGTTTCGCGGAGATCATCGGGTATAACTGGAGGTTCATTGAATTTAGGGGTTCTTGACGATGCTGGACGATTGAAGGCTGGAGAGCTTGGAGAAATATCGGAGTGTTCCGCATGTGTTACATGCTCTGGGCGGTTCGATGTAAAGTACTTTAGGGTGAATAATAGCTGTTCTGCCTTCATTCGATCGGCTTCCCGATATAGATGCATTGCCGGATAGTGTGTGTCTACAAAAAGTGGAAATCCAAATGCAGCCGCTCGAATACAAAAATGTCGATCTTCTCCCCAATAAGAAACGTTTTTGATTTTACCAAAATGAATCCCTGCTTCCAGCGCCCGTCTGCGGATTAAGGTACACGCCCCTAGACCACCCACCTCATACAAACCTGGAACATGCAACTGATGTATAAAATGCAACTCACGTTGCGCTCGCTCCTCTGCGGACAACACTTCGCCATCTTCACGATGGAACAAGTTATATTCATCACTAACCCACACTTGAGGCAATAGCGGTCCTTCCGGTTGCCAGCGTGTCCAGAAAATCTCTGATACAATATCCTTCTCCGTCTCCACCAGCCTGCACAAGGTACGGGAATGGAGAACCAGGTCTGAATCGACCAGAAACAACGCGTCATAATTGTGCTGAAGTGCATAATCAATAAGACGATTTTTAAAGCCAGCCACTTTCCAGACAAGAGCAGGCGGCCAATAATGAGTGTGCTCATCACTTCGGTTCTCCACTTGCTGCGAGCCTGTTAACAAGGGTAAAACCCGTCCCGGAAGTCGATTGGAAAAGTCAACTAGCCACTGGCTTGAAATCGGATTGTCATTATCATCGACAAACAAATAATCTGGTAGCACGTCAGGTGCCTCCAGACGCTCCAATGCTTGAAGGAACAAAGACAAAATTTCCGGCTTCTGGTGCACCGGGCTGCCGATTAGTATACGCATGTGTCAACGCCTCCATCAGGCGGAAGCCTCATAACCATTCCCCCTCCATGTCCTAACGCATACCATAATTGCGACCAAGCGATATGGGAGTGAGCTTGGTATGAATGGACTTACACCTGGAAATATCAATGAAAACGACATCAATACAAAATACAATCTCCCCACTCAACGATAAAACCCATCCTGTCGCACATCCTAACCCGGAACGTCACCCACATCTTCAATCCATACCCTTCCCCCAAACATCCAGCTTTGATTTTCTAATTTATTAGAGCAGAACTGAATTTATGATCATCATATCCCCTTTACATGTTCAAGCCGAATTACTACATAATGAGCAAGCTATCCTAATAAAATGGAAATTATACCAAGTTTTTTGGGAGGGACAGAGAGCATGGTGACTGTCAGCTTATGTATGATTGTCAAAAACGAAGAAGAAGCCCTTCATACCTGTCTGAAATCAGTCCATGACCTGGTGGATGAAATCATTATCGTTGATACTGGATCTACCGATAGAACCCAAGAGGTCGCTGCATCATTCAACGCTCGGATATACAACTTTGAGTGGTGCGATGATTTCTCCGCTGCCCGTAATTATGCGTTTGATCAGGCCACGCAAGAATATCAATTTTGGCTGGATGCCGATGACATACTGGAAGAAAAAGATCGACTATCCTTTCTCAACTGGAAAAAACAAGCCACCCTCTCTTATGACAGCATTACAATGGATTATGTGCTATCCGTAGATGAACAAGGACAGCCGTTGTATAAGCTCAAAAGAAACCGAATTGTACGGCGTGATCGCAGATTCAGATGGACCGGATTTGTTCACGAGTTCCTGAATGTAACAGGCAGCATCTTTCATAGTAATATGGCGGTGACTCATAACAAAACACGCGCTTATACTGCTCGTAATTTGCACATATATCTCAAGCATCGGGAGCAGGGCACCGTATTTTCTGAACGAGATCACTACTACTTCGCCAATGAATTATATGATAACGGACGCACACTAGAAGCCATTCAGCAGTACGAACATTATCTAGGGCTAAATCAAGGATGGATAGAAGATCGGATTGCTGCTTGCTTTAAGCTTGCGGATTGCTACGGTCGTCAAGCACAAAAACAGGAGCAGCGGATGGCACTGCTCCGCACACTTACCCTCGATGTACCACGCACCCAATTCTGCTGTGCTTTCGGCAATTTGTTCATTGAAGATGAGCAGTATGCTCAAGCCATTTATTGGTTTCGTCAGGCGACGCTGATTGAGCCCCCGCAAAATGTGATGGCCTTAACCAATTCGTCGTACTATACCTGGTTTCCACACTTGCAATTATGTCTCTGTTATGACCGAATCGGTGACATCGAAAAAGCAAAATCGCATCATCGCATAGCCCAGTTGCACCATCCTACTCATCCAAGTGTTTTATATAACGAGCAGTATTTTGCACAGCTAGACCAAAAATAATATTCTGTTGAGCGCCATTGAAAAAGTCGATTTCTTTTGTAGAAAATCGACTTTATTAGCTACAATCTGCTTTGTTTACAAGTTACTAGTTTTATAGATAGGAAAGGCCACCTGCACGTGATGCTTGCAGATGGCCTTTCCTATTCGTCATACAAGACTCCTCAGAACACCTTTTTCCGATCTCTTTCTCCCTTCAAAATTTCTACTGACTCACGGAAACGCAACGAATGAATCACCTCACGTTCACGCAGAAACTTCAAACTATCCTGCAAATCCACATCGTCTGTCAAATCAATCAGCCACTGATATGTAGCTCGCGCCTTTTCCTCTGCCGCAATATCCTCATACAGATCAGCAATCGGGTCACCTTTAGCTTGGATATAGGCCGCTGTAAAAGGCACTCCGGAAGCGTTTTGGTAAAATAACGCATGGTCGTGTGCCGCATAATATTCGCCTAGACCGGCTGCCTCCATTTGCTCCACACTCGCATCCTTGGTTAGCTTGTAAATCATAGTCGCAATCATCTCGAGGTGCGCAAATTCCTCCGTGCCGATGTCATTGAGTACACCGATCACTTTATCGGGAATCGTATACCGCTGATTCAGATAGCGCAATGCCGCTGCCAGCTCGCCATCCGCTCCGCCATACTGCTCCATCAGCAGTTTAGCCATATGAGGATCACATTTGCTGACACGTACGGGATATTGCAGTTTTTTCTCATATACCCACATTTATGTTCCTCCTTTATACAAAAGGTTGTCGATTCCCTACCTATACCTGCCACGGCCAAGGTGATTGGCTCCACTCCCAAGGATACTTGGAATAGGCACGACCAAAATTCTGTAAGGGTCCATATAGGAGTTGATACTCGTTAGCAATCGCCGTTCTTTCCTGTGTCAGCTTGTTGAACTGTTCGATGGCCTGCAAATCATCCGGGTGTGTATCCAGATACAAATTCAGTTCCACCAGCACAAAATCCACCGCTTGGAGCTTCTCCAATAGCGCATAAAACTGGGCATCACCCGGCTTGGTTTGAGGCGCATAGGCTTGGGGCGTATAACCTTGGATCGGTTCTCTGGGTTGACTATAGTCCTGGGCTTGATTTTGATACTCGTTCTGATATTGATATTGGTTCTGGTATTGATATGAATTTGAATAAGGGCTTTGAGACTGATTCGGCTGTTGATGTCCACCCTCAGGCTGATTTGGCTGTTGGAATTGATTTGGGGACTGACCCTGATTTGGATTCTCCATTTTATTCGCCTCCCCCCTGGTTTCTCCTAGGCTCATAAGGACTGTAAAGCAATGGCCATAGCGTTCCTTTCGTCAGTGCTTCCTCTGGACTGAATTGTGGCAGACCAGGGGGCTGAAATTGTATAAACAAGTTTGGCGGGAGCACATAAGTCTTGCACAGAACGGGCGGACACGGATCGAACGGGCCGACAAACGGGGCATACTGACCTTGCTGTGGAAATTTCACGGGCCGGGACCTCCTTTAATTGATCCATCTGCTTTACTATTCAACATATGCCGCATCGCCCAAGTCTCGAACAAAAAAATAACGGATACAAATTTTTGTTCAAAGAAATAAACTATAGAACTGCTGCTCAAACTGATTATGGCATCCTCCCCGCTATCTATATTTCGATTGAATTGTGGTAGTAACTAACTCAAAAAGAGCCTTTAAAACCACGGTAACGTGGATTTAAAGGCTCTTTCTTTCAGCACTCTATATAACTACATATCTGAACTAATCATGGCTATCTCTGTGGATTAGGATTCCTCATCGTTAGAAAGCTCATCTTCAATGACAGGCTCAGTTTTACGGTGAATTTTCACTCTCATAATGCGAAGCCTTGTTGCTTCCTCCACTTCAAAGGTCAGATTATAAAACTCTATTTTCTTCCCTTTCACCGGACTGCCTTCCAATTCCTTGAACAGCCAGCCTCCGATGGAATCCACTTCGTCGTCTTCAATGTTCACTCCAGTTAAATCATTCACATCCTCAATGAGCATACGACCGTCCACAGAGATAAAGTCTTCCTTCATTTCCACGCTTGGACGTTCATCCTCAAACTCATCATAGAGATCCCCGACGATTTCCTCCAGAATTTCCTCCGCTGTCAGCAGACCGGCGGTTCCACCGTATTCATCCACCACGAGAGTCATTTGGGAATGCTTTTTCTGCATAAGGCGTAGCACATGACTTACTTCCATGGACTCAGGCACATTCAGAATAGGACGCACCACCGAGGTCAGATCCAGTTGCTCACCCTGCTCGGCTAACAGAAGATCTGTAATATGGACAAAACCGATAATCTGATCTTTATCCTCGACCGCTACCGGGTAACGGGAATGCTTGGTCTCACTGATAATCTTCAAATTTTCCTTAAACGACAAATTCGTGTACAAGCAATCCATATCAGTACGCGGCAACATGATTTCACGAGCAAGCAAGTCGGAAAAATCAAAGATATTATCCATCAGCTTGATTTCATCCTTATCGATTACACCGCTCTTGGCGCTCTGATTCATCAATATGCGGATCTCTTCCTCAGAATGTGCCGCTTCGGCTTCACTCGCCGGCTGAATGCCGAATGCCCGTAACAACATGTTTGCGGCAGCATTTAACACCCAGATTACAGGTAGAAAAACCTTATAAAAAAGCAGCAAGGGCGCCGATAAAAACAACGCCACACCTTCAGTCTTTTGAATCGCCAAAGACTTGGGAGCCAGTTCGCCCAATACAATATGCAAAAAAGTAATGACGCAAAATCCGACGACAACGGATACCGTTGTAATCAGTGTACCGTCAGTTACACCGAGTTTGTGCATGAGTGGCTCTATCAGGTAGCCGGATATTGCTGGCTCACCAATCCAGCCTAGCCCCAATGAAGCCAGCGTAATGCCCAATTGGGTGGCAGACAGATAAGCATCCAACTTTTGGTTCACCTTCAGCGCATAGCCTGCCAGGCGATGACCCTCACTTTGGAGCTGCGTCAATCGGGATTGGCGCATTTTGACCAGCGAAAACTCTGCGGCCACAAAAACACCGTTTAGAAAGACAAGCAGCAGTACCAAGAAGAGATTCACCCCTAGCAATCCCCAATGAAACTCGGTATGACCATCCAATACGAACTCCCCATTTCTTTAATTAGCATTTTGCACCATTCGACTTGTAAGTTATTCAATTCAGTATTTATGATCGGAAACTGTAATTGGAATCATGTAAAAATGCTTATAATTGCAAAGCTTTTCTTGATTTAAAGTCTACACCCTTGTAATACATATCTGCTACGAGTAGATTCGGTCCGCAACACGCAGCCGCATCACAATGACAGTTCACGGTCTGATTCAGCGGATGCTCATTCAGCCATTCACCGAAAATATTATCTAGACTGTTTTCCTGAATGTTTCCGAAAGCTGGAATGTCTGCAAAATCCGTCACATATACGCTACCCGTGAACATATTCACATTTACACGGTTTCTTCCGTCTGGATCATTACGCACCGTAATATTCGGTTCTTGTCGCAAACGGCGAAGCAATTTACGGTCTTCCTCCCGCTCTGAACAAGCAAAGAACGGTAGTGTACCAAATAACATCCACATGTCCTGATTTCGTACATCCAGCAGTTTATCAATCGAATTTCGCATATCGTCAAGGGACAGTACAGGCAAGGCAGAAGCAAAATTCGACGCGTACATCGGGTGAACCTCATGCCGGCGGCATCCCATTTCGTTGATCAACTGATGAATGCCTCCTAGCTTCGTGTGTGTCCGATAATTAATCATGGATTCAGCTGAAATGAACATTCCCATTTCGCTCAATTTGCGTGCATTCTCTATCATTTTTTCATACAGGCGCACAGCACCCGCTCGTGGAGTCGGACGTCCGGTATTTGCAAATCCCACTTCATAGAAATCGTCAGCATTTAAATAATTAAACGATATATGCATGACATCCAGATACGGAAGCATCTTCTCATATCTTCGGATATCCAATGTCAGGTTGGAGTTGATTTGCGAACGAATACCGCGCTCTTTAGCATACTTCAACAGCGGAACGATCACATCGTCCACTGTTTTATCAAGCAAAGCAGGTTCTCCGCCTGTAATACTTATTGTCTCCAGATGCTCAACTTCATCCAGGCGCTTCAGCATCAGATCTAAAGGAAGAAAAGGGGCCTCCTTCATAACCAGCATGTCACCGACGGCACAATGCTCACAGCGCATATTACATAAATGTGTTACGGTCATTTCCACACTTGTAAGCAAATGACGACCATGCGTACGCAGTGATACAATCGGGTCCCACGGATCATACGTTGGCGATATTTGGGGTAGCGTGTTATCTTGTAGAACTGTCATTATGTTTTCACCTTATTTCTGTTATTAACCTCAAAAGACGTATAATTATCATATCATGATGTGTAAAGTGTCTGCATGCTTTCTTCCACATCCTCTGCTAATCTACGTGAACTCCTCCGAAAGGACCGGTAGCTGCACCCAATGTGTTTGTAATCATAACCGAAAGGGATACGGACAAATCCACATCATAAGGCGCCTTCAGTTCCTGTCCATCCTGGTCTCTTACAATACGAATGACAGGCCTTTGCGGGATTTTGGGGTGTATACGCACTACGACTCCCTC
The DNA here is from genome assembly GCF_011800655.1 of Paenibacillus sp. EKM10P. Taxonomy (NCBI): domain Bacteria; kingdom Bacillati; phylum Bacillota; class Bacilli; order Caryophanales; family Paenibacillaceae; genus Paenibacillus; species Paenibacillus sp. EKM10P. The sequence goes on along the minus strand of NZ_JAALET010000001.1, from coordinate 772,482 downwards.
TTCCCCTGTGTTGAGCACCACAGAGAGCCCCAGAGGATAAATAGCTACACAGTCACGAAAGGCTTCCAGCATCCGCTGCTCATACAGCGTTCCTGCCCCGGCGTATAGCACCTCCATCGCTTCATAAGGCAGCAAAGCCTGCTTGTATATTCGACTTGCCGTCATCGCGTCATACGAGTCCGCCAGACCGATCCATTTCGCATATTCGTGGATTTGGTCCTTTTTCCAACCATGTGGGTATCCACTGCCGTCAATACGCTCATGATGCTGTAATGCACAATGAGCTGACAACAAGGGAATCCCAGGTTCGTCTTTAAGTAGCTTATAGCCGATCACTGTATGTGTTTTCATGTGCTCATATTCCTCGTCCGTCAATTTACCCGGCTTATAGAGCACTTGAGGTGAAATCTTCATTTTACCGATATCGTGCAGTAATGAACCTATCCCTAGCTCCATGAGCTGGTTATTATCGTAGCCATTGGATATCCCCAGGACTAGTGAATACAAGCATACATTCAAAGAATGATGATACAAATCCTGATCCGCAGCCCCGATATCCATCAACATTATGATGGCATCCTGGCGGCCTCCAATATCGTCCAGAATGGATTCCATTACCTTATAAAAAGACTTGCCAAAATATTTGTGCTTATGATCTACGGAGTAGGATGACAAACCCTGAAACTGCTTTTTGATTTCCTGTAGCGCCGCCGCCCTTGTCTGTTCATGGATCATCTCGGGTATGACGATATCTTCTGTCACTGCATCCTCAATGTATACATATCCAATTCCGACTTGGCCTAGACGTTCAATCAATCGCGAAGTAAGCTCAACACCTTCCGAGAGCAGCACCATTCCATTTTCATTGTATATTTTTTTGCCCAGCTTCATGCCGGCTCTCAATAATGTAACAGGTACCAGTCGCAGCTTAATCCTCTCCCGATTGTTTTGATACCTGAAGCCACCTAGCTGCAAAACATTCTTCCATCGCGCCCGGACGCTTCAACTCCATTTCAATCAAATCCCGTAAAAATTCTGGAAGCATAAATTGGAGATCTGTTCCGTTCGCAAGCACCTTATAGCCTGCTTTGAAAGTGAACATATCCAACGTGCCCACTGTGTATTCCTCATCTTCTTCCAAGGTTTGACCCGCTACACGAATGTCCGTCACTTTTTCATAAGGAGCACGGTCCGGATCATACTGAATGGTCAACCCTTCCACACACATGGTGCCAAGTACTTTGCCTCTAAAGCCAAAGCCGGTCATGGGCTTGTCTGTAAATTCAGGCAGCAGCGACTGCTCCAGTGCCAACCGAATGTCTCTTCCCCGCAATTTCATAACACAGGGATTAATCGGCGATGGGCATAAGGAATGTAGTATTCCTTTGCTAATATCTCCTTGAGGCAACGGACCAAGCAGTTGACCTGCATTGACGAGGGCAATTTCGGTGCCTGTAAAATGGGATACCGATTGTGCCAGCAAATTCCCGAAAGGGGACTCCTCATTATAGGCGATCTCCAATTCCCGATCCGTTACTGCCACCGTGCTCTCCATGGCGCGTTCTGCTTGTCTGCGATGCAACACAATGGCCGATGCCACTTTTTCGTCCAGCAGCGCTTGATCCACCGGAACTACGCCGCCTGAGGTAACTCGAAACGGTTCAAGACTATGGTTACGGGTTAGTGTCACTTCACCGAGCAACGTTCCGAACTTCCCGGCCCCACATAGAACGGTGTTCCCAATCTGAAGCGGTTCCTCCAGCACATGGTGGGTGTGACCACCAAGGATAACGTCAATCTCAGGAAACTGGGACGCTAATTTCTCATCAGAGGGTAAACCCAGATGAGACATCACGACCACCACATCCACCTGCTTTCTGAGTGCCGCAATCTGCTTCCCCAGCACCTCAAACGGATCAAGCACATCCCAGCCCAACAATTGATAAAACTCTGTAAAAGGAGCCGTCACACCTAGTAAACCGATCTTGATTCCTGCTTTGTTCAAAATAACGGAGTCCTTCATCCACGAAGGACTCCTCCCCGTAGCACGCTCTGTCAGATTTCCACATACAACTGGACAATGAATGCCTGCATATGCCTGTTCAATCATATCCGAGGTAAAAGTCAGTCCCTCATTATTACCGATCGTAATTGCATCGTATCCTGTCAGATTAATCACATCCACATTTGCCCCACCGAGCGTTCCTTCCGTTTCGGGGGCCATCCGATCCATGTGGTCTCCTATGTCCAGCACAAGAAGCGCATCCCCTGATGCAGCTCTTCGTTCATTGATCATCGCGGCTATCGAAGGCATACTGCCAAAATGACTATGGATATCATTGGTATGCAAAATGGTCAACGTTTGCCGAGTCGTCATCTCCATAACCGCCCTCCTCTATATTTTATATATCGACTTTGGAGCTTCTAATGTTTAAGCATACCATGTTATTTAGCAATATGGTACATATGAGGTGGACATAGATAGTGAAAATCATTGACATTGCCTTCTATTTGTAACTTAAAGGAGACGGGTCCTTGGGACCTATTTTACAGCTTGGAATAATAGTAAATTAGTCGTTGTCATCCCATATAATTCTTGATATATTAAGTTTGTTTCGTATTTTCGACAAATTTACGACAATAAGGAGGTTAGCGCATGAGAGTTCACGTTACCGATGCCAAGCCGGGCGATCGCCTCAAATCCGATACATACAATGGGCATGGTGTGCCTGTCATGATACAGGGCACCGAGCTTCAGCATGACGATATTTCCAAGCTCATTATGCACGGTGTCGATTATATTGACATTGATGCTGGTTCTGCGAGCATTCCGGCTGGCTTTGCCCCCGATGTTCCAGCTTCCCCCGAGTCCCTCAAACGCGCCGTTCCCCTCATAGAGCAGACGATCAGCGGCTTTGAAAGCATGTTCCTCGAAGCTTCCTCAACTGGAAAATTTGATGAATATCGAGTTGATGAGCTGTTCGGTCCTCTCGTTTCAGAACTGGCTCGTCAAAAAGATGTCGTATCTCTGCTGTTAATTATGGAACGGGGAGATCACTATACTTATAATCATTCTCTCCAAGTAGGTATACTGTCATATTACATTGCCACTTGGCTAGGATATACAGAGGAAGAGGCATATGCCGCTGGTAAAGCTGGATATTTACATGATATAGGCAAGTCCATGATACCGGATGAGATTTTGAACAAACCGGGTAAACTGACACCTGAAGAATTTCATGAGATGAAGAAACATTCTCTGTATGGCTATGATATTATTCGCAATTCAACCAGCGATGAGATTTCAGCAATCGTCGCCTTGCAGCATCACGAGCGCGAAGACGGAAGTGGGTACCCCCATGGACTGTTCAAGGAAGAAATTCATCCTTTTGCCAGCATAACAGCTGTTGCCGACGTATACAGCGCGATGATTTCCAATCGTGTGTATCAGACGAAGCAGGAGTTGCTGACTGTATTACGCGAGCTGCACAGTATGAGTTTTGGACATCTAAATCCAGAAACTACCCAAGTGTTTATCAGACATATGCTACCGAATTTTATTAATAAGCAAGTTCTATTGACTACAGGCCAGACAGGAACCATTATTCTGAACAATCCTGTGGATTACTTCAGACCGTTAGTAAGAATTAACGACGATGTATATATAGATTTATCCAGGGAACGCCATGTATCCATTGATGAGATTTATCTGGAATCCTGATCTGCCACTGCCACCCGGCGTTACTTTGTTTGTATGGAATGATTGTTCGAAGCACAGGTTACACGAATGAAAAGAGACTGTCCTTAATCCGTAGGTTTTTCCTACAAAGGACAGCCTCTTTTTGTGTTACGGATATAAGCCTAATTACTATCTGTATTTTTATATTTAATCCTAGGAGTTAAGATCTTGTAGACCTGGGCTATGTTCATTAGGCAATTCAGGCATATACGGAAGAGGAAAGCCTTCTGGAGGGTCAATGACATTCAAATCCCCACCGTTTCTGCTTGGAGTTTGCCCATTGAATATTTCTCCAATACGGGTAGAATCCAATCGAAAATTAAACTGTGCATTGTGAAAGCCCATTTCAACATACTTCCGACATTCTGGATACTTGTTAATATCGTAGTTTGGAACCGGGAACAATTTTCCCCAATCCACTCCAAGTGTCTCTAATGCTTTGGCAAATGCATTTTGATGAGCATTATCCCGTACAATCAAAAAAGCCAATGTTTCCCGGAATGTTTTGTTCGAGCTCATTTCGTAAATTCGAGATTTTTGCAGAACCCCTGTAGATTCGAGTACGAGATTATCAAGCAAATCACTAATCAGATTACCGTGGGAATAGACATAACTACCTAACCAAGGATTACCACTTGCATCAACGGGTAAGGAACTTTGAGCTCCCATAATAAAATGATGAGGATTGGCATGTTTTATCGTTTCATCCAAAGGAGCATGATCAACTCCAGCATCGCCGGCTTGGTCTTCACCTGAGCCAGTCAGAAGCTGATTTATAGTATGTTGGACCAGTTCAACATGACTAAGCTCCTCTAGAAAAACTCCTCGTATCAAATCTCTATACTGTACAGCGTTACCACGAAAATTATTACTTTGAAAGAAAAACTGCATCATGGTACGCATTTCTCCAAATCGACCACCCAATACCTCCTGAATCACTTTTGCAGCAGTTGGGTCGGGTTTATCAGGTACTATTAAGTTAATTAAATCTTCTCTATAAAAATACAATACCAAAACCCCCTTAGAGTTTTATTTTGAAGTGAAACATATGCTACCCTTCTTTATCATTTTTATACAAGTCAAAGAACCAGAAAAGTTATTTTCATGAAGGATTCTATCATTCTAGCAGTATTAGGGGATTTTATGGTTAGGCAGATCCTCGTTTTGTTGCGCATTGAATGGGTTAATATAGCATGGATTCACTAAACTGCTTTTAACCTATAGGAGGACTAATTATGTTTAGACATCAAAAAGAGTTGCAGTTCGAAGTGAAAGTAGAACGACCTGACCCTCTATTTGCCCGACAGGTACAAGAAGTTTTGGGAGGCCAATTTGGAGAAATGACCGTGATGATGCAATATTTGTTTCAAGGGTTTAACTGTCGCGGTGATGAAAAATATAAAGATATGTTAATGGATATTGGAACAGAAGAAATAGGACATGTGGAGATGCTGTGTGCTTTAATTAGTCAATTACTTGATGGGGCTAAACCAGAAGATCAGGAGCAAGCTGCCAAAGACCCTGTTACAGCTGCCATTATGGGAGGAATTAACCCGCAGCACCTGCTGGTCAGCGGTCTTGGTGGATTGCCTACTAATTCCAATGGAGTTCCATGGAATGGTTCTTACATTGTGGCTAGTGGCAATCTTTTGGCAGATATGCGGTCCAACCTGCATGCAGAGAGCCAAGGTCGATTGCAGGTAGCAAGACTATATCATATGACGCAAGACGAAAGCGTTAGGGCTACATTACGGAAAATGCTAGCACGCGACCGCTATCATCAATATCAATGGATGGCGGCAATTCAAGAATTAGAAGAAAAAAATGGTGTTGTGGTACCGGCTTCCTTCCCTCCTGAAGCAGAGCAAGAATCTCAGCCTGAAGCATATGAGTTTTGGAACTTGTCAGAAGGCGAAGAATCTAGTGAAGGTCTGTGGGCAACAGGAAGTGCGCCGGATGGAACCGGAAGCTATGTATACATCTCTAACCCCATTGCCAAAGGACAGATCTATAATGCCAAAATACCAGCAACCGAGTTGCATCATGACTTAGACCATAAAACTTCAGATAAATAAATATGTAGAAGCGAGCTGTCCCAACTTTTGGGGCGGCTTTGGCTTTTTGTCGACCTATTAAGGATCTGTAAACCCACTTCAAACGTAAACACGTATTTACACGTAACCAAAAAAAATAGAAGAAAGACGAACTTAAAAAGTTCGCCTTCTATACTAGCAGGAGATCCGAGTCGGTACACAATCGGCCTCTGCTTCAGTCAAACCATCGTTCATTAAACAAGAGGTTCCTCAATCAATGTTGCGAAATTAAACTGGTGTACATGACCATCATTTAATGTAGTCTGGCCCGTAACGAAATGTACGTGTTTTCCATTTCCGACTGGAATAGCTGGTCCTGTTCTAATCCTTCTCAGATTATGAAAATGGTTCACAAAATCAGTTTTCGTAAGATCAATTTCGTGGACATGACTTCTTCCAACTCGAATCGCTTGCCCAGTAACACCTGCAAAGCGGTGGTTATGTCGGTCTGCGCCTGCTTCAGCCAGTTTGGTACTACCTTCAAATTCATGTACATGCCTCTGTGTCTGTTTAGCTGAGATTGTTTTCTTCTTGACTACAGGTTTATTCTTCTGCATCCGTTGCCTGCCTCCTTATGTTTTGCAGTTTTTACAGTATCCTATTAAGCAAACATAGTTACGTGCTAGGCGATTATCTGCAGTCCTAACAATAAATTTTTGGTTTCACATGGCATTAGAAAAAAAGAAGAAGACGAACTTAAAAAGTTCGCCTTCTACATTTAAAAGGAAATTCGAGTCGGCACAAAATCGGCACGACTCGGATTAAACAGCTTTAATTACCTCAAGTACCTTGTCTCACCAAGGGTTACCGCGTTTTAACCGATACTACCTTCCATTTCGAACTTGATCAAGCGGTTCATTTCTACCGCATATTCCATCGGTAGTTCTTTGGTGAACGGCTCAATGAAGCCCATAACGATCATTTGTGTTGCCTCAGCTTCGGTCAGACCACGGCTCATCAGATAGAAGAGTTGATCTTCCGATACTTTGGACACCGTTGCTTCGTGCTCAAGTGTAATATCGTCATTCATGATCTCATTATAAGGAATAGTATCTGAAGTTGACTGATTATCCAAAATCAACGTATCACACTTAATATTCGATTTTGCACCTTGAGCCTGACGACCAAAGGAAGCTAATCCGCGATACGTTACTTTACCACCGTGCTTACTGATCGATTTGGATACAATGGTGGATGTAGTATCTGGTGCCAAGTGGATCATTTTCGCACCTGCATCCTGATGCTGGCCTTTGCCTGCAACAGCGATGGACAAGACCATCCCTTTCGCTCCACGACCTTTCAATACAACGGCAGGATACTTCATTGTCAGCTTGGAACCGATGTTGCCATCAACCCATTCCATCGTTGCATTTTCTTCAGCAACCGCACGTTTAGTTACCAGGTTGTAAATGTTTGGTGCCCAGTTCTGAATCGTTGTGTAACGAACGCGTGCGTTTTTCTTACAAATAATTTCAACCACAGCACTATGCAGCGAGTTCGTGCTGTAAATTGGAGCTGTACAGCCTTCTACATAATGCACAAAGCTGTCTTCGTCAGCAATAATGAGCGTACGCTCAAATTGACCCATGTTTTCCGAGTTGATACGGAAGTAAGCCTGCAATGGAACTTCACATTTCACACCTTTAGGCACGTAGATAAAGCTACCGCCTGACCATACCGCACTGTTCAGGGCCGCAAACTTATTGTCCGCAGGAGGTACGACTGTGGCAAAATACTCTTTCAGAATCTCAGGATGCTCACGCAACGCTGTATCGGTATCCATGAAAATGACACCCTGCTCTTCCAGGTCCTTTTGCATGCTGTGGTAGACAACCTCGGATTCATACTGTGCGGATACACCAGCCAAAAACTTTTGTTCCGCTTCAGGAATCCCTAGTTTATCAAAGGTTTCCTTAATTTCTGTAGGAACCTCTTCCCACGTTTTCCCTTGCTTCTCGGAAGGTCTTACATAGTACTGGATATCATCGAAATCCAGTTCATCCATGTCTCCGCCCCATTTTGGCATTGGCATTTTTTCAAATTGCTTCAATGCTTTCAGACGGAACTCCAACATCCAATCCGGTTCACCCTTAATTTTGGAGATTTCCTTTACAATTTCCGGAGTGAGACCCTTACCTGTTTGGAAAATGGACTTGTGCTCGTCACGAAAGCCATACTTATACTCTTCCATTTCCGGTGCTTTCTTGGCCATGTTTCTCAAACCTCCTCTGTTCTATTTAAATTATTTATCTTCGTCAATCCCTTTGCGCAGCGCGTTCCAAGCCAATGTCGCACATTTAATGCGAGCCGGGAACTTATTGACCCCTGACAAAGCTTCCAATTCTTCATAATCATCAAATTCGACCGCTTCGCCCTTCATCAGAGAGGAGAAGCGACTCGCCATATCCAAGGCCTGATCAATCGTTTTTCCTTTGACCGCTTCTGTCATCATCGAAGCCGAGGACATACTAATCGAGCAGCCTTCACCTGTAAAACGGGCATCCTCGACTACGCCGTCTTTCGTTTTGAGTTGAAGGGATATCCGGTCACCACACGTAGGATTATTCAAATCCACCGTAACAGCATCGTCCTCAAAACGTCCGCGATTGCGCGGATTTTTATAATGATCCATAATCACGCGTCGGTACAAGTCATCAAGTTGCATCGCCAAAATACTCCTTCGTTTGGATTAAGGCGCTGACCAGAGCGTCGATATCGTCTTCCGTGTTATAGAGGTAAAAGCTGGCACGTGCAGTTGCACTGGCTTTCAACCAGCGCATCAATGGCTGGCAGCAATGATGGCCCGCACGTATGGCCACCCCTTTGCTATCCAGTACAGTAGCTACATCATGCGGATGCACATCATCCAAGTTGAATGTTACAAGCCCGACATGACGTTCAGCAGGCCCGTAAATCGTCAAGCCCTCCACTTCACGGAGACGTTTAAGTGCATAATTCGATAGACGGCTCTCATGCTGTGCAATGGCGTCCAGTCCAATGCTTTCCAGAAAATCAATGGCAGCTCCCAAGCCAACAGCCCCAGCGATAATCGGGGTGCCACCTTCGAATTTCCAAGGTAGCTCCTTCCATGTGGATTCATACAATCCCACATCGTCGATCATTTCACCGCCAAACTCAATGGGCTCCATGTTTTCCAGCAACGCCTTCTTGCCGTAGAGTGCACCAATTCCTGTAGGAGCACACATTTTGTGACCAGAGAAAGCATAAAAATCAGCATCAATGTCTTGCACGTCTACTTTCATATGTGGCGTGCTTTGTGCACCGTCGACAACGATGACTGCACCTTTGCGATGTGCAATAGCAGCAATTTCTTTGACCGGATTCACAACGCCAAGTACATTGGAGACATGCGCAATTGCTACAATTTTTGTGTTTTCGGTGACGGTTTTCTCCACGTCCGCAAGATCAACGCTACCGTCCTCTTGAAGCGGAATATATTTCAAAGTTGCACCAGTGGCTTTGGCAACCTGTTGCCACGGAATCAGGTTGCTATGATGTTCCATCTGAGTGATGACAATTTCATCACCCTCCTTACAGTTAGCTCTACCGTACGAAGAAGCCACCAGATTCAGCGCGGTTGTTGTTCCGCGTGTAAAAATGATTTCCTGACTGCGTTTGGCATTCAGAAAACGGGCTACCTTCTCCCTCGCACCTTCATAAGCATCCGTAGCACGGCTACCCAAGGTATGCACACCACGGTGTACATTCGAATTATCAAATTCATAGTAGTGCTTGATCGCCTCGATGACCGCTAGCGGCTTTTGCGAAGTGGCCGCATTATCCAAATAAACCAGCGGATGACCGTTAATCTCCTGATGTAAAATCGGGAATTGTTCACGGATCAATGCAGTGTTCATTGGCCTAACTTCCTTTCAACAAGGCTTTGCAGCTGATGTTGAAGTCCTTCAAGCGGAATTTCAGATACGACAGGTGCCAGGAAGCCGTAAATAATCAATCGTTCAGCTTCTGCACGGCTAATTCCGCGGGACATCAAGTAATACACTTGCTCACGGTTAACCTGACCAACCGAGGCTGCGTGTCCTGCTGTTACATCGTCTTCATCAATCAGCAGGATCGGGTTAGCGTCACCACGTGCTTGCGGGCTGAGCATCAGAACACGTTCTGTTTGCTGACCGTCTGCTTTGGTAGCACCTTTTTCTATTTTCGTAATTCCGTTAATGATAGAAGATGCTTCTTCACGCATAACGGCGCGCGTAATCATCTGACTAGCTGAATTTTTACCAAAATGCTGTGCTTGTGTCGTATAGTTCAACTTTTGCGAACCAGAACCTACAGCAATAACCTTGGCATCCGAGTTAGAGCCATTGCCTTTGAGCACGGACATGGTATTGCTCGCTGTATTGCCGTTGTTCATTTCGCCTACAATCCATTCGATAGCAGCGTCATTTCCGAGCGTGGCACGACGAATGGAAATATCCGTTACTTGCTCTCCAAACTGATGCACTGTGGCATAACGTACTTTAGCGCCTGCATTCGCAACCACTTCTACCGCACCGTTATGAAGAACAGGTGCCGCCAAATCCGCAGATACATAATTGTCTACGTACGTCACGGAACTATGGTTTTCAGCTATGAGCAGCACATGCGGCGCAAACGTTGCAGTCGCATCATCCGTGAGGAACACAGCTTGAAGCGGTACGTTCAGCTCTACATTTTTAGGCACATAAGCAAATACTCCACCGTTCCAGAGTGCTGCATGTAGTGCAGATAATGAATTTTCTTCAGCCTTAATAACAGTGTTCAGGTGAGCTTTGACCAAATCAGCATGCTCTTTAACCGCCGTTTGCAAATCCGTGAAAATGACGCCTTGCGCCGCCAGTTCCTCGCTCAGCTTCACGTATACCGCACCGGAGTTGCGCTGGATGATCAGACCGCCCTCCTGTTGTTCTTTGACCAGATCAGCAATGGCTGCAGGAACCTGACCTACAGATGCAATGACCTCGCTCAGTTTATGTTGACCGTAATCGTTTAAATTCCAACGCTCGATTTTTGTTTTTTCAAATACCGGAAGCTCCAGTTGGCCTGCAAGCTCAAGTGCTTTTTGTCTGTCTTCGGCTAGCCAAGTTGGCTCGCCATTACGTTCGGACAGAACACGCAGTTGCTCGGAATCTACCGGAAGGATTGTTTGTGTTGTCATCAGTTTTCCTCCTCGCTTCCGGCTTACGCCTCTTGTCCTACAGTTTCATCAACGATACCCAGCTCTTCCTTGATCCAGTCGTAACCGTCCGCTTCCAGACGCTCTGCAAGCTCAGGACCACCGGATTTAACGATACGTCCTTGCATCATCACGTGTACATAATCTGGTTTAATGTAGTTCAACAGACGTTGGTAGTGAGTAATCACAAGGAAGCCACGTTCTTCAGAACGCATAGCGTTTACACCGTTAGCTACGATTCTCAAAGCATCGATATCCAGACCGGAGTCAATTTCGTCCAGAACGACAATTTTCGGATCAAGCATCATCATTTGCAGAATCTCATTCCGCTTTTTCTCACCACCGGAAAAACCTTCGTTCAGGTAACGGTGAGCAAACTCAGGATTCATTTCAAGCTCTTTCATTTTGCTTTCCATTTGGCGGATAAACTTAATCAGGGAAATCTCTTGTCCTTCTTCACGGCGTGCGTTAATTGCACTACGCAAAAAGTCGGAGTTTGTTACCCCTGCAATTTCACTTGGATACTGCATCGCCAGGAACAATCCTGCACGTGCACGCTCATCCACTTCCATATCCAGCACGTCTTCTCCATCCAAAGTTACTTTGCCATCTGTGACTTCATATTTAGGATGACCCATCAAAGCAGATGCGAGTGTACTTTTACCCGTTCCGTTAGGACCCATGATAGCGTGGATTTCTCCGCCCTTCATTTCGAGGTTAATACCCTTCAAAATTTCTTTACCTTCAATGGTCGCTTTGAGACCTTCAATCTTAAAGTTTGTAGCCATATTCGCAATACCCTCCAAAAAATGTAGTGTGGTGTCGAAATCAGAAAGTATATTTAAACAGGGGAGCCCCCTGATTTCAAGTAATATTTAAAAATTTATTTATAATCATTCTAAACTGATTCTCAATGATTCTCAAGTTATTTTATAATAAATATCTTTAAGGGTGCAACCAACAGACACACGTTATCCAACTTTCTTCATAAAATGTTCATCCTACCAAGCACACAAATAGCAAAATTCATCCTACGAATGATTATGTAGTTATAGTTTAGTACAAAAACCATGGGATACATAATCTCTTTTTTAGCCATAAAAACGCTACTGACAGCTTGACGTCAGTAGCGTTTTACATGTAAAGGGTTATTTTAGAACGAAAGCTTGAGGAGTTAGCCCAAATAAGAGCGCAGCATCCACATATGTTTCTCCAGATCCGCTTTATAACCGATTAGCAAATCTGCAGTAGGCTGGTCGGAATTACTTTCCGCCAGTTCGATACCTTCCTGAAACTCCTCACATATAGTCGCAAAATCCTCGATCAAAGTTTGTACCATCTTAGGAGCATCTTCATTGCCAGTGGCCTCGTCAATTGAGGACAGCTCTAGGTATTCCTTTAATGTTGCAGAAGGAGAACCTTTCAAGGCGAGCAAACGCTCGGCAATCTCATCCATTTTCAATGTCACTTCATTGTATAATTCTTCGAATTTAACATGGAGTGTATAAAAACTGGAGCCTTTCACGTACCAGTGATAGTTATGAATTTTCACATATAACACATTGAGGTTAGCGACTTGACGGTTTAAAAGTTCCTCCACCGATTTGGTTTGCGTATTTTTCGAGTTACTTGTTGTTTTAGCCATCATAAATCCCTTCCTTTTTCATCAAATTGACTTTCAGAAGCGTTTACGTATCCATCACCGTCACTGCTGACGGTAAGACGCCAGCGGGCATTTGAGTATCACCTGCCGGACGTCTGTTTCATATTTACCCTTTCTATACAGAGACGAAACAAAAAGAAGAGTTCTCTCTCTCTTCCAATCCATCATAAAAAAAATATACAAAAATTCAGTGATTTTCGTTATACTTTCTCTATCCTATCAAAATACTTGGTTTAATATTGTGATATTTTTCCACCATTTACATGTGCACAATTTACGGAGGTGACCTCATTGTCCAAATATCATCCCTTAACGACCGAAGAAGCAATCGAATTCGTGAAAAACATCCCCGGATTTTTCAGTCAGGAAGCCCAGCTGGAATGCCGAGAAATCGGTGATGGCAACTTAAATCTGGTTTTTCATATTACAGATTCCAAATCTAACAAGAGTATCATTGCCAAGCAGGCACTTCCCTATGTAAAAATTGTAGGTGAATCCTGGCCGTTGTCCCTGGATCGTGCCCGTATTGAACGTGAGGCACTTCAGCAGGAACACCAGCTTTGCCCCGAATTGGTTCCTGCGGTACTGGGCTATGACGATGAGCTTGCGCTAACCGTGATGGAGGATCTTAGCTCACACACAATCATGCGCAAGGGACTAATTGAAGGCAACACATACCCTCTTTTTACTAATCATATTGGGGAATTTCTGGCACGCACGCTCTTTTTCACCTCAGATTTGGGCATGAATCAGCAGGCTAAAAAAGAGCTGGTTAAACGCTTTATTAACCCTGAACTCTGCAAAATAACTGAGGATCTGATTTTGGATGAACCCTACCGATTTTCAGATAATAACAACTATGGTATGTACATTGAAGACGAAGCAGAGGCACTCCGTACAGATCAGATCCTTCATCTGGAAGTAGCTTTGCTGCGAGAAAAGTTTATGACACGAACAGAAGCACTGCTACACGGCGACCTCCATACAGGCAGTATTTTTGTAACAGCTGAATCGACTAAAGTCATTGATCCTGAATTTGCCTATTACGGCCCCATGGGGTTTGATATCGGAGCGGTCATCGCCAATCTGCTGTTGAACTACGCAGCACAGCCCGGATGGACTTCTAGCGAGACGGCGCTAAAGGAACGACGTGACTGGCTCCTGGAGACCGTCATTCAAGTATGGGAGCAGTTTGAGAGCAGATTTCGTACACTGTGGAACGAGCACGTCACCGATCATTTGGCACGTACACCCGGATATCAGGACTTATACCTCCAGAAAGTACTGCAAGATACGATTGGCTTTGCAGGGTGCAAAGTGATCCGCCGGATCATCAGCCTGTCGCATGTGGCGGATATCGATACCATTGCCGATCCTGATATCAAGGAAGCTGCGGAACGTCTCGCGTTATCGATCGGAAAAGCCTTGGTTCTCCGCAATCGCGAGCTTCATTCGATCCGGGAACTAGAAGATATTGTTCGGACAGCAACAGCGACCCAGACTAAAGGAGCATCACGCATATGAGTGAAAATAAAGAATCTCTCCCCGCATCCTCCCATGAAGCAACTGTATCTGAACAGGCTCTCTCTTCACTGGTATGGAAGGGAAACCACTTGTCCATGCTGGATCAGCGTCTACTGCCCGAAAAGATAGTCATGCTGGATTTATTCACCACCGAAGAAGTGTGGGATGGCATCCATGCCATGAAGGTACGGGGTGCCCCCGCCATCGGGATGGCCGCAGCCTATGGTGTTGTACTGGGTGCTGCCTCCTATCGAGGCAATGACGCTGCTGGGTGGCTGGAGCATGTACACGCAGTGTGCGGACATTTGGCTACCTCACGGCCGACCGCCGTAAATCTGTTCTGGGCTCTGGACCGCATGAAGAAGCGAGCCGGCGAACTCGTCACAGAGGCTGAGGTGGGCCAGATCGAAGACTGGAATGCAGGGCTGGAGCGTGAAGCTATAGCCATTCAGGCAGAGGATGAAGAAGTTTGTCGCCTAATCGGCATCCATGCTTTACCTCTGTTCGAGAATGGGATGGGCGTACTCACTCATTGCAACGCAGGCGGCTTGGCAACAGCGAAATACGGAACAGCGCTCGCGCCTATGTATTTGGCTCAGGAGAACGGTATCCACCTGAAAGTATTTGCTGACGAAACCCGCCCCGTATTGCAGGGTGCGCGTCTGACCGCCTTTGAGCTTCAGCAGGCAGGCATAGATGTCACCCTGCTCTGTGACAATATGGCAGGCATGGTGATGTCTAAAGGATGGGTGCAAGCTGTCATTGTCGGTACAGACAGAGTCGCCGCTAATGGGGATGTGGCCAACAAAATCGGCACCTATAGCCTGGCAGTGTTGGCGAAGGCGCATGGTATACCTTTTTACGTTGCTTCGCCACTATCTACCATTGATTTACAGACCGCTACAGGCGCAGATATTCCGATTGAGGAGCGTTCTGCGGAGGAAGTTACCGAGAGCTTTGGCAAAAGAACTGCCCCACAAGGTATCAAAGTCTACAACCCGGCTTTCGACGTTACACCACATGAGTACATTACCGCCATCATTACCGAAAAAGGAATTGTCCAAGCCCCCTTTAGCGAGAACCTTACCGCTTTGTTTGCCGATTAATTGTTCTTGCAGGTTATACACTTCGTATATAATTCAAATAGTTCCACTCGATAGAATGAAAAATTTCACAGAAAAAACCGGAGCCGTAGCGCCCGGTTTTTTAACTTTTTCTTTTTTGCTTTTATCCAACAACTATTACTAGTCTTCTTACACCAGTTTCAATAATGCTTCATAGCCTGGCATCCCTGGCTTAATTCCAAGTTGCTCAGCTTCCGTCGTCACTGACTCCATTGGTGCTTCCAACAGTTCCTTTAGTGTTTTTACCCCTACAGCACGTGCGGCCAGAATTTTCCGATCCGCCAGTCGTTCATTGAGCAATCCGACATCCAGCGCACCACACATGATGTAACCACGGGAGTTGGAGATCGTCAACAGCGTTGTTTTAGGCAGTTTGACCTCGACTCCGATAAATGTATGCTCACCCACTTGAATGGGTTCCATGTGTATCATGGTTATTACATGCACCTCCTCTTTGTTCATCCGGGATATTTTATGCGGCATTTGCAGGTGGGTGTGGACACCCGTGTAAATTTGTGTATTAAGGAATTCTTTTTATGTTGAAAAACAGCCTTACAGCAAATCAGGCAATTCGGCATCTCCCTGACTTCATATTTCATGCTGTTTGAGCGCTTCATCATATGCGAGTAGCTTCGAAACGCTTCCTAATCTCTATCCGTTTCTTTATTTGAATATTTATTTTGGTATTGGAGGGATTTAAACAATCATGTCATATTTCTTAAAGTTAATCGACAGGTTGCAATGCTTCGATTCGTCGTATTTAGATACAAAAAATCCAGCAACCGTCAATATAGATGGCAACTGGATGGCAAAGTTTTATACAAACTTTTCTCAGTGTCTATTACTAAAAATGTCTTGTATACAAAAAACTATTTCTTTAGAGTGCTTTCTATTAATGAAATTATTGTTGAGTCAATTTGATCATCAAACTTCCTAGCAAACAAAGAATCTGAATTAAAAATATGCAGCAAATCACTCATTGTTATAATACTTGCACCCGCAAAGCCATTCTCCTTTCTTACGTATGTAATATATCTTAAATTATTGTTAATAATCGTTTCTGTAGATTCAGGAGAATTTAAAATTAAGGTTGGAAAAAATGTTTCATCTGGAATTAATACATATTTAAAATAGTCCTGTAATTCATAAGAAAACGAAGAAGTAACTGAATATTCTGCGAGTTTACGTGTTATGATTTTCCATTGAGATCCTCTATAAGCTTTAATGTTATCCTGAAAATATTCTTCAAAGGGATTCCTTTCTCCTAATCGTTTAAGTTGTCCGAAATCTTCAACAAAATAACTATTGAAATGTATTCTTCGATCTGCTTCAGAAGCAATTTGATAGTTAATAAAATTTTTATTCGAGTTTTCTTTTAGAAAATCACTTATCTGTTCTTGGGTTACTAACGGCATGTCTTGACCACTTAAATTAATAAAGTGCGACCAGTCAGAGCTCCAGTTTAATAATTCTTTAATTGCTTCTAATTCAATTTGGACTAAAGACCACCCTGCGAAAGTTAAATATCTAGAAGGCATAACTCGGAGGTTATTAAACTTATTTGATATTTGATGTACCAGACTAATCATATCACTATTTTTCGAATCAACATGTATCAAGTATAAATTATTAGAATCATAGATAGCTGAGAGCATACGCTGAAACATTGTTGGTTGTTGATGCGCCAATATAAAATAAGCAATCATTAAACTTCACTCTCTTTCCTTTTATGAAACAGTCATTTTTTTGGGCTATTGCCATTGTTATTAGGAATCAATTCACTCATTGTACAGTAAATTTGTATTTTTCCTTCAATATTATTTAATTCGTTGAAGTTACCAACATAGATGTAACTTTACCTGTTTTCATATCTAAATTGTACCACTCCCATATTGCCGTATGTCCTGCTCTACTGTCATATTTCCAATTACAATCTCATATGCACGAAAAAGGTAGGGATGGTACCATATGAAAGTATTTATCTGTAACGAGTTTTAGCCTATATAGGGTTATTCCCATCTAAAAAAATCTGCTAAAACTTTACTTCCAGATCAATGCTTTTATAGTTAGCTGCCATTATTGTCCCAACTGTGAACATAAAATTCCTATTGCACACCAAAAACTAAAACTGTCATCTTGTCCTTCATATACATCACTCTTTCCTATAGAATAAACTTTTAATAATAGGAGTAATATACCATATAACAACACGCTTATTCGAATATAATTTTTTAATCCCAATCATTTTACAATGATATAATCCTTATATGCCCTCATCTTCGTTTTAAGGCCGACCTTTAAGTTCAATAAATCTATCATTCTTCGAGAATCATTTATACCTCCCCCCATACCTTGAATTAACTCAAACAACCATTTAGGCAGACCTCACAGGAGTGAGATGCACAGTCACATGCTTCTCCCTCCTCCAAAAGTCAGAAAAGCGGTCACAAAATTCAGTCATTTATAAGATTTTAATAGAATGAATCAGTACAGATCAGTAAATGAAAATTGCTATGAAAGCTTGTCCCGTTTGACTTTACGGCTTAAAAAGCGAAAAATTTCACTATCCCAAATTCGGTACATCTTAGACACACCACACATGATGTAACCACGGGAGTTGGAGTCGTCAACAGCGTTGTTTTAGGCAATTTGACCTCGACTCCGATAAATGTATGCTCACCCACTTGAATGGGTTCCATGTGTATCATGGTTATTACATGCACCTCCTCTTTGTTCATCCGGAATATTTTATGCGGCATTTGCAGGTGGGTGTGGACACCCGTGGATACATTCAAAATTTTAGGAGGATGATGTATGTACAGCAAAACAGGCGATATTAAAAAGACTAGACGAATCGTTCCATCTAGTCTCTATGATCGTCGTTAATGTTCTGGAGTTATGCTTTATTCAAGCTTCTTTAAATACTGTGGTGGCACCAAATCGGCAAGCCAAACACCATGGTTGGCTTTATAAAACTTCACTTGATTAGCTAATGCCTTTGCTGTGTCGACTTCGAGGATCACGAGTTCTCCACGTCTTTTGCCTGCTAAAATTGCAAACTCAAGCGATTCAGACATATGTACATACTTTCTCCCCATCGGCTTAATTCCTTCGGTGAAAATGTTATGGATTACCTTTGTGTTTGTACCGTGATAGAGAATCGTTGGTGGAGTAGCTTCCTCATAATTTAATCTGCCAGCACTGTGCCCGTAATTAGCTCTTATGTACCCATTAACCATCTTATATCTCTGCTTTGGACAATGGCTTACTACTTGCTTGATATCCGACTCACTGACCTCAGACCATCTGTTCTCTGATTTTACAGGTCTTGAATGTCACAATAACCCTCATGGTCTAGCTCAAGACCAAACTGTTCTGGTGTATGCCTAAGAATCTTACTCATAAATTTACTGAGGCTCTCTTCTTGTTTTGGTGTTAACATGATATACTCCTTCTAATAAAATATTTGTCTATCTATAATAACCTATCCGATGATTCATAACGCCTTGTGAAGTAAAGCACCAAACCTCCGATAAGGGAAATGTAGCCCCAATCCACAAGGAAATACCCGAAAACACCTTTGATTAAAGCCATGATAAAAAATTTCCGATTCATAAATCCCCCCTCCTCTCTAATAATGTACTTTATTATATTAAAATAGTTAGATTCTCACATGAATTTTCCCCATACCAGTCTTCATCAACATAATATTCGCTTAATTTATTTTACAAAAATCGTACTATCTGTGTTCCCTTTTTTATATCTTCAATGTCTCCTGAATCCTTTACATTAATTCCAATTAGCGGATGGTTAGCAATGGAGAAAGAAATGCTTATATCCAATACGTCCAGTTCGCATTTCGTTCCATCTATCTTATCTACTTGTATTTTTGAACCTATCAAACCTTTCAAATTGGTATGATCCTGCTTATCTAAACCAAGATTTGTTCCAATTAAAATGATTTTTTTATTGGGTGTTTTAATAATATCGTCTAACTTCATAATCCCCAAAAGAGAACCTCTCCATTCTAACGTTCATGTATGAACAGTATATCTTTAACTTCCCTAATTTTGATGCCTTCGTTTTTTAATCTAGTAATTCCATCTCTTAATAGCATGATTCTTTCTAATTGGGTAAAATCAGGAGCAAATTGTGCAGCTCGGATACTTGCTTGGGCTTCGTCAAGTGCAAAGTTCCTAGTTATAACGTTAAATTCATCATCCATAACCTGGAAGTATCTCCCTGCTAGTCCTGCTTCATAATGTCCGACAACTTCATGCGCTATTGTTCCATGACCAGTAATCCGGCTATTAGCTGCTAATTTACCTGTCGCATTAGAAGGTAATACATCATTATTTGTATTGAGAATCGTATCAAATAATAATCCAGTAGGAGATGTGTCATTAGGCCCCGCTACACGGATATTTTCTTATGGCATCCCTAATTTTTTTGCATACTGAGTTAAACCTTCAATTTGTGCTACAGTTAAAGGCACTTCATTACGCAGGCCATTAGTATCAATAATTTTTCTTGCATTGTCCGCCTCTTCTATTATCGGGTAGTTCCATCTTTTAATGGAGTATATTTTATAGACCCTGATAACCCAATTTTAGGCTTAATAACTGAACTAACTCCTCTAAACAATCCTGCTGTACCGATCATATTAGCCCAGTGTTATTGGTAGAATTAATTGCTCCCTGAATCATACCCGTTATTCCAAATGTACCGAAATTGAGCATGTCATTCCATGAATCGTTTTGTTTATCTGCCCGTTCCATGTACCCTTGATACATTCCTTTTGGAATACCATATGACATAGTGTTGGAAAAGACTTGGATAAATTGAACATAATAAAAAGGGCAACCGAAGTCGCCCTAGATATTCTAATTATTCAACTTAACTCTTCAAATGCTTTAGTTACACAAATCTATTTACTGTCTTCTTCCTTGATATAAGTAGCGTCATATTGAATGATGGCTTTTGTTTTATCCGTAGTCTTTGAAACGTCGTAGACTATTTCATCTTGATTGAATTTATCTTCATCATGGAGAGATTGCGGTTTTTTTATAAATAATGCATCTTTAGTATAAATTTTATCAGGATGATTAAGTCCTTCTAATACACTATCAGGGACTACTGCTTTTGTAACACTCTCCATTTCTTCTGAAGTATCATCACTAGCAAAAACATTATTACTAATAACTACAGCAAACGTAACAGTAAGGACAGCCAACCCCAAAAATTTTAATTTAACCTTCACTTCTTTCCTCACCCTCCATCACCAAATTCCCAGCCATTAGGTTCAACAACTCTATAAACTTATCAATAAATTTTCGTGATCAATGTTACCTTTAGTAGCAAAAACTGCTCCGCTAATTTTTATGCCTTTTTTCATGGAATCCTCTCCTTTAATTGATATATAGCTTATAGCTTGTCGTGCTTTTCCAGTTGAAATTTAAGAGTTTGCTTTCTTCTTTTACTACTTCGCTTAACCTAACTACAAAGTGTTTTTTAAGTAATACCTTAAATAAAAATTAGCTGGTTCACTTTCAGGTTTATCGTTGTATAACATTATCATTCAGTACTACGACAAATGGTTCCACACTATTGATGTACCCAACATAAATATACAAATCAATGCCCTTAAAGTTTCGTAAGGGAAAGATCATCCTCAACTCAGTGGAAAATACTCAATTGAGAAGGATGATCTAACTTATTCATTTTTCCAAATAAGAGACCCTTCAGAAGATGTGATCATGCTAGGGGGGGCGTCATGGAGAGAAATTTAAATAAAGGAACTTTTTCCCTTTTATAACCATTTATATATACTTCCTTCATCGTTATTTGGCTTAGATACTATTTATTTAACGTCAATAACCGCAGCATCATATTCAAGGAACCCATTATCATCTTCATCCTAAATTATTGTTTGTTTCATAGATGGTGTCCCTAGTACCAATAATCTTTAATCCATTTCCCCAATGAATTGTTAGTTCTTCTTTTGGTACTGAAATAATAGCTTTAATTAAAGAATCATATCCCATATATTCCTCCTTGGTTTAGGGCGCTGCTGGTACAATATGTGCGCCATCTCTATTGTAATGAATAATTCCTTTTGTTGTTTCCTCGAGCTACCAGTATTTCTATTATAGTATTTCCTAGTAGATTTTCCGAAATCAATCCTTTCTCGTCCGGCTTTAAACATATCACCTTCTCCAGAATAACTATCAAGTAATTCTTGTGCGGTTTTGTTATCACACCCTTTAGTTCCCTTTTTCCAGAAAACAGACTACCATAAGAATAAAAACAATAACTTGATGTTTTTTGGAGGGTTGTGAATTGGTAGAAAAATTTGAAAAGACATTCGTTCAATTAGCTCAATGCGAGCTGTCTCCAGAAGAGCGGCAAGCATGGTGGGAAGAAAATAAAGTTCAATTGGAAAACAATTATCCCGTGGCGTTTTTCTTAAACTCAAAAACCATCAAGCACGACTTTCGATGGGTGCCTATCCTTGCCAGCCAAAAGAGAGCCGTCGAATATCTTTCGGCGAGAAACATTCCATTCGAATTCCGCTCTATACCAACAACACTATGGAGCTGAATTCAAAGCCTTTTGCAAGATTCAAAAAGAGCAGGATAAAATTCAACTTGACCATCTTAACAAAAAGATACCACAAGTATTCCAGACATATCCAAAGTTTGCGACTTCGCTTAGAAACGTTTACAGTAATTCGGATGTTTTGGATGGCGGCGCATCTTTACATAAAATTGAACAGGTAGAAGCGTCATTAGATTTTCAACTGCCAAGCGATGTAAAAAAGCATTTTGGAGTAGTTGAGAATATTTCAATTGAAGGTACACGTTCAGAATTGGAATCATTACGAAAAATAGATATAAAAGAGAAGCCCTATATCGTTTTGGGTGAATTTTGGAAAGAAGCTGACGGGGACTTACTGCTGATAAAGCGAAAACTGGACCGGTAAGGGGGTTCCCTATCCGTTCCGGTCCCGTTTTCCTTCGTCACAACACAGTTTGTTTCTGGTATTTTTCAGTCTTACGATCCTTTTTAATCACTTTACTGTTATTCCTATAATCATCCCATGAATCTAGACTCAAAAAAGGATCTCCTTCGATGATATCTTTTACTTTGCTGTGCTGCTGTTCTTTGAATAGCTCAATCATTCGAATTAAATCATTGCGATCCAGCAGCTTCACTTCATTATAACTGGCTAACTGTTCACACGAGGTTGTGTATTTACTTGAAGTAATCACAATAGATTTCTTAGCTCTGTAAAATCGCATACAGCTATACACTTCTTGAACCCAACAGGATTAGTGACTGCATACCGTTTGGCCTGAAGGACATTACGGTATCCCTCACGATCCGTAAATACCAAATCTGCTCCAAAATCTCTACTGTCTTGTGTCTTATACACATCACTATAACCCAAGCAATTGAACAGCTTGCACAAATAAATTTCAAAATCCTTGCCATCTTCCATACGACCAATCTCGCTTATGCCGATTTTGTAAGGATCAATATCCTGCGTTACTTTATATCGCTCTTGGACTTTAGGCCTTTTAAGAAAACGTAACAGAGCCAAAGCAAGTAATACAGCAATGACACCAACAACTATAAATATGTACAACTCTGCTCCTCCTTAGATATTCAATTATTTTCTATACACCTTCTTATAATACAAATAATAGGTACAATTTACCATTAAAATTCAGAGAAATATAGTAGATTAGAAACAAAAATGAGTCTAAATAAAAAGGCAACAGGTAATACCTGCTGCCTCACTTCCTATTATTCAGCTTCCCTTAATGTTTTTAAAGCTCCAGTAAATGAATTGTCGATCGACATAATATATCCATTAACTTGCTTGCTAAATTCAGACTCCGTAAGTTTATCTTTTCCTGCCGTATGATTCTTAATGAATTTTATAAGGTCTGCTTTTTGTTTTGCAATATCCTTTAAAACTTGGTCACTTTCTCGCTTGTAATTTTTAATACTTTTACTTAGTTCCACCTTTGCCACGCTGAGCTGCTTCTTTAATTTATCGCAATCAGCCTTGGCTTGAGCTATTACCACTTTACTAGACTTATTTTTCACTTCGTTTTTATACCGCGCAGTTGCTGGGTTAATCTCTGAGTTAACTCACGAACTTCTGCCCCCAGGACAGCATTAAGCTTTTTTTCTGCAGCTTTAATTTCTTTTACACGATCTTTGTAATTCTCAAAATATATTCTTTCGATTTCACTTGTTGACATTGCTTTTGTAGATGTTGCCGCCAATACTTGTGATGGAATTAAAACAATAAACATGAGTATTAATAAAATAGCTTTCTTCATATGTATCCCCTTGTCTGGTAATAGTACAATTATCATAAGGGAAATGAAGGGAATAGACAATATATCTTATTTTATTATCATGATATTTTTAAAGAAGCGTTAGAATGATTACAGTAGAAATGCAAAACAAATAATAAACAAAATTCATTAAATACTTTTTCAAGCATTTGGAACGTAGCTCTGAACTCTCTTCACCAATTTCATTTATAGTTTCCTCGATGATTTCCCTTATCTTCATCCAAATCTTTGTTTAAAGATTCTTCCATCAAGTTATAGCTACTTTTTAAGTTCAATTAACAACAACTAAAGAATATACATCTACTATCTTTAATTCCAAGATCCACTGGTATATGGGTAATATTTTGCTGATTGCTCCTATACAAATTCCCGTCAGTACCCAAATACTTTCTTCCTATTTTAATTTGTGCGTTCTATCCGTTATAGGAGTTGCTTGTAGCAAGCTCAAATGGAGAAAGCTTACTCCTATTTATTGTTAAGGGAGCAAGCTCAAAAATAAATTATTTTGTAACAATTAATTATCTTTTCAGCAATTGACCGACATTCTTCAATACTTTTGTCGAATTTCTTTTTAAAAGATTGAGCGAATACCGAATGAATCTGCTTTGCTAATTCTTCAACAGAGTTTGTTTCCTTACTTTTTTCATGGATTCTACGTATTTCTGAATAATATTCATCTTCTAATAGAGGATATATTTCGACGGGATTCCATTCATTAATCATTTGTACAATATCATCGTTCATTTCTATACACTCCTACTCTCCAAATAACGATTTAGATAGTGTTTTTTATGCATACTCTTAGGAATAACTGTAACAAGTGTCCCGTCGTTAGCAACTACAGCAGCACCTTCTTTTGAAAAAAACAAATGCTTACTACCATTATTCTGGGAAAGGGCCTTCCCATTCTCCACTCAAGAATCTGCCATTTCTTTGGTTACGCCTCGCTCTTGCATTCTTTCTAAAGTATGATTAGAGGAATTATGTAGTATATAACTGGAAGAAAAAATATTTCACAAATATCAAAAAAGGTGTAGTCATTAAGTTGACTACACCTAATTAAATATCATTTGTCATTGTATGTTAGAGAAACATGAAGATAGCCATCTCTTATACCAGGTAAACCATCCGTTTCTTTTATATCTAAAAAATCAAGTTTTTCTCTCCAAGCTTCTCTTTCTTTATCTTTATAAGTGTTACCGTATCTATCAAAAACATAAGCGATAACTGATGCTTTTATTTCAACGCTCCCCTTTGAAATACGTGTCCATTCTGTCGGTGCAACTATTTGGTTACTTAAAGGAGTTATTTCTTTCCCCGAGACATTCAATACAAACACTTTCCCTTGATTTCCTACAAGCGCTACCTTCTTCTTAGCATCCCATGAAACTGAATCGACATAACCACCAAATAAATCTTTTATAGGTATATATCGGGACTTATAATTAAATTGTTTCCCTTTTTGCTTATATGAGATTGTTAAAGCAGTGTTTTTAAGGTTTGAGTTGTACGCATGGTCTGCTTTTTTAGCTATTGAATCACTAACACCTGCTGCTTGTATGCTTGCTCCAAAAACAAAAAACAAAGAAAAAGATAATAAAAAGAATGTTATTTTTCTCATAAATATCCCTCCAAACCTTTTCATTAAGTAGCTGATAACTTTAGTTAGGTCAATACCTATTTCAAAACATATACAGGCACCGACCTAACACTACAATATACTTAGAAACCTACAGTATTAACTGTTACTGTTTGGTAAGGTACACTACCAGATTTACTTATTGCTCCACTAGGCGTATCACACGTACCAAACGTTTTTCCATTATACGTGTGACTACTTAAAATGCCTTGTGTCAAATCAGTTGTTGATCCATCTATTCTCGTAACCTCAGTACCAGAATAATTAACCGTTACTTTACCAATGTCACCACCAGAATAATTCTCTTTAGCTAAAGCTGTAACTCTTTTAACAACTAAATTAGAAACCTCAGAGCTACTCAGTGGTTTTGAATAAGTAAAGAGAAGGTACTGATTTGTACCATTAACATTAGTTCCGTTCACAAAGTACTTAAAACGCGAAGTAGTAGTATCATAAAAAACATTGCTTATAACATTAGTACCTGCTTTGTATCTAGGAGGAACACTAGTGGAACCATCTGGAATAGGATTCTGTAGCGTACCCTGCGGATGAATAACCGCAGTATAGCTGTTTTGTGCTTGACTATACTGTAACCCAGCTTCAAGCTTAAACCCACTCAAATAAGAAGAAGAAAGCACATCTATACCATTATATAAATATCCAGCTACACTTCCATTAGGTGCATTAATTGCAGGATAGGAAGGTAAAGTAAACGTTGTTCTAATACCTTTATATCCAGTAGCCGTTACTTGTCTAGCAAAAGCTCCACTATTAGAGCCTAAAATATTGGGATCGATAGTTGCTCTTTGTAGAGCAATATTGTTTTCTACACCCTCTTCCTTTTTATTTAAATCAATTTCATTAACAACTTCCCCATTTTTGTCATACACAAATCCATTATCATCCATTGTATAAATATAGGCATTATCCAATATGTTTTCAAACTCATCTTTTAATGATTCATTATTGTATGTAGACTCAGATGCAGAAATACTTTTTTTATTCACTTTAATACCAAACTCGCTTAAGTAGTCATTCTGATCTGTCTTGTTCAGGTGTGCAAGTTCATTAAGATGGTAATTCACTTGATCAATACGATCCTTGTCAATTTGTTGTTTGATGATCTCCTTATCCAATGGTACAGCACTACCTTCTGCTTTTACTGAGGTGAGAGGAGCCATACCTATAATTAAGGCCAACCCCGCAATTGCTAAATGCTTTTTCATCTAAAATCCTCCCAATGTTTGATAGACACAGGATATAATATACAATGTTGTATATTGATTTACAATATTTTTTTCATAAAAAAAGGATTTTTTATAATAATTTTTAAAAAAATGCGAACAATTCATTGTCACATTTACAAAATAAAAAGGTTAGACGGATAGCCCGTCTAACCTTCACTTAATTTTCATGGTTTAATGCATATGAACAAACGCTCCGAACTATTTATACAAATGTACTAACTACCAATGTGCCAGCTCTAAACTTGAAACCAACCACTTTGAGCTGCCGACGGTATAGTTGTAACTTGACTACTCGTTGATTGTGTACTTATGACTAATACTAATAAGAAAGTCGTCGTGCATAGCTTTCTAAATTATGATACTCCGTCTTGGCTTCAGTTAGGACAAATTTCTGATAACGTTCGACAATTATCCTGTAACGAAGGATTGAGCGTTCATCATTAATTATAATTGATTTCCTCATACCATCTAATAAGAACCGAACTCCCTTTTCGTACTGGCCTCTGGATAGACAATATTCAGCCAATTCACTCAATACGCCAACAAGCTGATTATTAATATTTTGCTGATCATTGGTTTGTATTCTTGTATGATCATGTAAGTTTGAAATTTCACACTCAAAACGATTCAGAATATCATCTACGTCCATGCTATAGCGATTGGCTGCGATCATAATGTTCCATAGACCCGGGAGAATCTCATCTTTCGTTCTTGTAATGAGATCAGCATATGCAGGAAGTACCTTTCTATTTCCAGCCATGAGCTTGCTCAGGCACACATTAGTCTCACCCCACTCCTGAAATAAGTTTTTCCAGTGTTTTGTTTCTTTATCAGTTTCTTTCACCCATTCTAAATCAACAGATTCATAGGCTGCTTGCAGTGCTAACTCATAGTTTCCTTGCTCATAGTTAGCCCCACCAATAAGTGAACTACTGAATGCTATATAAAAAAATAACGGTCGCAAAGGCTTCTTAACTTGTTCTCTTTTAAGAGACTGTGCTATAGAATATTGCGCTTTGCCTAAAGCTCTTAAGTCTTTAGCAACTTCCTCAACCCGTTCCCATTTACGCAAAGATCGGTATACATTAGCCAAATCTACAAAGGCATCTAACTGGTCTATAGCATCAAGACGTTTGACAAATGGCTCAAATTGAAGCGCTGATTGAAAATTCTTTTCTTGGTCATTTCCAATCTGAATCTTAAATATGCGATATTGACAGATGGCTAGACGCTCAGAATGTTGATATTTCTCCGCTTCAGCTACTCCCTCATATAATATCAATGCAGCCCCATGCCGTCCCTGTGCCAATAATCCTTCTGCAATTTCGAATAGCTTGGGCGAATAGAGTAGATTGTCCATGATGGCTCCCACCACTCGACGGATCGCATCCAACTTTTCCAACTCCGCACAGCGATATAAAAACGGTTCAATTCGCCTCATATTAGGAGGATGGTCAATAATGTAATTTTCTATAAATAGATCATAAAAGCGACCTTCTGGTAAGCCCATAGCTTCAGTAATTCGATCAAGCTGATTAATAGACATAGATTTATTACCTGTTACAATGCTACTTATTATTCCTCTATTCATCCCTGCGATTTGTCCAAATTTCGATAATGTTAAGCCTTCTTGTTGTAGAAATTGTTCCAATTCTGCTCTAATCGTGGGTGTAATTTTCATTGGTAAACCACCCTTTCAACACAGACTTACAATACGATGCATAGTTAAATTTATTATGTAGTTGTGAAACAAGTAGTAAAATGTTCTAGCGATCTTGATTTTAACATCTTTTGGTATAAAATCATATATATTTCACATAGTACTCAAGATACCTTTTGGGATAGTTACGATGATTTCATGATTAAGGATACTGTCTACAGAATTATTTGTAGGAATTGAATGGTCATTTGATTTTAACCATCCCCTTCCACAAAATTTTGCGTATCGGTATCAATTGATTCAGAAAGAGATAACATTTCGAACATTTTACCAACTGGGATAGTTGCCGACGTCGCCATGTTTCCAAACTGCTCAAGGCTTGATTCGTTCGCTCATATAACTACAGTGTGGGGCAGGATGTGCTGCTGCATTATTTGGAAATTTAATAGGCGTTTTGGGTGTAAACTATCCCCCTTATTCAAATCACATACCAAATATGGTTATTAAATCACTGAAAAGCCTAGACATAAATCAACTAAGCCGCAGTGTGTACTAGTGTACACATTTTATCCTACTTGTTTCTGTAGCTCATATTCCTTTACCCTACGATAAAATGCGTTAGGCTTCATTTCTGTACGCTTCATTGCTTCAACTGCTGTTATGCTGCCTTCCATTCCTCATATACTGCAATGAAGTCATCACTTATTGCCTGTTTACCACACCATTATTTCTTGCTGCTGCTATACCTTCAGATTGTCTACCGTCTATCTTCTCACGTTCACGTTCTGCCATGTAGCTGAGTAATTCAAGCACGGTACCTGATATAACTTTCTCCAAGCCATTATGATATTGTCTAGTGTCAAGAATTGGCATATCAAGAATTACGATGTGTGCGCCTATCTCATGCGTTATTTCTTGCCATTCACGATTGATTTCCTCTGCATTCCGTCCAAGTCTGTCTAGTTCCTTGATGAACAGAATGTCGCCTTTTCTAAGCACAGTGATTCAGGCAAAGAGAGCATTTCAAACATTTTACTGGGTGATGTTTCCCTTAATACCGCTGTTTAACGTGTAGGTCATTGTGTGAAGCTGGTTTTGATTCATTTATCATTCGTCACCTCCAATCGTGGGAAACATGCAACATAGCATAAAATCATTATAACTAACAATTTAAGACTTGAGCATTTGCAACATACTCTCTGGCTTTATATTAGCCTGTGATAGAATTGCCTGTGATGTCTGAAGCATAATCTGATTTTTAGCCAATTGAGTCATTTGTTTAGCAATGTCGGCATCACGAATGCGAGATTCCGCAGAAATAAGATTCTCCGTATAGTTGTTGATATTGTTAATTGCATGCTCCAAGCGATTTTGGTAGGCTCCTAATTTAGAACGTTCTGATAATACTCTATTAGTAGCCTTATCAATATCTTCTACAGTAATTGAAGGGATCACTTTGTAGTTATCGAATGAACCCTCTGAAAAAGCTGTAAACACTCCTGTATATCCTTCAACCATACTTGAGTTAACAGAGTAACCTTTTATGTCACCTATCCCTTCAACCGAGAAGGTATAATAGTCTCCAACAACTGAAGCGGAAAGCTTATAAGTCTTTCCTACATTCGCTGCTTCTGCCCCTACTAGTCCGATATTTCTGTATACTCCATTCACTCTTTCGCCTAAGTATATCCCACCATACTGACTATACCAACCAAACACCTGATTGTTAAAGTCCTCACCCTTTATAATAATTCCTACATTACCGTCTTTATCAGCAGATGTAAATTCTGCATCTACAGTTATCGTCATTTCATTATCCTTAATTACTTGAGACAATATTGTTTTGTCTCCTATGCCTAATGTTCCTTGTCTAAGTCCTCCATTCTTGACACTCCACCGCCCAGCATCAGGAAACCATTGTGAGAACTTATTATGATCGTCAAAGTTTTCTTTATAGTATAAGCCGAGATCCATGTTATTTATTGTAATTGGAATATTATCATCAGCGTATACATTCCTAGAGAACGAGCCATCAAACAAATTAATCCCATTGAACTCAGTATTGCTGGTTATACCATCAATATGATCAAGCAATTCAACCATCTCATTAAGGATATTCTCTTTATCACTATTTTGTAGTATCCCATTTTGCTTCTGAATAATTAGTTCACTGATTCTATGCAAAGAATCATTAACACTTGCCAAGGCTCCATCTGCTGTTTGTAGGAGAGAGATACCATCTTGAGCATTACGTGAAGATTGATGTAATCCACGAATCTGCGCTCTCATGCTCTCTGATATTGCTAAACCAGCCGCATCGTCAGACGCACGATTAATACGTAGTCCTGATGATAACTTCTTCATCGTTTTATTGACAAAACCTGTACGCTTTTTTAAGTTGTTACTTGCAACTGTCGCCACAATGTTCGTATTGATAATCATATGTTCTCCCGTAATTCTCTGTCTTCATAAGATTTTTAAGTACATTATATTCTTTCAGTAAAATCATCGTTTTACTACAGGAGTCTCCAGTATCTTGTTACCTGAAGCAATAAACTTTTCAGCCTTGCGATCCTTTTTAATCACTTTACTGTTATTCCTGTAATCATCCCATGAATCCAAACTCAAGTAAGGCTCTGCTTCAATAATATCTTTTACCTTGCTGTGCTGTTGTTCTTTGAATAGCTCAATCATTTAATTAAATCGTTGCGATCCAGTAGCTTTACTCCATTATAACTGGCTAACTGTTCACACGAAGTTGTGTATTTGCTCGAAGTAATAACAATAGATTTCTTAGCTCTATAAAATCGCATAGAGCTATACACTTCCTGGACTGCACTCAAACCCACAGGCATGCTTAATGCATACCGTTTAGCCTGAATGACATTGCGGTATCCTTCTCTATCCGTAAATACCAAATCTGTTCCAAAATCTCTACTATCTTGTGTTTTATACGCATCATCATAGCCTAAACACAGGAACAACCTGAACAGATACATTTCAAAGTCTTTGCCATCTTCCATACGATCTATTTCGTTAATTCCAATTTTATACAGATTAATATCCTGTGTTACTTTATACGATTCCTGAACTCTAGGCTTTTTAAATAAGCGTAGCAATACCAAAGCAATCAATACAACAATGACACATACTATCACAAATATAGACAACAATGTTCCTCCTTAGCCACTCGAAATCCTTTTCACACTTGCCTATAATACAACAAAAAGGGACAATATCCCATAATTTTTAGGGAGGTAAAGTCGGATTCATAGGAATATATATTATTTCCATCATAAAGCAATAAGGAAGATTAATTATTTTTCTATATCTATTCTTGGTATTTAATTTCCAATACTTTCGCATTAGAAATATAGTATAAATGGACTGTTATTCTCTTTTTAGGTTAACTATGGATATATAAAATAAGTATACTATCTATATCTTGAAAAAGGAGGAAGAGAGTGAAGAAATTAGCCAAAAAATTCTCAAGTCTACTTCTGGTTGGATTCTAGTAATGATGATTCCGTATCAGCAAAACCAGCCGTCGAAGGGTGAGATTGTACAGGCCTACCGTGTAACTGACAATGGGTTAGTTGAACTCAGCCAAGATGAATTGCAAGCTTATAAAGCTCAGGAAGAAGAGGCAAACAAGAGCGCACAATTAGAATTAGATAAAGATTCTAGCCAAAAAAATTCACAAAATAACGGCCCTATTACACCAAATGCAATTAACGAATACGATACGAACAATCTACATTCAAATCTCTGCTGTACCTATGGTTTCTCTTAGAAAACGTGTTTCCCCATATGTATATAACCGTACTCAAGATAATGCTACAAGAGCAATTTCCTCTTCTACAAGTCAACACATGGCAAGCAAATATTAGTCTTTCATATGAGCACAAAAATGCTGTTACGGGAACTTTAGGAGGTGGCTGGTCTAAAAACACTACTTTTTCTGATACAACAACCACTACTATAAGACCTAATTATATGAGTTGGGCTGAATTTACGCCTATTATGCATAAATCTTTCGGTTATTTGAAAGAATATTATTCATTGAATGGTTCAGTGAGAACAAATAAATACACTGAGATATACATCGCAAGAGAGGTTAGTGGTCGTACTGACGGTATCTTAACCGTTAAAACCGCCCCTATCAATTAATTCAAAGGAGGTTATCCCTAGAAAGGGGTCAGTGATCATGCAACCCTCTTCACATTCTGCAAAATAGTCAAATTATTGGATAGTCTTGCTTTTACCTAACCCAAATTATTTTGGTTTTCCTCCTTTGAGGAATAATGGTTTTCCTTTCTCCTTGATCTATAGCAATTTAAAAATTAATAGTTAGTTCACATAATATTCATCCAATAAAAAACTTTTTATTCCATACATTGTTTGCATTTGGATAAATATTCTATATTATAGAGTTGTATTCCAAATAAGAAAGGATGATGTAAGGTGAAAAAGAAGCTTATAATTGGTCTGTTAACTGTCGTTGCGTGCTTCACCCTTGGTTCTACATCTTTTGCAGCTAGTACTACTACACCAACCTCAAATAATAACTCAACGGAAAGTGTACAAGCAGTTCCCTATGCTTCGAAATATGTTACAGTACAACAAATTTTACCTAAATCTCAATACCCTACTCTCGGGGATATTCCTACTACTTTGAATTACGCAGAAAACGAATATTTTGGTGTTTTGCAGTTACTTTCAATGGATCGTCAAACAGGCTACACTTGGACAGTCACCTATGGAGGATTTATTTCTAATTAATTGAAGGAAATACACCTTTCAGGTTTTTGTTGAATCAGAAAGCTGTATTTTCATTTCCTTAAATCCTTATCTTCTACCATGTCTCGTAGCTTAGGGATGACCGTTGAAAGCTTTATATAGTTATATTGATGCTGTTTGGTGATGCCTAATTCATGTGCAATGTCTGCTTAAGCCTTATTTGCTTAGGTGAAATTTTTTCCTTTAGCTTTTAAGAAGTCATGACTGCATCCTCTTCGCTCAACAATTCATTGAGATCTGCCGATGGCTCTCGTCATTCTACTTCAATGATGGCTAATATTTGTGGTTATTTAGGTACCGGTTTAGGGGAGTTTCGATATATTAGAAGAGACAGGAGAATAAAACTACATTCCACTAAATTTAACCACATAGACATTGTAAAGAGCCTAGACAGTAATCATCTAGGCTTGTTTGTTGTAAATCCTGTTCTATATTTCAATCGTAACACCATAACCGCTTGATCCTTCCCTTCTACTTTCATGTAATAAGAGCCACCATTTTTATAAATTAATACATCAGGCCTATAAGAATATGCATAATGGTAATGGTAATATTCCTGTTTCCATATCTGTCCATTCGCCAATTCATAAATATTTCCATCGTCAAGTCCTTTGAAATCATCATCTATCTTCGACTGAATTACATGTGGGTACGATATAGTTGATTATTGTATATGGAACCGGGATGTCTACGATGCCATCAGCAATGAACCAACTTGATAAGGATCAAATCTTACAACTATCCCTTTATCACTAAAGTAAAAGCCAGTTTTTACTGGATCAAAGGGATAGTTAGTAATACTAACTAACTTCATTTACAGATAACAAATTTTTTCTTTGTTTTTCAGACAGTACATATGAGATGTATGTCCGTGTATTTATTAATTTCGTTTTATTGTTAATGACATCTTTAAGATAGAGTCTATTACCTGTACTTAAATCATAATTGAATGTATCGATGCCTTGCACGTCATGTGCACCACCATAGTATTTACTATATTCAAACACGCCAGAGAGTTTGCCGTTACTATTATAAGCAGTTTTAACACTTGTTCTGTACCAACCCTCTTTACTGGTCTTTTTAATTGTAACGGATGAAGCAGCAGCATTGACAGCATATTGTTTCAATGCTTGATTTATCTTGTTAGCTACTGTTTGATTAATCCCACTTATTCTTATATAAGGCTGACCTTTGTATACAGCTTGTTCAATTTTAGCCTTACTTGAAGCTGCTTGAATGCTCGTAACAGGGCTTAGGGTATAAACAATCAAAATGATTAAAGTCAATATCCCAACAAACCTTTTCATCTTATCTCTCCATTCACACTAATACATTATTTTAAGACGTGTATTATTATATCGTTACGTTTAATGCTTTGAACAGTCATATTAAATAAAGCAACTCTACATCGCATTGATCAGGTAGATTAAAAAAGGACTTCCTATTTAGGAATTCTCTTTGTTTGTGTATTTGTGAAATTATATTGTGTCGGCTATTTCGCAGTCACGCCAAAATTGGCGGTACCCTTACAGATAACAACTCAATGGCGATTTACCTATTAGCTATCCCTGAAATTTGAGGGACAGGTACAAGATGTATCGTTGTTAATCTCACTATGTAACAAGGGGGAACGAAATTTAGTTCCATATGCAAAGGATTTCGAATATCGCGTTTCACGATAATTGAGTTTAGCTTTCATCCTTTCGATTCAGAAGGTTAGAATTACGATATGGAAATTCACCATGTCTGGATTGGCAACGCATGTCCACAATGGACACGAGTCCAACTATAGCGTTACACGGTGTCACGCTATTTTCAGAACGCAAAGTTGGCTGTGAAGAATGTATGTAAACTTGCTTCGGGATTCCCCGAACGTGGAAAGCTTTCCACATCCTTTACAACTATATAGGCAGTCCAATTTTGTATTCTCCTCATTTAAGTTAGTAGCCTAATACTGAAATTATTTAAGTATTAGTAATGGCAACAGTTAAGGCACCAATAAGGTTCCACGAAATTTTCGTAGAATCTTCTCAATGACACATTTGGATACAAAAAATCCAGCCACCGTCATATAGGGGCAACTGGATGGTAAAATTGATGTTTTATATGGAGTACTGAAGATAATGTAGAATAATTCAACTTTATTTGAAGAAGAAATAATCCAGCAAAATAAAGATTTTTAGTGAGTAACAAGTTCAACAAATATGTACGATTAAAACCTCCTCACAAGGAGGCTTTATACAGTTTTAAATATTAATAAGTAACCCATCCTGCATAAGTGACTGTCCAAGTGTAACCTGTTTGTCCATCGACTGAACTCAGCGTTAATGTTCCACGATATGGATCTACGTTATAACTAGCGGTTGTTGGAATGTCTCCAAGGGTAGGGAACTGAGATTTTGGTAAAACTATTTGCCAAGTAATATATTTAGTAGCAGCAGGAGCTACTGCACTTTCTGTTAATACATTGCTCGAATTTGATGTTACTGCTGTTGCAGCAAAAGATGTTGATCCAAGAGTGAAACACGCTACAACAGTCAACAGGCCAACTAAAAGTTTCTTTTTCATCTCTATCATCCTCTCATATTTGGGATACACGTTTATCATAGTGATTTTTTTACCATAAGTAAACAATATATTGAAATAAATGTTAATAACGGCGAATATAATGTGAACAGCTCGTTAAATTTAAAATATATCATGTGTTAAATTGATACTTCGCATGAACTTGGAATGAACATATGTTGTCCTTTGTACGCTTTCACACTTGCTTTAAGGTTGTTATTCGGGTTATGAATATGAAAGTCTCAAAGCCCCCGGAACTTTCACCTACGTTGGTTAACAATCTCCTTTGAGCAGACCTCACAGGAGTATGATGCACAGTTACATGCTTGCCCCCCCAAGAGGTCACAAATGCGGTCACAAAATTCAGTCATTTATAAGATTTTAATAGAATGAATCAGTACAGATCAGTAAATTGAAAATTGCTATGAAGGCTTGTCCCGTTTGACATTATGGCTTAAACAGCGAAAAATTTTACTATCCCAAATTCGGTACATCTTAGACGCACCACACATGATGTAACCACGGGAGTTGGAGTCGTCAACAGCGTTGTTTTAGGCAGTTTGACCTCGACTCCGATAAATGTATGTATGCTCACCCACTTGAATGGGTTCCATGTGTATCACGGTTATTACATGCACCTCCTCTTTGTTCACCCGGGTTATTTTATGCGGCATTTGCAGGCGGGTGTGGACACCCGTAGATACATTCAAAATTTTAGGACGGATCATGTATGTACAGCAAAACAGGCAATATCAAAAAGACTAGACAAAATCATTCCATCTAGTCTCTATGATCATCGTTAATGTTCTGGAGTTATGCTTTATTCAAGCTTCTTTAAATACTGTGGTGGCACCAAATCGGCAAGCCAAACACCATGGTTGGCTTTATAAAACTTCACTTGATTAGCTAATGCCTTTGCTGTGTCTACTTCGAGAATCACCAGTTCCCCACGTCTTTTGCCTGCTAAAATTGCAAACTCAAGGGATTCAGACAGATGTACATACTTTCTGCCCATTGGCTTAATTCCTTCAGCGAAAATGTTATGAATTACCTTTGTGTTTGTACCATGATAGAGGATCGTTGGTGGAATAGCTTCCTTATAATTCAATCTGCCTGCACTGTGCCCGTAATTAGCTCTTATGTACCCATTAACCATCTCATATCTTTGTTTTGGACAATGGCTTACTACTTGCTCGATATCCGACTCACTTACATGAGACCATCTGTTCTCTGATCTTATTCCTTGAATCAGGTCTTGAATGTCACAATAACCCTCATGGTCTAGCTCAAGACCAAACTGTTCTGGTGTATGCCTCAGAATCTTACTCATAAATTTACTAAGGCTCTCTTCTTGTTTTGATGTTAGCATTGTATACCTTTAATAAAATATTTGTCTATCTATAATAACCTATCCAATGATACATAGCGCCTTGTGAAGTAAAGCCCCAAACCTCCGATAAGGAAAGATGTAGCACCAATTAAAAAACCTCTTAGACTGTATCTGTTATAAGCCTCCAATATTTTTGCAAGTCCCAGCCCACAATGAAAATAACTGAAAATACCTCTTATCAAATCCATGATAAAAAATTTCCGATTCTTAAATCCCTCCTCTCTCTAATAGTTGTCCGATGAAAATAAAGATTTAGACTGGGTTTGTTGCTCCTAAGCTGATTCTGAATTGCTAAATCGTCAGACTTGGAATAATAAGTTTTAGACTGACCCAAATATAAAACCAGCGGCAGTCAAGGACCTGAAAATAAAGTCCTAGACTGCCGCTGGTTTATTGAACTAACGTTCTCTGTTAGCGTAATAAGTGGTGTAAAATTATTTCATGCGATAAGACTGGCTGTTTTGATAAATTTTATTTGATACAAGATGAGGTTCTTGTCATCCGCCGTACCGATCCAGCTAGTCGCGCTGCCACGCCTCGAAGGACTTGCCACTTATACTCTGCAGCGGCTTGCCACTAGGGAGCGAGAACATGCCACCCCCGTTGATATCTACAACCGTTTCGGTGCTACCGATCGGCTTGTCGTCAGTAAGAAATACCGAGGTCGATAAATTCTCCCTGAATCGCTAGGCTTCCAATCGCCTTAAATCGTTCCACCTCTATGGTTTTGCCGAAATAATTGGCTGGATCAACGTCTTCCATCAGTTCCATTCGACCATATCTGGCGTACGGGTCAGCACTTTCCGATGCGACTGTCGAGAATCCTCTCTATCGCTGGATATTCCTCGAATCTTCGTTCGATGAAACGTTGAATAACCGCCCCGTAAAGGGGCGGTTTTCTTATGCTTGCATGAATGCTTCTAACGGCTCCAGAGTCGAGAACGTCTTCTTTGCATCCTTCTTCCGTTGTTCATCATAGAGTTTGGTCAACTCTACGAATGATTCAGCTTTAATCTTCGTATAACTCGATTTGGTGTATCTGTTTATGTACGTCTTTTGCCCTTCCTCTTCAACCCACTCGTAAACGACGTCATATTTGCCCCTCAGATTCTTCAAATGAAGTGCCCGGCGCAACACTGCATAGTGTTCTTCAATGGCTTCATCGCATTCTTCCATAATCTTCTCGTATGCGCAGCCAACTCGCATCAGAATCTCTGATGCCCGTTCATCGCCGTATCTCGCGAGAAATTCCTTCAACGAAACCAGCGCATATAGCGTTATTTGTTCCTTGTCATTCGGATTCTTATATTCATAACAGCCTACAACCAAATTGCGGTCGGTCATTTCCTCCTTACTGAATTGCATCTTGAACAAATACTCGAGTGTCTTCTGCTTCATAACGGTTTCCAACATCTGTTCTTTATCAATCTTGATGCCCGTTGTCACCCACGGAAACGGTAGTTGGCCGTTACTTTCACGCGATAAGCTACCCCTAATATTTAAAATCGGTAGACCCGTAGCAATTGCGTACGACCTATTATATCCTTTGCCCACGAATATTTCCTGTTCTTCTCGCATGTGTCCTACCCCTCCTTTTAGTACCAAGTTCCATTCGGCGCGTAGTGCCTCCAGTTGTCTGCGAAGTGAATCTCCGCTCGATTCTAGCGAATTGCGATCCAAATTATCCTCCGCATTTTCCAGTAATTTCTTGGTTAAGCTATAGTTCTCCGTTCGTATTATGAGCTGTGACCTACGCTTACGGGCTTTGCCACTTCACTTCCGCTCTTCCAATCCCGCTCTGTCCATTGTCAGGCAACACTTTTATTTCCATATCTCCAGGCACTTCATGAATCTCCGTTACAATCGGTTCAGACGAACCGAGGAATAAGATCCTATAGTAAACTATTGCATATCCATAAAACTACCACTTTTTTGTGTTGGTCTCCTATTAGTTCGTCACCGCTGCTTTTCATTAACCCGCGAAGATACTTCTGGGATAAATTGTATCATATGAGAACCATAAGTCCATCTAATGGTTGCGTTGTCCTGCCCGTCTGCTAACGCCGGCTGCCAGTCTACAACTTTATTTTTCACGGTCTAATGCTTTGTTTTTCAGTCTAACACTTTATTTTCACAGAACAATAGTCTCATTAGACTATTTTGTTCTTCCCATAATTTTAAGAATGTATCATACTTCATAACATTCACGCACCTTCTGTATACTTTACCCATATCGCTAAGTTAGTAGCCTGACTGAAGACTCTCCTGTTTAAACCCGCCTCTTAATTCTTAGGTGCATGCAAATTATCTTCTTTATCAGATAAATTACTATGAAAAAACTTGCTCCCATTTTATTGTTAAAGGAGCAAGCTTATAGATATTCATTAATCGTTGTGAATTATATTGATTTAGGATTTTTATAGCACCAGTTTGGATCATAGGGCAGAGATCTGAACTTCTGCATATCTTCCCAACTGTAGACCCAATCGTAATCAGGAATCCAAAAATAGTCAGTAGGATTTAGCTTGAAATATTCATATATAAATCGAGAAATCAGTTCTTCAACACCATAAACATCTTCAATACATCCTACTTGATACAAAGACAAGCTTGAATCTAATCCACTAATATTCTCATCATGTTCATAATTAATTTCGTAATTATCAATTCTCAATATAGAATATAAACTGCTGGTTGTTTTCAGTACCCAGTGGGTTATAGGATATATTTAGAGTTGTTGAAAAAAACTGTTCATTTTTATATTTTTTATCATTCTCAAAATATAATCCAGCATCTGAATGAAAGGCAGCTACGATTGCATCTCCTAGTAATTTCTCAGGTGTATATTTTTCTCGTTCTATTAAAATAAAAGCCGAACTCCCCATCACTTAACCACTTTCTTAATTCCTCCAAGGAATTTACAACAGTTACTCCTAGTTTCTTGATATTATCTAATTTTTCTATATTGCTTTGAGATAGATTGCCCAAAGGCTTATCAATATAAAGTATAACTTTCTTCTGTTCTGCATTAAAATAAAACTTATCAGTCGTAATAGTCATGAACATCCTCAATTCAATGAAAAATACTCAATTGAGGATGGTCTAAGCTATTCATTTTTCCAGATAATAGACCCATCTGAAGATGTAATCATGCTAGGGGGGGCGTCATGGAGAGAAATTTCAATAAAGGAGCTTTTTCCTTTTTGTAACCATTTATATATGCTTCCTTCATCGTTAATCGGTTTAGATACTATCTTTTTAACTTCAACAATCGCTGCATCATATTCAATGAACTCATTATCATCTTCATCTAAATCATTGTTTGTTTCATAGATGGTGTCCCTAGTACCAACAATTTTTAATCTATTTCCCCAATGAAAAGTTAATTCTTCTTTTGGCACTGAAATAATTGCTTTAATTAAGGAATCATATCCCATATCCTTCTCCTTGGTTTAAGGCTCTTCTCGTCTTTGAATTCAATGGTACCGCTAGTGTTTCGCTATAAATTAACCATTATCCCAATTCCTTATTTCCCTATCCAGGCACAACCATCTTATCATGGATGATATTATTGTTTGCTGTATTCAAAAACTCGTGTCCTTTATTTTTGATTGACCAATTATGCAAAAAAAGACTACTTTATTTTATTGTTAAGGGAGAAAGCTCAAAAATAAATTATTTTGTAACATTAATTATCTTTTCAGCGATTAACCGACATTCTTCAATACTTTTATCGAATTCCTTTTTAAAAGATTGAACGAATACCGAATGAATCTGCTCTGCTAATTCTTCAACAGAGTTTGTTTCCTTACTTTTTTCATGGATTCTACGTATTTCTGAATAATATTCATCTTCTAATAGAGGATATATTTCGACGGGGTTCCATTCATTAATCATTTGTACGATATCATCGTTCATTTCTATACACTCCTACTCTCCAAATAACGATTTTGATAGTGCTTTATATGCATCATCATACTTACTCTTAGGAATAACTGTAACAAGTGTCCCATCGTTAGCAACTACAGCAGCACCTTCTTTTGAAAAAAACAAATGCTTACTACCATTATTCTGGGAAAGGGTCTTCCCATTCTCCATCCAAGAATCTGCCATTTCTTTGGTTACGCCTCGCTCCTGCATTCTTTCTAAAGCATGATTAGAAGAATTAGACCAATCTATTTGTGTCCCCGGATTTTCAGCTAATGTCCCTGACTTGCCAAAAGTGTCACCAATCTGTGCAGTTTCACCGTTTCCTTGTGTATGAGGTACACTTTCTGCCTTAGCTCCCGAAGAAGGGGTAGATTTTGATGAGTCTCCACCTTCTCCTTTCACCATCTGCCACAATTCGGCTGTTTTTTCTCCTATTCCACTTGCACCTTTAAATGCGGTGGTACTTCCATGCGCTGCCAAAGCTGCAGATCCAATTAATCCTGGTACTCCAACGATACTTCCAACTCCTGTAGATGAAACAGCAACTGATAATCCTTCTCCACCTAGTCCAGCTACTACCTCACCGGCGCCCTGCAATGTCGTAGCTACGTGACCGAGAATTTCGCCTACTTTAGCTGCCATAGGATGATCATAATCCCGTTCTTTATCAGGCATATCCCTAAGGTTAAATCTTCCTGAATAGCACCTTTTGCTCCCTGTGCAGTATCCCAGAAAATTTCTCCTTGTAGCTTGCTAGCTTCCAGTTGGGCTTCGGCCTTGGTGATCTCCGCTTTTCCAATCTGTTCAAAAATTTTATGTAACCAACCTTCACCGCTGGATGCTGTTTTGATAGGTACACCATCCCCTGGCACATCTAATACGACTTTTTCCCCGTCTACCTGTGTGAAGTTATTTGAAATAAAGATGAGTTCTTGTGCAACCGTAGAAAGTCGTTCAAGCGTTACACTCATGGATTGTCGAGAAACCTGAAATTCCTGAAAAAATCTTTCTCGGGTAGCTCCAGACCAGCCTTGTTGGACAAAATCAATTCGTCCACTCAGAAAATTCAGCATACGATCCATTTCATACTTTCCGTGTAAGAGCTGATCAGCCACTTCCATCAATTTGTCAGGTGGAACTAAAATTCTCCCCATTCTACCACGCCCACTTTAATTTTGATGGAAATAATCCTATCAGAAGGGGTGATTTAGGAAAATCCATCTACTATCCTGTTATTTCCTTTTAATCCATATGACGTTCGAACTGAAATAAACAATTCTATTATGTCTTAAGTATCACACTCCCTTGTTATAAGTTATTTGAATCAATGAGCAGCACTGTTAGCTTTCAAATCTCGAACAACCATACCCTGTAACTCAGGAATCAATGTCAGGTGTAGTTTTGAATTTAAAAGCATTTTATTTGCAATTGGAATGGTGGGATCAGCTTATTCTTCATCTTCATTAACTGCTTTAATCAGTTCTCCATAGACTGCCTTCGTGTTAGCAGATGCATGTTCTTTAAAATGTGTAAACAACCTCATACATCTGATTGCTTGTATTCTATTATTAGCTTCAGCAGACTTTTCCAAACAGCTGAACAAAAATGTGAATCCTTCCGAAAACCTCCCCTTACGCAAAAGATAGATCGCCAATTCCCTTGAGAAATGAGTGTATCGCTCTGTTGTGAATCGTTGAGTATACAATCCTTCAACTTTTTTCTGCTCCAGAAAGGAGATGATTTCTTCTTCGAATTGA
Organism: Paenibacillus sp. EKM10P; assembly: GCF_011800655.1. Taxonomy (NCBI): domain Bacteria; kingdom Bacillati; phylum Bacillota; class Bacilli; order Caryophanales; family Paenibacillaceae; genus Paenibacillus; species Paenibacillus sp. EKM10P. Next base: position 729,782 of record NZ_JAALET010000001.1, on the reverse strand, counting down.
TTTAAAATATTATCTACATCAAAATGGTATCGGTTAGCTGCCTCAAGAATATTATCAAGTGCGGGAAGAATCTCATCTTTTCTTGAAGAAATATAAGCTACATAATCAGGTAGAACGCTCTTATCACCAGAAAGAAGCTTATTTAAGTACGTATTTACTACCGCCCAGTCTTCATACTTTTTTTTCCATTTCAAAGTAGTTTCATCAGTAGCATTGACCCAACTCAAATCGGAATAAGCATAAGTGTGCTGAAGTGCTTGCTCATAGTCTTTCCTTCCTTCACAAGCTTCTGCCCGAAGCAAATGCGAGAATGCCCAATACGCAAACAAAGGAAATTTGGGTTTCTTCGAATTGTCTTTATTCATATGATGCCGTTTTTTTTGTTCCAAATTGTATTGAATCTTAGCCTTATCTCCAAGTGCTTTAGCGAATAATTCTAATTTGTCCCATTTTCGTAACGAGCGGTATGTATTCGCCAAGTCTTTTAATGCCTCTAACTGATCTATCTCATCTAACCGTTCAACGTAAGGTTCAAATTGAACTGCTGCATCATAGTTTTTCTCTTGATCGTCTCCAATACGAATTGTAAACAATCGATATTGGCAAACGGCCAATCGTTCTGAATATTGATACTTTTCCCCTTCTGCCACATTTTCATAAAGGAATGCCGCTGCTTCAGTAAAACCTTTTTTATAAGAATCCTCGGCTACTTCAAAAAGTGAAGGAAGATAAATAGGATTATCTAGCAACATACCTACAACTCTTCGCAAGCAATCAAGTCGCCCTAACTCCACACAACGGTACAAAAAAGGACTAATCCTTCGCCAGTTGAGCGGTTCTTCTTCAATACATTCATCAATATAACGTTCATAAAAATAATCCGGTGGTAAATTCATTCCCATAGTGATGCGATCTAGCTGGTGAACAGAAATAGATCGGTTGCCCGTCACAATGCCGCTAACTGTACCTACATTCAAATCAATCATGTGACCAAACTCGGTCATGGTTAAACTTTTCCGTATCAGATAGGTTTGAACTTCTGCTCTAATCGTAGGTATGATCTCCATAGATAAACCACCCTTTCAACGTAAACTCGGCATACAATACATAATACATTTTTGCACTTTTTACATATATTTCTCAAAAGGAGATTTTCTCATATTGCTTATATACCGCAAAACACGCAATAAAAAGGCTAGACGGATAACTCCATCTAACCTGTTCCCTTATCCATTTGGTTTATACTCTGTACCTTTTAAGTGCTTTAAATATCATGCATCTTTTTCCTGTTAAGAATGATTACATTTCGCCATGGTGACTCGGTTGATAGCCATATTCTTGATCATGAAAAAGTAAAGGGGCAGTAACTATCGCTACTAACATAAAGCTGGTTGCTAAAAAGGTCAGAATTATTTTACGCTTCATCTTGATCCACCTCATTAATCAAATTTCTGTAAGCTGTCTTCGTCTCAAATGATGAATGCTCTTGATAAGACTCAAAAAGCCTCATACATTTAATTATATATGATTTATTATTGATTAATGTAGATTTTTCCAAACAACTTAATAAAAATTTAAAACCATCAGAGAATCTTCCTTTAGTCAAAAAGTAGACTGATAATTCCTTAGAAAAATGTATAAAACGCTCTGTTATGAATCTTTGAGTATAAAAGCCTTCGATTTTTTGTTGTTCTAAATAAGATGAAATGTCCTCCTTGAATTGCTCTAAAATATCATCTACATCAAATTGGTATCGATTAGCCGCCTCCAGGATATTATCAAGTGCGGGAAGAACCTCATCTTTCCTTGAAGAAATATAAGCTACATACTCGGGAAGTACGCTCTCTTCGCCTGAAAGAAGCTTATTTACATAAGTATTTACTACCGCCCAATCCTCATATTTATTTTTCCATTTCAATGTTTCTTCATCTGTATCCAAAACCCAGCTTAAATCTGCATATTTTTTGATATGATGAAGTCCCTTTTCATAGTCTTTCCTCTCGTCATATGCTTGTGCACGAAGTAAATGAGAAAAAGCCCAATAAGCAAACAGAGGAAAGCTTGGTTTCTTTGCATTTTCTTTTTTGGATGGATGGCGTTCTTGCTCCAGTTTATATTGAATTTTTGCCTTGTCTCCCAGAGCTTTAGCGAATAATTCTACTTTGTCCCATTTTCGTAACGAACGGTATGTATTCGCCAGATCTTTTAATGCATCTAACTGTTCTATCTCATCTAGTCGATCAACGTATATTTCAAATTGAACGGCTGCTTCATAGTTTTTCTCTTGATTATCTCCTTGCCTAGTATGGAACAAACGGTACTGACACATAGCCAGACGTTCCGAATATTGCTTTTTTTCACTTATAGCCACATTTTCATAAAGTATGGTTGCCGCTTGATACATTTTTTCATGAAATAATTCTTCGGCAAGCTCAAATAAAGATTCTGAATAGCCTAACTTATCCATCAATAAATTAACCACATCATGAATGCAGTCCAATTTATTGAGTCTCGCACAATTATGTATAAAAGGACTCATTCGACGCCAATTCGGATTAGCCTCTGCTAAATACTCAGACACGTAGCGTTCATAGTAATAACCAACGGGATAGCCCATCGCTTGTGTAATTCGGTCTAACTGATCGACTGAAAGTGTGCGGTTCCCATTAATAATACTGCTCATGGTGCCCGGATTCATTTCGGCTGCTCTAGCTAAATCACTTAGGATTAAATCATGATCTCTCATATGTTTTGCTATCTCTGTGAGTATCGTGGTTGTTGTGTTGTACAAAGTAACCACCCCTTGTCAGGAACTTAGTAGGATATCAGCTCATTAAAAAAGGACTATTGCAATCCAATGATTGTATAGCCTTTCCGCAATTCATTGTACCATCTTTTGGAACAATATCATATACCTTTCAGAACCTTACTTAAGATACCTTTGAAGGGTTTGCAAAGAAAATTAAGCTCTACAAATCCTGAGACATACGAATCATATCTCTACACTGTATGCCATTCTCATAAATTTCTTCTACATAGTTATGTCTGACAAAGAAATCTAGATCTACACCTACAATTCTGAAACCACATTTTTGGTAGAGAGCTAACTGTCCAATGCTAGAGTTTCCTGTACCAATTTCTAATGTTTTATAGCCTTGTATCCGGGCTGTTTCAATCGCATGTGTCATTAATTGTCTGCCAATCCCCTTACCATGCATGACTTCCGATACTGCAATATTCACCACCTCAATTGTTTCAGGTCTTGTAGGTAAAAGAACATAGACTCCCACAATTTGATGGTCAATTTCTGCTACATAACACTGCCCTCTTTTCAAATATTCCTCAACAAGTTGGCGCGAAGGATCAGCTAGTAACAAGAGCTCTAACGGATAATTTTCATTTGAATTTAGCAATCTAATATTCATCTATTCTCTCCTATATGTATGGTAATCCCCGGATTTTCCTCTTATTGATCTATTCTAGAAATCCAGGGTGGTGGCGATGAGATGAAGCCTTAACTCAGGTTGATCTCAATTCATACGACCCATTATGAAGCGAAAGACGGGCAGAGCATATACCTTCAAACAAGACACGGATGCTGAACACGGTCGGAAGCCTATCATCAGGAAACCAGGGACGTTGCTTGTCTGTAACAATAAAGGAACCTTCCACATCCCCTAGCGGTACAAATTTCTGTCCAGCCCCTCCCCATGAATTAAGTTGGAACGTTTCGGTAATTATTCTAGAACCCTCTGGGACATCATCGACCGGAAGACCAATCTCGCTTATACGAAGTATCGAGTGAGATCCGAAAGCTTCAGCGACTGCATTATCAAGTGTATGGTGAGCAATGAATTCAACGAGGTTTTGATCCGGATCATAGAAGTAAAACGCGGTTGCATTCCAGTTTTCGAAAAAAAACTCATCTTCTTGGTGCCTTGAAATCAACGAAATTCCTCGGTTGATAGCCCACTGTTTGGCTTCTATAAATTTATTTGTTGGAATCGTAAAGGCAATATGGTAAAATTCATTTTCCATATGGGAGGATTCCTGAAAAGCAAGCACCGATTCACCTACTTGAAACGACAACCGCGAAGGTCCCTCCTCTACAACCTGCAAATCCAGGAGAGAACCGTAAAAAATCTTCATCGCTTCGAAGCTGTGTGTACCTAAGAACACTTCTTTTAATTTCAAAGCAATCGTCCTCCTCAAATGTAAAAGATAAGCCCATAACATTGGTTATTGGCTATCTTTTAATTCGCTCAAAAGTTTGGCATTCACATCCAACGATTTAAACCGATGTAATATATCCTGTTCATCCAGAGCTTTACTTTTCGCCATTTCGAAATAAAGCTTGGGCTGATCCCGAAATGCCCGTGCACTCCCAATCGAGTATGCTTTCTTGAGATATTCATGAGCTAATAGGGGCTTGCACTGAAGAAGAAGCGTTTCCGCCATTAAAATGTAAGGCTCTGCATGTATAATTCGGTACCCTGAACCTTCCAAATCTAAAATTTCGTCATTTAAAAGCTCTACTGATCGCTCCATATGACTGTTATAGTTGAGTATTTGAACATACTGATGCAAGGTTACACCTGTAATGCCCCATGTATGCTTTGGCTCAGGGATTAGATCCCAAGCCTTCTGTGCCTTTTCCTCGGCCATACCGCTATCTATGGGGAGTGTAAGAGTTGCTTCCTCTCCAAGAGCCCAAATCACTTCTTCCAATTGAGCCTCCAGATCGTGATACATTCGAATATCCATCAGATTCCTCCCCATAAATAATGTAATTTCAACACATAGAGATGTCTACTCCTTCATTACGATTAACGAAAGCGCTTAATTAAGGATACCACTCCCCAGATAAGCAACGCCAAGATCCCGTTTGCCTCTCCATATTTTAACGCACGTTGACTTCCGTTGCATTTGATTTGAACATTTTTATTTTTATGATAATCAATAAAAATGCTAGCAGTGCAAACATCATTCCGCTCCAGATGAGCTGGTGTATTCCCAAGTGAGAGATAAACCACCCACCCATAGCAGCCCCTATCGTAATACCGAGATTAGAAAATGAGACAAATAGGCTATTACCGAACTCTGGAGCTTCTTTCGCTTCAGTGGTTAACCATGCTTGGCTAATAATTAGCCCTCCGGAATGTACAGCTCCCCAAATGAGCACAACCACAATCATCGGTAGGAAAGAAGTACCCAGAGCATAAGTGAGTACGTAAATGACCATATATAGCAACGGGAACGTGATGACAGTCTTTGTCAGATTTTTATGTAGTAATCCCCCAAATAAAAAGTTCCCAAAAATCATAACGATTCCAAAGACCATCAGCATCATACTGATCCATGACCCGTTCATACGGGTTATTTCTCCAAGATATTCAGCAAAATAGCTATACACTGAAAACATAGCTGCAAAGATAAAAATAACTGACATAATATTGAACCATAATTGAGGCTTGCGTAATACACTTAGCTGTTTGCCATAAGACATTTTTTCCTGAACAGGTAGAGAAGGAAGCCATATGAGGATTCCTACAAATGCAATCATGCTTACGACAGCTCCAAACCAGAAAGCAGCTTCTAACGCTATTTTCTCAGCAAGATAAGAAGTCAAGGGTACGCCAAAAGCAAATCCCACCGTGATTCCGGCGAAAACCTTGGTGACGGCTTTACTGCTCTTTTCAGGGGGAACAAGATTAGATGCGGTCACGAGGGCAACTGAAAAAAAGACAGGATGAAATATTGCAGGAAGAACACGAAAAATGAGCATGACCTCAAAATGAGTAGTATAGGCATAGACAAGATTTGAAATAACAAAACTGAATACTGATATTAATAGAATAACTTTACGATTCATGCCAGAAACGAGTAAGGTCAAAAACGGTCCTGAAATCGCAACAACGAAAGAAAATATACTGACGAGCCAACCAGCTTGGGAAGCTGATATATTGAATTTTTGAGTGACTTGGGGAAGAACGCCTATAATCCCCATTTCCGTTGTAATAATGCCGAACACGCCCAAAGCTAGAATGATAATAAGTAACGGGTTAACCTTTTTCATATTTAAGTATAAGCCTCCAATTAATTATATATATAGATTTATAGATATGTTATGTGAAAAAAAAACTCCTTTCTGTTTATAGTTCTTTTTGGATGTACTCGGCAAATTCCTGTATTGTTTTTTCATTCCGACGGTAGTACGTCCACTTTCCTACTCGCTCAGACTCTAACAAACCGGATTTTTGCATCGTTAATAAATAACTTGAGATTACAGACTGTGCAAGTCCCGATTTGGCCTGAATATCTCCCACACATACACCAATTTGAAAATTGAGCCCTTGCTTTAAATAAGCCTGCTCATCAAAATAATCTTCTGGTTTTTTTAACCACTGCATAATCAGACGACGAGTCTCGTTCGACAAAGCTTTATAAATCAATGACGGTTCCATACTTCACATTATATCTACTTTATTAGATTTGTAAATATTTAATTCAGATGATTCCTCAGATGATTGCATAGAAAAAAATAATAAAGGCTGCTTCCTCACGGAGAATCCGCTTGGAAACAGCCTGTTCGTGTCATCTCAACTACACAGATTTACTCTTATTCGAGCGGTACATCAAGTACAGAAAATACGGTGCACCGATTAGTGCAATCAGCAATCCAGAAGGAATTTCGGTCGGCGCAAGCACGGTCCGTCCAATCGTATCCGCCAGCACCAGCATGACCGCTCCCAAGATGCTAGACAGAACAATGGAACGGCGTACATGGTGCCCGATCAACGTACGCACGATATGCGGAGCAATCAGCCCAATGAAACCGATTGTACCCACACAGGCTACTGCTCCACCCGCCAGCAGCACACCTACTACCATCGCCCACAGCCGGGTGCGGCGCACCGGAAGCCCCAGTCCCATAGCGCTGCTATCGTCAAATACCAAAAGATCGAAACGGCGAGCCAGCCACCATGCTACTGGCAACAACACGAGTAGAAAGGCCAGAATGGTTGCCACCTGCCCCCAGTTTCGAGCGTAGGTGCTACCAGTCAGCCAGATATAGCCTGTGCTACCCCAGAGCGAACCTTGGATGATCAACACCTGAATACCGGCTGATCCGATGGCAGATACGGCAATCCCAAGCAGGATGACCACTGACGGATTTAGGTGCTTGTTCCACGATAAAAAGAAGATCACCGCTGCCGACACTGTCGCTCCAGCAATCGCCGCGATGGGCAGCATATAAATAGGCAGCCCAGGCCACACGATAATCACTGCAAGCGCACCGAAACCAGCCCCTGACGAAACTCCAATGATCGAGGCATCCGCCAAAGGATTACGAACCGCTAGTTGGATCAAGACGCCGCTGACCGCAAGCGCGATACCAGCCCCGGCCGCCACCAGCGTACGTGGTATTCTAAATTGAAGCAAAGCCGAATTCGCACTCTCCCCGCCAAACAGGCCGGATAGCAGATCCCCCACTGGAATTCGCATTCCTCCAAACATCAGGCTGAATACCGTTAGCAACACGGCACAGCACGCAAATATTGTAGCCAGTCTGCCAAAAGGTAATTTCCGAGAGCGCACACCTATGTTCATGGAAGACTGTCCGCCGATACCGGATGGCAGCTTCATTTTCCGCAAAATCAGCCAAATCAACCAAGGTGCCCCAATCAAGGCCATGACCGCTCCGGTCGGCAGATCCATGCTTGATTTGTGAATCATTTTCGCCAGCACGTCTGCGCCGATCAACAGCAGTGCCCCCCAGAGGAAGGAACCGGGTAGCACCCAACGATGCATTTTCAACCCGCTTAGGCGCACCAAATGCGGAGCCACCAAACCTACAAATCCGATGGGACCAATGACGCTGACTGTAATGGTCGACAGCAGAACCGCCAATACAATACCCACCGCCCGTGTTAAGCTAACCTTTTGTCCAAGGGATGTGGATGTGGACTCATCCAGATCCAGCACATCAAACTGCCTTGACAGCATAACAGCAATGACCGAGAGTCCTACGACCCATGGCCAAGCGTAAGTCGTCCCACTCCAATCATTTTGCACCAGTGAGCCCGAACCCCAGAGAAACAGCCCCTGTGTTTCAAATGAATAAAAAATATGCAGTGCTCCGGTAAACGAACCAAGAACCATGGATACGATCAAGCCGGCAAGCGCCAACCGAATCGGAGTTCCCGCTCTTCCCCCGCCCATAAAGTAAGCCAGCACCGCTGCCAACAGACCGCCAGCGGCAGCAAATAGAAATGGCGCCTGGTGCAGCAATCCGGGAAACATCACCGCACCCAGTACGACCACAAAGTAGGCACCCGCGTTTATCCCTAGGGTATCAGAAGCTGCCAGTGGATTTTTGGTGATGGCCTGAAGCAAAGCACCCGCGATGGCCAGCGCACCGCCAGCCAGAATTCCAATGACCGTACGCGGCATCCGAAGATCCCAAACCATGTTATGCTCAAGCGTATTCTGACGCTGGGTCAACGCCTCGATGACTGTATGGAGCGGGATCGAAGCCTCCCCATAACACAAGCTTACAAAAAAAAGCACGATGAGGACGATCAAGCCGCCCCCAAAGATGCTTCCTATACGCCAAGTCTTCGATAATCCCGTTGTGTCCGTTCGGGTCATTTCGTCAGAGCTCCGACTACTTGATCAACCAGTACTTTGGACGAAATTGGACCGCCGAAAGTCCATGTTGTACCGTCCAGCGGGTAGGTGCGTTTTTCTTTAACAAAGTTCAGTCCGTTCCATACCGTGTTGTTCTTCATGGCGGTGCCAAATATATCGTCCGTCTTTTGCGTAATGTAGATAAAATTACTATCCTGTACAGCTGGAAGAGCTTCGATGCCTACGGTACTAAATCCGTACTTCTCAGTCTGGTCCGACTTCCAGTCGTTCACCATGCCGATTCTCGCAAGCGTACCCGCTACAACTGAATTATCCTTGAACATTCGCAGACTGGCAGCATTTTGAGCTGTAAAGGCCTGTGTCAGCGCATAGTGAAAGTCTGCTTTGCCCGCCTTCTCCAATGTTGCCTTTGCCTCTACATAGTGCTGGTCAAGTTCGCTTAAGACTTTATCAGCCTGTTCCGTTTTACCGGTAGCCACCGCGATTTGCTTGAAAATCTCGACCATACGGTCGTAATCATAGCCGTTCCCCTTGTAAGGATCAAACTCTATCGTCGGTGCAATTCCCTTAAGCTGTGCATAGATCGCTGCATTGTTATCGGCGTTAGAGATAATAAGATCCGGCTTGAGCGCCGCAATCGCTTCGAGATTGGGTTCGCCCCGTGTACCGATATCCGTTACAGTATCAGCCAGCTTCGCCTCTGGTGTCACCCACAGCTTATAGTTGGCATTGTCCGCATTCCCGACCGGCTGTACGCCAAGTGCAATCAGATCCTCGGTAAACGTCCATTCGAGTACAACGACACGTTCCGCTGGCTTGTCCAGCTTGACTTCCCCATGGTCGTCCTTAACCGTAACCGGACCAGCCGCTGTAGATGTCTGCTCAGACCCTGTAGCCCCTTCCGTCTTCGAGCTATTCCCAGCCGAACCGCAGCCTGCCAATACAATCGCAAAAACTACAAATAACAATAGGCCATTCCACATCTTTTTCATTTCTCTCAATCACCCCTGTATGTATATGCATCGGAAAATGATAATCATTATCAGTAAAAGAGTATAGGGGTTAGTGATTTTTGTCAATAAGGATATATCGAAGTTCAATTGAATCGCACATAGGTTCCGTATATGATAGTTTTATCATTGTTTAAGGGAGGCTACATTGAAGTGGCAGTATTAATTAACGAGCAAATTAAAGCTGACGAGGTGGTGCTCACCGGACTCTCGGGGGAGAAGCTCGGCGTTGTTTCCAAGTCAGAAGCCTTGGCTATGGCCCGATCCAAGGGAGTGGACCTGGTCTGCACCTCACTGATGAGTAGTCCGCCACCGTGCAGCTTGGTTGCAAAGGGCAAAGGAAAAGCGCTTGTGCAAAAAAAAGCCGCAGCAAGCAAAACAAATAACGGCCAAGCCGCAGGAAACCATGGTAAAGAAAAGGTCAAGGAGCTTCGCTTCACCGCTCACATTGAGGAGCATGATTACGACACGAAGCTGCGTCAGGCGGACAAACAACTGCGTTCCGGTAAACCGGTACAGTTGGTCGTTAAGGCCTCAGGCGCAAAAGAAGCACCTGTCGCCAAAGCGGTGCTGGAGCGTCTACTGGGCGATCTGAAGGAAGTCGGTGTAAAGGAAACTGGAATCCAGACGGGCGGCAAGGGCTCACAGGTGAAATTAAACCCTCGCTGAATGGCGAATCAAATGGCGAATCAGTAGATTGGACAAGTCTCTTAGTTGGTACAATCAAACACTTCACCTTAGTCCTCTAAGCCTAGTTCGGCTATAAGAAAATCAGCCTGATCCATTTTCATCTGTTTCTTTTCTTGGCTGTAATCCCAACCGAGTGCTATAGCATATTTAATGATACGGGCACAAGTATTGGGTTTATGAAGGTTGATGGACCAGTTCCCCTTCCATGAAAAGCTCACTTCAAAAAATGAAGTTTTGGAAGAGTATATTCTAAGACTGACAAAATCTCTGCTAGGCATTTCATTAATCACACAATGAAAAATAAAATTATTGACCGTAATGTTTTTAGTTCTCTTAACAAAGGGCTTCATAAGTCACCACACTACTGATAAAATAGATGTTTTCACTTGTCGCTATTTCCCCACAGCACTCCATACCATGCTTGCTAAAAACGGAGGGAGAATCACAAATGAACATGAATGGACCTGTCCACATTTCCCGAAATGAGAGGCTTCAGACGTGCCATGAAATAGCTGCTAGGTTACATGAAGTATACAAAGACAAAATTCTAGCTATAGGGGTCTATGGATCTGTTGCCAAAGGTACGGACGGCCCTTTCTCAGATATTGAAATGTTTTGTGTATTAAGTGAATCCAACGCTCCTGTAGATTTTAGCCATGAATGGTCGGCGGGTCCCTGGAAAGCTGAGGTGAACGTCTGTAGTTCAGACATTCTTCTGAAAACCGCCTCTACTGTTGAGGGCGACTGGCCGTTGACACATGGACCCTTCTTTTCCCCACTTCGTCTGTATGATCCTAAAGACTTTTTTTCTATATTAAAGGAAGCTGCCGAATCCCCAACAAAGGAAGATTTCAGGCATGCCATCAACGAAGTGCTTGTAGGTGAAATGTATGAGTTTATTGGAAAGCTTAGAAATGTCACTATAAATGGCCCTCGTACCTACTTGCCGTACTTGATCATGCAGTTTGCCCAATATGGAGCTATGTTAGTTGGGTTACACAATCAGAAGCTTTTCTCAACGGGCTCAATGGTTCTACCAGAAGCACTGGAACTGCCGGATCGTCCAGAGGGATTTGATCATCTAGTTAAGTTGGTTATGTCCGGAGATTTAGCGGAACCAACAAAGATCATTTCAGTCTGTGAAAATTTCTGGAGTGGTCTTGTGAGTTGGGCAGTCGAACATGACTATCATATTCAATCACAACGAATCCCATTTTGATTGAATATAACATCCACTTTATTTTTTGCTTACTATAATATACCATGTTTTTGATATGCCAAATCCCTCTTTCGTTAAGGGGGATTTTAATTTTTTTCTCGGCGGAAAAAGATCCTTAATGAAGATATGCCACGCTATACTTTTTTGTAAAATATTTAAAATTTAAATTACTTGATTTCATTCCCCACCTCACTTATTCTCGGTATATGCATACTTTAGCTCTAGCTCTATTAATTCTTCTCATATACAGTCCTCATTCATGTACACACATGCTAAAATGTACATTTCCTGTGGATTCAGAAAAAATTTAGCGCATAGGGCTTTATATAGAACTTATTTTTGCTAATGTCCAACAACAGGGCCCTAGGCCCTATGACAGATTACATTTTAATGATATATTGATAGGTACTACAAAAGACTAATTACCCAGGGCTTGGGCTGGAGGATGTATGAAAAAGGAATCAAATCAAGACGAAACCAGTTATTTATTTAATGTTGATGTATTAGTTAAAGGTCGTTCGAACGTAGAGGCCCTTCAGTTCCTGCTTCATCTCTTGAGCCAAAACGAACAAATTGCGGATAGTCGGATTCAATCCGGTATCGAACTTGGTAATTTAATTGAAGCTGCATTGTATCTAAAAAAACAGTCGGCCGTTAATAGCCCGTCTGATGCAGCCGCTACGCTTGCGGAAAAATTCTCCAAAAAGAAATCAGCCGCAATTACGAACAAGACACCCGTTATTCAAGAGATCAAGCAATCCCACGTACAGCCAAAGCCTGCAATACAACAAGACCTTAGTACGTACGAATGGATTAAACGCTATATACATGATAATACGCTTGTACGGTTAATCGTGAACCGCTACGGCGGACAGCGCAGCATTCCATGCCGCATACTCAACCTGGACCATGATAATAACCTGCTGAGTGTGTATCATGTTGATGAGAAGCAAGTGTACTCCTTTAAAATGAATGAGATTGATGAGATCACATCGTAAATGTAATATCTCACTAGAAACAAGTAAGCATGAAAAAAGAGAATCGGTGGAAAAGCATGGCGTCTTTCCTATCGATTCTCTTTTTTAAAATGGGGCAATGAGCTTTCTAATTCTCTTTCTTTGGACCGGCAGCAGCCCATGTCAACAATATCCATCCTGCAATAAAACACACGCCTCCTAATGGGGTGATCGCACCCAGCACACGGATTCCGGTTAAACTTAGCACATACAGGCTGCCGGAAAATAAAATGATACCCGTGAACAACAGCCGCGCAGCCCATCTTAAGCGGGTCGAAGGGCCCCACTGTCCGGCAGCCAACGCAATGATCAGCAATCCGACAGCGTGAATCATATGATATTTCACACCGGTTTCATATACGGCCAATGCATCCGCGTCAATCCGTGCTTTTACAATATGCGCTCCGAAGGCTCCAATGGCTACCGCCAACATCATCATTATAGATCCTACCATAATCCATCTTCGTTGCATGTTTTTTATACTCCTTTTCCCTGATCCTTTTACCCGAATGTTCTTCTTATTTTATCGGAACAGCATGAAGTTTACCAGCCAGTGTGTGTAAACAAACCGCATACAAAATTCGATGATTAAGCTCTGTCTATTGGAGGGTAATGTGTAAAGTGGCTTGCTTTTTTGTTTATTTTGTGGAAAATTAGTACCTGTTCGGACTATGTTCAAGGAGTTGAAAAAATGAGTAACCAAGATCCTAATTTGCAAAAGCCTGCTGTGTCTGAGGAGCACCCTGTTTTTTCAGAAGCTCCTGTGTTCCAGCCTCCGGTCAAGCTCAAGCATTCCGGTCCCGGAATTGCTTCTTTTATTATGTCGCTCGTCAGTCTGATCGGATATATTATTCTGGCTATTATGGTCATTAATCTGATGGCTCATTTCAGCCAATACCAAACTATGAACCCGGAAGTCGCCTTGCAGCAAACCGGAACCATGCTGATTCCCTTTATTTTTTTAGGCAGCCTACTGCTCAATTGTAGCGGACTTGTGGTCGGAATCATCGGCATTGCGTTAAAAAACCGTAAGAAAACCTTTGCTATTATTGGATTAATCATTAATGCACTCATTATTGTAGGCTTTATTGCACTACTTGCCCTCGGTCTCGCCATTCCGAATAGCACGGCGGATATTTATCCTTCGTCTGTGCAATCTTTATGATTTTTCTGCATCTCACAGAGAGGATTTAATGTATGAACAAAATTAAAATTTTTGCAGACAGTACCAGTGATGTTCCTGCTCACTGGCGTCAACAGTACGAGATTAGCATTGTACCATTGTATACCGTATTTGGTGATGAAGCATTGCAAGATGGGGTGAACATTCACCCGGAACAATTATTTCAGCGTGTCAGCTGCGAGGGACGCTTACCTCGTACCGCCGCACCTTCTCCGGCAGATTTTATTCAAGCCTTTACGCCCTACATAGAACAAGGAGAAGACATTTTATATATAAGTCTGTCCTCCGAGCTATCATCGACGTACCAGAATGCGCTGCTCGCTGCCTCCGAATTTCCAGAAGGTCGCATTACGGTTTTTGATTCCCTAAATCTGTCATGCGGCTTTGGCCTGCTTGTGATGAAAGCTGCTCGCGCGGCAGCAAACGGTAGTACGATAGAGCAGATTGTAGACATGTTGACGGCAACCAGACCGCTAATCGACACGGAATTTGTGATTGATACACTCGAATATCTATATAAAGGCGGAAGATGCTCAGGCATGCAAAACCTGATCGGCAGTCTGCTCAAAATTCGTCCGGTAATCAAAGTGATTGATGGAAAAATGACGCCTGCCTACAAGGTCCGCGGCAAACGTGAAAAAGCACTGGAACAAATGCTGCAAAATGCCCTGAACCAGCGGGATTTGATGGATAACGATATGATCATTGTCGTGCACGCTCTGGCTGAGGAAGATGCGCTGATGCTGCAAGCACGTCTGAAAGAGGAAACGAACGCACAAGAGGTACTGTTAACAACAGCAGGCTGTGTTATATCCAGTCATTGTGGTCCACAAACGATCGGTATTATGTATGCCAAAAAAGCATAGTTTATCCAATATCAAACCTGTTACCCATCGGTAGCGGGTTTTTTGGTATTTTTCCAGCAATTTAGCAATGAATAACTTTCCTCTTTTTGATAGTATTATTCGTCGAGTAACAATATATACACTTACAATCTATCATAAAAAAGAAGGTTATTGGGATGAGTTCCAAACGATCGCGTTGGCTAACCAGGTTTACTCTATCGGCAACTACAGCCATTACAATATTCACAGCATTCACTTCATACTTAGCTGCCCCGGCAGCAGCAACCGGCGTAGCTTTTCGAGATATTTCACACAGCTACGCCTATCAGTCTATTATTTCCCTACACGCTAAAGGAATTTTGAACGGTACACAACCTGGTTACTTCTCACCTAAAAAGGCCGTTACCAGAGCTGAATGGGTTACCGCATTGGATCGTGTCCTCGCTCTGGAGCCTGTACAAGCAGCTGTCTCCTCCTATCGGGATGTTCCCAAGCAAGCGTGGTACTACGGTTGGATTGAGGCGGCTTCGCAGCTTGATATCGTACAGGGAGGTTCTTCCGCTACATTTCAACCCAATAGTCCTATAACCCGGCAAGAAGCAGCCTTAATGATTGCACGTCTCATCCGCTCTTCGGGCGGATCAGGTAACGCTATTTCCTCTTTCATAGATCGTGACGAAATTGCTGATTGGGCTCTTGAAGGGGTAACCACCGTGAATCGTTACGGCTTTATGAAAGGTGAAAACAACTATTTTCGCCCGGCATCTTCTCTCACTCGTGAAGAAACAGCGGTATTATTGGAGCGGCTGCTAACGTATTCAGCACAGCATGCTCGCCAAGCTGCTTCCACTACTTCTTTCATTCGATTAGGCTGGCAATATGACCAAACCGTTCAGCAGTTTGAAAATACGGTGCTTCAATCCAACATCAACACCCTGTCACCACGCTGGTTTTTTCTAAACGAAACAGGCAGTATCAGCGATTACACCAATTCTTCGCTGCTTACCTGGTCCAAACAGCATCAAAAAAAAATCTGGGCTATGGTGGGCAACCGTTCCAACCTGGCGTTGACACACCAAATTCTGTCCAGTGAGGTTCTACGAGCTAAAACCATAACTCAGCTTGCCAATGCTGTATCTGTACATGGTTTAGATGGGCTTGTCATTGATTTTGAAAATGTAGATGGTCAGGATCGTGCCTATCTTACATTGTTCGTCCAGCAACTAAAAGCGAAGTTGAAAAGTCAAAATGCAGTACTGGCGCTCTGTGTATCTCCTGATTACGGAACGGACTGGACTGCCGCTTTTGATTACCAAAAGCTTGGCGCTGCGGCAGACTATCTAATTCTGATGGGATATGACGAGCATTGGGGGGGAAGCTCGATCCCCGGCTCCGTGTCCTCCCTGCCATGGCTGCGTGAAAGCGTGCGGCGCTTTGTACAAACCACCGATCCGGAAAAAGCAATTTTGGCGCTGCCGTTATTTACACGGAATTGGACACTTAACGCTAACGGGCAATCCATCGCTTCCTCTGATATTTCACTAGATCTGCAAAATCTGCTGGTGTCCCGTATCTCCTCCAAACCGATCTGGAACGAGGATATTCAGCAGTATACCGTGTCTTACAAAGATACTCAGCTTCATAAGCTATGGCTGGAAGAAGGGCGATCCATCACTCGTAAGTACCGCTTGGGTCAGGATCAAGGATTTGCTGGCTTCGCCTACTGGTATCCAGGCGGCGCAAGCTCTGATCTGTGGGTCAGTGTGAAAAATGCGGACCGCTTCATACAGCGTGGCTTGTAAAAGTCAAAAGCCTTCAACCTCACGTAAAAAGTGAAGTTGAAGGCTTTTGCCATACATACGTATTACCAGCCTACGACCGGTATGCAACTTGCCCGTTCACAACGGTCATTCGTACCTTAACATTAAGCAAAGCTTGGTGACTTTCCGATACATCGCGGTCAATAACGGTAAAGTCAGCGGCTTTGCCTTCAGCGATTGTCCCTCTTTCATCAGCTTCCCCAGCCGCTACTGCGCTTCCCATAGTAAACAGATGAATGGCTTCGTGAACATCCAGCTTCTCAGCGGGAAGATAGCCCTCATGCGTTTCTTCCGACTTGGCGCGAGTCACTGCCGCATGTATACCCAGAAATGGGTTTAGGGGCTCGATCGGCGCATCACTGCCTCCAGCACACGGAATGCCTGCTTGCAGCAGCTTTTTCCAGGCATATAAATACTCGGTCCGTTCTTTCCCAACCCGATCCAGCACCCAGGGAAAGTCACTGGCGACAAAACGAGGCTGGATGTCTGCAATCAGCGGCAGCTTCGCCATTCTTTTAACCAAATCAGCCCGTAGCACCTGCCCATGAATCAGACGATCCGGCAACCCGCTTTCCTCCGTTAGTCCATGGGCCTCCATCGCTGTCAAAATCATGTGCGCCGCCCCATCTCCGATGGCATGTACAGCCACTGGAAAGCCTGCGGCTCTGGCTGCTGCCACCATCTGATTCAGCTCTGGCTGTGGTTGGATGGCCATTCCACACGTATGTGGAGCATCACTATAAGGTTCGGATAATAAAGCCGTTCTTCCACCAATAGCGCCGTCAGCAAATATTTTAATTGCACCGATTTTGAACCACTCATTTCCGGTACCTGCACGCAGCTCCTGTACTTTCACTTCTTCGATAAATGGATGATAGATGAGCTGGTGTGTGCGAAAAGCAACACCTTCTTCTCGCAGCTCCTTGTAAATTCGCTGCATCGTCTCTACGCTGCCCAAAAAACGTAAATCCTCCGTGTGTGCAGCAGTCAGACCCAGCCGTAGCGCATCCAGACAAGCCCGCCGGATCGTATCCTTCTTCGCCGAATAATCCGGCTCTGGCTGCACGCTTGTAAAGGCAAAGGATGCTTCCTCATAAATCAATCCATTTAACCGTCCCTCTGCGTCTCGTCCATAGGCTCCTGAAGCCGGATCAGGGGTGTTCTCGTGAATACCTGCACGCCGAAATGCCTCTGAATTGGCCAAAAACGTATGAAAGCACGTACGAGTCAGATATACCGGGTGCTGATCTGTAATGGCATCCAGCTCAGCTATATTTGGAATTTCAACAGGAATAAACGCGTTTTCGTTCCAATTAAGTCCTAAAATCCACTCTCCCGGCGGTGTTACAGCGACCCGCTTGCGCAGCATAGCCAGCAGCTCGTCCTTGGAAGTAGCTGATGTGAAATCCAGCATAGCCAGCTTCATACCATGCATAGACAAATGCATATGGGCATCGGTTAAGCCCGGCAGTACATTGGCACCCTCCCAATCCACCGTCTCGTACTCCTTACCGGACAACTGCAATTCAAGCTCCCGGGCATATCCAATGGCCTGTATGCGGCCATGCTGTACAACGATAGAGTCTCCTTTGGAAGCCCAGTCCCCATATAACCTGCCGTGCTTGAACAAAACGAATGTCAACGCCACTCATCTCCTTTTCTCCAACTATATGCTTGATCTGCTGCATATTACGCCAAGGTTGCCACTTCCAAACGTAGTGTATTTATATCTACCTGCTGTACCTCCTGCGCAAAGTGATCATGAGCTGCACAGACAGCCATTTTATAATCTGGGTCTAGCTCATACTGCTTAAAATGACAATACTCCGTAGTAAAGCCCTCTGTCGTGAAACCTATAGACGGTCGTGCTTCCAACTCGAATGAAAAAGACTTTAACGGCAGCGTCAGCCCCTGCCCTTCGGCCTTCACAAAACTTTCCTTGAGCGTCCAAAGATCGTAAAAATAGGATAAACGACTCTCTGCATCCTGCTGCATTAATGCATCGTACTCTGTGTCTGAAAAGCATACCCTGCCTACCTCAAAATCAATAGGACGGAGCTGTTCAATGTCAATACCAAGCGGGTGATCATCAATGGCGCATACTACCCATTTTCCCGAATGGGAAACATTAAAATGGAATGCCGGCGCATTCAACAAGGAGGGCTTGCCAAAAGCATTGTATGTAAACTGAAGGCTGGCATTTGGTATTTTTAATTGCCGACAAACCAACCACCTTAACAGCACATCGGCGTATAACCCCCTCAAAGCGTCTTCTCGATGTAAAAAACGATCCAACTTGTGCTGTTTTTCCAGTGTAACCTGATTTACCAGTAATTCATAATGTCGCTCAGCCTCCGGCTTACTTGTATCAATCGCGTATATTTCCATGGTCGCCTCCTGTATACCTAATGGATATTAGCCAGTTTGTAACACTCACCAGTTGATTAAAGTCTGTTAAATTGGGATGACGCTTGCCATATACATGGTCAATATACTACTCTAGCACTTTCAATTCAATATGGATACAATTGGGATAAGTAGCTCTATCAAAACTACTTCATAGACCCTATTAATGAAAGCGCTTTAAAATAACCATACAGAGGAGGACGAAACAATGAAATATGATTTTGCCCGCTTGCTGTGTATTATGCTCACTATTTTGCTTTCGTTAAGCATTTTTCAGATGTTCTCACCTAAGATTGCTTCAGCTGCTTCAGCGAATGTAGTAAATGGCATTCAGTTTAAAGATACAGATGGAAACGTGGTCCATGCCCATGGGGGCGGGATGATTAAAGTGGACGGTTATTATTATTGGTTTGGTGAAAATCGTAATCCGAATGGAACATTCAAGGCGGTCTCCGCCTATCGTTCCTCTGATTTAAAAAGTTGGGAGTTTCGTAAAAACGTGCTGACCAGCAGTTCGGCCGCAGAGCTGAATGTATCGAATATTGAACGTCCGAAAGTGATTTATAACGGAAAAACACGCAAATACGTATTATGGATGCACAAGGAAAACGGGATTAATTACAACGAAGCCCGAGTGGCAGTTGCCTCATCCGATACTGTAGACGGAGATTATACGTATCAGGGCAGCTTCCGTCCGCTGGATTATGATTCGCGCGATATGACCGTATACAACGATAACGGTACTGCATACCTGATTTCGGCTACCCGTGTAAACGCGGATCTGAACATTTATCGTCTGACACCGGATTTCCTTCAAGTTGAATCGCTGGTGACTACACTTTGGCCAGGACAATATCGTGAAGCTCCAGCGATGTTCAAAAAAGGAGACGTCTACTTCCTGATTACATCCGGGGCAACCGGCTGGAATCCCAATCAGGCCAAGTATGCTACCGCATCCAGCATTGAGGGAACTTGGAGCAATACGATGAATTTCGGGGATAGTACAACCTATGGTTCACAGTCGGCCTACGTCATTCCTGTTGAAGGTACGCAGACGACCTCGTATCTGTATTTGGGCGACCGTTGGGCTGGGGCGTGGGGTGGTCCTGTGCAGGATTCTCAATATGTATGGCTGCCGCTGCGTTTTCCAACCGCGACCTCATTAGCTATGGATTGGTTCGACAGCATTAATATTGATACCGCCAGTGGTGTGGTGGAGGGCGTAACTACGCCGATGGTCATCGACCCGGATGCTTATTATCAGCTGGTAAGTCGCAAGAGCAACAAGCCGCTAGGCATCATTGGCAATGCGACGATAGACGGAGCAGATCTAGAGCAGCGTGCGAATTCCGGAGCACCAAGCCAGCAATGGCAGCTTAAGGATGCAGGCGGCGGATACTATAAAATTGTGAATCGGAACAGCGGGAAGCTGATTGGTGTTGAAAGCGGTGCTACAGCGGACGGCGCAGTGATCGAACAGTGGAATGATGGAGGCTGGTCCAGCCAGCATTGGCAGCTCGTATCCGTAACCGGGGGCTATTACAAGCTGAAAAATCGGGCAACGGGCAAGCTAATCGACATTTCCGAAGGTGCCACCACCGATGGGGCTAAAGCCATTCAATGGGGCGATAATGGCGGGACGAACCAGCATTTCCGTGTAGTCAAAGTGGAATAGCTCAGATCCTTATCAAAAGGAGCCGTCATCCGAACAGATCGTAGTGATCTCTAACGGAAAACGGCTCCTTTTTATGCTAAAACGGTAAAAATGGGGATGTCTAGTACACTACACTTCCCACGGAAAATCTGTCGTCAGAAAACTAGCCAGCTGCTTGCTTTCTTCCCTCCGCTGACGCCGTATGGCTGCGCGCGATGGAGCCGTCTGGTGTAATTGTATTTGCTCCTCTGTTTCCGGAATCACCTGTGGGACGGTCACTTTACGATTGTTCTCGTCCAATGCCACAAAGGTCAGGAAGGCGGTAGCTGCAATTTTGCGATCACCAGTCATCAATCCCTCGCGAATCACTTTTACGAACACCTCCATCGAGCTGCGGCCTGTCCAAGTTACGAACGCTTCCAGCGTGACAGAATCGCTCGGGTGGATAGGCAGCAAAAAATCTACCGAATCCGTCGAGGCTGTTACTGTGTTCGTACGGCACAGCTTGGCGGCAGCAATAGATGCGATATCGTCGATATATGACATCAATCGGCCTCCAAAGAGCGTGTTATGATTGTTGATATCGTTGGGAAATACTCGGGACGTCTTAAAGCAGTAGGTTTCTCGGATGTACTTGCTTTCCATGGGTTCTTTCCTCTCTTTTCCTCGTTGCTCTCTTTTTATATCTCAGGATTTTGCAGAATCCTGTGTGGAAGTCTGTTGTAGACTATATTAATCATCCCACTAATCCGCATAATAAATCAATACATAAAAATCGGCATCCTCATCCGAATCATTACGATAGGTATGGATATCAGATCCTTGAAATTGTACGGCGTCCCCTGCACTCAATCGGAGCTGTTGCCCCTGCATTTCAAAGTACATTTCCCCACGGATCATGAGGATCGTTTCCTCTCCCAGATGCTCTTCTGCCTTGTGTGTAAAGCCTGGCTTCAGACTTACCGTGAATACCTCGAACTTCTTTTCCGAGTGATACGGGAAGACAGGGTAAACAAAATAGTTACCGTCCTCATCAATAACTGGATGCAGATCTGCTCTACGAATCTTCGTGATTTGCGGCGGGTCTTCTTTAAGAAAGGTCGAAAAGGATACGTGCAAGCCGTTCGCAATCTTCCAAAGTGTGGTTACCGTAGGATTAGATTTCCCCTTCTCAATTTGAGCCAGCATCCCTTTGCTAACCCCTGTCAGTTCAGCCACCTTATCCAAACTAAGTCCTCTAGTTTTCCTAATTTGAGCCAAATTAGAACCAATAATATATTGCATTGAATCCACCGAATTATACCTCCTCGTATCCCAAAGTCTATATATGAAGAATACACAAAAGTGTCCGCTGTAGCTATAATTTACTGTTGACATTAACTATAAATGTCCTTAAACTTCACTTACTAAAACGTTTTTCAAAACTATTGTAATATCCTGAAGGAGGCCGCTATCCTGTGACTTTTCCATCCCTGAACACCCAACAGGCGAGAAAATCAACGTTGACTATCTAGGAGGGACTAAATTTGAATCCGCAAACCCGCAAGTCCCGCCACATGTACATGATGCAGCTGGCGACAATTTTTATTGGCTTTATTGTATTTGGTATCTCGGAGAATATAAAAGGTCCTGCCATTCCACGCATTCAATTCGACTTCAATCTGGATGAACAGCAGCTCGGAACATTGTTGTCTCTAAACGCACTTGGTTATTTGATTGCCTGCTCGTTCACCGCTGTCCTTGTCCGTAAGTGGGGAATCAAGGCGGTCAGCATCATTTCTTTTGCTTCCATGATCATCTCGGGAGTGTTCATCTACCTGTCGCACACGTATCCGTTCTTCGCTTCCTCCTACTTCTTGATGTATATCGGGAACGGCATGCTGGAGATTGCACTCGCAATTTTGGGGGCGAGGATTTTTGTGAAAAATACCGGCACGATGATGAATTTGTCTCACTTTTTCTATGGGCTTAGCTCAACAGTCGCCCCTTTGCTGGCGACGGGAGTCATGTCACTGACGGTATTTGGGCATACGCTGGACTGGCGGGGAATGTATCTGGCTATGTTGTCGCTCTGCCTGCTGCCGATTGTGGCCGCGCTGCTCAGCACCTTCCCGGGAGACGATCTGCAGCATGAGGAACGGACCTCACTCAAGACCCTAACCCGCGATCCGGCACTCTGGATGATGGTAATGATCCTGTCGTTTGGAGTAGTCTCTGAGCTCGCAGTTGGGGGCTGGCTAGTCAACTTTTTAGAGAAAGCGTATTCATGGAGCACGGTGAAGGCGTCCAGCATGCTCTCAGCGTTTTTTCTTACCTTTTCGTTGGGGCGCCTATTGCTTGGTCCGCTCACAGACCGGATGGGGTTTGTACTTTCGACGATTCTATTCTCCGCCTTCTCAGCGATATGTACGTTTGCAGCAATCGCGGGTGGGGAGAGACTGGCGTTTCTCTTTGCCGCATCGGGTGCCGGCATTGCAATGATCTATCCGACCGTGATGGCGTTCATAGCACGGAGATATCCGAAAGACAGTGATACAGCTATTACGTTCGTCGTCACACTGATGGGCATAGGTAGTGTCATTGGCAACTATGTGATCGGCTGGGTAATCGAAGGGGTCAAGATAGTCTACGGCGCAACCACTGAGCTTGGCATACTGCGTGGGCTTCAGGCGGGATATGGAGTTATTGGTCTATGTGCAGCCATCTGCGCGGTCTCGGGAATGATTCTCTACGGATATCTGAAAAAACGGCAAGAGCTTATATAAGCCACCACCTTAGGGTTGTCCCATAAGTCATGAACTGACTGGGGCGCCCTTTTTTTACGAACTACTTGTTCGCTATAGGGATTATTCAATATAACATACAATTGTATAATATATTGATACTTCACAATTTCCGTTATATACTATTATAAAATTTATACACTGGGGGTAAGGTTAACATGTCCATAGCTTCGGAATTGAGCGGAACGAAGCCCGATTCACTGAGCGTTTTACAAGGGGTTAAAGATTGTATTCCTACACTGCTTGGTTATGTATGTATTGGATTCGCAGCTGGCATTGTGGGCGCTTCATCAGGGGTTAGCACCATGGAAATTGGTCTGATGTCAGCGCTTGTATACGCAGGCGCCTCCCAGTTTATTATGTGCTCGATGCTGGCGGCAGCCAGTCCTCCGTCTGTCATTATTTTAACGACATTTATTGTGAATGCTCGCCATCTGCTTTTAAGTGCGTCATTGGCTCCTTACTTTTCTAAATACTCACTGTGGAAAAACATAGGCATCGGTATCCTTTTGACGGATGAATCCTTTGGGGTAGCGTCGGATAAATTGGCTAAAGGCGGGCAGGTCAGTGACCGCTGGATGAACGGACTTAATATTACAGCTTATCTCGCTTGGATTGCTTCCTGTGTGGCTGGTGGAGTGCTAGGGAATTGGATTTCCCAGCCGGAAGCATTTGGTCTAGACTTTGCCTTACCTGCAATGTTTCTGGCCCTACTCATTTCCCAGCTCCAAAGTGTCCAGACCTCCAAACTCAAGCATCGCCTGCTACTTGTGCTATGTATGGCCGTTCTAATGTACCTTTTATCCTGGTGGGTGCCATCACATATCGCAGTCATTGTAGCGACCATGATCACCGCAACGATTGGAGTGTTAACTGACAAATGAATATTAGTCCCAATGTCCTGTATATCATTATCGGCGGCATGATTGTCACGGCAATTCCGAGAATCATCCCCTTCGTCGTGCTGCAAAAACTGACGTTGCCCAAACCTGTGTTACAGTGGCTGTCCTACATCCCCATTTGCATCTTCACGGCACTGGTCATGGAAAATATGCTCGTACGAACTGAAACCTCGGTCACTCTTAATGGGCAAGTGCTTATAGCGGTCCTTCCTACGCTGGTGACCGCTTTGTGGAGCAAAAATTTGCTGGCTACTGTGGTTGTGGGTATTGTGAGTATGGCTGTAGTTCGAGTTTTGTGGTTAGGATAGAAAATCCCCTCCTAAAATAGGAGGGGATTTGTCCTTTCTTACGATCCGCCTGTCGCCTTTACCAACGGAGGTGACAGCATCTCTTGCTCAAGTTCACTTTCTCCTTGTGAAAGATACGAAGATGCTTGTAGCCTGAACATTTCAGCGTATACTCCGTCCATATCCATTAAGTGTTTATGACTGCCCGCTTCCACAATTCTGCCCTCCTTCATTAAAATAATGGTATCCGCCATACGTGCGGAGGACAATCTGTGTGAAATAAATACTCCTATTCTCTCGTGAACAAGCTGATCAAATTTTTGAAAAACTTCCTTCTCTGCGTGTGGGTCTAAAAAAGAACTCGGCTCATCCAACACATAGATATCAGCATTTCTCATAAAAGCCCTAGCTATTGCTATGCGCTGCCACTGCCCTCCAGATAGCTGTTGTCCATCTTCAAACCATTTTCCAAGCAGAGTGTTCAGTTTTTCTGGCAGACCAGCTATCAAATCTACAATGCCTGCCTTATCAATAGCTGCCCAAATGGCCTCATCATTTTCTCTGGAAGCCACATGACCAAAGCCTATATTATCCCTAACAGACATCTCATAATGTACAAAGTCCTGAAAAACGAC
This sequence comes from Paenibacillus sp. EKM10P, assembly GCF_011800655.1. Classification (NCBI taxonomy): domain Bacteria; kingdom Bacillati; phylum Bacillota; class Bacilli; order Caryophanales; family Paenibacillaceae; genus Paenibacillus; species Paenibacillus sp. EKM10P. The sequence continues at coordinate 704,680 of NZ_JAALET010000001.1, read as the reverse complement.
GCCTATCTTTCCCCTAAAGCTGTCTTTATCCAATTCGTGTATTAAGTGTCCATTAATTAAGATTTCTCCTTCAAAATCAGAATACAGATGAGTGAGTAACTTCACAATTGTTGATTTACCCGATCCATTTCTCCCTACAATGGCTAGCTTCTCTCCTTGATGAAGAGTAAAGCTAACATTAGAAATGGCATTCTCCTCCGTGTTAGGATATCTAAACGATACATTCCGAAATTCAATACTGTGTATAGCGGACAAAGGCAAGTGTTGAACTGACTTTTGCATTTTCGTTTCCTCCGGCATATCCAGAAAGTCAAAAAGCTGCTTAATATACAAATTATTTTGACACAGACTTAAAATACCTTGTACAATGCTCTGCGACGTTGACTGGGTTAACGTGATACCTTGAATTAAGCTCACCAGGTTCCCCACTAAAATTTGACCAACATAAGTGGCTTGTATGGCCATGAAAATAATAAATGCGCATGCACCCTGATTCACAATCTGAAATGCAAGAGAAGTATAGGATCTACGAACCGCTAGCACTTTATCCTCACGATAAAACCCTTCGAGTATCATTTTATATCTTTTTCGCAGGTAATCTCCTAATTGAAATATTTTCACTTCTTTAAAACTATTATCTCTCGTCACCAAAAAAGACAAGTACCAGGATTCGCGTTGTCTTCCTGCTCTTTGAAAGTGAACATTAAATTCTCTTTGCCCAATGCGTAAAAAGGAATAGAATGACAAACATGGAATGAGAAAAATGAATAAAAATGCCCACCATCTCCACGCAATAAGAATAGCACCCGTCGAAAATAAGGTTACCACACTGCTCATAATGGCGAGGATCTGAGTAAATATTTCAAATGGTCTGTAATCTGCTTCTCCCTGAGCACGTTGAAGCATATTTTGCACATCTGCATCCTCAAACGACTGCAGAGACATCTTTTGTGCTTTTTCAATAATTCTGATATTTACCTGGTTTGATAGCCGGCTTTGAAACATTTTACGAAAAAAGCTTTCCCCAATATTGATCAGATCGTACAGCAAATTGACACCTATTAGAACACCAAAAGCTATAAAAACAGGCTGAAAGCTTCCTCCTGACGCTCCTGCCACAACACTATTAATTAATTCCCTCGTTGCTAAAAGGATCACAGCAGGAACGGCACCCTTCAACAAATTTGTAATAAGTATAGCGATCAAAAAAGTAGGGTGTGTGTCCCAAAGCAGCCTGAATATACGAGGCCAAAATAAAAAGGTACGAAATATATTTTGGTAGGACAAGGAAACCAGGTCATTGGTTTGTCCTTTAGACTGTGACATGGCGCACTCCTTTCCGATGCAACAGGTTGGCCGCTGTATGCTTTGCCAAAGCCATACATTTCATTTCCCGTTCCCGATTTACACCCAGCAGACGATTCAGGTGCATATGAATGATACTGCCTAAAATATCATTAGCATGATTCGTAAGCTCATGATTGTTGTCAGCCAGGGTTATCGCTTGAGCATACTGTTGAATCATGGCCTGTCTTTTTTCTACAAGTGCCAACAAAGCGACCTGTGTAGCCGTATCCGCTTGTCTAATCCATTCATATTCCGATTCTACAGCGGTAATCAATGCTTTTTTAACATCCCTGAACGCCTTCATATAAGGCTTGCTGTCAATTCTACCTTCTAGCCAGTCCACTTGCTCCTGAATCGTTAAACCAAAGCTGCTTAAATAGTGAATAATGTTAATCACAGCTGCAATCTCTATGTCCAGATTGAAAGCTTTGGAACGAATTCCTGCCATATAGGCGATAACCCATCGGCTATCCACGTCAAAAACCTGTTCTGCCAGGTCCATAAGTGTCTGCCCTCCATACCTCTCCAACTCAGGAAGGTATGTATCCAGTACCATATGGGTGATAAGTCCCTCTTCACGCAGCTCACCTGCCCACTGATTTAATTGCGCCAAGCCAGCACTCCATAGTTGACCTGGCTCCCCTTGAAACCGCAGACGAATATGATGCTCAGGATCAACGTACCGCAAAAAATAAGATTTTTTACTCCAATCCTCAAATTCCGGGTTATTTCGGAGTTGATCCAAGCTTAAGGAAATAAGATCCGTTTCCCTTTCCTTGACTCCATACAATTTAAGGTACAGCCATTCACCTCCTGGAAGGAACCCTCTATGAATGCCCGAAGGGGTATAAGCCATGAATTTTTGAGAATCCATCTTGTGGGGTAAACTTGGAATACTCGGCTTCCCCTTTATTTTTTTCTTCTTGAGCGGAAACACAAATTCCCCCATATATCTTCCAGCGGTCCCATGTAGCGGGGTATGGAATGGATCGCCCAAACACTCGGTAAGAAGCAGTTCCTGTCCTTCCCTCATCTTGCTCATCTCACGAAGCAATTCTTTGATATGGAAGAGATTGCACAGGTCCAATAACAGTCGGTTATCTCCCATCGTTAAATAAACATAGCGTGGCACATTCCACTGTTCTCTCCAAGTATGAAAAAGCTCCTCCCTTGCTTGAGGCTCAGTTAAATCTGAAATATTCAATGCAGCCTTGCCAAGCCTCCACTGCGCAGCACTAATAACAATTTTTCCATATACAAGTCTTGGCAAAAAAGGAGACTGCTCTAGTGGCCCCCAGTCAAAGTATGACCATGTGCCAAGCTCTTTGTTGGTGATATCGGTCAAGAATCTGAATATATGCGGTGAAAGCTTGTAATTAAGCATATGGGTTTGCAGGGGGATGATTTCTTTACCCAAACGCCTGGACTTGACATAGAAACGGTCGTGAGTTGCACCTATCAATAAATCATCCATGTGTAGTGTCTGCTCCTCATCTTTAGAAGAGGTCGTTCCGGACACGATTTCATATTCCATAAAATTTTTGCTCAGTGATATATTCGATATTTTTCCCTGGTCAGGCATAAAAACCATCTCTGCCAACAAGGCGTCGGGATGAAAGCATCGGTGATGATCATAAATATCAGAGAATTTCTGAACATACTCTTCACTAAACATATCCAGAAAACGTCCAAAAGTTTTACCAGCCCGATTAGAACCGGCGCTGGGCCCAAGTAAAAGCTTATAGTCTCCTAAATCAACTTTTTCAGGTGATTCGGCAAATATACTGTAGTATACCTCCATAGATTCCGGGGAAGTGTCATCATTATCGGATATCGTCAGCTGCTCCAACTGCTCATCTGAAAGAACGATTTCTATGTCATGGTTGGCAATGGCATTCGAAAGCCATTGAAAGAGAACTGCGTTGCGTTTAAATGCTTCCATGCCCATTGATTTTTTCTCATTGGTACGATACGTCTTTGGTATACCAAGTCCCCAATCCTCATCAAACAGTTCATTGATAGGGACCTCCTGGTACACTCCGTACTTTTCCAAAAAACGATTTAAATATTCGTCCAGTTCATCCGTTTTTGGGGATGAAAACAACCTGCACATGACTTCAGCTCCTAATGCAACATCATCGAGCACATGTCTCGGCAGCGTTACTTCTTGAGCTAATTTGACATCGACCTGTACAGGCGTTTTTACAGCAATGATATCTAGCATTTTTCCACATAGTTCCCGGTAGGCCTTCTCTCCTTCTCCAATCATGCACTGATTGTATTGTCGTAATAAAATATCAATTTCGTGTAAAATGTCAGTCCAATAATCAGACATGTCCATTTTTTTAATTTTTTCAAATATGTAATGAAAAGGTGAGTGATCCATCAGTGGAGGTCTAAGCTCGCTCAAAATAAACTCTTGCTCTACAAGCTGCTGCAAAAAATGAGCGATAATTTCCGTAGTAGCGTCAGGAAATGCCTCCAATAGTAATTCTTTAAGCTCCATCACCTGAATCGGATGCTCAGCAGCTTCAAACGTCAGGCGAACGACGTCCGTAAGCCGAATGGAACTAAACATTTCGGCCGAATCATCGGTTTCTGCCGCTCCATGCTTAGGCCGAAATGGTAATTTGGCGCGATCGCCCTTGATCATAACCGTTCGGTTTAAGAAAACCTTTAATTGATCAAATATGACTGGGTCAGACTCCATTTTTCGGACAATCTTATATATCCATTCCATGTCAGGTCTGGCTCTCTTCAAATGTTGATGATAGGTACCTATGTCCAAATGGGTAGTATCCTTACAAATCCCTTGCCCCACCCCTGAAAATAATCCAAATGGAGTCGTTCGGGTAGTCATCCGAATAAAATAACGATAAAAGCTATTCAGCGTCTTCTCATACTTTTGTAACTCTCCTTTATCTTCCAAAGCATCGTCATCGTTCAAGTAGTGTAGAAACTGCATAAGGGACGGAGAGGCCAATGAAATAGCTTCTCGAATTACAGCTTCACGGGAAACAAGCTTTAGTCGACGAGTGATTTCCTCCAAAGAAAGATGGCTATCTACATCTTGATCCGAAAACACCTCAAAATATTGCTCTAACGGTAGTAATGGGGCTCTGATTAGAAAATAATCACATGCGCTGAACCATCGTTCATTCTTATCTCTCGGTTCTCTATGTAGGTTATGAGCATCAGTGTAATGCAGTTGTCTCTTCACAACTGGCCACCTCCAAGTTTTTAGGAAATATATTCAACCTGTAACCGATTCCATGGCATGTTACCAGTATTTTCGGATGACTTGGATCATCTTCTATTTTCTCTCTCAATTTTCGGATATGCACATACACCGTATTAGATGTAGTAAAAGCATCAACTCCCCATACTCTGTCTATAATGTGATCAATCGTGGATGCACACTCTTTCGCTGTAAGGAGATACATCAATAATCGAAATTCCATCATCGTCAGCATATGCTCATGTCCTTGCTTCCAAATAACCTTACCAGCAGGATCAAAAATGACATTGGGTGATAAACTAATTGCCTCCTGATCTCTTTCCAACCCATATTCAGATGAAGCCATGGAAAGCAGTTGTTTGAGGAGATCCAATTGCCGTTTGTCATCACAATGATAGGATAGGAAGATAAATGGGACTGTAAATTTTTCTTTAATGGTGTGCCAGTGAGATAAATCCTCTAGCGTTACATGATCCTGATTCAAAGCTACACCGATGCACTGCTCATCAATATCCGGTAGAGCCTGGTAAAGCGAATCATAAAACATAATTTGAATGTTTTCTGGAGTGCTTAAAGTCTCAAAAAAATGCTTAATCTTCTTAAAGGATGATATAACCATAAATTTTTGTTTCATCTAATCCTCCCCAAAAACACGGCTTCAAATAAGCAGTTAAGACAGAGCTTTTACGAAATTAGAAACAATTCACTCCATCTCCCTGAATATTTAGGTTGTTCCTTCCCTACTCCATAGTCCAACAAGCTTAATGCAATTCCTGTTGCCCCTTGCAGTATTCCTATATTATGAACATGAGTTGTCCCCTCCAAGTCCTGATAACCAAATGGGAGCTCTTCATCGTATAGATTCATCAACTTTAATGCTATTTGGTCGGCAAAGCCTAATGCAGCTTGATTACCAGTGAAGTAATAGAATCTATGAGCCATATGAAGCAAACCCGCCAATCCATGACAGAAAGTGGGGGATAGCGCGTTTAAAAGCTCATCATCCAAGCAAAATACGGATTTCATAGCTTGTTCAGCTATCTTTGTCCATTCTTCATTGCTACACTCCATTCCTGCTCTGAATAAAGTCCATGCTATCCCACAGGTTCCATGGCACCAGCCTTCAATTTCTCTCATTCCTTCTTTGTTATCTGTCTTGTTCATTGAAGTCGCTTGAGAGCTTACAGGCCAATACAAACCATATTGATCCTCCTGAATTTGAATAAGCAAAAAATCGGCTATATATTCTATAGCCTCATGTAATCCTTTAACTCTAATCTTTTTTTGTAGGGCAGTGACAAGTAGTGCAAGGATTCCGGTGATGCCATGCGCCATTCCTAGATGAATCGAAGTCGAACTTCCCCTTGATACCGAATGTATATATTCAGGTATAAAGTGCGTTATAGTATCTAATAGTTGATGGGTCAGATTGCACATCTTCTCGTCGTCTTCAGGAATCTCTAATGTGTATCTGCCCACTCCGAGCAGGCCGTGGATAACGTCCATCTGCTTGCTGAACTCTGTAATTGTATTTATAACGGGTGACTTTACCCATTGAGTACGAATATAATCATTTATTTGATTTAACAGTTGCTGATAATTAGCTCTGTTATTTGAGGCAAGCAATATTCCATATGCTACACCTGTAGAACCATAGTACAGAGATATATCGGGTAGTAATATTAAAGAATTGCGATGTAAATACAACAACTGTGTATGCACATGTTCTGCCCAATTCTGATCAGGTTTCAGATAACCCCACTCGGCCAACAGCACGAATACACCTGGAACTCCATCAGCAAGCCAGCCGGGATTCCAAGGGGCCGTCCCACGCGAAGGTGAAAGGTTGTTTCTATGATGAACTATTTTTTCTGTATATGATAGGTCTATCAGTTTTTGTGTAATATTTTTGCTGATCTCAACTGACCTTTCCTGCAAATCTCCAACCATAATTCCTCCCCCTATTTTATAACCGGGAAAAGACACGGTTATAAAACCGTGCCTTTTGTACCTTGTTTCTCGTTATTAACACGTTTTGCAGAAAGAAAGACTAACTTGGCAATTCAAAGTACCTGTTGCACATGAAGGAGTACAGATAAGACCGCTAGCTGGTTGAACCTCTTTAGGAGCAACCTCATTTTTGGCAACTTGCAAGTCCAGATCAAATTGATTTTTCATTTTGCTACCTCCTTTTATTTTTTACAATTTTATTATAATTTATATAATCTTAACTAGACTTTATAAAACTCTTACATCCATCTTAAATTTAGTGAATGCAATTAAGATAATCCCTCGTTACTTTTTAGAATTTTTAAGGACAACTCGCCAGCTTTGAGCAACAATATAATGAAGGAAAAAATGAAAGGGGCATTCGTATGAAAACGGACCATTTTGTTATGGAAGCATGCGAGCAATTACAGGCAAAAGACTTCAGTACAACAATCGCCTTGCGCCTGAGTAACCCTGAATCGGTCTACAAAGCAGTCCACGCAGAGCAAAATATTTCACCCGAAACAAAATATCACCCATGGGGAGATACTTCGCTTTCACACGGTTATCCGGGTAATATTTTTTTACTATCTCAATGTCGTGCTTCAGATTCCACGTATGATTGGAATCAGGCAATCTACTTGAATATGAAGCACATTCAAGCTTCACTTGCTAAAAAAGGTCTGAATGATGTCTCACTTTACAGCGGCTGGACCGGCATCGCTTCTTCTGTGAGAGAAGCCTCCAATCATGGCGAATACTACAGCCATTTTTTACAGCAAATACATGAATGGATGATTCCTCTGACAGAACAATGGCTGCAATTGAATACAGCACAATTAGCTCTGCACGAAGGGATGCCCATGCAATCCTTTGATACGATTTCAGGAGCCTCCGGGATTGGGAGATATATTGTGATGAATTCAACCGATCCTAGTTGTACTCCTCTTGTCGAGCCTATTCTTCAATTTTTAACCGATCTCACATATCCTATAAAAATTCACAACCGCTATGTTCCAGGCTGGTACTCTCCGCAAAAGTTCCAATTTTTGGATCGTGATAAAAGCAATTACGCTATGGGTAATTTCAATTGCGGAATGGCACACGGCATTCCCGGACCATTGGCCTTACTATCTGTAGCTTACAGTTCTGGAATTGAAGTAAAAGGCCAATATCAAGCGATTGAAACGATTACAGAATGGCTGCTTAAGTATAAAAATGAGGATACATACGGCTACTACTGGCCTCATATTGTTCCTTTTGAAGCTGAAACAGGCTCTTTACAGTTAGATTTAAAACGAGCAAGAGAAGCCTGGTGTTACGGTACTCCCGGCGTTGCCTGTTCCTTATATCTTGCCGGGAAGGCTCTTCATGATGAAGAACTGCAAAAAATGGCTGTGAAGGCCTGTATCGGTGCCATTACCTATGAGGTTACTAAGCAGGAAATGGACTCCTCTGCATTGTGTCATGGTCTTGCCGGGTTACTTACGATCTCCTGGCGAATGTGGTGTCACAGTAAGGAACCAGCGTTTATCCCGCTTATTCAACACTTAACCAGTCAGCTGATAGATCGCTTTCAAGCCGATAGCCCACTTGGATATCTGGACCCCGAGCCAAGGGCAGACAGCTCTTTGGCCTGGCTGACAAAAGCAGGCCTGCTTGAAGGCGTCGCCGGGATTGCTTCTGCTTTATTAAGTGTTTCTGAGAACAAAGAGATGCCCTGGGATTACATGCTCATGCTATCCTAGCTACAGCCAATCTCTATTCACAAACATCTTTCTTCCAGCAAATAGATAGGCTAAAAACGTAAAAAGTACAATCAAACCAAGACTATAAGGCTCAACTCTAGGAGCATAGCTCGCTGTTTGCGGCAACATGATATAATAAGGAATCGTAAAAGGGAACCATGCGCCTATGGAAGAGTGAAAGCCTGTCATAACAATATTAGGCACCACACAGCAAATAGCCATTCCTAGTGAAGCTCCAAAATTGCGAATTTTTACCGAGAGCATAAGCTGGAGGGCTGCCAATGGTAGAATTCCGAACCACCCTCCCCATCCGGTAGAAAGGACGAGCATCCAAGGGATTGTTCCTGGAGCACCTGCTATATACCCACCTACAAAATAGCCTACTATGAATGTAAGCTGATCAAGAAACAGTATCAGAATGAGCAATATATATTTTGCATAATAGATTCGCTGACGGGGATACGGACTGCTCAATAAAATCTTCCATCCCCCGTCTCGATGTTCGTACGCGCACAAAAGAGAAGCAATAATTCCACAATAAAGTGGATAAAAAAACATCGAGTGAAATTGCGCCGCATAGGTGTATAGCATTAACCAGCTAGGCTCATAAAATTGCTTCAAATCGTTCAGTTCCAGGACTCCCATTAAAGAATTGATAACCGCATCTAATATAATGAGAATCCATACCATGACCCATTGAAGCTTCATCGCTTCCACGCGTAAAATGGATCCCATACTTCTCCTCCTCCTATTTGAATTCATGCTTTCTAAACTGTAGAGTACCGAGTCCTGTGAAGATGACCCCTGCACATAAAGCAATGATCACCCACATTGCGTATCCCTTAATTAGAGGACTTGATAGAGCCGGATACGACCAAGGTAATAATTTAATCCAAAGAATACTGGTTCGTGCCAAAAACAAGCTGGCAATAGAACCAAATATGCCAAATGCTAACGGGAATGCCTGATTAGTAAAAAGCGTAGACAACCAAAGTTGAATTGCAAGTACAGGCAGAGTAGCCAAGCTGGCGTTAATCGGCTGCAGCAGCATAACTCGCCAAGGAATGGGCTCGTTTGTATACAGCACCCAGATGAGACTCATCCCTGCTATCGTAATCAAGGCAGTACCAAACTGCAGAATCACAATCCAAAACAATTTGGATAAGTAGATGTAGCTTCTGGGAACCGGCATGGCCATAAGCTGCTTCCATGTTTGGGTATCATGCTCTGTACCCGCCATAATACTTGCTAGAAGTGTACCGCCAAGCAGCATCACAAACGAGATGAACATAAACATAACCGCAAAACCAGCATAGACTCCTCCCGGCCCCTGACGAAAGTAGAGATACCATTCCATGACAGTCATCCCTGTAAGGACACAGCCCTGTATTAGAGGAAGCCACCAGCATATTTTTTTCAGCTTATATCCTTCCGCCTTGATAACTTGGAGTATCATAAACTTCGCTCCTTACCCGTCAGCTCCAGGAATATTTCCTCCAATGTTTTTTTCTTCTCCCTTACCCGATAGACGGGGTGATTGTGCTCTACCAACACTTTGATCATCTCCGATGATTGTTGCCGATCCACAATAGGAGTTATGACCTCTTTTTGCTCCATGGATTCAGCTCCGGCAATCCATCCATGCTGCATCAGGGCTCCAGCAGCCTGAACAGGATTTTGGGTTTCAATGAATAATTGAGGCTTGCTTTTGTCTGTAAGTTCTTTCATCGTTCCCTGGAAAATCATTTCTCCTTGATTAATAATCCCTACATAGGTTGCGATCTGTTCGATTTCACTTAGTAGATGGCTCGAAACCAATACCGTCATTCCGTAAGCATCAGGCAGGCTCATAATTAACTCCCGAATTTCCTGGATACCAGACGGGTCCAAACCATTCGTCGGTTCATCAAGAATCAACAATTTGGGATCAGCAATCAACGCCATGGCAATTCCTAGCCTTTGCCTCATCCCCAAGGAGTATCCTTTTACCGGTCGATACGCATCTTTGCTTAATCTCACCAAATCCAGCACTTTATGAATTTTTCGGGTCGGCAGCCCACGCATTGTTGTAACGATTTCCAAATTTCGATATGCAGACAAATGGGCATAATAGGCAGGTGATTCAACCAGAGAACCTACATCCTTTAATATTTCCATGCGATGATCCTTGAGCTTTTTCCCAAAAATCTCAATCTCCCCGGATGTGGATTTAATCAGCCCGAGTAGCATACGAATCGTGGTCGTTTTTCCCGCCCCGTTTGGTCCCAAAAATCCGTAAATTTGCTTCTCAGGTACCTGGAGATTTATTTGTTTGACAAATTCTCGTTTTCCAAAACGCCTGGTTAGCTGCTGTGTATGTATTACATATTCAGACATTTCCTGATCTCCTCTCGACTTTTAATGCTGAAGTTTTAGTTACATACAGTTTACAGAAGGAAAGTTAACATCAGGTAAACAGTTCCTAAACAACAGGCAAAAAAACGAGCGGACTCCAAAATGTGAAGGCACAGATGTTAAAGAGTTACATATTTAGCGGTAAAGTAATTTCCACCCTGGTACCCTTTTTACTTCCCGGAAGAATATGAAGCGTTCCGTTATGAGCTTCAATAAAGCTTTTGGCAATAGATATGCCATGCTCTTTGGAATGAGACACCTGTATACATTCAGTTGGATTCATTCCTTTTCCATCATCTTCGATCGAAATATGAAGCTTATCGCTCTCTTTATTTACATCCATTGAAATATGTGTACCTGAAGGATTATGAATGATTGCGTTCATCAGAAAATTTTTCAGCGCTCTACCTAATAATTTACTATCGAAGGGCATGGTACATACTGCCTCCAATGACATAAAAGAAAATTCGTACTGCTCGGCCGAAGGATGGTTAGCGATATCTATGACTGTATTGCGGAGAAACTCCACAATGTCCTCCTTCTTCAGCTGGATCGGCAAGGCACCCTCCTTGAGCTGCATAGAAGCATTCAAATCCTGAATTAACTGCTTCATTTCCGTTACTTTCTCACTGATAGCCATACTAAAGCTTCTTTTTTCTTCATCGGACCAATCATACTCTTGAGTAGTCAGCATGGCTGCATATCCTTCAATATAGGATAATGGTGTTTTGAGATCATGGCTTACGCCTGCTACCCACTGCTGTTTTCGCTTTTCTATTTCTATTCTCTCTTCCTCATTACTGCGCAATTGAGCAGATAAGATGTTCATTTGTTCAAAAACTTCTTTATACAATTGATACGGAGGCTTATAATTATTTCTCTGATTTTTTTTGCGCTCTGGCAGTTCTAGCTCACTTAGCGGTGCCTGGAATTCCCCTGTTGCTATATTTCCAATCCATTTAATTACATACACCAAGGGTTTGCCTATATACCATCCATAGACAACTATAAACACAAGGCTCTGCACGATTCCAAGTCCGATCCAGAAGAGATCAATATTCATATTATGAGATGTACCAAATGTACTTTTTATAAAAATATATATAACAGTACAGATAAGAAAACAAAGAACATAGGCTAGAGCAAAACATAATGTTACTTTTATAAAACGAAAGGACATCTTGACGAGAGAGTTCATTCTTGCTCCCCCCTCTTGACTGATATCATTTTATAACCTAGCCCTCTTACATTAACTAAAAATTGCGGGTGCTTGGGATCAGGTTCTATTTTTTTTCGCAAACGGGAGATATGAATGACTACTGTCTTTTCATCACCAAGGAAGGTCTCGCTCCATATTGCTTCGTATAGCTGACGCACACTGAATATACGGTTAGGATGCTTGCACAAAAATACCAGCAGCAGCCATTCACGTGCAGGACAATCGACCTCTTGGTCTTGCACATACAATACACCTGATTCTAGCTCCAGACAAAAATATCCATAATCTAAGGTTCGTAAGGCAGGCTTCAAGTCCGCTGTTGTCACTTTTCGATATTTCATTCGAGCTTTCATACGTGCAACGACTTCCAACGGATTAAACGGTTTGGTAATATAATCGTCCCCACCAATACCAAATCCCATTAATTTGTCCAAATCTGTATCTCTTGCCGTCAAAAAAAGAATAGGAGCTTCCGTATATAGACGCATCTGACGACACACCTCAAACCCATCGCGATCAGGAAGCATAACATCAAGCACGACCACATCAATACGAGATTCCATCACGATTTGCAGCGCTTCTTGACCCGTGGCTGCATGCTTAACCTGAAGAAACCCTTCTTTTTTTAATACCGTTGTCAGCATATCTCGCAGTCCCTGTTCATCGTCTACGATAAGCACTGCAATTTCTTCCATAACCAAGGTTCTCCATTCTTTTTTTACATTTTTTACTTTCATTATAAAAGCAAACGGGCAGAATTTAAATCGAGTTCCATCACATATCGTACATCCCCGTGAATATACTTAATAACCAACAAGGCCAAACTGTGCCGTGTATCCACTTGGGGGGTGCCTAACAATGACGGAACCACGCCAGCCATATTCATTCGTCGTATCCCGCGAAGATTGGTCGCTGCATCGCAAAGGGTACCAGGACCAGCAACGCCATCAGCAGAAGGTCAAAGATGTCATTAAGCAAAATCTACCCGATCTGATAACGGAAGAAAATATTATAATGTCGGACGGTCAACAGATTATCAAAGTGCCCATTCGCAGTCTGGATGAATATCGCTTCATTTATAACTACCAAAAGCAAAAGCATGTAGGTCAAGGGGATGGCGACAGTCAGGTGGGGGATGTCATCGGACGTGATCCTGCTTCCCAGAAGCCAGGTAAAGGTGAGAAAGCAGGCGACCAGCCAGGACATGATATTATGGAAACTGAAGTCAGCATAGAAGAACTCGAAGATATGCTGTTCGAGGAAATGGAATTACCGCATTTGCAGCAAAAAGATAAGGATCAAATTGAGGTTGAATCTATCGTATTCAATGATATACGTAAAAAAGGCATGCAAGCGAACATTGACAAGAAGCGAACGATACTCGAAAATCTGCGCCGCAACGCTCGTGAGGGGAATCCGGGCATCCATCATATTAGTCCGGACGATCTTCGTTACAAAACATGGGAAGAGAAAACCATTCCCCAATCCAATGCGGTAATTATAGCTATGATGGACACCTCAGGCAGCATGGGATCTTTTGAAAAATATTGCGCCCGCAGCTTCTTTTTCTGGATGACTCGCTTTTTGCGTCGCCAATATGAAAAGGTGGAAATTGTCTTTCTTGCGCATCATACCGAAGCCAAAGAGGTTACGGAGGAAGAATTTTTTACTCGCGGTGAAAGTGGTGGCACAATCTGCTCTTCTGCTTATTTGAAAGCATTGGAGATTATCGACAAGCGCTATCCTCCTTCCACTTATAATATTTATCCCTTCCATTTCTCCGATGGCGATAACCTAAGCTCAGACAATGAACGGTGTGTGAAACTAATTGAGGAGCTTATGAAGCGCAGCAATATGTTCGGCTATGGAGAGGTGAACCAATATAATCGCAGCAGTACGCTGATGTCAGCCTACAAGAATATTAAGGCAGATCAGTTTATGTACTATGTCATCAAGGAAAAAGGTGAGGTATACCAAGCCCTACGCACCTTTTTTCGCAAACGGGAAGGGGGAACGGTGGGATGAGTACCGACCAGAAAGAGCTGGAATACGCGATATCAGAAATTATGGAGATTGCAAATGGATTCGGTCTCGACTACTATCCGATGCGGTATGAAATTTGTCCGGCGGATATTGTATACACATTCGGGGCGTATGGTATGCCTACGCGCTTCAGCCACTGGAGTTTCGGAAAAACGTTTCACAAGATGAAGATGCAGTACGATTTTGGATTGAGTAAAATCTATGAGCTGGTCATCAACTCCAATCCCTGCTACGCTTTCCTGCTGGATGGAAATTCGTTGGTGCAAAATAAACTGATTGTCGCTCATGTGTTGGCGCACTGCGATTTTTTCAAACACAACGCCCGCTTCTCGGCCTCCAACCGCAATATGGTCGAGAGCATGTCTGCCACCGCAGAACGGATCAGCAGCTATGAAATGGAATACGGCTCAAAGGCCGTGGAATCCTTCATTGACTCTGTACTGGCGATACAAGAGCATGTAGACCCACAGCTCATCAAACCAAGGCATCTAGATAAACAACGATACATGGAACTCAAAATCAAGGAGCAAAAAGAACCTAAAAAACACCAGCGTCCCATCGGACCTTACGATGATCTGTGGTCACTGGACACAGTAAAGCAGCATGATTCGGCCGAGACCGAGGGGATCAAGGTACGCCAGTTCCCACCGGAACCTGAAAAGGATATTGTCTGGTTTATTCAGGAATTCTCCGAGGTACTGGAGGATTGGCAGCGGGACATCATGACGATGCTGCGGGACGAAATGCTGTATTTCTGGCCCCAAATGGAGACCAAAATCATGAATGAAGGCTGGGCCTCTTATTGGCATCAACGGATTGTCAGGGAACTGGATTTGACCGGGGATGAAACTGTTGAATTTGCCATGCTGAACGCTTCCGTTGTGCAGCCTTCCAAGCAAAGCTTGAATCCGTATTATTTGGGATTGAAGATATTTGAAGATATTGAAAAGCGATGGGATAACCCGACTCGCGAGGAGCAAGAGCGCCAAGGACGCAAACCGGGCGAGGGCCGAGCTAAAATGTTCGAGGTGCGAGAGTTTGATTCGGACACCTCTTTTATACGCAATTACATGACCAAGCAGCTAACAGAGGATTTAGATTTGTACGTGTTTGAGAAACGGGGACCGGATTGGAAAATTACCGATAAATCCTGGGAAAACATACGGGATCAGCTTGTGTTCTCACGTGTAAATGGCGGCTCCCCTTATATCGTTGTTGAGGACGGGGATTATCAGCATACAGGCGAGTTGAAGCTCAAGCACCAGTATGAAGGCATTGAGCTGGATTTAAAATATATGGAGCGCACGCTTCCATATGTATATCAACTGTGGGGGCGTACCGTTCATTTGGAAACGATGATTGAGGGGAAGCTCGCCTTATTTTCATATGATGGGAAGAAACATCATCGCAAGTTTGTGCAGTGACCCACAATCGAATAGCCAGCCTAATTTAAAAAAGGTGCATTCCGAAGAAGGAAATGCGCCTTTTTTTACTACTTTTTCTTAAATTCGACGATGTAGCTCTGATTCAGTTGTTTTCCACCTTCCGAAATGTTCTGGTACATGGATAAAAACCGGGCGGAAGGGCTCCACACTGTTGGACTGTCATAGGATTGGATATCGGTCGTAACGGGAGTGGTTTTACCCGTGGATTGGTCAAACACATACAGCCCTCTCATTCCTTGCTGATCCTCATCATAAATGGAAAAAGCAAGCTTGGTCCCGTCGCTGGACCAGCTTCCACGACTCATTAAAGTCCCTTGACCCACGATCCCTTTCTCTTTGCCTTGTTCATCCAAAATGATCATACGGGCTGGTTCGGATGTATTCCATTTCCGCTTTTCAATGGCAATAGATTTACCATCAAGCGACACAGCAAAAGACATGGCCCCCTCTGCAATGGTCACAGCTTGAGGATGATTGAGAGAGAACCGATTCAGTACCGGATACCCTTGTTTATCATTGCCTGTATAAAATATGTCGTTACCCACCTTCTCGACATGAGCAATTAATTCTGAGTGATTCGGATCTTGAAAGCTTAGTTCTTCTGCTTTGCCGTTCAGACCAATCAGATGTATCTTACCGTCTGGTGTACCTGTAATGAGATGATCCTTATCGCCCCAGCTCACTTCGTTAGTCATGTCCAGCTGACCAACCGATGTAACCTTACCACTGCTGAGTTCTAAAATATAGCCCTGGATATCATACTTGCTGCTGGCACTGCCCTCCGTAAAAAACACATGGCGTTGATCCGGTGATACCACAGCAAGTAACTGTAGAGCATTACGACCTGGTGTTAAAACTCGCTCCTTGTTGGTCTTTACATTATGAATCCATAACTGATTCTGACGCTCCACAATCAGCTCTTCATCACTCAGCCATGACCTCGCGTAGACATCTCCCAGCCTGTCGATGGACTGTACCACCAGTTCGTCCGATACTTGCTGCCGAGCTGCATCCATGTCAATCACAGTAAGCTTTTGCCCCGTTTTCATACCGGATGTTGGAATTGTCTCTCCTGCACTTTTTATGCCGCAGCCGCTGAGCAATCCTCCAGCGATCAAGCCAGTCATGAGCAAGCCTGTGACTTTGTGTCTGAAAAAGCGTGCATAGGGATATTCGAGACGAGGAAAGCCGTTCTTTTGCCCGTAGCTGTCTAGGTTTTTCTTCATCATGTATAACAGCCTCCTTGTTAACGTTACCCCCAGCTTAATGCCTGAACATCTCGTGAATACATCGAATTGTTTCCAAATTGTAAATAAGACAACATTTTCAGTTCTAAAGCTATCTACTGAGAGCCATCATGAACCAACAGGGGGAGCCTGAGCGAAAATTCATTGCCACTTGCAACTGAATGACCATTGCTATTTTCCAACCCAGTACCGCCCGAAGCTGTAAGCTGCAACTCTCCACCCATGCGCTCCGCCAGTCTGCGTGCCAGAGGCAGGCCAAGTCCCGTACCACTGTCCTGGCGAGAACGATCACGGCTTAAGGTAACAAATGGCTCAAAAATCATGTCCCATTCTTCCCTAGGAATCCATGGACCGGAATTGCATATATACACTATCACGGTGTCCTTTTCCACTCGATTGGATAACGTGATCCAGCCTTTGTCCTGATTATATTTTACTGCATTATCCAGCAAATTCAGTACAATATGCATTAGATGCTTAGGATCTCCACACACCTTGGCTGGAATGGTATCCATCGAAAAATTTAGTCCACGCGCCGCAGCTTTCCCCCGGATTCGGCTACCTGCATCTTCGAGCAGCAAATGCAGCTCCACTTCCTCCGTATGTAATTCAAAATCGTATTTGTCCAGCACAGATAGTCTCAGTGAATCCTCGACAAGCTCATACAACCGTTTTGTTTCCTTACCGATACTTTCTCTGGCTTCACGCACCAATTCGGGATCATCCCCATACATATCCAGCAAATCAGCGTAAGCCTGAATAGAGGTCAACGGAGTCTTCAGTTCATGGCTGATATTGCCAATAAAGGTCTTTTGCTGCTGCTCTAGCTCTCTCAAACGCTGAACCGCTTCTTCCAGCCGAAGCTTTTCATTTTCGAGCGCGGTAATACTTGCCCGGATCACATGACTCATCTGGAGCATCCCTTCATCCAGCCTTCCCAGCTCGTCCTGCCGTCGCAGCAATCTGGCTTCTGGATAGTGCCCTGCCGAGATCTGCTCAGAAGCGCGAGTCAGTCGTCCGATGTCCCTCGTCTGGCGGCTGACATAGCCTAAGCCAAGAATAAAACTTAAGACCAGCACCGCACCTCCTGTCCATAAAAACAAGCGGGCAATGTCCTGGTAAAACTGCTGCTGTGCTTCTATTGAGCTATGAAGCTGTACCACTCCCAGCAAGCCGTCTGGACCTTGAAGCGGAGCTAGATAGGTCACTGAGCTACCTTCTGTAATATACGCAATTTTCCCTTGGAGCGCATAAGAAAGCGCCTGGCCGACATCTGTTCTATAAGCCAGTGGCAGAGAATTTCCGACCTCATGTCCCCGACCATCATATAAAATAACGCGCATATTACTGGATACGCCGAGCTCCACGGCAAGCTGCGGCGCTTGCTTTTTCATGAAGTCTTCGGGCGATTGGTGAACTCCCAACAGGTAAGACTGTTTTACGCGCATCTCCACGATTTCCGCCTGACGCTTTAAGCCGCGTTCCATTTGGTCTGTCTGATTAGCACGAATACCGGTAAGTACGAGCCAGCTCAGCACACCGACAGTAAACAGCAGTAAAGCCGCCAGGACCAGCGGAAATTTCCAGCGCAGGCTCAAGCCTGTACGCTTACGTTTGCGCTTTGGCTGGTCAGTGGACTGCAAGCTTCCTTCTGGATGGAGTGAATGATGTTCGTTCACGTCATTTTCTCCGCCTTATAGCCGATTCCATACACGGTCTGTAGCATCGACTGGTGCGGCTCCAACTTCTTGCGCAAGCGCTGAATATGAATATCCACCGTCCGCGTTCCCCCTGCATAATCGATGCCCCATACTTGTTCCAGCAACTCGTCCCGCGTATATACCCTTCCAGCATGGGACACCAGTAGCGCCAGCACATCAAACTCCTTGGGGGTCAGATCCAATGCTTTTGCTCCGAGTTCAGCCGTTCGACTGGACGGACGCACTCGCAACGGGTCCAGTATTAATTCCGTTCCTTCCGGCGCAGGCGCTCCTTCTCGTTCCAGTCTCCGTACCAATGCCTTAATACGTGCGAGCAGTTCTCTTAGGTCAAACGGCTTGCTCATAAAATCGTCCGCCCCCAACTCCAGTCCGAGCACCTTATCGACGATATCGTTTTTTGCGGTTAGCAGTAAAATACCGATGCCCTTTCGGCTTTCCAAACGGCGACACACTTCATATCCGCCCAGTTTGGGCATCATCACATCCAGTATGAGCACATCCGGGTGAAACAAACGCACTTTTTCCAATGCATCCTCTCCATCCACGGCAGTTTCCACCAAAAAACCTTCCCGCTTTAACGCATAGGCCAGTGCATTCCGAATACTCGCCTCATCGTCCGCTATCAGTATTCTTTTATCCATGTCCTTCCCTCCCTACCTCAAAAAACGTTCGACTACTTATACTCCCGCAAATAATAATGTATTAGACATGTATGGCATATAAACTGCTCGCGGGAATCATTAAGATCAAAATCCATCATGTCGCGTATCCGTTCCAGTCTATATTTTACCGAATTATGATGTATAAAAAAATAATTTGCTGTATCTATCAGACTGCCCCTGTTTTCCAAATAATAAAATAATGTTTTGAGTAAAACACTGCCATGTGACCCACTGACTCCCCGGTCGCTAATGCCCTTTCTATGATAGGGGCTACATCTGATCGAGGGGATTGTCCATAATTATAACGCATTATGCTAAGCTCTTTCTCTCCCAGTCCCGTGCTTTGAAGTGTCTTACCTGTCCGTATATGCTAAAATACTTCCGTATCGGCTATTCGCTACAGGAGGGCATGATTATGAACCAATCCATTTTGATCGTAGAAGACGAAGAGAAGATTGCCCGACTTCTAGAGATCGAACTTGAATTTGAAGGCTATCAAGTAAGTAAAGAAAAAAACGGAATTGACGGACTGGAGACCTATTGCAAAGGTAGTTGGGATCTGGTTTTACTGGATATTATGATTCCCGGTCTTAATGGCATCGAACTCCTGCGGAGGATTCGTAAACATGATGCGAACGTTCCTGTCATTTTACTAACGGCTAAAAGTTCCATTGCAGATAAGGTAGAGGGACTCGATTTGGGAGCCAATGACTATGTTACCAAACCTTTTGTGATCGAAGAGCTGCTTGCACGTGTAAGGGCCGCGCTCAGGGTAGGTGCAACGAAAAACATGGCTTCACAAGTGGCAGATCAATGGCTTAGTGCCGGGGACTTACGTCTCCATGAAGGTACTCGTGAAGTTCTTCGTGGAGAGCACAACATTGAGCTTACGCCGCGAGAGTTTGACTTGCTCGTTCATTTACTTCGACATCAGCGGCAGGTACTTAGTCGTGAACAATTACTGGAGAATGTATGGGGCATTGATTATATTGGTGATACCAATGTGGTCGATGTGTATATTCGCTACGTGCGGAATAAAATTGACCCTTCGCGCCAACTCCCTGAGCTGATTCATACTGTACGCGGAATTGGCTATGTTCTGAAGGAATCGTTATGAAGCTGCAGAACAAAATCCATACGTACACCTCGTTACTATTCGGGGTTTTACTTGTAGTCATTAATTTCTTAGTCTATTTTCTATTCAGCCAACTTTCGATAGACAGTCGAAAAAACCAGGTAGAAGCCGCAGCAGAAAACATGATTCATGGCATTCAACGCGCTCCAGTATCCGTAGCCACTGAGGATCTTCTACGAGCTTATGTGCCGCTGGATGGTATGCTTCGGCTAATGAGACCGGAAGGCGACTTTCTTGCCCCTATCACCTCTTCATCAGAGCAGTCTCTCAGTTTGGTGAAGGGCGTTTTTAATGAAACACGGCAGGTTCGCATCATTACCTATGAAAGCAACCGTTATATCTACGTATCGGTCCCCATGATTTGGTCGAATGGAGAGGTTGTCAATCTTCAGGTGACCGAGAGCCTGCAACCGACGATGCAGACGCTTCAGGTACTCAGGATCGTACTTATTGCAGTCACAGGAATTGCTTTTATTCCTGTCGTCCTATCGGGAAGACTGCTGGGCAGACTGATTACACATCCAATCACATCCATGATTAACACGATGAAAGAGATTCAACGTAGCGGGAAATTCAAACGTCTTCCGCTCAATTCGTCATCACGCGACGAGCTAGTCGAAATGGGAGAAACGTTTAATGACATGATTGAATTGCTGGAGCGGAATTTTGTTCGCCAAGAACATTTCGTTTCGAATGCGTCCCATGAATTGAAAACACCTCTAACCATTATTGAAAGTTATGCCAGTCTGCTTAAACGACGGGGATTGCAGAATCCCAGTATTTTTGCCGAATCCGTTGAAGCGATCCATTCTGAGGCGCTCCGAATGAAGAATATGGCAGAGCAGCTTCTTCTATTGGCCAGAAACGAAGAACAATGGAATGTCGTGTTAGAACCTGTACGCTTGACCAAAGTAGGGACAGAACTGAAAGCTACATTTGAAAATGCTTTCGCCAGACAAATTCAACTGGATGTACAAACAGACTGCATCGCCTATACGGACGAAAATAAATTAAAACAACTTTTATTTATATTTTTGGATAATGCGCGCAAATACAGTGACGAGCCGATATACCTGATGATTGATATTGTGGGCGGTACGGCTCAACCTTGCATAAGAATCACAGATCAAGGAATTGGAATCCCTGAAGAAAAGTTATCTAAAGTTTTCGACCGCTTTTATCGTGTGGACGAAGCCAGAAGCCGCGAGGAAGGTGGGGCAGGGCTAGGCTTATCATTAGCTACAGGAATTGCTCAAGCTATTCAAGCACAAATTGGGCTAGAAAGCATAGAGGGAAGTGGAACAACTGCAACGATCATCCTCCCTACTGTTCCAGAATAATAAGCCAAAGGAGGCAAAACCAATGAAAACGATCTATACCTGGATGATTGGAGGTATGGTAGCGGCTATATTAATCACCATTTGCCTTTTACAGTGGCCCTGGGCACGATCGTTATCAGCTTCGCCCTTGGAAGAAAAAACTGTGGTCCAATCTGTATTGCATCAGTATCCCGGTGAGGTGCTCGAATCCCAACGTTTGGATAATTTTTATGTGATCAAGCTAGAACGCACCAAAGGGAAGTATGTAATAAAAGTCAATGCCTATGATGGTGTCATTCAATCCATTAAGCGGACACAGATGTATACAGATGCAAAGCAGGAACCCCAAGATCACCCCCCCGGTTCCTCACAACCCAGTGACAAATCAAATCCAGTCCATAAACCTGACCCGGTTTCTCTTGTCATTACTGAGAATGAAGCAGCCAAGCTTGCTGCAAAAGCAGTGAATGGAACATCCGATGATATTGAACTGCACCGCAATGACAAAGGCCTCTATTATCTTGTTGAGGTTGAGATACAAGATGGGCGTGAGGCAGTGGTGCAGATCAATGCAGTATCAGGCTCAATCGACTCTATCACTTGGGAAAAAGAAAAACAGGATCACGACGAATCATGACGCCCTGATGATCTTGCTTATAGCTTCTCATTGTTTTCTCATGATTCTATTATGTTCCTCTCATATTCAAGGGTTAAGCTGTATTCAAGCATACAGTTCAAGGAGGAATTAGGTAATGAAAAAAAACTATACATTAGGAATAATAGCAGCCACGGTTATGCTTGGAGTTACGGTTACAGGTGTCTCGGCAAATGCCGTATGGGCTGCTAAACCTACGGGATTAATTGGAGCGACTGCTGCTGCCAATATTGCCAAGAAGGCTGTGGGAAATGATGCGCAAGTTGAGGATGTCGAACTGGAGCGCAAGAACGGAAAGGTCTACTATGAAGTGGATCTTCAGCAAGGAGATAAAGATTGGGATATAGATGTTGATGCTTATACCGGGAAAACTATCCGTTCCCATTCTGAGCTTGATCATGACTCGAATGACGAGTCTTCCTTTTACAAGCCCAACCACGTCACTCTAACTGAAAAGCAGGCTGGACAAATTGCACTTAAGCATGTGCCTGGGAGTACCCTTCTGTCTTCTAAATTAGATAAGGAAGACGGACAGTTCATCTATGAGGTCAAGGTACTCACCAACGAAGGAACTGTCGAGCTTGAAATCCATGCATCGTCTGGAGCGATCGTGGATACAGACGAAGAAGATGACAACGATAACTGATCAATCATTCATAATCAGGCTTGCGTAATACAGAGCAAATTAAAACGGAGCAGCGAACTTTCGCTGCTCCGTTTTTTTGACGAATGTGAACAGGAAAAGTAAGAGAATAGCTCCATAAAACTGCACCTATTATTTCCTCATGAATAGACTGATAACTAACAGAGGATTACCTTTTTCTTCAATTAAAAGTCAAGTGAGGTTCTTATGGCGAAATCCTATACAAAAGCACAGATTCGCGAAATCACCCGTCGTTTCGGCCTGATCCCCTTAAAATCAAGCTTAGTCTCATCACTGTACCGAAAAAATGCAGTAATCCAAGTAAAAACGAAAAAGGGAACTTATGCATTAAAGCCCTTTAGTCGTTCAAAGATGGCTCGTTCCAATACGATTCAACAGATGGAACGAGCTGCGAGCTATATAAGGCTTTTGAAAAAGAGAAAGTATAACTACATGCCCACATGGATCCCTACTCATTCCGGCAAGCTATGGACACTACATCAAGGAACGCCATTTTATGTAAGTCAATGGATCAAAGGACGGGGACTGGAAACCGCTGAAGATTTCGAAAAACTAGGGTTAGCCCTTGCCACACTTCACGCTACATCCACCGGCTTACATCGGATGGAGAAAGGAAATTCCCCTTCGACCATTCAACAATTGCGGATATGGAAAAAGCAAGACCGTCTTTTCCAAAAAAAAATGACAAAAATCAGCCGCAAGGATAAGGAGTATCGCAACTGGTACAACACTCATGGCAAGGACTGTATACGTTTATCCAGACGTGCATGGAAGGATTTGCAGGACGCATCCATTATAAGACTACTTCGAACGGAACGCCGGCATCCCTCCTTGATACACAGTGATATCACCACCCCGAATGTCATTATTTCAGACGACGGTCATCTCAAAATCATTGATTGGGATCGGGCTAAGATTGGCTCCGTCTATGCTGATTTGGCAAAGGCTCTTATGAATACAACTCAATTCAATCCTGAATTTGTGCAATCCTTGTTAAGGGGATATCAAAAACGCAAACCACTCAGCCGAACTGAGCGGAAGATTGTTACAGCTTTATATAAACTGCCACGAGAAGCTTGGCATGCTTCTCGACATCCGAATCGTTCAAGAGACCGCGAAATCCTAGACAACTGGGATCAGTCGTGGCCTCTTCGATTACAAATCATCCATATTTTGCAGGAATGGGCCCGTGTATAAAAGAAAGTGAGGAGCAAAATGTCGATTTTATCGAACGTTGAGCAAATGTACGGAATCAAAATTCAGCGTAGCCGTCAAATGAAGGACATTCACAAGATTGAAACAGCTAATACAACTTATTGCTTAAAACCCTACAAATTTCCGGAAGAAGAGATTCGTTTTATTACACGTGTCTTGTCCTACCTGGATGAACGCGGGTTTGCACGTAGCCAAAAGGTCTATCCAACCGTACAGCAAACAGCCTACATGACCTATGAAGGTGTTTCGTATACACTAACTAATTGGGTTCATGGACCCAGACCGGAATTTACAAAAAGAATAGACTTCAAAAAGGGAATTTCTACTTTAGCCAAATTCCACACCAGTGCCGTAGGCTTTCCTGTCACGGAAGCGCCGCCTTCCAGAATCCGTTATGAAGGCTTGAGCGATGAAATAGCTGAATATAAAAAACGTCTCAGTCCTTACAAAGGCACAGCACATCTCCTAGCTCTTTGTGAAGAAGTGTTATATCGTCTACAGCAGCCCAAAGTTCGAGCTGCAATCCAGCAGGAGCAAAAAGCAGCTGCATTAATACACGGTGACTATAACTATCCCAATCTGGTCAAAGACAGGCAGCTCAAAATCCATTTGATTGACTTTGAAAATTGTTCCCTACACGTAAGAATGAAAGATCTCTCCCATCTTCTTCATCGGAATTGTCTTTGGAACGCGACAAAGATGCTGCGCGCGATAGACTTTTATCAACGATATCGACCGTTGAGTACTCAGGATCTGCATCTGCTTCATACGCTATTGATCTCTCCCTATCATGTGGTCCGCAACCTTAGAATAGGTGGCTTCCGTTCTGCCAAGCGAGTCATTCCATCGTTCGTGCATTTGAACAAATACCGACGTGAACTTAGATCACTGCTATAATTAGTTAGCTTGAAAATAAGAAAAAAAACAGACCCGATCATCAGGTCTGTTTTTTTGTGTTCTGACAGCCATCTACGGGAAATCGACATGTTACTAAACGAATTGATTTGCTGATTGTACCGGTACAGCCATAAATTTATAGCATTGTACACAGCACGTACCCCTTTTACAATGATGCTAAGACTCAATGCTCATTTGTTTCGAGAAGAGAATTTGGCAAACTAACAATAGAGGTGACTGCACATGTACACCATGACAAAAGAAGAAATAAAAGCTTATTTGAACAGAATTGGAATTTCCGAAGTTCAGCCTCCTACCCCATCCTATTTAGTGGAGTTGCATAAGGCACATGTAAAAAATCTTTCATGGCAAACGTTGGACATTTTTGCAAGAAAGCCGGCTGCCATTGGTTTTCAAGAATCCGTTCAGCTCATTCTACATGGGAGAAGTGGTTATTGTTTTCATCTGAATGGTGCCTTTAGTGCGCTACTACATTCGCTAGGGTACAAAGTTTCTTTGCATCATGCTGGGGTACAACCTTTAGGAACTGAGCCACGCATTAATTCATTTCATCTTGGACTAACAGTGAACTTGCTAAATGAGCAGCAAGAAGATGAAGTATGGATTGTAGATGTCGGACTGGGCGATATGCCATATGAGCCTCTACCACTCCTTATGGGGACTTATGAACAAGCCCCTCTTCGTTATAAAGTTATGGAATCTGAAGTTGTTACTAAAGGTTGGCGTTTAGAACATGACCCGCTCGCTTCATTTGTTGGCGTTGATTTTGCCCCTACGGTTGTTCAGGATTTGGAAGAATTTAAGCCGAAACATCATTTCTATAGCCGCTCCGTGGAATCTCCATGGTTTAACCTGTTTCTAATTCGGCAAAGGCAAGCATTAGAAGCGAATGAACTCAGAGGATGTATGTGGAAAAAACGCGGGCTAAACGGTTTGGAAAAAATAGAGCTGGATAAGAAATCGCAGTGGCTGGAAGTATTGGCTGATGTATTTGGTGAGCCGCTCGTTAACTACAGCCACCAGGAACGGGACGAGTTATGGAAAAGAGTACTTGCGGCTCATATAGAATGGAAAAAAAGCTTCCTCTAATTCCTTGTTTCAAAAATTCGGTCATTCTTTCATAGGAATATGCACTTCCTCTGTTGCCTCTGTTGTGTTGACTGGACTGCCAACAGGAAGATCGTCGCTTTGCCAGTATCCAGCCAGCTAACGCCCCGAAAACTTCCAGTTCCTCAGGATATACTGCTCAAGCTACATCTCACACCTCCAGCAATTCCGAGGAGTGCTGCAACATTTCCAATTCCTTCACCATGTTTTCAATCAGCTTTGTGAATGAAGCCAATTCTTCGGAGCTGGAGGCCTGTTGCCGGGCACTGGCTGTTGTGGCAGCGGTTTCGGATTGCACACTGTCAAGCATACGGGCAATATCCAGCACCTTGCGCTGAATTTGCTCCTGTGCTTGCTTTGAATTAGATGCCAGCTTTCGCACTTCCTGCGCCACCACTTGAAATCCACGCCCTGCTTCTTGTGCATGGGCTGCCTCAATTGCCGCATTCAGTCCCAGCAGATGAGTCTGATCGGATAATTCTCGAATGGTACTGCTCATCTGTTCAATATGCTTAATTTCATCACTTAATTGCAGTACCAGTTCCTCCGTATGTTCCTGCGAAGAAGCAGTGGTGCAGGCACTCTCCGCGATATTATCCGTATTTTCCCTAAGTTCGGCAATCATCCCCGTCAAATTTTGTGCAATTCGGGACACCACAGTCAGCATCTGCGTTTGTTCATCGGCGAGCTCGTTAACTTGTTCCTTTTCCTTTTCCTGATAAGCTTCCAGCACAAGTTGGGAATCCAGATTGAACATTTTGGAAAGAGCGTGCACAATAGAATACCAATCCTCTATCCCCGAACGCTTTAAAATGTCTACTGCAATATCCAGATAAGCAATGTACGTACCCAAATAATAATCGGAAGATAATCCAATCCGGGAATGTACCTGCCCCACAAAAAGGCGGTGCTCGATAAACTGATCATCTATTTTCCCATCTGCGAGAGAAAGCCAGTATTCACGTTGTGTTTGCTTTAGTCGCTCAATATTCGACCATTTAGAGATAATCGACATGAGATGGGGAACCTTTTCTACATGCTCATAAAAACGATCCACTACCTCATTTACAATAGACTGAAATAGCCCCTGATAATGATGCAATAAAGCCAAATCGCCATCAGTAATACCAATATATTGTATCTGTTTTAATCTACTCTCAGCGACATGAATCATAAGTTCCTCCAAATAATAGTTTACATAGATTTTACATTACCATATTTATCGGCAACTTTTTAGAAAATGTTAAAAAAGCAGAAGATTGATTGTGATTGTTTACATATTAATTTCAGAAAAACATATAAATCCAACTCTCTATTCATACAAAAAAAGAACCCGTCAGCACCTCAAACGCTCTGTGCCTGCCGGATTCTCTTCACCATCCATTTCAATCCATAGCCTCATTACACAATTGTTTATTTCCCCTTACCGATTCAGGAGGCTGCCTACATACCTCAATAGATCGTTGGCGCTGGCTCCAGTGTAGCCATGCTCCTCAATCAGCCGCTTAATCACCTCATTCATCCGTTTGAGCTGATTAGCATCAGGCGTTTTGGTCGAAGTTGTGATCTTCACAATATCCTTCAAATCGGCGAACAGCTTCTTTTCAATGGCTTCTCGCAGCCGATCATGATGATGATACTCAAACTTTCGCCCCTTGCGGGAATAGGCAGAAATACGGATTAATATTTCCTCACGGAATGCCTTTTTCGCATTTTCCGACACCCCGATCTGCTCCTCGATGGAGCGCATAAGCCGCTCATCCGGGTCGAGCTCCTCATCTGTGAGCGGATCGCGGATTTTCGCCCAATTGCAAAAAGCCTCGATGTTATCCAAATAGTTATCAAACAGCGTCTTGGCTGATTCTTCGAAAGAGTACACAAAAGCCTTTTGTACTTCTTTTTTCGCCAATTCATCATATTCCTTACGAGCCACGGAAATGAAATTCAGATACCGCTCCCGCTCTTCCTTTGTGATAGAAGCGTGCTGGTCTAAACCATCCTTAATGGCTCGTAAAATATCCAGAGCATTGATGGACTCCACATTTTGCTTAATCAGCGCACTGGAAATACGATTAATGACGTACCTTGGGTCTACGCCGGACATGCCTTCTTCCAGAAACTCATGTTGCATCTCCTTCAGATCGGCCTCCTTATAGCCTTCGACCTCCTCACCATCATACATGCGCATCTTTTTAACCAGATCCATCCCCTGCTTCTTGGTTTCTTTCAACCGGGTGAGCACAGAGAAAATGGCAGCCGTTCGCAGCGCATGAGGAGCGATGTGTATATGACGCATGTCACTTTGCTCAATGAGCTTGGCATAAATCTTTTCTTCCTCGGAAACTTTCAGATTATAGGGAATTGGCATTACAATCATTCGCGATTGCAACGCCTCGTTCTTTTTATTCGCAATAAAGCTTTTATACTCCGATTCATTGGTGTGAGCTACGATCAATTCATCTGCACTGATGAGCGCAAACCGTCCGGCCTTGAAATTTCCTTCCTGGGTCAGAGACAGTAAATTCCACAAAAATTTCTCATCGCACTTCAGCATTTCCTGAAATTCCATCAGTCCGCGATTCGCTTTATTCAGCTCTCCGTCAAATCGATAGGCGCGTGGATCCGATTCCGAACCATACTCTGTAATGGTGGAAAAGTCGATGCTGCCTGTCAAATCGGCAATATCCTGTGACTTCGGATCAGAAGGACTGAACGTACCTATGCCGATCCGGTTTTCTTCCGATATAAATACCCGCTCCACGCGAACCTTCTCAATATCACCATCAAATTCCGTACGTAATCTCATTTGGCAGGATGGGCACAGATTACCTTCAATGCGCACACCCAGTTCCTTTTCGAATTCGGGACGCAACTCATGAGGAATAAGATGAAGGGGATCTTCGTGCATAGGGCAGCCTTCTATGGCATACACGGCTCCCTGATCTGTTCTCGAAAACTTCTCCAGACCACGCTTTAGCAAAGTGACCAGTGTTGATTTCCCTCCGCTAACAGGTCCCATCAAAAGCAGGATACGCTTGCGGACATCGAGCCGCCTGGCTGAGGAATGGAAGTACTCCTCCACCAACTTCTCCAGTGCACGATCCAGCCCAAAAATCTCCTGCTCAAAAAATTTATATCGCTTATGTCCCCCAACCTCTTCTACACCAAAAGATTCAATCATTTTGTAAACCCGTGCATGAGCGGTCATCGCCGGTGTCGGGTCTTTCTTGAGTATCTCGATGTACTCTCTAAAAGTGCCGTTCCAGGCCAAGCGGTTGTTCTCCGCTCGGTACTCCGCAAGGCGGTCAAAAATATTCATGCTCGGTTCCTCCCATGACTGCGTAATGACTATCCTCCACTCTTGATGATTATGGCTACACTCGTCACGCCTTTCAGGATATAATGCGATCCTCTTAAAAAAAGTGTAATACATACCTATGCAGATTGATTTCAGAATTGACCTATTTTTTTGTGACAGGTCTCTAGGCTTTTTCCAAAAACAAAGGGATTCACTATGCTAAAATAGACAACAACGACGCGGACCTGACGCTTTATGGTACAATATAAGCTCGGAATAATGGGATAAAGGAGCGGGAGAATCCATGGCGGTTCGGCATGAGACGGAGCTGTACGCTCCGGTCAAAGCCTTTTTTGAAAATTTGGGATATGAAGTCAAAGGAGAAGTGCGCAACTGCGATTTGATGGGGATCAAGCCAGGGCAGCAAGCGCCTCTAATTGTGGAGATAAAAAAGACGTTTAACCTGGCGCTGGTACTGCAAGGCATGCAGCGCTTGAAGCTAAGCAGCAATGTATATGTGGCTGTAGAACGGAATCGTGCCAAAAAAGGGGCGGTGAATCAACGCTGGAATGAGTTGGTCGGACTGTGCCGCCAGTTGGGGCTTGGCTTGCTCACTGTCACGCATTTTAAAACAAAGCCTCCGCTCGTTGAGGTGCTGTGTAAGCCCGTGGCATCTAGTGATGAAGTTTACAAAACGACTACCGTTCGCCGCGGCTCGCGCAAGGAAAAGCTGCTGCGGGAATTTCACGCACGCAGCGGTGACCACAATGTCGGCGGGAGCACCCGGCGCAAGCTGGTCACCGCCTACCGGGAAAAAGCGCTGCGCGTAGCCGCTGCTTTACAGGGTTTGGGGGAAGCCGCCCCGGCGCAGCTCGCCCGCACAGCAGCCGTCAGCGACGCTGCTGCCGTACTCCAGCGCAACTACTACGGTTGGTTTGAACGTGTAGCCCGCGGGCGTTATCGGCTGACTCCGTTCGGTGAAGCCGCTCTGAGCGAGTATGCAGAAGTACTGCAGCAACAGGGCATTGAAGCGGCGGCTGGAATGATGGCAGAGGATGACTGACCTCGGATAGTGGTTATTACTAGCTTCGCGCTGTAAATTCACCGATCGTCTCACCGATTAAATTCATGCCCATAAGCAGTTGTTCTCGGCCCGGGTGGCTAAAGTTAAGGCGAATATGGGCCGCACCTTCATCGCCAACCGCACACAACGCACCTGGCATAAAGGCTACGCCCTTGGGTAGCGCCGCTTTGAGCAGCAAGGCGCTGTCCAGCCCAGCGGGCAATTTCACCCACACATACATCCCACCAGATGGAATATGATACGTCACGTCTTTCCAAAACGGACGCTTCAGCAGCTCTAAGAGTAATTGGAGCCGAGTTGAATATTCCTTGTTCAACATTGCCAAGTGCTCATGCCATTGAAAACGCGAATTGGTCAGCAATTGGAACAGCAGCCGTTGGTTCATCGTACTGGATTGCACGTCAGCCAGCTGCTTCAAGGCGTACATCCCTTCGATCAGCGGCGCAGGACCAGCCGCCCAGCCAGTTCGCAGTGCAGGGGCAACTGTTTTATTAAATGAACCGATATATAGCACTTGACCGCCCTGACCCGCATGATCCAGTGCGAATAGTGAGGGGTAAGCCTCTGCAAACTTTCGGCTCTGGGCATGTGGACTCTTATCATGGGTTTCGTGTTTTTGCTTAAAATGCAATTCACCGTAAGAATCGTCCTCAACGACCAACACCTCATGACGCCTACAGAGGTTCAAAATTTCCTGCCGTCTAGCCGCGCTCCATAAGGCGCCTGTCGGATTCGTAAACGTTGGCGTAGCAAAAAAAAGCTTGGGGCGATAACGGATCATTAAAGCTTCAAGCTTATCGGGAATAACGCCCTCCCCATCCGATTCTACAGGAACGACCTGCGCCCCTTGCATAGATAGTACCTGTAAACATCCAGGGGATGTCGGGTTCTCGACCAATACCGGATCACGTTCATCCACCATCAGCCTTACGATCAAGTCAATGGCCTGCTGGCTGCCTGTGGTGAGAAGAATTTGACCTGGCGGTACTCTTACTCCTTTACGCTGCTCCCACTCTCCCGCAAGCCATGCCCGCAACGGAAAATAGCCCTCCGGTTCACCATACTGGAGGGCGTCAGGGCCGGAGCCAAACACATCATGAGCTGCTTCTTCCAACAGTTTCACCGGAAACAGCTCTTGTGCAGGCAATTCTTCAGCCAAAGATATAAAGGAATGTCTTCTCGCATTTTCCCGGATATGACGCACTGGAGAAGCCAACATCGCAGCCGTTCGTGAAGCAAAGGAATATTGCATGAACATCCTCCTTCTCCTGAAAAATAGTCATGATCTCCGGGCTGACACGTCAAGCATATAACTGCTTCATCTGACGCGCATATAAGGCATAACGTTCAATCGCCTGCGCCCGGCTGGACACACCTAATTTCGCATAAATTTTACGTAAATAATTATCAATGGAGCGCCGGCTAACTTCGATCTCGATAGCAATTTTGTCATATGTAATTCCTTGTACAATACGTTCCATAATAAAAACTTCGGTTTGCGTCAATTCGTCAAAAGGCTCAGAAGCCATTAACGGCATAAATGGCCAGTTTCCACAACGAATCCAATCCATTGGTAATGAAGCAAATCCTTCGCGCAAACCGTTGATCAGGTGAATTAACTGGCTCGGTGATGCCTGCTTGGATAGCATTCCATTTGCGCCAAGCGAGATTAACTGCTGGAACAACGTAATATTGTCCTCATCCGTCATAATAACAATATGGCTGTCCGGAGACAAGACCCGCATTTGTGTCAAAAACGGTTCCGCCGTTCCCTCAGGCAACCTATAGTCCATTAAAATAATTTCCGGGCGAATGGAGCAAACCAGCTCCAGGCCTTCTGTGCCGGAGGAAGACATCCCTCTAACAAGCAAATCCTGCTGGTCTTCCAAAATAAGCTTTGTTCCCAGCATACTTGTAGGATGGATATCTATGATGACCACCTGCCATACTTTTCTCATATCTAAACCTCCTGATTTACAAAAAAATACATATTTAGCGAAAGTAATCACAAAACTAGAGAGTGCTTATGTAGAAATTGCGTAAATGTGAACGTATAGGAAGCGAAAACGATTTAAGGAAATTGTATCCTAGGACTTCCTTCCGATGCAATCTCTTTTTCCAATATTTTTATATGACTATTTCGCTTTTGCGAAATAAATAGGCCCATGATAGAATTGGTACTGCAAATAAAGACTGGAAATTTGAATTTACACGGGAGTTGAAAATCACATGCAAGCTTCACCTGAACGTCCTCCTGCCGAAGCCCGGCGGAGCAATTCAAGAAAGGGGTTGCCCGTAAAGACTTTTCTGCTATTTTGGTTTCTTCTTATTATACTAGGTGCTCTCGCAACCTATCTGTATAGCAATCACTTGAAGCAGCAAATGCTAAACGAAATGCAAACCCATACAGACCAACAGATTCAAGTACTCAAATCCGACTATGAAAAGCAACTGACTGCACTTTCCAAGGAAGTTAGCGGATTACAGGGCAAGGTTCAGTCCTTCAACGAACTGCTGACCTTTACAAAGGATAATGCCAATAATAAGACCGATAATAGCAATAAACTGTATACCCAATTAAATGAAGTCAAGCAGCAGCTCAATACACTTCAGAAAAAAATGGACTTGCTAAAATGAATGTAGATGCAAAGCTAGTAAACCGGTTCTTTATGTTGGCCCTTGCTCCTTTTATCGGTTTGTTAGGGTGTATTTTGTTAGTGCATCCCCCTTTGAGCTTTCCTGAATCTACATCTCCGAGTCTGCAAAAAGCCGAAATTACTTTACAAACGCAATCAGTAGGCAAGCAGCTTGATGAAGCCAAGCAAACAGCAACGTATACCTTATCTACGATTCGCCGGACGTCTGAGCTCTACAAACAAACGACCCAAACGATGAATCAGCTTGTCGTGACTGCCTCTGCGCAGTCCAAGCGACCCGCGGTTATCTATAATCGGCGCATCACTGCCAAACTGGGGGTTCCCTACTACCAGGTAGATAGCAACCGGATTACCATTGAATTGTTTAAAGTAAACCCGGGAATTTATCACGGATACGCTATGAAAGTCAAACTTAAAGATCCTACGGCAATGAAAATGTCTTTGGGAAATGACAAATTGGGTGGCTCAGAAACGACCATGCGTGCAGTCTTGAGACACGGAGCCATTGCAGGCATCAACGCAGGCGGCTTTGCCGATGGAGATGGCAAACGCTATCCATTAAGCACTACGGTCTTGAACGGCCGCTACCTTACTGGCTTTCAGTCGAGTTTCAAGGACTTGTCATTCGTCGGATTGAGTAACGACGGCAAGCTTATTGGGGGCAAATTTTACAATCAAAGTGCTCTTGACAGCTTAAAACCTGCCTTTGGAGCTACCTTTGTTCCCGTTCTGTTGCAAAGGGGACAAAAAGTGCCTATTCCTGACAAATGGAAAGTCTCTCCCAAGCGGGCTCCACGTACAGTCATTGGCAACTATAAAGATGATCAGTTGCTCATTATTGTCGTAGACGGCTACAATGAAAGCGGGGGTTCAGGTGCAACGCTCGAAGAACTCCAAGGGAAGATGTTCAATCTGGGAGTTCAAGATGCTTATAATTTGGACGGCGGCGGTTCATCGTCCCTTATACTAAACGGTCGAATCGTAAACAAACCGTCAGATGGTAATTTGCGTCCAGTCCCTACTCATTTTTTGTTCTATAAATAGTTAGGTGTAGTTTACTATCCAATTAAATATATGCTGTTCAGGCATAGCTCTATCCGAAAAAAAGCATCACGAACGAATGTCGTGATGCTTTTGCCTCATTTAGGAGGAGTACTGTGTCATTTCTGTCAGGCATTGAGCACAAATATAACGTTCTTTGAAATCGTTCACTTGTTCTATTGAGCCGCAGAATACACATTTTGGACGATAACGCTCCAAAATAATATGGTCGCCCTGAACCAAAATTTCGACAGGATCTCCCTCATTCATTTGATATCTTTTACGCAATGACTTAGGCAGAACTATTCTCCCCAACTGATCAACTTTACGTACCACACCGGCAGGTTTCATCGTGATCGTACACCTCTCCTATTGAATATTAGCTTACAATTTTCTTTCCAGGCGAAAAACTAGGTACAAAGACACTATTCTTTATGTAGTATTCGCTGTCTTTTTGTCGAATCCTGCTGATCACAGGAAATTTTATTACATTTTTTCATAAAATCATGAACCATATCAAAGTATGGTACAGAATGTCTATAATATTTTTATCGACCGGAAAGCCAATTATCATTAGCCTTCACAAAGAATTTCCGCAAATTTATGACCATATATCCTTTATTTAAGCTCTACTGTCATGTACTTTCGAGCAATAATAGTGCAACTTTTATCAGCAACTAAGGTCCTGGTTCTTTATTCGCATTTATACTTGATCGATTGATGTTCGTTACGATAAACCTGGAAAATCCAATTGTCTCAGCGCTTCATATACGATAATCGCAGCGGAATTCGACAAGTTTAGAGATCTTACTTTATCTGACATAGGCATCTTGAT
Organism: Paenibacillus sp. EKM10P; assembly: GCF_011800655.1. Classification (NCBI taxonomy): domain Bacteria; kingdom Bacillati; phylum Bacillota; class Bacilli; order Caryophanales; family Paenibacillaceae; genus Paenibacillus; species Paenibacillus sp. EKM10P. Next base: position 669,699 of record NZ_JAALET010000001.1, on the reverse strand, counting down.
ACATGTATCAGGATTAGCAGCTAACAGTTCAGGAGGCAAACCTTTCGTTTCTTTACCAAACACCAAAAAGTCTCCATCCTGAAATTCAATATCACTATACTGCTGTTTTGCCTTTGTCGTCGCATAAAAAAAGCGACCTTCTTGATATTTCTCTTGTACTTCAGCAAAAGAATCGTGATACTCAATATGAACAGCATACCAATAATCAAGCCCAGCCCGTTTTAACGTAGCATCATCGGTACGGAAGCCCAGGGGCTTAACCAGATGCAGATGAGTTCCGGTTGCTGCACACGTTCTGGCAATATTCCCTGTGTTAGCTGGAATTTCCGGCTCGACAAGCACAATATGTAATGGCATCAGTTTTTCGTTCCTTTCATTATTAAATTCATTAGACAAATAACCTAAAGTCTAACTAAAATGTGTATACTGAAAACATACACTTTCTTCATTTTAACAAAATCAGAGGGATATAGACATCAAACGACAAAAAAATATCAATTTCCCTACACCACTAAAAGCCTTCCCCTATACACATTCAGGGAAGGCTTTATTTTTACTTTTTCGATATCAAATATCGTGTATCGAAATATATGTCTGTATAATCAACTGTTACGTTGCTTAAATCCATCCATAAACTCGGCTAATGCTTGACAGTTCTCCAGTGGAACCGCATTGTAGATTGAGGCGCGAAGCCCTCCTACACTGCGATGCCCCTTCAATCCGATGAAACCCGCTTGTTCGGATTCTTTAATAAATTGTTTTTCCAGATCCTCATTCGCAAGGCGGAAGGTTACGTTCATAATAGAACGATCAGCGCTGTCCACACAACCACGATAGAAGCCTTCGCTTCTGTCAATACGGTCGTATAGCAGATCAGCTTTCTGCTGATTCACACGCTCGATGCCTTCTAAACCGCCTTCCTCCTGGATCCATTTGAGCACTTCATTCACCATGTATATGGCAAAGGACGGGGGAGTATTGTAGAGAGAGTTATTCTTTTCATAAGTACTGTAACGCAGCATCGTAGGAATATTGCCTGGTGAGGAAGCCAGTAGCTCTTCACGGGCAACCACGACCGTTACACCAGAAGGTCCCAGATTTTTTTGCGCACCAGCATAAATCAATCCAAATTGAGTAACATCAAAAGGCTTGCAAAAAATATCACTGGACATGTCCACAATCAGCGGTACGGAACCCGTATCCGGGAATTGCTTAAATTGTGTACCTTCAATCGTCTCATTGGACGTCATATGCACATATGCAGTATTCTCAGGCAAGTCCAAGGAATCCACATTCGGAAGACGCATGAATTTCTCATCAGCGGAGGAGGCGGCAATGTGAGCCTTGCCCAATAGCTTAGCTTCTTTATATGCCTTGTCCGACCAGCTGCCTGTCATTACATAGCTTCCGATCTGTCCTTCGCCTAAGAAATTTAAAGGCAGCATGGCAAACTGCGTGCTTGCGCCCCCTTGCAAGAACAACACCTTGTAGCCTTGTGGATTGCCCAGCAGAGATAGCAGACGTTCCTGCGCTTCATTATGGACAGATTCATACACGGCTCCACGGTGAGACATTTCCATGATGGACATCCCTGTCCCCTGGAAATCTACGAATTCAGCTTGTACACGTTCCAGTACTTTGAGCGGCAATGCCGCTGGTCCTGCATTAAAATTGTAGGCTCTCTTACTCAACAATTTCCCATCCCTTCTCTACTCTGGTGTGGATATTATCGCTATGATAGCAGTATTCATAAATGCGTTCAAGACTTGTATAAAAATGTTTCCGATTTCCTTTATGATGTGACAAAGCTGTGAATGTTAATATATTTAACATCTTCATTTTGTAGTATTTATCATAATGGGAAAAGGTCTCCGGCATAAGACCGGAGACCTATCTTGAACAACAACTATTCCCCGCAGGCTAATGAGTGTTATTCAAATCTGCTATGCTATCAATGTAGTATTAGCAGTCAAAATACAAGCTGTATTCATGTGGATGAACACGGATGTTCACTGATTTAGCTTCAGAACGTTTGAACTCTACATAGTTATCGATAAAGTCCTTCGTAAATACGCCGCCTTCAGTCAGGAATTCGTAATCGGCTTCCAGAGCGTCCAGAGCTTCATCTAGTGTACCAGGTACACTGCGGATTTTGCCTTTTTCAGCGTCAGACAGCTCATAGATGTTAGTGTCGAGTGGACCATAGCCCAATTCGACTGGGTTCAGTTTGCGCTTGATGCCATCCAGACCCGCCATCAGCATTGCTGAGAAAGCAAGGTATGGGTTAGCTGTGGAGTCTGGTGTACGGAACTCGATTCGACAGCCTTTAGGCGTTACAGCCGCTACTGGAATACGTACAGCCGCAGAACGGTTACCTTTGGAGAATACCAGGTTAACCGGCGCTTCGTAGCCAGGAACGAGACGTTTGAACGAGTTGGTGCTTGGGTTGGTCAAAGCGATCAACGCAGGTGCATGGTACAGAATACCGCCAATGTAATGAAGAGCCATTTCGCTCAGATTAGCATAACCACCTTTTTCGTAGAACAAAGGAGTGTCGCCATCGAAAATAGATTGGTGAACGTGCATACCGCTTCCGTTGTCCCCGAAAATCGGTTTCGGCATGAATGTTGCCACTTTACCATATTGACGCGCTGTGTTGTGTACAATGTATTTATAAACGAGCAGGTTGTCTGCTGTTTTCTTGAGTGTATCAAAACGGAAGTTGATTTCCGCTTGGCCTGCCGTAGCCACCTCATGGTGATGGCGCTCAATTCTCAGACCTGCTTCTTCAAGCAAACGGCACATTTCACTACGAATGTCTTGCTGGGTGTCTACTGGTGCTACCGGTACATAGCCGCCCTTCACACCCACTTTAAAGGCCAGGTTGCCGCCTTCTTCCTTACGGTTCGTGTTCCAAGCTGCTTCCTCGGAATCTACGAAGAAGGAGGAGCTGTTCATGCCACTTTCGTAGCGAACATCATCAAAGATGAAAAATTCAGATTCAGGTGCAAAGAATGCCGCTGTACCCACTCCTGCGGATTGCAGAAATTCCTCAGCTTTTTTGGCAATACCACGAGGATCACGGTCATATTTTTCGCCGTCTGGCGTAGCAATATCACACAGGATATTCAGTGTAGGATGCTGAGTGAAAGGGTCGATAAAAACCGCTTCTGGATCGGGCAGCATAACCATGTCGGATTCCTCAATGCCACGATAGCCGGGAATGGAAGAACCGTCGAAAGCAACACCGTTAACAAATGTTTCTTCATCTACTTCGGAAGCTGGCAATGAAATATGGTGAGCACGACCAGACAAATCTACAAAACGAAAATCTACCCACTCAATATTATTTTCCTGAATTGTTTTCAATACGTTTTCAACGGACATGTCTTCTTCCTCCCAATTTTTCCGAACATTAAGTCTTATACAACCCTGAAATGTTCATGATCGAATGTTTTTTTCTGTCGTCATTATAAATCTCAAACATGACACGGGTCAATAGCTATGTAAGGTATTTTTTAAACTAATGTTAGATATGCTTACGCCCTTGATAACATTTGAACAATACAAAAAGCCCGAAACATCGGGCTTTTAGGTGATTTTACTCTTATTCACTGCATTCCGGCAAAACTTTTATGCATTAATGTTAATAATTAGTTTTAAGATACAGCACTAGGTGTATGGAATGTTTTTCCAATTGCAGGAGCCAACAGTTCCAAATCTTTTAGTAAATCTGCAAATTGATCCGGGAATAGGGACTGTACACCATCACCCGTCATCGAGTTGTCAGGGTCTGTATGCATTTCAATAATTAAACCATCCGCTCCCGCTGCTACCGAAGCCTTCGTCATAGGAACAACCAGTTCACGTCTACCTGTGCCATGGCTAGGATCGGAAATGACCGGCAAATGGCTCAACTGTTGCAAAACAGGGATCGCGGACAAGTCGAGCGTATTTCTAGTGTAGGTTTCGAATGTACGGATACCGCGCTCACATAACATAACGTTCGGGTTGCCGCCTGCCAAGATGTACTCGGCAGCATTCAAAAACTCGTCATAAGTCGAGCTGAAACCTCGCTTGAGCAATACTGGCTTGCCGCAAGTACCCAGCTTGCGCAGCAAATCAAAGTTTTGCATATTACGTGTACCTACTTGCAGAATATCGGCGTATTCCGCGCAGATGTCTACGTATTCAGGTGTCATGACCTCTGTGATGGTCAAGAGATCGTGCTTCTGCCCCGCCTCAGCCATCATGATTAAACCTTCTACACCCGTTCCTTGGAAGCTGTATGGCCCTGTACGCGGCTTAAAGGCACCTCCACGAAGGACTTGCGCGCCTGCAGCTTTGACCAATCCGGCAATTTCATCGATCTGTGCAGCAGACTCAACAGCACATGGTCCCCCCATAACGACAAGCTCGCCGCCGCCGATATTTACACCTTTGATGGAGATCACCGTATTTTCCGGATGAAAATCACGGCTGGCCAATTTGTAGGACTTCGAAATTTTAACTACATTTTCTACACCCTTCATTTGGCGTAGATGTTCTGCCAGCTTCGGCTCTACGCTACCAATCAGTCCGATAATCGTACGATCCGATCCTCGGGATACATGAGCCTGCAATCCTTCTTTTTCAATCACTTCAACAATAGCTTGAATATGTTCTTCAGGTGTTTGAACACCAGCGATAACGATCATTTTTTTCTTCCTCTCTATAAACCATATTTTATTATCCACATAGAATAATGTTATGACACTTAGACGCTTGTTCGCTTTTAAGCTTTTATTCGTTAAAGCAACTATACCTGTTTTAACTTGCCTCGTCAAGGCTTAATTATCCCGAATAGTTCTATTTTTTGACTTAGTGAAGCTGATCTAATTGAATAATATCGGTACTTAAACAATTTGAAAAAAGCCGCTACCCGGATGTTTGTATCCGAATAACGGCTGTAATCAATGACATACTATTTCGTCGTTTTTGACTTTTCTCGTACAGGAGGCAGCAGTTTTTTCATATCAATGGTTCGCTGAATCTCCCATGTTTCCGGGTTATCCGCTTCATACTGTTCCAAATACGTAATGACCTCTTTGGTAATCAGCGTAGGTGTTGAAGCCCCGGAGGTCACAGCTACTTTGGCTACACCCTCAAGCCACTCCCTCTTCAGCTCGGTTATATCAGAAATACGATAAGCCGTAGTACCAGCTATTTCCTCTGACACCTGAGCCAATCGGTTGGAATTGTTGCTTCGCGGGTCACCGACCACGATTACCAGATCCGCCTGTCCTGCCTGCTCAGCTACCGCTTCCTGACGTACCTGTGTCGCCAAACAGATTTCATTGTGTATCTCGGCACCTGGGTACTTTTCTAGAAGCTTTTTCATTATGTGCTTGATGTCCCATTGACTCATGGTCGTCTGATTCGTAATCAGGATTTTGCCTGCTGACAGTGTAAGACTGTCAATCTCTTCTTCCTTTTCAATCAGATGAACATGGTCAGGAGCAATACCGATAGCTCCCTCTGGCTCTGGATGATTCTTTTTGCCAATATAAATAATCTGATAGCCTTCGGCAGACTTCTCCCGAATCAGATCATGTGTCTTCGTCACGTCAGGGCAGGTTGCGTCAACCGTAGTCAATCCCTTGTCTCGTGCCAGCTTGCGAACCTCTGGTGATACGCCATGAGCAGTGAAAATGACAGTACCACTCTCTACCTGGCTTAAAATCTCCATGCGGTTCGGTCCGTCCAATGTAATGATTCCTTCGTCTTCGAAGGAATTGGTGACATGACTGTTATGAACAATCATGCCTAGTATATAAATAGGCCGGGGTAAGTCCAAATTTCTGGCTGCCTGACGAGCCAATACCATGGCATCGACTACGCCGTAGCAGTAACCCCGGGGCGAAATTCTGAGTACCTCCAAAAATAGCCCCCACTTTCTTCGACACAGTATACAGCCCCAATAACTGGACAGCTGTGGGCTTTTATGCCTCTACCGGCCAATCTATGATGTAGTTCCCCTCCTATTATAGCCTATTCCAAAGGCGCGGAAAAGCTGACTGGAAGCCAAATGACAAAGGTCGTTCCTTCTCCTTGGCGCGTAACCACTTCCACAGACCCCTGATGTTCATCAATAATCCACTTGGCAATAGATAATCCCAAGCCAATTCCCTCTGTCACGCCGCGTGACTCATCTGCCCGGTAAAACCGGTCAAAAATAAAGGGAACCTCACTTTTGTCCATACCAATACCTGTATCACTGATCCGTAGCCCTACCTGTCCCTGATAAACAATCGCATCAAATCGGACTGTGCCTTCAGGCGTATATTTAAAAGCATTATCAATGAAAATGAATAGCATTTGCTGCAAATAATCTTTGCTTCCGTCCATATAAATACCATTCAACAACGAAAAGTCGCCCACATTCCATTCGGCCGTTCGCTCCAAAAACTGAGCACGACGAGCAACCTCGTTTACGAGCGGCTCCAGCGCAACAGGCATCTTATCGAATGTTTTCCCCGTGTCCGCTCTTGCAAGTGACAACATATCGCTCACCAAGCGACTCATTCGCTTGCCTTCATCCGCCATGTCATTCAGCGCCTCCATGGAAAGCTCGCGAATCATGGCTTCATCCATATTCGGTCGCTCGCCCGGTTCGGTAGTCCACATTTTGAGCAGAAAATCAACGTTGCCACGAATCGTCGTCAAGGGTGTGCGCAGTTCATGGGAAGCATCGGCCACAAACCGGCGCTGCGCACCATATGCATCTTCAAGTTCCTTGTAGAACACTTCTGTACGCCCCAGCATGTTGTTAACCGTCCCGATCAATTGTCCAATTTCATCTGGTGGTCCGTCATATTCAATCCGAACACTCAAATCATTACTCGATTGAATCTGATTGGCCCCCTCAATGACCTTAACCAGCGGCTTCATAGATTTACGAGCCAGGAAGAGACCAGAGGTCGCAGCAGCGAGTAAGGCAAATAGTGAACCGTACACAAGCACATTTTGTAACCTGTTCATAAGTCGGTCCTGAGAGCCCGTGAATTGCCCTACCTGTAGCAGCCCGACCACCAAGCCCAACTCCTCGGATTTGATCGGCTGTTGAATAATCATAAAGGAATCACCATTTACGTTCACACGCCGAATTCCTTCATTTTGAACTGCTCCTGCCGCTGTAGACGGAACAGGGAAGGTGATACTGAGGTCTTTCATATTTTGGGTCGTTTTGGTTACACCGGACGTATAATTGTAAATTTGAACATAGAGCTGTGAGTCATCTATTCCACGCCCCTGCTCCAATCCCAAATCCAGATTAGGGACCTCAAACAATCCCCCTTTTATAATAAGGCGTAATTGCTTGTTAATCTGTGGCGCCTGAGTCATAAGCTGACTTTTCACTTCATTATATGTGTAGTAATATACTAGTCCGTAAATAGCCAGACCAAAAATGACAAGCACTATAGCCAAGATGCTCGAATACCAAGCTGTCAGCCGCCACCGAATAGACATATTACACATCACCTCTTAAAATATAGCCAGCTCCCCGAATGGTACGAATAAGCCGTTTGCCACCATCCTGCTCCGTTTTTTGTCGCAACATGGCAATATATACTTCCAGCACATTTGATTCTCCGCTATAGTCATAGCCCCAAATTTTATCCATAATCAGATCACGCGACAGAACGCGTTTTGGGTTTTGCATGAACAGATGGAGTAGTTCAAATTCTTTGGCCGTCAGTTCCAAGCGTTTGCCACCACGAACTACTTCACGTGATTCGTTATCCAGTTGTAAATCCTCGAAGGTAAGCCGATTCCCATTATTGTCCTGCTGTTCAGTTTTACGCCGCAAAAGCGCTCGTACGCGTGCCAGCAGCTCCTCCAGAGCAAACGGCTTCACGAGATAATCATCAGCCCCCAGGTCCAGACCCTTCACCCGGTTCTCCACCTCATCCTTAGCTGTAAGCATCAGGACAGGTACCGTGCTTCCTCCCTCCCGCATACGACGGCAAACCTCAAAACCATCGACCTGCGGCATCATTACATCGAGCACGACCAAATCAGGCTCAGCTGTTAGCATTTTATTTAATCCCTCTGCTCCATTGGCGGCTGTCAGCACTTCATATCCTTCAAAAGCCAGCCCTCTGCGCAGCATGGATACAATTTTTTCATCATCATCAATAATCAGAATAGTAGAACGCATACACGATCAAACTCCTTTATCTCTTCTTCTTTTCCCTCTATTGTAGCAGGAGTAAACGCGTGTAGCATCTTGCCACCCCATGCAGCAAGAAACGGAAGGGTCGTTTTCCTTCCGTTTCTTACGTTCATGTTCAATTTTAGAGTTATTCTCTTACTGCTGAAGAGTCGAGCTAAAGTCATTTTTATTTCCTATTTTTAGCTGAATATCTTTTTTCTGCCCGGCTCGTTCGATGTTAAGCGTAAGTGCTGTACCCACTTTTTGTTTTTGGATGAATTGAATTAACTCCTGTGATGTGCTATAAGGCGTGCCATTAGCTCCGATAATTACATCATAAGGACGTAGATCGGCCTGATATGCTGGTGATTTGTATATAATATCCCGAACAACCGAGCCTTCGGTCAGAGATGTACCCAATTCCTTGGCTACTTCAGGGCTCAAGTTCAACAGACTTGCACCAATGAAAGGTACAGGTTCTTTCGGAATAGGCTGGTTATTTTTCAGCTTATCGACGACTTCCAAAATCGTATTGGACGGAATTGCAAACCCGATCCCCTGTGCATCTGCACTAACAGCTACGTTCATACCGATAACCTGCCCTTGCAGATTTAACAACGGTCCGCCAGAGTTACCAGGATTAATGGAGGCATCCGTTTGAATGAGATGCTTGTATTGTGTCGGTTTTCCAGTTGACTCACTATTAATGGTGATGGTACGTTCTTTCGCACTTAGCACACCGGCTGTTACCGAATGCTCAAAGCCTTCTGGGTTACCGATTGCAACCATCCACTCGCCGACTTTAGCGTTATCGGAGTCTCCCAAGGTTACGGTCGGGAAGTTATTTTTGCCTTCAATTTTAAGAACTGCCAAATCTAGATCTGCATTTTTGCCCAAAACTTTGGCTTCGTAAGGCTTGTTGGTTCCCTCTACTGTAACCTGTACCACACTCGCGCCTTCCACAACATGGTTGTTAGTCAGGACGTAACCCGATTTATCAAAAATAAAACCGGAACCAATACCCAGCGGAGTCAGCTGTCCACTGTTGCTGCCTTCATTTTCATTACTATTGCCGCTGCTGCCACTATCCCCATACTGGTTACCGAAAAAGTATTGATACAGCGGGTCATTGTAATAAGGGCTGCTTTGTCTGCCGCTTCCAGCACTAGATTGCTTGGCAAGTGTTTCAATTTTGACGACTGCCGGGCCAGCCTTGGCTACAACAGATTGAACATCAGCCGTACCTGAAGGCATCACAGCCGGAACTGCGCTTGGAGACGAGTTAGTGGTTCCCGAATTCGTCGTTTCTCCGCTTTCAGCTGCCGCCGAAGTCAACGCTGTCTCCGGTGTGAACATATTGGTTCGGTCAGCTGTATACATCAATACCGTAATGACCAGCATTCCGGCTAAAAAAGATAACAAAATCGTTTTTACCTGCGATTTGGGCTTATTCGGTTTAAATTGCCAGTTGCCGCTATTCCGACCAGAACCATCCTGTTGCTCAGGCATAGCACGTTGATAAGAGGAAGGAAGCGGTCTCACTGCCTGCGGTGGCGTAATCTCAACGTCCTCCACCGACTGCCCTTCCCTGCGTTGTCCGTCCGACTGCACTGAGGAGAAAGGGCCATAGGAATAGTAATATGAGGAACCATTTGAATCGTTTGGCCGAGTTGTTTTATCGTTATCAACCTGATCATTGTCGTTCCGGCGCCCGGAATTATTATTTTTAAATTCGTCCATTGTATATCTCCTCCCAAACCCTATGCTTCAAGGTGGTGTTGTTTAGCTGACTTTATTTTGCACTTTAAACCTTAATTCCACCTTAAAAAAAATTAAAAAGGAGATAAAACCTCAGACCTATTGTATCTAGCTACTTTTACTCAACGCGAAATGCCCCGGAATTCAATCCGGAGCATTTCGTGTTGAGTATGCTTTTTATTTTGTGTTAAAGTTCTCGTCGAACTTTTCGTTCGGTGTTTGTGCATTGCTTTGAATTTTGCTGCGACTGGAGTTTTGAACTTTTTGCGCTACTGCACTTGTACCGCCTTGATCTGTTGCAAATTCTTCGTCATACTTCTCATTTGGTGTTTGGAAGTTGTCTTGAATTTTATTTTGTTCAGACTGCTTCACCTTTTGAGAAACAACGCCTACCGTATCGTCTTGTGCAAATTCCGCTTTGAACTGATTTCCTGTGTTTGCCTTGAAGCCTTTGTTCATGAAAGAACTACCGCCTTGATTTGGCATATTCCTCGACCTCCCAGTATGGTTTGCGGGATAAGCTCATCCCGAAACATAGTATGTGAAGTCAGGAAAAACAATATTCAAGGATTATATGGAAGCATCCAGTGTCTCGGGCGGAATGGTCTTATGCGTTTCTATCGCCTTTTGCAGCGATTTTATCATTTTTTCGGTACACTTGCCGTTTCCTTTTTTTATGATTTGAACATCCACATCTTTCTTGCCCCATTCAGAATACACCTGCCGGATTGTTTTAAAATACAAGTCAATTTTATTGCCCTTAATCGCTGAACCTGTATCTGCTACAATCCCGTAACCGTAACCTGGAATGTACAATATGCTGCCCAATGGAAACATCTTCGGATCAGCCGCAATCGTGGACAGTGTATTTTTGTCACGACGCACTTTTACACCGGAATACGTGATACCGTAACCGGGATGATTCGGCCGTTTGCCAGTGGATTCATACCCTGCTGTATAACCTGTTGCCGTGACCGTCATGGTCGTAATAACCTGCTCTTCGCGTGGAGCTATAACAGGTGCGGATTGCCATTTCTTATGCTGGACCGGTTCTTTGTGACCGTAAACCTCATTGCCGGATAATACCAGACAGATTGCGATTAACATGGTTCCCAAAACCCGTTTCCATACCAACATGGATCTCATAAAAAACCTCCCCTTGAGGCAAAGGCTTTCCAGAAATCCATGAGTTTATACGGACTATTAATTATTTTTGAACATCCTGCCCCGGATAAAGTCTGCTTAGCTTCACTTTGTCTTCAAAAATATGCAGAAGCGTCCGCACAATAGGGGTGTGCTCATCGTCTGTGTGCAATATAATGGAAGCAGGAGATATCGAAATAAGAGTGCTGACGATTCGATCTTCAACTTCCATCTCCAGTTCAATACCGGGCATTTCCACAATAATATCATCTGCATCAGGAGTCGGTATGGGCACCATGGCACTATCGAGAATGATAAAATCATGCCCGCCTTGGTGAAGTACATGCACGAGTGGAACTTTGCTCTCCTGAAAAAACACAAAATATTTAAGCAGCCCCATAAATTCTTCGTATTGCCGATCTGCCCAGAATTCTTCCATCGCATAGTCAACGATTTCTTCAAGCTCTTTTTTGTACGCATGCAGTCTGAATTGAATAAGCCCTTCCAAATTGATTACACGAAGCTCCTTAAAGTCCTTTTCCAAGAGGGTGGTCAGCTTACCATGGCGCTTTAAACGTCCTCGGGGACCATCATCATTTAACAGTGAGCGAATCATGCTACGAATTTGTTCAACGTCCTCTTTCTCCAGCAACGAGCAGGCTTTGTTGAGAATATGATCGAGAATCCCCCACTCCCTGACTTCGATAATATAATCCGCTATGGCCGAAGACATGATGCTGTATACACAGGGAAGAAAGCTTTCAAACGCTGAATTGCTTTCAGTGCCCTTGCAGGTCCATGCCACTTTGTTGTCCAGCTGTCTGAAAGTGAATCGAAATCCGCGCCGTGACATATGTAGTCCCTTGGTTCTACTTTTGACCACTTCGTAAAAACGGTCGGTTTCTTGATCTCCGTCTGTATTGGTCCACACTGTAAACAGTTCCATTGGCTCACTCCTTTCGATCACTGCTTTCAGTATATGGCGGCCTCTGAAGGGTTATACGAAGTGAACGACTGGAAACAAAAAGACATATGCAAAAGAGGCCGATCAGGTTTCAAAGAGACGTTAAGCGTGTTATAAACAATTACCGTGATTAGGTAAAAACCGAAAGACGTTTGAATATTTAGGGCGGGGTATGTTAAGGTTATAGTGATATGAATTTTTCACAAGAGGGAGGAGATAAGATGTCAACGATGCTGAACATGCTGCGCACATTCATGATCGTCATATTGAGCCTCGTTCAGATTTTGTCCCTTCCTGTGACGTTTCACGCGGAAGATACCACTCAATCCCTTCAGTTTACTTCGGGATCTTCACTTATGCTTCATGCTGATGTTACTTCGTTAGAAACGGATTCTCACGGTCTGGAACATCATTCCAAACCAGCAGTGCGCAAATCCTCCCCATTACTGCATCTGGTGATCGCTGCGGCTAAATCACTTCCCTTTGTCATTCTGATAGCGCTTGTGCTGCTAATGAGCATCCCTAAGCTACGTCTGCCTTTTATACCTGTCATCTGTAAGCTAAAGAAGCAATTGTTCTTGTTCCCCATCAAATTTACCTCTAGTTATGTGGCTTAACCTCCTTTTAGCATGCATATCACCACATTTGCATGTCTCTTTGCTAACTTTCCTATTCATCTACTGCGTAAAATTTAATTTTCCATTTTTTATTTAAAATTTAATGCAATCTAATTTTTCATATCACTTCCAAAGTATGTGATTTATTTCCCATATCATTCACTTAAATAAACGTATTATACAGGAGGCTTTATAAATGGATATTCGAGAGTCTATTTTGCCAGGAATCGGAATTAAGTATCGAATTGATGCGGAGAGTGGCGACCGAATTGTCATTATTATTCATGATGATGGCAGACGTGAGCTATATCACTTTGATTACGAGGATCTGGAACAAAGCATTTCTATGACAACCCTGAATGATCAGGAAGCACGATTAGTAGCCTCCATCATCGGTGGTATGACTTATAAGCCCAAGCAGCTCGAAAGTGTAGAGATGACATTTGACGATTTTATTATCGAATGGTACAGAGTGGAATCCCACTATGCAAGTATAGGCAAATCCATTGGGGAGCTTGATGTAAGGCAAAATTCGGGTGCCACGGTTATCGCCATTGTGGAGAAAAAGGGAAAAAAATATGTAAATCCTGGCCCTGAAGTGATTATTAGCGATGATGCCACTGTAGTTGTTGTTGGAGAACGTGACCAGCAGAAACGCTTTAAACAAATCCTTATGAACGGAAGCGGGTGATTGAATGGATCATCTGGTATTTGAGGTTGGATTGGCTATTGCTCTAATCGCTGCAGCGGGGCTGATATCCTCCAAACTGCGCTTCTCGGTCATCCCTTTTTATATTCTGATCGGAATGGCAGTTGGACCTCATGCGATGGAGCTATGGCATTTTGATTTTCGGTTTATCGAAAGCGCCCCGTTTATTGATTTTATGGGGAGAATCGGAGTGCTGTTTCTTCTCTTCTACCTAGGGCTGGAGTTCTCAGTAGGTCGGTTGATTAAATCAGGTCGTTCCATTGCTGTGGGCGGTACCATTTATATTGGCATCAATTTTACACTGGGGCTGGCTCTCGGCTTCCTGAGCGGCTTTCCTGTAGCCGAGACACTAGTTATTGCCGGAATTACGACAATATCATCCAGTGCGATTGCAGCCAAGGTGCTAGTCGATCTCAAGCGTACCGCTAATGCTGAAACAGAAATGATTTTAGGTATTATTATGTTTGAGGATGTTTTCCTCGCCGTCTACATCTCCATCCTCTCCGGATTGGTTCTTAGCGACTCTTCCTCGCTCGGGGGTGTACTGCTATCGGCACTCATCGCACTTGGCTTTATGCTTGCAGTTATTATTATCGGTCGAAAGGCCGTCCCTCTGCTAAATCGGATTCTCCGTATCCGCTCCAATGAGGTATTCGGCCTCGTTGTTTTTGGCTCACTGTTCCTGGTGGCTGGTTTTTCAGAAACGATCCATGTAGCAGAAGCTATTGGAGCCCTGCTGGTCGGTCTGGTACTGGCCGAAACGGAACACGCCAAACGGATTGAGCATTTAATTGTTCCTTTCCGCGATTTCTTTGGTGCCCTGTTCTTCTTCAGTTTCGGACTGTCCATTGATCCGCTGTCTCTAGGAGGTAACGCCATATGGCTTGCGCTGGCAGCAGTCCTTCTCACACTATTTGGTAACATTTGGGCGGGTATGCTGGCTGGGCGTACAGCGTCCCTAACTCCCAAAGCATCCGCAAATATCGGTTTGACTATTGTGGCGCGAGGCGAATTTTCGATCATCATGGCCAACTTGGGTAAAGAAGGCGGTTTGCTTGATATTGTTCAACCTTTTGCAGCCATCTATGTACTCATACTGGCCATTCTTGGACCGCTTCTGACAAAGCAGTCAAAGCCTATCTTTAATATGCTAAACAAAATATTCAAATTTAAGGACCCTCGCTTACGAAAGGAAGAAAGCAAATCGGCGTAACTGTAAAAGCTGGATACGACAATCCATAGGAGGGAAGGCTATGCCGCACGTTGTAAAACATGCCGAAACTTTATGAGGCGGCTTGTGAAGCCCGCTTCAGGAGATGCGAGCAGGTTCCCTGTCTTTTATACGGTAATTGGCGGAATTACGGCATCCGTCGGTCTGGAATTGTTTTTACATCCGCATGATATGATCGCTGGAGGCGTTACGGGAATCTCCAGACTCATGTCGCTTTATACACAGGAGCATTTTGGGTTACTGCTATTCGTTTTGAACTTGCCACTAATGCTGCTGTATTCTTTGTCTACTCACAAACCCATGCTGCTTCGCGCACTCCCTGGCTTGTTTGCCTTTTCAGGCTCAGCCATCATTCTCTCGCCTTTTCCGGCAGTGAGCGGCCATCCGGTCGTATGCGCTTTGGGAGGCGGAATCTGTATTGGACTTGGCGCAGCGCTGACAGCTCGTCACGGGGGGTTGCTTGATTCATTAGGTCTCAGCGAATCTGACGATGGCCGTCCATCCACTTTGTTGCTAATTCATCGGAAAATTCCGTTAATACAGATCGTAATGTTGTGTAATGGCCTGCTGCTCATTACGGCTGGTTTTGTGTTAGGCTGGGAGCCAGCCCTCTATTCCGCCTTATCCTGTCTCGCTGCCTATGAAACGACTCGGCTGATGTTTACTGGTCTGAGACGCATGGTCTGTGTTGCCAGCAAAAAACAGCCAACTGTCGAAGATGCCATATATCGCAGGTTGCGTTTACACAGCACACCTATTGAAGGTTCTGCCGCCCAGATAAAGGGCAAGATTAAAAGCGAATCAGATAAAAAAGAACAAATGGTCATCATTTACAGTGTTCATCTTTTGGATTTGCAGCGCTTTAAGGCGGCCATCCAAATGGCAGACCCACAGGCTGAGATCATGTATATGAAGCGATGGGAAACGTAGCAAATCCCAAATATATTAACCATAATAGAAAAATGATTAAAGATATTGTAGTATCCACTCTTCCGCACAAAAACGCTTATCTTCACTATCCTTGTACATAGGATAGTGAAAGATAAGCGTTTTGTAATGTACGATATATTAGCTGATATTAATTTTGCATAATAAAGTCATGCTCAATACTGCTGGCACTGTCAAAAGTACGAATAATATCATAACGGGTATTGCGCTGTGCCGGAATGTGACCCGTCTCACGGATCAACTGTAAAATGGATTCGATGTTAACCTTATACGTTGCTCCCGCAGCGGAAACTACATTTTCCTCAATCATGGTGCTGCCAAAATCATCACAACCGTAGTACAGTGATTTTTTACCGATTTCCGGTCCCATCGTTACCCATGAAGACTGGATATGCTTGATGTTATCCAAAACAAGACGACTGATCGCTACAGTCTTCAAATATTCCTCTGGCGTCTGGCGTTCTTTCTTCAAATTCGTGTTGTCTGGTTGGAAGGTCCAAGGAATAAAGGCCAGAAATCCTTCAGAATTATATTTGTTTTCAATGCATTCGTCCTGAGCATCACGGACACGCAGCAAATGCAGCGCACGCTCCTCCATCAGCTCGCCAAATCCGATTACCATGGTAGCCGTTGTGTTCATCCCAACCTTGTGAGCTGTTTGCATGACATCCATCCAATCACGCCAGGAGCCTTTGAGACGGCTAATTTTGCGGCGTGTACGGTCATCCAAAATTTCTCCGCCTCCACCCGGCAGCGAATCCAATCCAGCTTCATGAATGGCTCGGATCGTTTCCTCCATGGATAGGCCGGATTTTTCCTTCATTTTGTGAATTTCAGCTGGTGAGAAGGAGTGCATTGTAATATCTGGAAAACGTTCCTTAATAGCTTTCAGCAAATCGGTATAATAGCTGAACGGCAGGTTTGGATTTACACCGCCTTGCATTAGGATTTCGGTGCCACCTACATCCTGCGTTTCCTTAATTTTTTGGAAAATCACCTCATCCGGCAAAACATAACCTTCATCGGAACCCGGTCTGCGGTAAAATGCGCAAAAGCGGCAGTATACGTCACACACGTTCGTATAGTTAATATTTCGTCCGATGACGAAGGTTTTTATGGGATCGGGATGCATGCGATTCATGACTTTATTCGCCGCATGACCTATTTTTTCAACCTCGTCTGATTCGAACAAAGCAACGGTATCCTCTAAATTCAGGCGTTCGCCGCGCAGGGCTTTATCTAAAATATGGTCGATTACACTCATGGTGTATCCTCCTTCGCTGTCACAGGGCGACGAAATGAAAGACAGGACTTATGAACGAGAATGCTTTCACAAACCTGCGTTCGAACCCTGCCGTAATGTATGTTCATGACTAGCCTTGTATGTTGTCTGTGCTATTTAGCATAGTAAAACCTAATGATAATACTAACATATCTTTTGGTAAGGAACCATACTTAGACTGAAAAGTGCCTTTTTTCACACTGTCTATCATGTCTTTCATATAGAAAACAGCAAGCCTCCTGAATACCGGAAACCTGCTGCTTAGGGCTGTACCTATTTGCTTCCTTCGTATAACGTTGAGATGCTATGGACGTGCTAACGTTCTAGCTCAGCGCCTCATCCAGATCACGGATCAGGTCATCAATGTCCTCTAGACCTACGGAGAAACGAAGTAGTCCGTCTGTAATCCCGCGCTCCAACCGTACACTTTGCGGCATAGCCGCATGTGACATCATTGCTGGGTACGACAAGATACTTTCCACAGCTCCCAGACTCACCGCCACAATGGGAATACGTACGCGACTGAGGACCTCTTTTGCACGTTCACCCGAACCCACATCAAACGATATCACTGCACCATAACCGCTCGATTGACTCTCATGAATCACACGCCCTGGATGATTTTCCAGGCCCGGATAGTATACCGCTTCAATGTCATTGCGCTCGTTTAGCCAATTGGCAAGCTTAGCTGCACTTTTTTCGCTGTGAGCCATACGCGCCTCCAGTGTCTTCATACCACGCATGAGCAGCCAAGACTCTTGCGGTGCCAGCACAGTACCTAATCCATTTTGAAGCTGCTTGATTTGTCTCCCCAACGATTCGGTACGAGCTACCGCAAGCCCTGCCAGTACGTCGCTGTGTCCACCCAAAAACTTGGTCGCACTGTGCAATACAATATCGACTCCCTGCTCAATCGGACGTTGATAATAAGGTGTCATAAAAGTATTATCCAACAACGTCAAAAGTCCATTATCCCTAGCCCAAGAGGTTATTCCAGCTACATTGGTAATTTTGAGGGTCGGATTAGATGGGGTTTCCATATACACAGCCCTTGTATTTTCCTGCAACGCCTCTTTCACAAGGTTGAGATCCGTCATGTCAACGAAGGTCGTTTCGATATTCATCCGTTTCAAGATGGAGGTCAGCAGTCGATATGTTCCTCCATATACGTCCTCCGAAACAATGACATGATCACCAGCGGATAAGAGCATAAATGTAGTGGAGATAGCAGCCATACCTGATGCAAAGGCAAAACCACAAGCTCCACCTTCTAATAAGGCGATATAATCTTCCAATGCTTGTCGTGTCGGATTACCTGATCGGCTATAATCATGCTGTGGAGGATTAAAAATATCATGATGGTGAAAGGTCGAAGCTTGATAGATCGGGACACTTGATGCCCCTGTAACACTATCAATTTCAGAGCCAAAATGCAGCAGCTTGGTTGCGAATTTCCGCCCTTTGTCCAGATCCTCTCCGATCTTCCTCGCATCCTCTATCATTGCTGCTCCCCTCCTTCTACTTCTTGACGTGCCGCTTCCAGTGCCGAACGCAAATCTTCAATCAGGTCATCTGTATGCTCGATACCTACGGAGAAACGAAGCAACCTGTCATCTACCCCGACTGCATCCCGAATTTCTGCCGGTATGTCCGCATGTGTCTGCACAGCAGGATAGGTCATTAGCGATTCCACACCGCCTAGACTTTCGGCAAACGCAATAAGCTTAATATGACGAAGCAAAGGCTCCACATAGCGAGCATCCTTTACTTTGAAAGAGAAAATACCCGTGTTTCCGCTGGATTGTTTATTTTGTATCTCACGACCTGGATGGCCCTCAAGCGCCGGGTAAAATACTTCCGCCACTGCTGGATGCGTCAGTAAATAATTAGACAACACCGTAGCATTATGCTCATGTCGATCCATACGTAGCGCTAACGTTTTCATCCCCTTCATCAACTGATAGCAGTCGCTTGGGGAAAGCACGGCCCCTATGGAATTGTGCAGGAAGGAAATTTCAGCTGACAGCTCTTTTCCTTTGCTTACAATCAACCCTGCCAGCACATCGTTGTGTCCGCCCAAATATTTGGTTGCGCTATGTACCACAATATCCGCACCTAGTTCCAATGGCCGCTGGAAATATGGTGTTAGCAGCGTATTATCTACAATAGTAAGCAACTCATGTTGTGATGCCCATGCAGCCACCGCTTGAATATCAGTAATCATCATTAACGGATTGGTAGGCGTTTCTATGAATACGGCTTTGGTATTCGGTCGACATGACTGTTGGAGTGCTTCGAGATCGTTTGTATCCACATAAGTTGCGGTCACACCAAATTTGGATAAAATACGCTCTAGCAAACGATAGGTCCCGCCATAAAGATCCAGCGATACAATGAGGTGGTCTCCCTGTCCAAACAAAGCAAATACCGTTTGCAGCGCTGCCATACCTGAGCTGCAAGCAAAGCCTGCATCACCAGATTCAAGTGCAGCAGCAGCCTCTTCCAGTACCTTTCGCGTGGGATTAATCGTCCGAATGTAATCAAACCCTGTGCTTTGACCCAGACGGGGATGGCGGAACGCCGTAGATTGGTAAATCGGGTAATTAACAGCCCCGGTTACTGGCTCCTCTACTGAACCGATTTGTGCCAATCTGCTTTCGATTCTCCACTGCTTATCACTCATATGAATCCTCCTGTTCACTTCCATAGTAGGTGCTATAACATATGCTGCAAAAATGGATGTCCAAGACTATACTGCTGCGCTACTGCAAGGTGGTACTGTATAAGGGTAAACTACAAGCCCATTTTTAAATCTGAGGTCCGATATCATAAGGTGTTTCTTGGTATACATAATAGTTAAGCCAATTTGAAAATAATAAATTGGCATGAGCCCGCCAGATCGAGGGCGGTATGCGTCCAGGATCATCATTAGGATAATAATTTTTGGGGACGTCAATATCCAGTCCTTTGGCTATATCGCGATCGTATTCCCATTTTAGCGAAAGTGGGTCATATTCAGAATGCCCTGTTACAAAAATTTGTTTACCATCAAGCGTGGCTACCAGGTACACTCCAGCTTCCTCGGATTCGGATAAAACTTCTAATTCGGCAATATGGTCAATATCTTCCCGCCGAACCTCGGTATGCCGAGAGTGGGGAGCATAAAACAGTTCATCAAAACCGCGTAGCAGTTTCACTTTAGGTTTAATAACGGTGTGTGGGAATACCCCAAAGCATTTGGTGTCGAGCCCGTATTTCGGAACATTGAAATGATGGTATAAGCCTGCCTGTGAGGCCCAACAGATATGCATGGTCGAAGTAACATTTGTTTTCGTCCACTCAAAGATTTGCCGGATCTCCTGCCAGTAGGTCACATCCTCAAACTCAAGTTGTTCTACGGGGGCTCCTGTAATAATCATGCCGTCAAAACGACTGTTCTTGATCTCATCAAACGTTTTATAAAACATGTTCAAATATTCTTGCGATGTATTTTTAGATACATGTGACTTCATATGCACCAACGTGACATCCACTTGTAACGGCGTATTGCCGACCAGACGCAACAGTTGGGTTTCCGTTGTTTCCTTCGTAGGCATCAAATTCAAAATGGCGATGCGCAACGGACGAATATCCTGATGATAAGCCAGGCTTTCGTCCATTACGAAAATATTTTCGCCCTCCAGTACTTCCTTAGCAGGCAGTGTATCTGGAATTTTAATCGGCATGTAAACTCACTCCTTGATCGGTAAGTTGTGCGAAAATCGTCTGGTAGAGATGCCGGGCATATAATAAAAAGACCTTTCTCGGTTAGAGAAAGGTCATATTTGTATCCATATGCGCCTCTCTCATCTGTCAGGGCTACGCTTCTTTGTACAAAGCGCGAGTCCTGCAAGAATTAGCACCGTGCGATAAAAATCGCCGGTTGCCGGGTATCATCGGGCTAGTCCCTCCACCTGCTCTTGATAAGATTTCGCTATATTCATTTTGGGTTCACAAAGTTCTTGTTGTTCACTTTAATGCATCGGCTAGGCTTCGTCAAGATGGACTTGTAAATTTGTGCCCTGCATTCACATTTTGTCTACCTTTTCCATAGGTTAAATCATATCCCCCCTTTCGCAGAAGCTCATATGACTGCTGTTGATTTAGCCCATGATTTTGCCCTTGAAAGGCCGTAGGCCGAGCGTTATACTATACAAGTGCTAATAGGCAAAAATACGGTGCAACAGTGTAGATTAGAGTGTTTTCTTCGATACTGTGGCAACCTAAAAAAGAACATTTGTGAGGTGAATCCGGAATGGAAGGCGACCCGAGTCCGAATAGGCGGCGATCCCTGAACAACAGCATAGGAATGACTTCAGCTTGCCGAAAGACGGGACGCCAGGCTCCGCATGCTCCAAAAGCCTTCTGCTTTTGATGGTATGCACGCTTACCCGCACCGGCTAACTGGCTAACTGAGTCCATTCCTTATGCTTAAGGTAAACGTATTTCCGTTACGACGGAGCATAAGGAGTGACATATATGAAAATCCGTTTGGTTAACAACGGGGTTTTTACCCCTGTCGAAGAAATTGAAATGGCGCTCACTGCACCGGCAGAAGGCTTTTATTGGATTGATGCCGATGTCGAGGATCTGACAGTGCTTCAGCCCTTATTTTCTATGCATGATCTTGCAGTAGAAGACTGTTTGAGTGAAGAAGAACAGCGTCCAAAGATTGAAATTTATGAAAGCCATTATTTTATCGTTGTAAATAGTATTCGTTTTGATGATGAAGAAATATTTTTGCGTGCTTTGAACATTTTTCTCGGCCGCCATTTTATCATTACGGTGACCAAGCAGAAAATCAATGAGCTTCGTACTCTCAAGCCTATGCTGTGGGAGCAGGAAGTTAGCCAGCCTGACCGTTTTATGTATCTGTTGGTCGATTTGATCGTTGATAACTATTTTCTGGTTGGTGACCGGATTGAAGTTCGTATTGAAAAGCTGGAAGAAGACATTCTAATGCATACGAAAAAGTCGCACTTGAACGAAATCATCGGATTGCGCAGTGAGATTCTATGGCTAAAAAAAGTGCTCGGCCCGCAAAAGGAAGTCATCAATACCCTGAACAAACGGGATTTGCGGCTTATCGACGATCAACTACAAAAATATTTTAGCGACATTTATGAAAATGCTGTGAAAATTTCGGAGACTTTCGAAACTTATCGCGACTTGATGGGGAACCTTAGAGAAGCTTATCAGTCAAGTATCGCCAACCGTGCTAATGAAATCATGCGTGTGTTTACCGCCATTACAACCGTATTTATGCCGTTGACGGTCATTACCGGAATATATGGGATGAACTTTGATAATATGCCTGAGCTTCATACACGTTATGGTTATTTTGTCGTCATTGGGATTATGGTGGCACTAGGTGTCAGTATGTTCTGTATTTTCCGCAAGAAGGATTGGGTTTGAATTATTTGGTTTTCAAGCTTGGTCATCAAAAGCAGCAGCCGAGTCCTATGAGGAACTCGCTGCTGCTTTTTTATGCTGCACCTTATTTGTACTTTAGGACACTTTCAATCGTCTCTATATTATCCAACATGTCGGTCAGGTACCTCCTGATGGCGGAACCGTATACGAATCAGTCGCAGTCGCTCATAAATTTGATCCAGCCCTGCTTCCGTCGCTTTTTCTTCTCCATACACTTTTAGCATAATGGGCTTGAGCAGCGTATCTCCCAACTCTGCATAAGCAGACCAGATGGCTGCCTGCTCCTCCTCTGATACATGTGCCAATTCCTTGCGGATCAGCTTCTCCATATCCATTCCATCCCTATCCAAATGCTCTACAGCTTCAATCATTTCTCGACGGTGCAAGCCTGTCTTCATTCCGATATGCTCAAGTGAAAGACCGTCCGAAATGCCTTCGATAATCGCTCTAGTTAGGCTAAACTTATTCAGTTCCTGTCTGTACTGGTTTTCTTTTTGCTTGTACAGCCATGACAAAAAAACTTCTTCTTCAAGTGTCTCTGTTACCCAGTTCAGCGGAAAGGGCGTGGTCCGATCATTTTGTTTCGTTATAGCCAATAGCTCCGTCCCATATTGCGACACCTTACCCAGGCCCATACCAGGTAGTTCTAACAATTCTTCTTCGGTATGAGGAAGATAGACGCTGATGAGTCGAAGTAGTCGATTCGTAGCGATAAAATAAGGTGCTTTTCGCTCAGTTGCTGCCTTTTGCCGTCTCCACAATGTTAATTGTTCATACACTTCATCACGCGGAAACAAATCACTATAGCAATACAGCTTTTGTAGCGTTTGTCCACGTCCTGATGATCCTTCTTGCTCATGAAAAACGCCATGAATTAGAGGCCTGTAGCCCTCAGCCATCTTGAGTGCCAGCTCATGACGGTATACATGCAGTAATTCCTGCCACAAACTGCCTTCATACCAAAGGTCGTCTATACTTTCATCTGGTACATGATGTGTGCTCCAGCCTGCACTCCATCCCCCTTCATGTTGTCCGATCCATACCTGCGCAAAGTCCTCACAGCCCTGTTCATTCCGTTTGGACAAGCGATTTAAAAATACAATCTCCATGGTTCTTCCTCCCTCATAAGGTTAAAATGACTGACTCGCACAATACACAAACGTAAAAAAAAGCACCTATCCTGCGTATTCGCAAGAAAGGTGCTTCCCTTTTTGATCCGTACTATGCTGTTGCCTATATGATAACCGGACCTCGGAGTACCGTCAACCATAAATTCTAAGAATTCAGCTTTTCCTTGGCCAAAGCCAGAGCACCGCACAATCCAGCATTGTCACCCAAGCCCGGAGATACGATATATTGCTCAATTTCTGTAGTCAGACTCAGATGCTGTACGTACCCATTCAAAAGTTGTTGAAGCTTGGTACGAATGAGCGGGAACAATTGATCCTGCTTCATTACTCCGCCGCCCATAATAATTTTTTGCGGTGACAGGATTAATACATAGCTCATTAAAGCCTGGGCCAGATAATGCGCCTCCATTTCCCAGGCCGGGTGATCCACAGAAAGCTCATGCCCTTTAACCTTCCATCTTTTTTCGAGTGCTGGCCCCGCTGCCAGTCCTTCCAGACAATCTCCATGATATGGACATGTGCCCTCATAGTGATCTTCTGGATGACGACGTACCAAAATATGTCCCATTTCCGGGTGGGATAATCCATGTACCAGCTTTCCGCCAACCAAAGCACCCGCTCCGATGCCTGTACCTATTGTAATATACAGACAGTTGTCCAATCCTTTAGCGGCACCCCAAATGGACTCACCCAGTGCTGCTCCATTCACATCCGTGTCAAACCCCATAGGTACATCGAAATGCTCCTTCAGTTTGCCAATCAGATTATAATTTCCCCAATGCGGCTTTGGCGTTGTTGTAATATAACCATATGTATCACTGCCTTCGATAGGATCAATCGGTCCGAATGAGCCTACACCCAGCGCTTCAATCCCCTTGCCTTCAAAAAATGCAATGACATTCTCCATGGTTTCTGCTGGAGTCGTTGTTGGAAAGCTTGCTCTTTCCAATACCTCTCCTCGTTCATTTCCAATTCCACATACAAATTTGGTACCGCCTGCCTCAATTGCTCCCAATACTGTCATAGCTGCTGTAATCCCCTCTCCATGATCTCTCTCCATTATATTCACCTGAAACGAGCCTAAGGTCAATCCCCTTATCACAATTGTATAAAATCCTTCACATGGTTATATACCTAAGCTGAGTTAGTTGTATACAAATAAGGACACTAACGCACCAAGCGCCAGCATCCCTATATAACTTAGTCCACCTGAAATGCACAGCACAAGCCTAACAGCTTCATTATGATCCGGTTGCGACACCCATCAACGTACACAAGCTCTTCATTTCAAGCTGCTCAAACTTATCGACAATTTGCACGTGATCCAGCGTCAACAGACAGCTGTCTAAAGCACACGCAACAGGCACATCACAGTGAATTTTAGCAAGTTTGCGTGAAAGATGCAGCATATCCAAATCACTCTCGATCTTTTTACGAACCGATGGAGTCAATTGATCCAGATTTTCCAGAATGCCTTCAATGGAGTCGTACTCCTGCACCAGCTTGAGGGCAGTTTTCTCACCGATTCCGCGTACTCCCGGGTAATTGTCACTTGCATCACCCATCAAGCCTTTGAGGTCGACCACTTGGCTTGGCTTAAGCCCTTTTTCTGACAGCAGGGTCTCCGGGGTATATACCATATAATTTCCATGCCCTTTTTTCATAATAATGACCCGTGTCCGCTCATCTACCAATTGAAGTAAATCATGATCTCCCGAGAGAATCATGACATCCATATCCTCATTTTGCGAATAATGACGTGCGAGCGTACCGATACAATCATCCGCTTCAAAGCCTTCCGCCCCAATGTTGGGAATGCCGAGGCTGTCCGTCACTTCACGGATCAAAGTAAATTGAGGAATCAAATCATCTGGCGCGTCGGCACGGTTGCCCTTATACGCAGCAAAATGTTCCCCACGGAATGTCGTTCCACCCATATCCCAGCAGCAAATGACATGTGTAGGATTAAAGGTTTGAACTGCATCCCAAAAATATCGAATAAAACCATATATGGCGTTCGTTGGTACTCCAGCTTTTGTACGACGGATATAACCGTTTGCAGCGGTTGCATAATAAGCACGAAAAAGCAGGGCCATGCCGTCAACCAGCATTACGGATTGTTCATTGCGTTGTGTCACAGATTGTATTGCTCCCATTCATCATAATATTTAACCCTCACAGTATAACATAATGTGGGGGTAAATTGGGCTTTACTGAGCTCCCCATGTCCCCTCAAATGTTTCCTCTTTGAATCCTACCGTTACTTTATTCCCGTCAGTTATAATCGGGCGTTTAATTAATCTTCCATTCGAGGACAAAAGCGAAATTTGCTCTTCACGGCTCATGTCTCCAAGCTTATCTTTCAGCTTTAACTCTTTGTATACTTCACCGCTCGTATTGAAAAACTTTTTCAGTTCCAGCCCGCTTTTTTTAATCAAGTCTTCCAATTCCTCCGGGCCGGGCGGTTGTTCAAAAATAGGAATCAGTTCCGTCTCATGCCCCTTGTTTTGCAGCCATTTCACTGCATTACGACAGGTGCTGCATTTAGAATACTGGTATACTTTCAGTTGGCTCATCGCTAGATTAACCTCCATTTGGTTTCAATCTTTGTTGAATATTTATTCTGGATATTGAGCCCTTAACAGCTCTTGCATTCCGATCATATCATCCGGTAGAGGAGCACAAAACGACATTCGCTCCCCGGTCACAGGGTGCACCAAGGATAATTCTGAAGCATGCAGGGCTTGTCGAGGCATCCTGGCATCAAGCTGATCATATCGCTCACGTTGCACAGCGTCATCGGGTGTAATCCGGTACATTTTGTCTCCGATTAACGGGCATCCGATATATGTCATGTGAACCCGAATTTGGTGCGTACGTCCGGATTCCAATTTTAGACCGATGCGGCTTCCTTCGCTCCATACTTCCTCCAGCTTATATAGCGTAAGGGCAGGATAACCATCTGGAGTCACCATACGCAAATGCGGATTATCCGGGTTGCGGTCAATCGGTCCGTCCACCCTGCCTTCCTGCTGCTCAGGGCGCCCATGCACCAAAGCTGTATAGCGCTTGTCCACCGTTCCCGCAATCATCTGTTCGGAAATATGCTGGTGTACATACGGATTTTTAGCTACAACCAGCACGCCGGTCGTCTCCTGATCAAGACGATGAACAGGCCGAAACCGAAACAGCTCTCCCTTGGTCTGCCAATAATGCACAACCCCGTTCGCCAGCGTTCCTGTGTAATGACCGTGAGTCGGATGGACAATCATCCCCGCCGCCTTGTTCACTACTAACAGATGTTCATCCTCAAACAAAATCTCAAAAGGAATGGGTTCCGGTAAAATATCATCGGAACGCTCGCGCTCCATGCGGATCTCTACTCGATCCCCGGACTTCACCTTTACGCTGATATACGCACGTATCCCGTTCAGCATGATCCCCTGTTCGGTCAGCTTGAGTTTGGATATGAGCTTGCGAGAAATGTTCATACGTTTTTGTAGAATGGTCTTCAGCAGCATGCCCTCCTCCTCAGGAGGGATCATATATACGATAGGTTCATAGTACAAGCTCATCACAAATTCCTGATTGCCTCCTTATTTGCGGAACACTTTTTTGCTGCGAACATATTCGACATCAGGTACACCCTGACGTACATTCGCAGTGCGAGCCACAACAAAGAAATAATCGGACAGGCGGTTCAAATACCGACGTACCGCAGGATTGATATCTGTGTGCTTACCTAGTGTAACAGCACGGCGTTCCGCACGTCGGCAAACCGTGCGGCAAACATGAAGCGTCGAAGATAATGTACTGCCTCCCGGGATAATAAAGCGTTCCACCTTCGGGTTTTCCTCTTGGCATGCATCAATCCAGCCTTCCAGCCGCTCTGCCAGCTCGTCTTTGACCTTATATTTACTTTCACTGATTTTAACAAACGCCAAATCTGAACCACAATCGAACAGCTCCTGCTGTATTTCTTCCAATTGAGTCCGAATGTCCGCAAACTTTTCCCCTTCGGCAAAGCTGATCGCTTGTCCCACAAAGCTGTTCAGCTCGTCAATGGTACCGTACGCCTCCACACGGTCGTCATCTTTAGACACTCGACCGCCGATCACAGAAGTTTGTCCTTCATCACCTGTTCTGGTATAAATCCCCATACTTTTTCATCCCCTTTATCATTCTGTGAGTGCTTTCAGCACCTTGATGGCTTCTTCCTTATTGCTTGTGCGTGGCGGTACGGTAGCAAATAATGTGTTTGAGTTATATTTTAGGTCCTTAAACATCTTCATCTGCTCCACCGGAATTCCGAACAAATGAGTTTCCTTGATGACATCCGTTCCTTCTTCCCCTTGCTCCTTTTTCTTAAATACGCCGCCTTCGAATACACCCCGGGCATATGTCTTCTTGTCAAAGGCATCATCTAAGGGTAGATTCGAACCATTTTGTCCATACAACTTCATGTCCTCTTCCGGCAAAAGAAACAAATCATGTTCTCCGGCCGCATATTCTACGACCAGCTTCTGCTGATTATACAGTGGGCTGACTGAAATCTCGATTGTCGGAGCCTGTTCGCCCAGCTTATCCTTAAGCTTTTGTGCCAGCTCGTCACGAATGACTGAAGCATCCCCTTTATCCATAATAAATATGGAGAAGCTGTCCTTGTCTCGCCCCCCACATCCAGCCAATAGTACAAGTGCTATGATTCCGATGATCCATGGCGATAGCCTTTTTAGCCCTGCTTTCATCTGTACGCCCCCTCTTCCATGCCACTAATATATCATAAGTTGTGAACGCAAAAAAAGAAGGCCCTGCGGCCTTCTTCGTAGCTATGGTGACTTCACACAGTTACACTCTGCATTCCGTACCGTACAGCTTCATGTATTCATTGATTTTCAAATCTAGTTTGCAGCTAATCTCGATGACAAGATCAGAGGTCAAGGACTGCTCTTCCTGAAACGTCCGCATCATCTCATTGCGCAGGAACAAAATTTCATCTTCCAGGGAAATGTCGTATCCTATTGAACTCGGCGAATTATATCCAACATATGACATGAGCACTCCTCCTGTAATTGAAAAATTGAACTTCCTGCTTCCGATTTCAAATTATAGCATAGAAATTTAGAAATAAAAGACTATTTTCTATGAATTACCCATAAAAAAATAAATTTAACCTTCTTTTTTCACTTTTTCTACAAAATGACCAATTCGATCCAAAGCTTCCGTCAGCTGAGTGACAGAAGTCGCGTATGAGCAACGAAGATACCCTTCGCCTCCCAAACCAAACACATTGCCCGGTACAGCCGCAACTTTGGCCTCTGCCAGTAGGCGCTGTGCAAATTCATCCGAGCTGAGGCCTGTGCTTTGAATACTCGGGAAAACGTAAAAAGCCCCTCTTGGCTCGTGGCATTCCAGACCAATGTCACGGAATCCCTCAACCATCAGACGACGACGCTGATTATAGGCTTCTACCATTCGATCTTTTTCACCCATACCATTTCGCAAGCCTTCCAAGGCTGCAACTTGGCCCATAGAGGGCGCACACATGACGGTGTACTGATGGATTTTGAGCATAGCAGCAATCAAATCAGGATGCCCGCAAGTATATCCAATACGCCAGCCAGTCATAGCGAAGGCTTTGGAAAAACCACTGACGAGAATCGTACGATCCATCATACCTGGTACCGAAGCAAAGCTGACGTGCTTATCGCCATAATTCAATTCGGCATAGATTTCATCAGAGATGACGATCAAATCATGTTTTTCCACGATTTCTGCAATCGGAAGCCAATCTTCATAAGTCATCGTAGCACCGGTCGGGTTGCTCGGATAGCATAAAATTAGCACCTTGGATTTAGGTGTAATTTTGGCCTCCAGCGCCTCAGCCGTCAGCTTAAACTCGTCCTTGGCAAACGTTTCAATGCCGACCGGAATCCCGCCTCCAATCGAAGTGATTGGAGAATAGGAGATGTAACACGGCTCAGGCACAAGAATTTCATCACCAGGTACAATTAAGGCGCGCAACGCAAGATCAATCGCCTCGCTACCTCCAACTGTTACGATAATCTCATTTTTAGGATCATAGCGGACGTCAAATTGCTCATTCAGATACTCACTAATCGCTTCACGCAGTTCTGGCGTTCCCGCATTAGATGTATAGCTGGTGAAGCCTCGCTCCAATGAATAGACACAGGCTTCCCGCATGTGCCAAGGGGTTGTAAAATCGGGTTCGCCTACCCCCAGGGTAATAATGTCCTTGTTACCACCCACCAGGTCAAAAAACTTACGAATACCCGATGATGGGATCTCGCGTACCAATGGGGATAAATAAGAACTCATGGCTTTGTTGGTGTCGGTAAATGCTTCTGTTTTGAGATTCATCATGATCTTCCTTTACGGCGAAATCATCAGACGATTATCTTCCTCATGGTCCTCAAAGATAATTCCGTCCTGCTTGTATTTTTTAAGCGTAAAATTAGTCTTGGTAGACAAAACAGAGTCAATAGGCGACAGTTTCTCCGACACAAAATTAGCGACTTCACGGAGGTTTCGGCCCTCCACCTCTACCAGCAAGTCATATGCTCCGGACATGAGATAAACAGATTTAACTTGCGGATACAAATAAATCCGCTCTGCAATCCCTTCAAATCCTCTTCCACGCTCAGGTGTAATCTGTACTTCAATCAAAGCGGTAACCTTTTCGTCATCAACTTTGTCCCAATTGACTACAGCGGCGTACTTGACAATCACATGTTGATCTTCGAGCTCTTTAATTGAGGTGCGTACATCCTGCTCGTCAACCCCCAGCAAAGTAGCCAACAAAGTCGGTGTTCTTCTTGCATCTTCTTTTAACAATTCCAGTACTTTTAATTTCAATTCATTCAGCTCTGTCATTCTACATAAGGCCTCCATCGAAAGAGATTACTATACATCATACAATACGCACTTTAAACCTGCAAAGAAAAACCGTCCGCCCCGGTAAACCCGGCAGACGGACGGCTGTTATGGGAAATTGCTTCAAAAACAGAAAATCCCGTTTACATATAATAAGGGTTGTTTTGGTGAGCTGATTGGCCTTGCTGGTGCATAGGCTGGCCATATGCTCTGGCGGATGATGACTTCTGCTGAATGAACTGTTGGCATTCCTGTTGGGTCTTGCGAGCTTCTTGAATCTGTTTGTCCAAATCGATGCGCAGTGCTTTCGTTGGGGCGGCGTACATATTGTTCTGGCTCATTAGATGATACAAATCACCTTGCATACGCAATGTATCATTCGTAAGGTCGGTGAACATCTGACGCACAGACGGACAATTGGATTCTGTCGTCGCTGTTGTGTACTCGCGTACTGTACGTTTCATATCAGCAAGAATGCTATAGAGCAAATCTTCTTCGGGCATAAATGACATATTGTTTTGTGAATACATCCTGTCAAACCTCCTTTTGTAGTAATTACTGCTGCGGTTGCATAGGAGCAAGCTGTTGATGTTGTTGAAGAGCATTGAAAAGTACATTCAAGTGGTGCTCATGAGTTTTCGCCAGTTGCAAACAGGCTTGTTGAATGGCAGGCTGCTGAATAGACGCCGCTGTTGCCGCACATTGTTTTAACAGGAGTTCCTCATTGGAAATGGAGTCAACGATGTACTCCAGTTCTTTGCCTGACAAGGGTTGCATGTTCATAGATTGCATAGTCTTTTTGTCCCTCCTTAAATGTTTTGTTGCACGCTGGTTATCTTGTCCGTTTGGCGAAATACTATGTACACATAAGAGATACTACATATTGCCTATGGGGAGTGCTATTTATATGGAATTAATAAGCGGGAATACGTATTGGCCGAGTACCTTGGAGCAAACGCTGGATTTTCCTCCTTTAGCTGAGGATATAAATTGTGATGTACTAATCATCGGCGGCGGGATGGGCGGATCCCTCTGCTCCCGGTTATTGGGAGAACGACAGGTCGACACTGTACTTATTGACAAGCGAAGGCTGGTACATGGAAGTTCTTCAGCCAATACTGGATTGCTGCAATATAGCAATGACAAGACTTTAACCTCTTTTATTAACACGTTTGGCGAGACCAACGGCGTACTGTTTTACCGTATGTGTAGGGATGCTCTGAATCAGCTAGATCAACTGGCTGCCACACTGGACAGAGACCCTTCCTTTATTCGCCGCAGCAGCCTGTACTACGCAAGTACTGCAGAGGATGTGCAGGTGCTGCAGGAAGAATATAAACAGTTAACCCGTTTTGGATTTCCAGTGGAATACTGGGATGAGCAACAGGTTGCTGCCCGATTTCCATTTCGAAAACCAGCAGCCTTGTATACGCACGAAGATGCCGAGGTTAATCCATTTTTGTTTGCCCAGGGACTGCTGCAATCTGCCAGCCGTCTCGGTGTTCGCTTATATGAGCATACAGAAGCTAAGCATTTTGAATTCAAAGAGAATGAGGTCGTTTGTCATGCCAATGGCCGGATGATCCGTGCAAAAAAAGTTGTTTTTGCAACAGGTTATGAAACTCAAGAGATTAAAACAGATCGCGGAGCCGTGCTAGAAAGCTCTTACGCTATCGCCACCAATCCAATCGGAGAGGCGCCTTTATGGCATGAACAGTGTCTGATCTGGGAAACTGCTCGTCCTTATCTATATATGCGCTCAACACAGGAAGGGCGCATCATCATTGGTGGTTTGGATGAACCTGTACTGGTTGCCAAGCAGCGCGAAATCAGGCTGTTGCACCAACAGCACAAGCTGCTGCAAGCACTACAGGAGCATTTTCCCGGTG
The DNA here is from genome assembly GCF_011800655.1 of Paenibacillus sp. EKM10P. Lineage (NCBI taxonomy): Bacteria > Bacillati > Bacillota > Bacilli > Caryophanales > Paenibacillaceae > Paenibacillus > Paenibacillus sp. EKM10P. Next base: position 637,468 of record NZ_JAALET010000001.1, on the reverse strand, counting down.
TCCCATTTCAAATCGATTATGCTTGGGCGGCTGTATTCGGCTCTTCTCACGACGGCTTGCCGTATATTGGTCCACATCCGCGTTTTCCTAACTGCTACTTTTTGGAGGGTTACGGGGGAAATGGGACGGTTACGAGCATGGTGGCCGCACAGCTATTGGCTGATGAACTGACGGGCACACACCGACCTGAAATGGAGCTTTTTTCTCTGACCCGTCCCACCAAACCCTCGCCTGAGACTACAGAACCGATAATTTAAATGTGATACAAAAAGACCTCCTTTTCCTATATCAACGGATTTGGAGGCTCTTTTGTATTGAATTTTTCAATTATTCGGTTTGCTTGTGCAAGCGTCGTGCATGGGAATGAGACTTGCTTTGCTTCGTTTTTTGTTCCATTTTCAGCACACTTCGCATAAAAACCCATCCAATCACTGGCATTAATGCCAGCCCAATCAACAACCAGATCATCGCCGTAGGAGCCTTGCTAATACTTAGGACACCCAAGAAAACGAGTGTTCCTGTCAACCGACCTATCATTAAACATAGTTCGCGCAGTACAACCAGTTCCACTCTCTGATTAGCATCTCCTTCACTCGTACCCATTAGATCAAAGCTCGCAGAGATCATAGGAATTAAATACAAGGGCATGAACAAAGCGGTGCCAATCCCCATAATCAGCAGCGTGCTATACTCCATACGCCACAATAATGGTAAAAGCGCGATCACCAACAGCACGGCACCCAACAACATACCAGCCGAGCGATAGTGTGGCTTGAGCCATTTTCCGACAGCCCAAAAGCTGAAAAATGAAACCCCCGATGTAATAAGTGAAAACTGTGCTAGCTTCCATTCCTGTTGAGTAACTACATACACGAGCAGCGTAATCAGGAAAGCAAACACTCCTTCACGGATGCCCTGTGTAACAAGTGATAACGACAACGGACGCCACATACTTCCTTTTTGCGACAAACGCTGCTTAGGCTCTTTCCAATTGTACTTTCCTGTCGGTTTACGCTTGCGAAGAAAGAAACTTAACACCACTCCTACGACATAAAAGGCCAAAGAAATACTGAATATCACGCGATAACCCGCGTCATCCTCCATACGTGCAATAATCCAACCAGAGAGCCAAGGACCCACTATACCGGAAAACGAGCCCAGCAGACCCACCCATCCGTTAAAATGATCACGGCTTGCCTGATCCGTGACTTCGAAAAAAATGACATTAAACGCTAGCCAAAATAAACCTAAGGCTGCACCCAACAACATTCCTAGCGGCCATATGTAGTTTACAGCCTGCGGTCCTGTATACAACACGATGAGATAAAATAAGCCGGACAATGCGGTTCCCACGCGCAGGGCATTCATTTTGTTATGTTCCTTGACCCACTTTCCAGCTACCCAGACCATAATTCCCAGCGCAATTTGTTGACTGACATTAAACCAGCCGATCATCGCGTAATCCTGCCTGCTTTTCCACAAATACACATTAAGAAATGTGCCGGACAATGCTGCTGCAAACACAAACAATCCATTCAAGCTTAATAGCAGAATGGATTGTCCGTTCAGGTTTGATTTCAATGCAGTTCCCCCTAACGGAAAAATCACCAATCAGCTTATTACGAGTCAGCTTGTTCAAAGATTTCTTTGATTTAACATGCCCGTATTGAGCTGGGACCTATCCGGGGAATTGCCATTTAATTATTGGAAATACCGCTGAGTTTCTCCAGCATTCGCAGTCGGTCATTCTCTGACAAAGTCTGCTGAACATGGAAGCAGCTAGGACACACATAAACATTCAAGACGAACGGCAAGTCCAGAACAGGTTTGCCGAGCACCGGAGACATCGATGGTTCGAAGCCCTCTCTGGTTACGGTTTGCGAACCCGCATGCAGCATATACTCTCCACATTGGGAACATTCAAGAACCTCATCTTGTCTGTCGAGTAATTGTTCAGCACCTTGCTCATAAGCCATTAGATCCGCACCGCTTTCTTCGAATTTTTGTAAAGTATGCAGCACAGGCAGCTTATGAAGCTCATTATCCTGCAATAACGGTGCATCAGCTGGCTTTTCAGATACGATTTCATCCTCTGCCTCGTATAAAATATCCTGCTCCTCATCATCGCCGAGCTGAATACTTAATGTACGATAACCCTTGAGGTCTTCTTTTCCATGAGCGCCGAGCGCCGGACTTACAGAAACCGCATGATCGTGTGTCGCATCTTCATGCCCATCCGTATGTCTGTGAACAGATGGAGAAACTGACTCAGACTCCTCTTCGTCATCGGCTATGTCTGAGTATCCTTTCAGATCATTATGGCAATAAGGACACTCTTCTTCAGGTCCTAATTCTTCATCCCAAATAATTTCCATGTTACACCATGGACAAATAGTCATTTCCAAGCTTTATCATCCTTCCGTTCCGATGCGTATACCAAGCTTTAGTATACAGGATGTGTCAAGTTACACTCGCACCAATCACATACGACAACGATATTGAAATAATCATAGAGAACAAGCCGACCGCACGGTTATCTTCTTTAATCTCTTGATCGATAGAAAATACCGGTGTCAGAAATTCAAAAAGAAAGTACGCCGCAAGTAGCAGTAAAAAACCAACGAATGACCAGATCATCGTATCATATACGCTGGATTTAGCCTCCATCGCAAAGCGGAGCACGTTGCAAATACCAAACATTTTCCCACCCGTTGCCATGGCTACCGAAACATTGCCTCGCTTGATCTCTTCCCAACATTTATAACGGGTTACCAGCTCAAAGCAGGACAAAAATACAATCAACTCCAGCACCGCCACGGAGAAATAACCCAGCATCATCCCCAACGGATGTGATAGCAATTCATCAATCGCCATCTTCACCTCGTCCCTCCCGTTCTACCAAGCGTTCTCGGTCAGCAACCCATATCTATTCCAATTCAGCAACCGTTACACCCGTGCCGCCTTCATTGTAGTTACCGATACGGTAGCTTTTCACATGCTTATGCTTGCGAAGGTACTCCTGAATACCAGTTCTCAGGACCCCCGTACCTTTGCCGTGAATAATGTATACCTGACCCAGATTGGCTAAAAACGCTTCATCCATGAAGCGGTCCACTTCCATCAGCGCTTCCTCCACGTTTGCCCCCCGAAGGTCAAGTTCACTTCGCACGTTATCATCCCGTGTCCGCTTAACGCCAGTCACTGACTTTTGGACCTTTGGAGTAGTCGTTGGGGCTGGTTGCAGCAGCTCCAGATCATCCAGACTGACCTTCATTTTCATGATACCCAGTTGAACGATAGCTTCCTTGCTGCCAGTTAGTTCAACCACATGGCCTTTTTTATTCAGACTGTGAACTGATACTTCATCGCCAGCCATGATGGAACGAGTACGCGGAGTCGCCGGACGTTTGACTGTACTTTTCTTGCGTTGTTTCGGTTCTGCTTCATCCAGTTCTCTACGAGCTGCAATCAGCTTGTGCTCCTTAACCGAGGCTCCCTCTTCCTGAGCCAATTTACGCAAATCCGTAATGATTTTCTCTGCTTCACTACGAGCCTTATCCACGAGAACTCTTGCTTCGTCTTCGGCCTTTTCTAGCATACGGTCCCGTTGTGACTCCAGCTTATCTAGCTCGGTCTGATGACGTGTACGCAATACTTCCATTTCCTTACGCAGCTGCTCTGCTTTTTCCCGTTCTTGCTCAGCGGTCAAACGGTTCTGCTCCAGTGACGCAATCATGTGCTCGACGCGCTGGTCTTCTTCGGTTACCTCACCACGGGCATAGTCTAATATACGTCCTGGTAATCCCAATCGCTCGGCAATGGCAAAAGCGTTACTTCGCCCAGGTACACCAACCAGAAGGCGGTAAGTCGGGCTTAATGTAGCGACATCAAACTCCATACTTGCATTAATAATTCCTTTGCGCTCATAGGCATACGCCTTCAATTCACTATAGTGAGTCGTCGCCACCATGCGGCAACCCAGAGCATGTATATGCTCCAGAATAGATACAGCCAGGGCAGAACCTTCTGCCGGGTCCGTTCCTGCTCCCACTTCGTCAAGCAATACAAGACTTTTGGGTGTCATATTTTTCAAGATGCTAATAATATTGGTCATGTGACTGGAAAATGTACTCAAGTTTTGCTCAATGCTCTGCTCGTCACCAATATCGGCATAGATTGCATCAAACACGCAGAGCTGGCTTTCATCCTCAACAGGCACAAACAGTCCAGACATCGCCATCAAGCTTAGCAGACCTATAGTTTTCAGGGTAACGGTTTTCCCCCCTGTGTTCGGTCCGGTAACGATAATGGAGGTGTACGAATTACCCAGTTCCACATCTATGGGAACGACCTGTTCCAACGGAATTAGAGGGTGTCTACCCTTTTTCAGCTTCAAGTACCCGCGATCATTCATTAAGGGCAGCGTTGCCTTCATTTCACGAGCGAGACGAGCTTTCGCAAAAATAAAATCAAGATTGCCTAAAATATCCACATCATACAGCAACATATCCGCTTGTTCTGCGACAAGTGCGGTCAGCTTTTGTAAAATGACTTCAATTTCACGCTCTTCTCTCAGCCTGGTTTCCCTCAGCTTGTTGTTCATGGCCACGATGGATTCTGGCTCGATAAACAAGGTTGCGCCAGACCCGGATTGATCATGCACAATTCCGCCAAAATAAGAACGGTATTCGGCCTTGACCGGGATGACAAACCGATCTCCACGAATCGTAATCAACTGATCCTGAAGCATTTTGGACACAGTTGAGGAACGAATCATGGAATCCAGCTTTTCACGAATACGCACTTCACCGGAGCGCAGTTCCCGGCGAATTTGTGAAAGCTCTGTACTGGCAGAATCCAGTACCTCTGCATTTTCGTCAATACAGCCTTTAATGGAGTTTTCCAAACTTCTTTGTTCCGAAAGTTGCTCACTCCAATACAGCAATGTTTCAACCGGATTTTCCTCATGCAGACTTGTTACATACACCTGTATACGGCGTGCAGCTTGAACCGTTGTCCGAATACCATGTAACTCCTGCGGACTTAACGTTCCTCCAATACGGGCACGCTTCACCGTAGGAGTGATATCCACCACTCCGTTAAATGAAGGCACTCCTTTCAGCCGATCAGCAGCATAGGCCTCATCCGTACCTTTTAGCAATTTCTTGATATGCTCCAAATCATCGCTGGGCTGTAATTGAAGGGCTGTCTGTTGTCCCGTTGCCGTTTGGGCATAGTGACTTAGTTTATTTAGAATTTTTTGATATTCAAGGGTTTTAAAAATTTTAGAGTCCAACTTCACTGCTCCTTTCACTTATATCTATATTATACCGAAAGCAGCAAACTTACGCTATTTGCCAACTCTGCTTTACACATAAGAAAGCTCTTCATGCCACACACTAACCTTTGTCTAACCCTGTTAATTCAAAAAAACAAAGGAGGTTATTCCGTGAGCATTCTTGGGCACATTGTACGTTTCATCGTTGCCGCTCTGGTTCTGATGGTCGTAAGCTGGATCGTTCCCGGATTTAGTGTAGGCGGCTTTTGGAGTGCGCTGATCCTTGCCATTGTCATTGCCTTGATTGGCTATATCGTCGAGGCGATATTTGGTCGACGCGTTTCTCCATTTGGACGCGGTATCGTTGGTTTCCTAGTGAGCGCTCTGGTTATCTGGGTCGCTCAATATGTCGTGGCCCATGTTAGTGTTTCGATTATGGGCGCATTGCTCGCTGCATTGGTTATCGGGATTATCGATCTCTTCATTCCGGTATCGACACCATTTGAAGCCGGGCGCAAGGAAGGGAAATAATTTCGGCAAACACTTCCAGCATAGCTGTCCCGAAGCAGATTCATCTGCCAAAGGACAGCTTTTTGTCATTTATACTTCTTAGCGATACCATAAACAAACAATCCCCGGCCATGAGCAGCCGGGGATTGCCTTACATTTATAATCCGTATCTACTGATCCTGTTCGATAAGCTCAATCCATTCATTATACTCGGTTTGAAGCTTGGTGTATTCTTCCTTTAGTTGACGTAATTCTGTTGAAATCTTCTCTGCATTTTCTCGGTCTACGTCCTGTTGTACTTGTAGTAAACGAAGCTGATGAGCCGCCATTTCATATTTTTGACCTACTTCATCTAACTCAGACTGCAAGGCCATGCGTTCCTGCTCTATGGACTGCTGTTCTGCCTTTGCGGTGTTGGCAGCTTCAACCGCGGAACGAATCTCCTCCTGAAGCTGTTCTTTTTGTTCAATCGTTACCGCTATTTCCCGTTCCCAAGAAGCAAATTCTTCCTTGCGGGCAGCATCTTCAGCTTCCAAACGTTCCGCTTCAGCCTTCAACTGATCGTATTTAAGCTGCCATTCCACAGAGGCCTTCTCAGCACGTTCCAATTCACTTTGCCGGTCATGATTTTCCTGCTGGAGTTGCTTAATATGTTGCTCCAGCTGTCCAGCTCGGCTCTTCATGCTTCCATATTGCTCCTGAAGCGATTGATACGCCTTCGCACTCTCTTGCTCTCGGACTTGGGCTTTCTCAAGCTCGTCCTGAACACGAATCAGCTCAGGCGACAGCTCCTTGATTTTCGCTTCAAGTTGAACCAGCCGTTGCTGTTGTGAAGCATATTTATCATTAGCAGCCTCAACCTCAGCCACAGTCTGCTGTAGTTGTTCCTCTGTCGCTTCCTTCTGTTCACGCGCTTCCAGCAGGGAAAGCTCCAACTCATCGGCTGCCAACTGACGTTCTTCTGCAAGCTTCTTCCATGCCTTCTCACTTTCAGCCAGCGTAGCCAGCTCGCTTTGCAGCTTGCGAGAAGATACATGAGCTTGCTCCAGCAGCTTCTGCATCCGGCGCTGCTCTTCCTCCAGCTTAGCCGCCTGCTGCTGCGTAGCCTTGGCTTCATTCACCAACTGATCATATCTGCTTTGCAGTTCTTCACGCGCAAGCGTGTTTGCCTGCTCCCGCTCTGTTGCTGCCTGTTGCTGTGTTTGCAGTTCAGCCTCCAGCTCGGACTGTTGTTGCTCCAATGCTGCAGCTTGCTCTTGAGCCTTCTCCAGACGAGAAGAAAGCTCTGCATTTCCTGCTTGTACTTGTTCTAATTGCTCCTGAAGCTCCTCCATCCGAATCTCCTGCTCCAGTGCAGCTTCTTCAGCACGTTTCTGCGCTTCCTCATGCTGGAGCTTTTCCTCATTTAGAGCCAATTCAGCCTGTTTACGTTCCTGCTCCAGCTGCTCATTCAGCCCGGAGCATTTGATCTGCCATTCGCTTATCTTCTGGCTATGCTCTTGCTGCAAAGTAGATCGCAAATTGTCCAGCTCTATACGTTTTCGCTCCTGATGAGCCTTTTCCGCAGCGGAAAGCTTAGCTTCAGCCTGTTTAGCCGCTTCGGCTATTTCCTTCTTCAACTGCTCTTCTGTCTGCCGGACACGCGCATTTGCAGCCTCTTGCTGCTCTTTCAGCTTACGAGAAGCCTCTTGACGAGATTCTTCCAATTCACGCTTAGCTTGTTTTTGTGCATTTTCAAGTTCAGCCGCTTTTTTCTCCTGCTGTTCAAGCTTTGCCCTTAGTTCGGCAATTTCCTTGGCTGATGTAGATTCGGTCTCCACCAGTTTCTTCTGCGTCGTTTCTTTTTCTTCCCTCAATTGAACAAGGGCTTGGTGCATATCTGTATTTTTCTGCTGTTGTTCCCCTAGAGCCGTCTGGAGTTGGGCCAGATCTCCCCGGAGCTCCGCCCGTTCCGCTGCCAAGCGGTTCATATGGCTCTGAATCTCCTGAATTTGTACAGCTTCTTCAGCCATATGAACCGCAGCCAGCACGGCAATTCGGGGCATATCCAGACGCGAATGTGCTTGAGAAATGCTGTGCATACGTTCATCTACGTAATTAGCAACCTGCTTCATATAATCGCTATTGCTGCCGACAAGTTTATAAGAAGTACCGTAGATCTCTACAGTGACGCGAGTACGATCTGGTGTAGTCACAATTATGCCCTCCTTCAATACTACTGTATGTTGATTCTAAGGTGTATCCGGTACTAGGGTAACCCGCCTTCCGTGAAGCGTTCAACCTTATTAGTCCGGCTTCCCCGCAGCGGGTGAATATCAGAGTAGAGAGCTTCTATGATGATAGGCCAAAAAGCCGTATCGAACCTCTGTCACTAAGATTCGATACGGCTTCCCGCATTTCCTGCTACTTTCTCAATTCCGCTCCAAAAGTTTGTTCTAGAGACGTAACGACAGGAGAATGCGCCGCATTAATCTCTTCATCCGTCAACGTATGCTCCCAATGACGATAGGTCAGGGAAATAGCCACGCTCTTCTTGTCTTCACCAAGCTTGCTGCCTGTAAATACATCAAACACCCGTGCATCCTGCAACAGTTCTCCGCCTGCAGCGTGAATAACACGAAGCAGTTCACCTGCCTCAACGTCTTTATTCACCACGAGGGCAATGTCACGTTCCACGGACGGGAAGCGAGCCAGCTCTCTGAACTGAATATGGGAGTTTGCATGCTCAACGAGCTGTTGCAACGCGATTTCAGCTACATACGTATCGTTCAGCCCATAGGACTGTTGCAGTTCAGGATGAATCTGCCCAACTGTACCGATCCGTTGGGAGTTTCCGTTCACATCCAGCCATACCGAAGCGGAACGTCCTGGGTGGTAGCTTTGCGGCTGGTCAGCCACATAGCGAATGCTGGCACTTAGTCCAAAATAGTCGAACACTGTTTCAAGCGCACCTTTAATATCAAAGAAGTCAACCTTTTCGGCTCCGATGTTCCATTGTTTTTCACGGCGCACTCCAGTCAGCAGCAGACTCAGCACTTGAATTTCCTGCGGCTGGCGGGTTAATGTTTGCTCTTCTGTATAAAATACAGTTCCCATCTCAAAAATCGCCAGATTATCTTGCTTCCGATTCATGTTGTACACCGCTGTATCCAGCATTTGCGGAATGATGCTTGTACGCAATACACTACGGTCTTCGCTCATAGGCATAGCCAAACGTACCGGATGGCTGCCTTCTGTCAGAGCATTAAATAAAGCTGTGCTTTGCGGATGCACAAAAGAGTAACTGATCGTTTCCTGCCAGCCACCATGAGCCAGCAATCTGCGCAAGGAACGACGCAGGGACTGCGATGCCGTCAAAGCTCCTGGAGTTGTCGGTCCCTCAATAGGCGTGGTTGGGATATTGTCATAGCCATACAGACGTGCCACTTCTTCGATTAAGTCCACATCAATGGTAATATCTCCACGACGTGTAGGTACTTCAACTTCCAGCACCCCTTGTTCTGCATCGCCACATCCAAAATGAAGTCTACCAAGAATCGTCTTCACCTCAAGCAGGGACAGTTCGGTTCCCAAATATCGGTTTATTTTATCTAGCGACAGCTTGATAATGTGGTTTTTAGCTTTTGCAGAAGCAGACTCTACGATGCCCTGGTGTACAGTGCCCCCTGCATAACGCTGAATCAGCGCAGCTGCACGATTTACAGCAGGTATAACAGCTCCTGGATCAACCTCTTTTTCAAAACGCAGACTTGCTTCCGAACGCAGTCCCAGTTGGCGGGATGTTTTACGAACGGTACCGCCGTCAAACTTCGCAGATTCCAACGCAATGCTAACCGTCGCATCCGTAACCTCAGAATTGGCTCCACCCATCACGCCTGCCAATGCAATCGGCTTTACACCGTCTGTGATCAACAGCATATGTGGTTCCAGCTTACGCTCCTGATTGTCAAGTGTAATCAAAGTTTCGCCTGTACGAGCAAGTCGCACCTCAATATTTCCATTTTCCAGCTTATCCGCATCAAAAGCATGCAACGGCTGACCATATTCCAGCATAACGTAGTTCGTAATATCTACGATATTGTTTATCGGACGAACACCTGCCGCCATCAGACGGTTTTGAATCCATAACGGTGAAGGGCCCACTTTAACACCTGTGATATAACGCGCTGCATAGTGTGTGCACAGTTCAGGAGTATCCACCTTAACGGACAAGTGATCTGCCGCAGCATCGCTAATTTCCACCAGATCCTTAGCAGGGTCAGCGAGCGAAATGTCACGTCCTAGAATGGCACTTACTTCATATGCAGCTCCATGCATGCTCAGGCAATCCGAGCGGTTGGGTGTCAAATCAAAATCCAGCACCTGATCATCCAGGGCAAGCAGCTTCGTAATTGGCGTACCAATTTCAGCATCCTCTGGCAGCACCAAAATGCCTTCCTGCAATTCTTTTGGCAATAGCTTATCATTCATGCCCAGTTCTTTGGCCGAGCAGATCATGCCCATGGACACAACACCACGCAGCTTGGCCTTTTTAATATGAAAATCTCCTGGTAGCTTGGCACCTACAACTGCAACAGGAACCTTTTGACCTGCATCCACGTTCTTGGCACCACACACAATTTGCAGGTCTTCTCCCTGACCCGCATCGACAATACACACATTCAGCTTATCCGCATCCGGGTGCTTTTCCTTGCTTTTGACATAGCCTACAACGACGCCAGTAATTCCTTGGTTACGATGTTCAACTTCATCAATTTCAATGCCCGAACGGGTGATTTTTTCTGCTAGCTCCTCCGCACTCACTTGATCCAGTGATACATACTCGGACAGCCACTCGAATGATACTTTCATATGGGTTCACTTCCCTTGATATAGTTGTTTATTGACGCGCAAACTGCTTCAAGAACGACAGATCGCTGTTATAAAAATGGCGAATATCGTCAATGCCGTATTTCAAAATGGCTATCCGTTCTACACCCATACCGAATGCAAAGCCACTGTACACCTCGGGATCAAAACCACCCATTTCCAGCACTTTCGGATGCACCATACCACAGCCCAAAATTTCAATCCACACGCGCTCGCCGTTTTTCTTCACAAAAGTCACGTCTACTTCAGCACTTGGCTCGGTGAACGGAAAGAAGCTTGGGCGCAAGCGGATTTCGGTCGATTCCCCGAACATTTCGCGTGCAAATTGCAGCAAGGTTCCTTTCAAATCACTCATACGAATGTCTTTTCCAATCACAAGGCCTTCAATTTGGTGGAATTGGAAGGAATGCGTTGCATCGTCATCATCACGTCGGAATACCGTACCCGGACAAATCACCTTAATAGGCGTTTCACCCTTCATCGCCTCCATCGCGCGAATCTGAACTGGTGACGTATGAGTACGCATCAACAGATCCTCGGTCAGGTAAAATGAATCCTGCATATCACGTGCCGGGTGGTTTTTAGGCAGATTCAATGCTTCGAAGTTATAATAATCGGTCTCTGCCTGCGGTCCCTCAGCCACTCGATATCCCATACCTGTAAAAATATCCTCGATTTGCTCGATCACTTTGTTAAGTGGGTGGAGCCCGCCTTGCGGCATTGCGCGTCCAGGCAACGTAACGTCGATTTTTTCTGCTTGCAGGCGCTCATTCGTTTCTGCTTTCGTGAACTCGTCCTGCTTACGGTTAACGACCTCTTCAATCGCCTCACGCACCTCATTGGCTACCTGGCCAACAACTGGACGCTCTTCCGCACTCAGCTTGCCCATACCGCGCAAAATTTCGGTCAGTGCACCCTTTTTACCCGAATATTTAACTCGTAGATCAGCCAGCTCCTTGGGTGTTTCCACCTTCTCCAATACTTCCAGTGCTTCTTCCTTCAAGGCCAGCAAATGTTCCTTCATTTGGATGGTTTCGCTCATCGCCTGTTCAGTCCCCTTTCTTCATATCCAGCTTTTCAGACAACAAAAAAAGGTCTTTTCTCCCGAAAAGGGACGAAAAGACCGTGGTACCACCCTCGTTAGACAATGAAGTTCAGCTACCCGATGCGTTGCCTTGTGGCAATCAGTACGGGGGTTCATTCATGCTATGCATCATCATCTCGCTCTGCACGTTGTAACGGTCGTGAACCGGTATCCCCTACTTGCACAACCGCCATTTACATGACGCTTGAGGTTCAAGGAACTGCTCCGGAGCGAACTTCAACAGCCCAATATTTGCAGAAACGCTCTCAATCCTACGGCGCTTCCTCCCTGTTCAATCGGACACTGCCTACTCTTCTCCATCAAGACATTTTCTAAATACGAACTATTGTTCATTATTATATGCAAACTACTGCACTTTGGCAAGCAGCGCCTATATTTCATTCCTTCAGATATCGGGATCATTCAACTGATCCAGCTTGGCACGAATGCGCCTGATATCGCTCAAGAGCTCCTCATTTGCTTCACTCGTCCCCGTCATTCCCATCAGTTCGGTAAGACGCAGCTGTAATCGTAGACGTTCCTCCCGCTCTCCCTGATCCTTGGGCTCTCGGATGCTTCTCCGTTCATCTTCTTGTTTTTCGTCGGCCGTCCCCTCGTAGATTTCATATCCGCCCCCCGGCTGCATATCGAGTAATCGAGTTGCCGTACAACGCACCAGCTCCCGGTCATGCGAGACGAGTACCAATGCCCCATCATATCGGCGTAAAGAGTCCTCTACAATTTCACGGGTTTCAATGTCAAAGTAATTCGTCGGTTCATCCAGCACCAGCAGATTGGCTCCACTAAAGTACAGACGCAGAAAAGCTACCCTGCATTTTTCTCCCATACTGAGCGTTCCGATCCTTTTGAATACATCCTCTTTGGCAAATAAAAAACAGCCCAGCACCGTTCTCGCTTCTGTTTGGGTCATGGTTGGGAGTGCAAGCAGACTGTCGAGCAACGTCTGATCCTCTGGAAGCTGCTCCAACTCCTGTGAAAAATACCCGATATTCAACTGTGGGTTGGCTGTGATTTTTCCCGTCTTCGGTTCAAGCTGACCTGTTAATAACCGAAGCAGCGTGGTTTTGCCAATTCCATTGGGTCCTCGAACAGCCAAACGATCCCCACGTGCAACGTTCAGATTTAGATTTTTCACGATGACATGGTCGTCGTAGCTAAAGTCAACCTGCTCAGTACGCAGCAAATATTTAGCCTGAAACCCGCTGTCATTTAATTTCATGTGCAAAGACGGAGCTTCACGTGGTTGCTCTATCCTGTTAGCCTCCAGTCGCTCCAATTCCTTCTCCTTTGCATGATAACGGGAAATATTTTTTTTAGCCTTGGCCTTGTAAAAGCTCTGCGTAATGGCCATTTCAACCTTGGATGCGCTGCGATGCGCCTGATGAAACCATTCCCTGTAATTTCGAATCGTTTCCTCCAGCGCCTGTCTCGCCAGTTCCTGCTTCCGATAGCTCGCCTCCTGCTCTCGCAGTTCCCGCTCCTTCTGCGCTTTATATTCCTTATAACCACCTTTATAGCGCTCAATACCTGTGGATGTAAGCTCAACTATACTCGTAGCCACCTGATCCAAAAAGGCTCTGTCATGCGATACAAACAGCAGTGTTCCAGGATACGAGGACAGCCACTGCTCCAGCCAGAGCATACTTTCGGCATCCAAATGGTTGGTTGGCTCATCCAGTACCAGCAGCTTGGGCTGCCTGACCATCAGGCCAGCCAGTCGTACTCTCGTCTTCTGTCCGCCACTCAGATCACCATAAGCAATGGACCAGGTCTGTGTAGGCATTCCCATTCGGGTGAGCGCCTTTTCCACCTCAGACTCCCAAGCAAAGCCTTGCAGGCGTTCGTATTCATCCATCAGCTCGCCGTAACGCTCCAGTTGCTGCTCCATATCCTTACCAGCATCGGCTAGGTCAGCTTCCAGCTCTCCCAGCGTTTGCTTGAGACGCCAATGCCGAGGGCTGGCCTGCTGTGCGGCCTCCAGTGCGGTTCGAGACCTATCCACTGTATCCTGCTGCTTCAGCCAGCCTCGCTCTTCCATGGGCAAATCATATTCTACTTGACCGGAGGTTGGCGCTTCATCTCCCAGCAATATTCGTAATAACGTTGTTTTACCGGCTCCATTCCTCCCAAACAACGCGAGCCGTTCTCCTTCCGTCACATCCATCGACACATTCTCAAATATAGATGTCCCGTTCCATTCCTTGACTACATTGCGAACTCGCAAAATGGTTTTCATACCACGATCATCCTTTCCCAGCCCGGTTTTTACACCGGAAGCAATAAAAAAAGCCGCAGAAGGCTGCGGCTTGCATACAGGAAAATAGAATGACTGCTATGAATTATTTCAGAACATATGCATATGAAAAATAACACCGCGAACGAAAAAAACAAATCCCGTTTCGGAAATATACGCATACGTCCCTACTTTCATTTCAGACACACTTCTCCCGTTGCAGCTTGCAGCCGCCTGCCAGTAACGTGCAGTTGAGTGGGAAAATCAGTGTGCTTACTTCATCGGACGTATGGTTACCTTCCTTTTTATGGGATACTTACTTGCAGTCAGTATAGCAGATCACAGTATTTTTGCAATACCAGTTTTATTTTCCAAATACCAACGTTGTATTGGACGAACCTGCATACTTAGTTACAAATTCTTTAGTATATTCAGGGGTTTGAACTTGATAACGGTAGTTCTTGCTCGGATTCCATCGGGTCACAGGCGATTTTTGGTTGGTGATGGCTGGAAAACTACCTACATCTTTAAATTCACCATTGGCTTTATCATCCAGAATACCGCCCTTTTCACTACCTTTTCCAAAATAATTATTTTCGGAATAAATTCGTGCATTGGTTGCTATTGTGTAAGCCAACTGAAAATTATTAATATAATTATTTTTCACATGGAAATATCCATATCTCATCAGACCTGGACCGCGTACAAGTAAGTTTTCAAAATAATTATTAGCAATTGTAATATGCGGCATGCCATCATAATTTTTATTGCTGTCATCTGGATAACCCAGAATAAGGCCATATTTATGATTAGCAAATTTGGAGTTGCTAATGGTTACATAATCAGCCGATTGCCCTATGTACAAAAGCTTGTCCAGATCCGAGCCATTTGCATTATAATTATGACCTGCAAAAGTAACATGATCAATCCAATAATTTGTGCCCGCAGTAAGATATAACTGGATATCATCATTACCATTAATGCTGGCGCTGTGCTCAAAAGTTAAATTTTGAAAGATCACATTTCCCGAGTTAGCTGTTGTTTTCAAATGAATATTGATTAGCTTATTTTGCGCATAAGAGCCGATTAGCGATTTGTTGGAACCAATATTGATCACGGTTTTAGAAGAAGCAGAAATATTCTTTTCGATGACCAGAATTTTAGGTGTTGAGTCCCCTAGCTGATTTTTCAATTCGTTTAGATTATTGATATAGATGACCTGACCATTTTTGCCCCCTGTTGTAGCAGGCTTTGAAGCTCCCGTTTCGCTTTTAGCCTGTCCAGCAAAACCAATCATGCCATTCGTCGACGTATTTGGGAAATCAGTCGCAGCGAACGTAGCACTTGCTGAAAAAGTAAAAAACACAAAGGCTAAAGCTAAAAGAAAAGAGATTTTTCTCATCGCAGCTACACCATCCTTTTTTTATATTAAATTCCAATTACGAGACTATACTTTTTTCGCAAAATGGTAAATAGTTCTTTTTATCTGTTTATTTATAGCATATAAGAAAAATATTTAATATTGTATTATTTATCAGCGTGAAAATAGTTCGCAGGAACGCAAAAAGCCGGGATCCCCCATTGGTATCCCGGCTAAAATATATTCTTATTGCAAACAAAATAAAAACCCTTGAGTCACAAGGGTTTCGAAATTTTAAAAATCGTAAGCGGGTGATGGGAATCGAACCCACGCTATCAGCTTGGAAGGCTGAAGTTCTACCATTGAACTACACCCGCATTATATAACATCTTGATTCTTATGTATGACATGCACAAAACTTTGTCAACTAACTGAATCAGGATGGTATTTAGTATAACTTACCTTTTTGTAAAATGCAAGCATACTAGACGCCATCCTGAGCCAGCCAATTCACAGGTTTACGTAAAAACAATTTTTCAAAAACTTCTGCCGGAATGGGACGGCTAAAATAATACCCCTGACCTTCATGACAATCCTGCGCCTGCAAAAATTGAAGCTGCTCCTCATTCTCCACCCCTTCAGCCGTAACCTTCAGCTTCAAATGGTGAGCCATAGAGGCAATGGTAGATACAATGGCCGCATTTTTGCTGTCAACCAGTACCTCATTTACAAAGGACCGGTCAATTTTCAGACGATCAATCGGAAGATTTTTCAAATAATGCAATGAGCTATAACCCGTTCCAAAATCATCAATACTGATTGCAACACCAATAGCTTTTATTTTTTTCAACTGTTCAAAGGCCCGGTCCTTATCAAAAGTCATACTCTCGGTAATCTCCAGCTCTAAATAGCGTGCCTCCAGTCCCGTATCGGACAAAATGCCCCGAATGACATCAACCAGCTTTTTTTGCTGGAATTGGCGCATGGATAAATTGACCGAAATCGGAATCGATGGATACCCCAGCTCCTGCCACTGCTTATTTTGGAGACATGCCTCACGCAACACCCATTCCCCCAAGGGCACGATCAGGCCACTTTCTTCAGCTACTGGAATAAAATCACCCGGCATCACCATCCCGCGATGAGGATGATTCCAACGCACCAGCGCTTCTAAACTCGTTAGCTCGCCACTTTGCAGGTGGACGCGTGGCTGATACACCAATGAAAATTCTTCATTTTCAAGCGCACGCCGCAAATCATTCTCCAACTGGAGTCTTTCATGCGCTCGCATCTGCATCGCACTAGCATACCGCTGAAAATTCACCCCTTGCTCCTTGGCACTATGTACAGCAGTATCCGCCTGTTGAATAAGTTGTTCGCTCTGATTCGCATCCGACGGGTACAAAGCTATGCCAACGCTCACCATCACATGATAAGACTCCCCATTAATATCAAACGGCTGATCGAACAGCTTCACCATATCATCAATACGATTTCTCATGACATCTGAATCTTCGTAGCCCATTAGAAGAAAGGCAAATTCATCTCCACCCATGCTAAAGACCGCTTCACCTTCGCGGCAAAAATGCCCCAAGCGTTCGCCTACCGCATACAGCAAATAATTGCCTGCCGTATGCCCAAGCGAATCATTAATCGCTTTGAAACGATCAATATTTAGCACTAAAAGCGCTACTGTCTCATCAGATTTCAATGAATGGCGCAATATTTTATCCAGGCGCTGGGAAAGACGTCGCCGATTGGGGAGGCCTGTTATATCATCGTTATAAGCAATATGATTAAATTCAGATTCTGCCGCCTGTTTTTCCCGATAAGGAACCAGAACCATAAGCCGGACCAGACCGCTCAACAAATTATAAAACGCAATCACGTTAGTCAAAAGTCCTATAAGATGATTGATATCACTCATTTGCTCAGCAAATAAATAGAACAACTGGCTCACAACACACAGCCCAATCCCACGAACCATAAGCAACATGCCCAATTCCGCGGGGCGAACTTTCCGATATTTTCGTACTCCAAAAATAAATGTGAGTACCAGCAGTAACATGACAACCAGATTCAACGTCCAGCCCAGGTTACCTAATTCGTACCGTATACGTAGATCCGGTAAGCCTGCATCATATGCCTTTATAACTCCTAGAATCAGCAACGTGCAGCCTATCCCTGCCCACAAAGCCACTGTCTTGTATTCTGACTTCGTCTTTCTAAATGGAAGGGAACAAACGAATAAGAGCATGACCGAGGTAAAGGCACGATTTACAAACAGCAGCCACAACGAAATGCCCGGAGACAAAGCAAAGTCCGTCAGGCTTACGAAACTAAACGAAACGATATGAACAAGATAAAGCAGACCAGCCACCAAAAACGTTGGGGCAATAAGAAGTCTCTGCCAGGTTAACTGTTCCAGCAATACGGACCAGGATTGATAAAAAATAGAAAAACAAATCGCCGCACAGGCAAATCCTATAATCGGATATACCAAGAAAAATACATTATAGGAGTATATTTTATTCAAAGTTACGTGAAATAATTGCACTAAGACAAATAAAACTATGGCGGCAATTCCAATGCCTATCGTTTTTTTTACTTCCAGCCGTATATTCATTCAGCCTCTTCAGCCCCCTGCATATCGGAGATTCCGATCATCTAAGACGTTTGACAGCTTTGGAAGCCGTTGTTTAAGTCTATAGTATCAAAAAAAATGTTGTATTCTGGTATATAATAGCATTTAATCTGTGAAAGGTGAATCATTTTTTTGTTCTATATTCATGAATTTATTTTCGCATTTATGCAAATGCACATGCTTACAGTACCAAAAAAGCGCATCATCTTTTCAGATCATGCGCTTCAGATGACATTTTTCAAATAGGTGATACCTATACCCCAACGCTGCACACCACAACAGAAATAGTATGTACAGGACCCCTCTGCGAAAATCTCATCATATTAGACTACAGGAAGTGTGATTTTAAATTGTGTACCGCTTCCATGTTTACTGTCTACATGAATGAAGCCTCCGTGATTTTTGATAATACGATAGCTCACAGCCAATCCCAAGCCGGTTCCACTTTCTTTTGTTGTAAAAAAAGGATCGAATAAACGCGCCAATGTATTGTGATCCATACCTAAGCCGTTATCCTCAATGCAAATGTGCACATAAGAGCCCTCAAGCACGGTATGGATATCAATGCATCCCTCTCGTTCCCCGCTGATGCTTTCAATGGCATCCATTGCATTTTTAATCATATTGAGGATAACCTGCTTAATCTGCTTCACGTCAATGGAAACCTTCATGAGCTCATCATTTTCATCCAGTACGATCTGGCAGCCCTTCATCAACGCCTCGCTTTCTGTCAGCATCACTACTTCTTTCAACAGTCCCATCACAGATACAGCCGTTTTTTGTGGAGCAGAAGGCTTGGACGAATTTAAAAACTCATAAATAATGTCGTTCGCACGATCAATCTCGGTTAAAATAATACGGGCATACTCATCCCTGCCCAACTCCACCAAGTGCGGCCGAAGCAATTGAATAAAACCCCGGATTGCAGTAAGCGGGTTACGGATTTCATGGGCGATAGAGGCCGAAATACGTCCCAGCATCGCAAGCTTGTCGTTTTGATACGCCGTTTGCTCAATCTGCTTATAATCCGACACATCCTTTACACTAAACAAAAAATCGCCATCCATCTGATCACCGTAGGTCACTGTTATCAACCAATGCCGACCATACTCATCAATCAACTCATGATAGCGCTTTCTATGAAAGATAGTTTCTTTATAAATCCGCATGATTTTCTTCTTCTTAAACCGACTTAACTCAGGATGATGCAAAATTTGCATCAGGTTGCGACCCGCGAGCGAACTACGTGGTAGCTCCAGTAATCTCGCCATTTGCACGTTAATAAAGGTCAGTACCCCGTCACTGTCAAACAGCATGATACCACTATCCAGGTTCTCCAGTACATTTTCATACTTATTATTGGCGATCTGTGTGGAAGGGCAAGCTCCCACGGTATCAAGCAAGGCTTCTTGGAATTCACTGATCATGCCAGGCTTCCCCCTTGTATCGGAATGATAAACTGGCCGTATCGGACGTGTAATATTCTTGAAGAATAGAAAGGTATCTATCGATTACCCTTCAAATGGTGTAGAAAACAGTTTCAATCAACTCCGACCATTTTTTTCGATTCGAGTCTTATTTTATGATAGACAAGATTAAGGATCACAGTCAATCGGAAAAAGTGTCGAATCCACATTTTTATCTTATTTTCTTTCGTCATAATATCTGCGCAACATTACCAAAATAAAAAAATAAGTTAAAAATAAGCGCCCTACACACCAAAGAAGCTCTCCAGATTTGAGAGCTTCTTTGGTGTGTAGGATGTCAACTGCCGCTCTTATTATGTTGAAGCCGGGATCGTCTTTGACTCATAACAGCCAGTCTTCTCTTAAGCTCTCCCTGCCATTTCTCATCATTCATTTGTTTGGCTACCGTCAATAAATCCAGCGACATGTCAATTTGGCGCTTCACAATTTCAACTGCATCTTCACTCTCACGATTTACACAATTTTCAAATATCGTATCATCGTCTTCCATGACATAATCCTGAAAATCAATCTCGGATGCCCCATCTCCATGTGCATACTCAGCCAAAATTTCATACTCATTTTCGACTTTATAATGAACTTCAATGCGACGACATACCGGGCAAAACAGCAAAGGAACATTATGGACTTGGGTGCGGTAATGCTTCAGCGTTCCCTTGGTTCCTACCATGCTTGCTCCACAGCAATAACTCATCCGGGCTCAGCCTCCTCTGAACAAAACCTGTTCTGCCTTGTTTATCTTCTACAATACCTTATTCGCTTTCATCAGGCAAAATTCCTCCAGAACACAACAACATTTCCATAATTATTTGTTACTTCACTCTGTATTACATGATTCAGACAGGCTATTCCTATAACTCCGCTGCATAGCGCAGGCAAGCAAGCCCCCAACAACGGTAAAATAACCGCTTGTTGGGGGCTTGCTTGTTTAAGTTCAACTTGTAAAGCTAATATTACAGATTTTTATCGCCTGGTTTCCAGTTCATTGGGCACAAGCCACCGGATTGCAAAGCTTGCAGTACACGCAATGTTTCTTCTACACTGCGACCTACATCATTGTGGTTAACCACTTGATATTTCAGTTCGCCTTCTGGGTCAATGATGAACAAGCCGCGCAATGCAACGCCTTCTTCTTCGATCAGAACACCATAGTCGCTTGCTGTTTTTTTCGTGATGTCAGAAGCCAACGGGAAGTTCAGTTTGCCCAGACCGTTGTTTTCTTTAGCTGTGTTGATCCATGCTTTGTGGCTGTGCACGGAGTCTACACTGATACCCAAAATTTCAGTATCCAGCTCTTTGAATTGGTCAGCTGCATCGCTCAATGCTGTAATTTCTGTTGGGCATACAAAAGTGAAATCCAGTGGATAGAAGAAAAATACGAGCCACTTGCCACGGTAATCGGAAAGTTTCACCGAGCCAAATTCTTGACCGTCTCCAGATACTGTTTCCAATGCAAAATCAGGTGCGGGTCTTCCTACCAATCTTTCTGCCATAATGTGAAATCCTCCTTTAAAATATGTAAGAAAAACACCAATTGTGTTTTCCTCAATCATCTGTATTGTAATAAACCACCTACTTGATAAATGTTATCATTCGCTGAAATCAAAGTCAATATTGTAACCATTACTTTTTTATAATTATTTTAAACTAGCTTAAAAATTCACAATTTATTCACATTTCAACAGCTTTCTGATATGCAAGTAGCTCCTGAATACTCAGGAGCTACTGTGTCAAACATTTGCTATAAAATTATACTGTATAACCTCACTATATAATAGGAAGCTTTTTTACAGAACAAGTACGTTTCCGGGGACTTTAGCGAATAGCTGCTGCGATCAAATCGCCCATTTGAGTTGTCGAGATCGCTTGTGATTTATCCACTGCGATATCTGCCGTACGGTGTCCTGCATCCAGTACCTCAGCTACCGCCTTCTCAATAGCGTCAGCTGCTTTCTCGTACCCGAAGGTGAGGCGGAACATCAAAGCAACGGACAAAATTGTTGCAATAGGATTCGCCAGTCCTTGACCTGCAATATCAGGCGCCGAGCCGTGCACCGGCTCATACAGACCGAAGCTGCCTTCTCCCAGTGATGCAGATGAGAGCATACCGATGGACCCGGTCAGCATAGCTGCTTCATCACTAAGAATGTCACCAAACATATTTTCCGTTACGATGACGTCAAAACTAGATGGACGACGCAACAATTGCATGGCACAGTTATCAACCAATACATGCTCAAGCTCGACATCTGGGTAATCTACAGCGACCCGGTTAACGACTTCACGCCACAAACGGGAAGTTTCCAGTACATTAGCCTTATCCACCGATGCGAGTTTTTTGCGACGTTTTTGTGCAATTTCGAAGGATTGACGAACAATACGCTCTACTTCTGTTACATTATATGCGCAAGTATCGACCGCTTCTTCCCCCTGAGCACTCTCTCGTCTGTACTTCTCACCGAAATAAATGCCGCCCGTCAGTTCGCGCACCACGATCAAGTCCGTTCCTTCCAATACCTCTGGTTTCAATGTAGACGCGTCCTTGAGACAATCGAAAACGACAGCAGGACGAAGATTTGAAAATAGACCGAGCTCTTTGCGAATACCGAGCAATCCGGTTTCAGGACGAAGCTCCTTAGGATTGTTGTCCCATTGTGGTCCACCTACCGCTCCCAACAGCACGGCATCTGCAGATTGACATACGGCCAGTGTTTCTTGCGGCAATGGAGTCCCCTTCTTATCAATGGCAATCCCGCCGAACAGCGCATGCTCTGTTTCAAATGAGAGGCCAAACACTTCTTCCGTACGTTTCAAAATTTTCTCTGCCTCTGCGACCACTTCAGGTCCGATTCCGTCTCCCGCTATTACTGCAATCTTTTTAACGTCTGCCATCACGTACACTCCTCTTGTTATACAGCCATACAGCCGTATTTCTCATACCTTCTTTGTAACATATTTGGGAGGGCTTTGACCAAGATATAGAATCTATCAATTCAATAGGCTTAGCCTATAAGCTGATTTTTTCATCAGAGAATAAGAAAACAGGACCGATACCGATCCTGTCTATACTCATTCCTTGGGCCTGTATAAAATTAGGATTTATAGTCTACGCGATTGCTGTAATTTTTACGCTTGTCGATCAAACCGTTCAGTGCATCCACATAAGCCCGTGCACTTGCTTCCAAAATATCGGTGCTTACCCCACGTCCCTGTACAGATATTCCGTTCTGAGTCAGCACCACATGTACTTCCCCTAGAGCGTCCTTGCCATGGGTAACAGATTTAATGGAGTAATCAGAAAGTACAACACTCTCGCTGCTGGCTTGATCAATCGCGTTATAGATCGCATCGACTGAACCATTCCCTTCAGCTTCTGTCTCAATCACCTGACCTTCATCGTTAACCAGTCGCACTTGTGCGGAAGGCGTAGCCTTGTTCCCATAAGTTACGAAAATGGTTTCCAGCTTGAAGACTTCAGGTGCATCGGCCAATTTTTCTTCCAGCAATGCCAGGATATCATCGTCCGATACTTCCTTCTTCTTATCAGCCAAATCCTTAAACTGCCCAAAAGCGCGATTCAAATCTTCTTCGTTCAATTCGTAGCCCAACTCAACCAAACGCTCCCGGAAAGCATGACGCCCTGAATGCTTGCCCAGTACCAGCTTGCTTTCTTTCAGACCGATACTTTCCGGTGTCATAATTTCATAGGTCGTCTTTTCCTTCAGCATGCCGTCTTGGTGAATACCTGATTCGTGCGCAAAAGCGTTGGCACCCACGATCGCCTTGTTGCCCGGCACTACCATCCCCGTCAAACGGCTAACCAATCGGCTCGTGCGTGCAATTTCAGACAGTTGCAGAGACGTTTTGGCTTGGAAAAATTCCTGTCTCGTCTCCAGTGCCATGGCGATTTCCTCAATGGCCGTGTTTCCAGCACGTTCACCGATACCGTTAATAGTCCCCTCGATCTGATCTGCACCGTTCAGGATCGCAGCAAGCGTATTAGCAGTAGCCATTCCCAAGTCATTGTGGCAATGTGCACTCAACTGAATCTTCTCCACATCGACCACATTTTGCTTGATATGTTTGAATATATTTCCGTATTCGTAGGGTGTTAAGTAACCTACCGTGTCTGGAATATTGACGACAGAAGCCCCTTCCTGTACAGCCATGGTGACCATTTCAACCACAAAATCAAGCTCCGTACGCCCTGCATCCTCCAAAGAAAACTCCACTTTTGGCAAATACTTCAATCCATAACGAATGGCTGCACGGGCAGTTTCCAATACCTGTGCCTTCTCCATCCGCAGCTTATGCTGACGATGAATTGGAGAGGTTGCCAAAAAGATATGGATACACGGGTCCTGTGCTCCCTTAAGCGCCTCGCGAACCGCATCAATATCCTGTTCCCTTGCACGCGAAAGGCCAATAACGGTCGAATTTTTTACAGCTTTTGCTACTGCATTAACAGCCGCCAGATCACCCGGAGAAGCAGCCGGGAACCCAGCCTCCATACGATCGATTCCCAGCTTTTCCAGCTGATGAGCGATCTCTACTTTCTCACGAGTATTCAAGTTCACGCCAGGTGACTGTTCTCCGTCTCTCAACGTTGTGTCAAATATATATATTTTGCGCAACCTAACGCACCTCCTCAGGATTTGGACCCTTAAATTACAATGCGGCTCACGCAATAAGCAGGGCCGCATTGTAATTAATATTTATAAATAATTCATGTTGTCGAGCTTATAGTACAAAAGGTTGTTACTTTTTGATCCAATGCATCATTTCACGCAATTGTCCGCCCACCACTTCAATCGGATGGTTAGCTTCATTACGACGAGTAGCCGTCAGGAATGCACGTCCAGATTGATTTTCAAGGATGAAGTCACGAGCAAATTTACCTTGTTGAATGTCAGTCAATACATCCTTCATAGCTTTCTTCGTATCTTCTGTTACCACACGTGGTCCAGTTACATAATCGCCATATTCTGCTGTATTACTGATGGAATCACGCATTGTTGCCAATCCACCTTCATACATCAGGTCAACGATCAGCTTAAGCTCATGCAAACATTCGAAGTATGCCATCTCAGGAGCATATCCGGCTTCAGTCAATGTTTCAAAGCCCGCTTTTACGAGTGCGCTCACACCGCCACACAATACCGCCTGCTCACCGAACAGGTCCGTCTCCGTTTCTTCACGGAAGGAGGTTTCAATTACGCCTGCACGTGTACAGCCAATGCCTTTTGCGTAAGCAAGACCGATTTCTTTGGCTTGGCCTGTTGCGTCCTGTTCAATTGCGATCAATCCCGGTACACCAAACCCTTCCACATAGGTACGACGTACCATATGTCCTGGGGATTTTGGAGCAACCAGCAATACATCGCTATCTTTAGGAGCTACGATTTGTCCAAAATGAACATTGAAACCATGGGAGAACAAAAGTGCTGCGCCTTTTTTCAGGTTAGGTTCGATTTCGTTTTTGTAGACAGAAGCTTGAGTTTCATCAGGCAACAAAATTTGAACCACATCTGCACGGCTTGTTGCATCAGCTACGTTCAGAACTTCAAAACCGTCGTTTCTTGCGACATCAGCTGATTTGCCTTCACGCAAACCAATAACAACATTTACACCACTGTCACGCAAGTTTTGTGCTTGAGCATGTCCTTGGCTACCGTAACCAATTACGGCCACTGTTTTTCCTTTCAATACGCTGAGTTCTGCATCTTTTTCGTAGTACGTTGTAACTGCCATGGTTAATTTCCTCCTTTTAATTGGACCCTTCATAATGAGCGGGTAGTCCAAGAGACTTCGCCTCTGAATGGCATTTAAAAATCTCTTCGAGCACCCGCTCTTATGCGGGCGGTTCTTTAATGATGTAATGCGCTATAAGCGGTAAATCGTTAAAGCTTCATATTATGCATTGCCACGTATCATAGCTGTAACCCCGGTTCGGGTCAACTCGCGAATACCATAAGGCTTCAGCAATTCGATCATTGCATCAATTTTTTCGGTATCGCCAATGACCTGAACGATCAAGCTCGTCGTACCAACATCAATTACGGCTGCTCTGAACGTTTCTACCACACCCATAATTTCTGGTCGCTGAGGCGGTTCGGCCTTTACCTTAATCATCGCCAACTCCCGAGCAACCATCGGCTTGGAACTGAGATCGATGACCTTGATCACATCAACCAGCTTATAAAGCTGCTTTTCAATCTGCTCCAGGTTGTTCTCGTCTCCTACAGTCACTATGACCATACGGGATAATCCAGCTTCTTCCGATTGACCGACGGTGATGCTCTCAATGTTAAAGCCACGGCGGCCAAACAGTCCAGATACACGTTGCAAAACGCCGGGATGATCATTTACCAGTACAGCAATGGTATTTTTCGTCGTCATTTTACTCGTCCCCCATCAGCATTTGATCAATGGTCGAACCTTGCGTCACCATCGGATATACATTTTCTTCCTTGCTGACTACAAACTCGACAACGACCGGTCCGGGTGTATCAAGCGCCTCCTGCCAAGCCCGACGTGCTTCTTCCTTATTCGTAGCACGCAGCCCTTTGACACCGTATGCTTCGGCCAGTTTCACAAAATCCGGGCTTCCAGCCAGATCAATGTGACTGTACCGATTGTCATAGATCAATTCCTGCCATTGGCGAACCATCCCAAGTACCTGGTTGTTGATGATTACGATTTTGACCGGAATGTTATTGATTGCACAGATGGCTAATTCCTGCGAACACATCTGCATACCGCCGTCTCCGTTAATCGATATTACCAATCTGTCGGGATTGGCCATCTGAGCGCCGATGGCAGAAGGGAAACCAAATCCCATCGTACCCAGTCCACCCGAGGTAACCCATGAGCGTGGCTGATTGAATTTGTAATACTGTGCTGCCCACATTTGATGTTGTCCTACGTCCGTCGTAACGATTGCTCCGCCCTTGGTCGTTTTATCCAACAATTCGATAACCCATTGTGGCTTAAGCACCGTTTCAGAATCCTTATAAGAATAAGGCTTCTCTGCCTTCCATTGCTGAATTTGCGCTCTCCATGCATCTGCCAGGTCTGCGCGTTTCACATCCTGATTCAGTAATTCCAAAACTGCCTTCACGTCGCCTACGATTGGAATATCCGCGGCAACATTTTTTCCAATCTCCGCAGGGTCGATATCAATGTGTACGATCTTTGCTTGAGGAGCAAATCCATCCAACTTGCCAGTCACCCGATCATCAAAGCGGGCACCGATACAGATCAGTAAATCTGACTGCTGAATCGCCTGGTTGGAAGTGTATGTTCCGTGCATTCCCGGCATCCCTGTCCAGAGCTCATGTCCACTTGGGAATCCTCCCAATCCAAGCAATGTTGTCGCAATTGGAATTTCCGTTTTACGAACAAACTCGTAAAGTGCTTCATGTCCGCCGGAGTATACAACTCCACCACCTGCCAGAATGAATGGACGTTCTGCTTCGGCAATAGCTTGCGTCAGCTTGTCTAGTTGAATTTTGTTGGGCAACACTTTCGGGTTGTAACCCCGCATGGTCACAGGTTCCGTCTGTGGAACAAACAACGTCTGGGCTGCGGAGACATCCTTCGGAATATCAATCAGTACTGGTCCTTTTCTGCCTGTGTTGGCAATATGAAATGCCTCATGGATGATTCGCGGCAGATCCTCTACATCTCTCACCAGATAGCTGTGCTTCGTAATCGGCATTGTAATTCCCGTGATATCAGCTTCCTGGAAAGCATCTGTACCGATCAGGGAAGATACAACGTTGCCCGTGATGACCACCAACGGCACCGAATCCATATAAGCCGTCGCAATGCCAGTTACCAAGTTTGTTGCTCCAGGTCCGGAAGTCGCGATACAGACACCAACTTTACCGCTTGCCCGTGCATAACCATCTGCCGCATGAATAGCTCCTTGCTCGTGACGAGTGAGGACATGCTTGAAATCCTTGAAGCCGTACATGGCATCATAGATATAAAGCACCGCACCACCAGGATATCCGAAGACACAATCCACTCCCTCCAGCAAAAGGCTACGGAGTAAAATTTCCGAACCTGTAATCACTTCAGGTTTCATCCACTTTTCACGTAATTCATCGGTTGACCTAACTTCAGGAATTTGTGCACTCATTGGTCATCCTCCTTTACAAAATTTACATACAGCTGACATTTGTGAAAACAAAAAAACCTTTCATCCCTAGAACAGACTTGCTGTTACTGAGGGACGAAAGGCTGTAGCTTCCGTGGTACCACCCGTGTTTGCCCGATATTTTGCAATATCGAACCTTAGTAGGTACAGAAATCACAAAGGATCTCCATATCTGACGTCTGTAACGTAGACCGTACGATTTTCCCTAATAGGCGATTCAGCGCACCGTTAATATCATTGGGCCCAAATACTTTTCAGGAAAACAGCTCCAAGGTGAGCTCGTTAAAAAGGGATTTTGGTGAAGCTTGCAGCTAATGCCTCACTCTCTGAACAAAAGAGCCCTAATCACTTCGTCCTCTTCATTGCCGTTGTGTTCATGTCATTCTTTCAAATGTTTAGACACATTATATGTCCCCCATCTGGGATAGTCAATACCCATATTTCATAAAAATTTATGTTTCTCTTCTTAAGCACCTTTGAGTCGCACGCTTGTAAGAGGTGCCCGCATATGATAAAAAAGACCGCACAGTGAGACTTTGTACTCCTCCGAAGCCATGACATATCTTGTTAAAAGGGTAAAAAAGGAGGCCCGTTTATGATTCGCAAACGATGCGCCCAAGATGACAAAATGATCTTTCGTCTAATCGAGCAAGAGCTTGTCCCCCTATCGCATTTAAGTGCCCAGGAAATGGATCAAATACGCAAAGAATTACCCCGGCGCTTAAACCGGGGCATCACTTTTGTAGCTTGCAGACCGGATAATGCACAGGTTGTTGGCTTCATTCATGTTATGCTGCATGGAGAACTATTATACATTGATTTGATCGCAATCTCTTCGGCTCAGCAAGGTAAAAGATACGGAAAAAAGTTGCTGGAGTATGCCGAGCAATATGGCCGATTGCGACGTTGCAAGCGGGCTAAAGTGATGGTGGACGAAGACAATGTGCGAGGGATCCATTTTTATCTACGTCATCAATATCATATGCTACGATACGTGGCTCTAAGCCGATGTCACGAACTCGAAAAGTCACTGTGAAAAGTATAGTTTTCGGGCTCAAGATTTTGTAAAACTAAAAAAAGTTAGGGTAAAAAGGATTACCTACCCCGGGGTAGCCCCCGTCTGTGTACGGTCCATATTGCGGACCATATCCTGGACCTCCATAACCTGGTCCTCCATAACCTGGACCGTAGCCACCGTAGGCACCCACGTATGGAGCTGTGCCGATGGCCAGCAAATCAAAAAGCACCAGAGGAATAATCGCTTTCGTGTTTACTTTTTTCTTACGGTTTGGTTGGAGAATCAGTCGGTTACCCGAAATGCGAATCAGCTTGCCACTGACCCGAGAGCCATCCTTACGTGTAGCGAAGATGACTTTGCCGACAAGCTTCTCCACCTGCTTTCTGGTTACTGCCTGTTTCATCGTATTTCCTCCTTCTTTCTCAACGGATGGACAGATTGAACGGCTCCTTGATAGCTCACCACCACCACAAAATAGACTGGAGCTGACAGGGGCCGAGCGTCCGTCCAATCTGCATAGCACAGTCTATTCCATTCAAGCCATAAGCGTATGTTTAAATGCCTGCACAATGTAAAAAAAATCTGGTACCTGCACATGCAGATACCAGATTTTCATATACACCAATATGTGTATTTAAAAACATTAGTTGTCTATGAGTCATTAACGCTTGCTTGGATCATACAGTTGACCCAAAGCGGCCGGAGCGCGTGAACGTCCAACTGCCGCTACCAGCACAATAATTGTCAGGAGATACGGCAACATAAAAATAATTTCCTGGGGAATACTTTGCGACCATGCAAACAACTGCACATAGTTGCGAATGGCTTGTGAAAAACCGAAAAACACTGCCGCTCCAAAAGCACCGAGCGGATTCCATTTACCGAAAATCATAGCCGCAATAGCAATATAGCCCTGCCCTGAAACGGTATTATGTGAGAACATATTGGTTGTAGTCAAAGTGATCGTAGCTCCACCAATCCCAGCCAACGCACCACTAATCATAACACCGATGTAACGAAGGCGATTGACTTTGATCCCCACTGTATCGGCTGCACCCGGATGCTCCCCTACTGAACGCAAACGCAAGCCAAACGGAGTTTTATACAAAGTAAAGTAGCCGATAATAACTAATAGAATAGCTAGATATGTCGTTGGATAGGCTTGGAAAAATGCTTTTCCTGCAATCGGAATATCCACAAGATAAGGAATGGATATCTCGTTAAAACCTTGAATTCGGCCGGTGTCCCCATCACCCTCAAATAACAGCTTAACCATGTACAGCGTACTACCTGCTGCCAGAAAGTTAATGACAATCCCGCTGATTACCTGATCAGCCTTGAACGTAATAGAGGCTACAGCATGAATTAGCGAAACCAGAATACCGAACACCGCAGCTGACAGCACACCTACCCAAGCCGCAGAGGTGCCACCTAATCCTGCTTGCTCAGCATAAAATCCGCCCACACCTGCCGCAAACGCACCAAACACCATAAGACCTTCCAGTCCAAGATTCGTTACACCGGATTTTTCCGAAAAAACTCCGCCAAGAGACGCAAAAATAATCGCCGTCGCAAAAACGAGCGTTGTATGGATTAATTCACCAAGTGTTAACCAACTCATTTTACAACACCTTCTCTTTCTTCCGCTTGGAGTAGAGCGGCTTCACAACCCAACGCACAATACCTTGGGCCGCAATGAAGAAAATAATCGAGCCAATAACTACCCGGATAATTTCTGGTGGTACATCCGCGCTAAAGCTCATCCCCGCAGAACCATACGTGAGCGTTCCGAACAAAACAGAACCGAGCAACACACCGAACGGATTATTCATCCCGATCAAAGACACAGCGATACCGTCAAAGCCGGCTCCTGGTGATCCTGCCATGACAGATTGATAATGGAAAACCCCCAGCACCTCAAAAGCGCCAGCCAATCCGGCAAAAACACCACTAATAAACATCGCTTTTATGATATTACGATTTACATTCATACCTGCATAACGGGATGCATCCTGATTAAATCCGACAGCCCGAAGCTCATAGCCCTGCTTTGTTTTCCACATGAAAATATAGAAAAACACTGCCGCCAGCACAGCAATAACTGTGCCCCAATGAACTCGAGCATTCCCCATCATCTGGGACAACCAATCAATGGAAATAGAAGCGGAAGGTTGGATATCCACAGAGCGATTTTCACCTTCCATAAGTGCGAACTGATTAATTACCAAATTAGCCAAATACAGACCGATCCAGTTCATCATAATACATGTAATAACTTCGTTCACGCCTCGCTTGGCCTTCAAATAGCCAGCAATCGCAGCCCAAAGGCCTCCGAAAACTGCTCCTGCGATCACAGCCAGCGGTGCGTGAATGATAGCAGGTAGCCCATGAAGTTTGATACCCACAATCGAAGCAGCTGTCATCCCGACCAAAAACTGACCTTCACCACCGATGTTAAACAACCCGGCACGAGCCGCAAAAGCAAATGCCAAGCCTGTTAAAACCAACGGTGTCATCTCACGGATCGCTTCGCCAAAGTTGTAGGAATCTCCATACACACGGCTAAACAAAGCGGAATAAGCCACAATAGGATCATACCCGCCAATCAACATCACGATAGCACCCAGAATGAGGCCTAGAATAATAGAGACCAGAGCCAGAACAAAGGAGTCTTTTGTGAATATTTTCAATAGGTTAGCCATTCTCTACTCCTTTCTTCACTGCACTTCCTGCCATCATCAGTCCCAGTTCCTGGTCATTCGTTTCTTCAGGCAGCACTTCCCCGACAATCTTGCCCTCATAAATAACAGCAATTCGATCGGATACATTCATAATCTCGTCCAGCTCAAAAGAAATGAGCAGTACCGCTTTACCTTGGTCCCGCTGAGCAATCAATTGTTTCTGAACAAACTCAATAGCTCCGACATCCAGCCCACGTGTAGGCTGCGCCGCAATGAGAAGGTCTGGGTTTTTATCAATTTCACGCGCTATGATTGCCTTTTGCTGATTCCCGCCAGATAGCGATCTTGCCTTGGTATGAATATCTGGTGTTCTCACATCAAACTTCTCGATAAGACTTTTTGCCTGTTTTTCTATAGCATCCTTGTTCAAGAAGCCGTTTTTACTGTAAGGCGCCTGATAATACGTCTCCAGCACCATATTTTCACTCATGGAAAAATCGAGCACCAATCCATGCTTATGGCGGTCCTCCGGTATATGTGAAACGCCTGCCTCTGAAATTTTGCGCGGTGGCTGATTTGCCAGTTCTGTTCCGAGCAAACGGATACTTCCGCTATCCACCTTGCGCAAGCCTGTCAAAGCTTCTATTAGCTCACTCTGTCCATTGCCGTCTACTCCGGCAATCCCCAAAATCTCGCCGGCCTTGACCTGCAGGTTCAATTCATTCAGAACATGAATGCCATCCTTGTTTTTAGAAATTACTTTGTTCATTTCCAGTACAGTTTGTCCTGGTTGAGCAAGCTTCTTATCCACTTTAAAGGACACACGACGGCCCACCATTTTCTCCGCCAACTCATTTGGTGTTGTTTCAGATGTTTTAACCGTGTCAATAACTTTACCTCGGCGAATAATCGTAACCGTATCTGCAATTTGCATAATTTCTTTGAGTTTATGAGTGATAAGAATAATTGATTTGCCTTCAGCTACTAAGCGCTTCATAATGTCCAGCAACTCAGAGATTTCCTGTGGTGTCAGCACCGCTGTTGGCTCATCAAAAATTAGAATATCTGCACCGCGATAAAGCGTTTTGATAATTTCCACACGCTGCTGCATACCAACAGATATATCCTCAATTTTGGCATTCGGATTTACCTGAAGTCCGTATTGTTCAGACAACCGCTGTACTTCTGCGGCAGCCTTTTTATAATTGATTTTCAGACCCTTACGTGGCTCCGACCCAAGGACAATATTTTCGGTTACGGTAAACGGCTGTACGAGCTTAAAATGCTGATGCACCATGCCGATCCCCAGATCAATTGCCTTATTTGGGCTATCAAT
This sequence comes from Paenibacillus sp. EKM10P, assembly GCF_011800655.1. NCBI lineage: Bacteria > Bacillati > Bacillota > Bacilli > Caryophanales > Paenibacillaceae > Paenibacillus > Paenibacillus sp. EKM10P. Next base: position 604,783 of record NZ_JAALET010000001.1, on the reverse strand, counting down.
CTGTACGGGGTTCCCTCCCATTTCAATGGTCCCTTCATCCGGCTGATACAGTCCGAAAAGAATATTCATAAGCGTAGATTTACCCGCGCCATTCTCACCCAAAAGGGCATGAATTTCTCCCTTATGCAGCTTGATGCTGATGGAGTCGTTGGCAACGATGCCGGGGAATCGTTTTGTAATTTGCTTTAACTCAACGACGGGGGTCGCTGCATCCATGAGATCACCCTTATACACTTTATAGTATGTGCTCCAATGAGCTGATTTTGACCGTTATAATCTTATAACTCCAGACGTAAGAACAAGGCTAGTCTTATGAACCAGCCTTGTCGCCACCTTTATGTTCTTCACCTAACTTATTTCGAAGGAACTGTAATTTCGCCTTTAATGATTTTTTGCTTGTATTGTTCTACAAGATCAAGCACGTCTTTAGGAACGTTTTTCGTAGATGTATCTGCCAAACCAATTCCGTTATCCTTCAGAGCCAGTGTTTCGACACCGCCCTTAAACTTACCGTCAATTACTTCTTGGGATACGCGTTTTACTGCTTCATCTACGCGTTTTACCATCGACGTTAATGTTACTTCATCACCAAACTCAAGGGATTGGTCTTTATCTACGCCGATAACCCATACTTGCTGACCTTGCTGCTTACGTGCAAGTGCTTCGTTAAATACGCCTGTTCCTGATCCGCCAGCTGCATGGAAAATAATATCTGCACCATCGTTGTAGATCGTTGCTGCTGCAGCTTTACCTAAATCCGGTTTATCAAACGCACCCGTATAGTTCACAATCAGTTGTGCTTTTGGATTTACAGCCTTAATCCCTGCTTCAAACCCTTTTTCAAAACGTTTGATCAACGGGCTGTCTTGTCCACCCACAAAACCAATTTTGTTTGTTTTAGTAAGCTTACCAGCTACAACCCCTACCAGGAAGGAACCTTCATTTTCAGCAAATACAACCGATTTGACATTAGGCGCATCCACAACACTGTCAATGATCGCCAAATTTTTGTTCGGATTGTCTTTTGCTACTTGTCCAATCGCATTCGCCAGATTAAAACCGATACCCCAAGTCAGGTTAAAATCACCTTTAACGAATTGGTTCAGGTTAGGAATATAATCTTGGTCGGATTTACTTTGCAGGTATTTAACTTTAACGCCTGATTCTTTCTCAATAGCTTGAAGTGCCTCCCAAGCAGATTGGTTAAACGATTTGTCGTTTACTCCGCCCACATCTGTAACCATGCCAAGTTGGACATTTGATGTTTTGGCAGAACCGCCTGCTTCTCCACCATTTGCGTTGGAAGCACCTTGATTTTTGTTACCGCAGCCTGCGAGAATGACCGAGATCGCCAGCAGCATAACCAAAGACATACTAAACAATTTCTTCATGCTGATACTGTTCCCCCTTAGTGTTAGATCCCTGGACTGTCTCTTTTCTTTAGAAAATGTATTTCATTTTCATGTCATTTACTGACGAGACAGATCGTACAGAAGACTTACTTTAGAGATTATACAATTATGATCGGCTAAAATCTAGACAATTAATAACCTTGGGTCAATTTTTTTTAGAATTCTAAAAATGTAAGCGTTACAAAGTTGAAAAAACCATACATTCTATCATCATACGTCATATTTATTCGTATTTTGAAGAAAATGAAGTCTTTTTTAATGTTAAGTATGTACAAAAAAAGGCGTCCCTACACAGCGTACTGCTCGGGACACCTTTGTTACCACTTCCGTGGTTTTCACGCCTTAATTAAGCGTTGATTTTACCTTTAGCAACAGTTGCCAAAGAGTTGAATGCATTAATATCATTGACTGCAAGATCAGCCAAGATTTTACGGTTAATGTCTACACCAGCCAATTTCAGACCGTGCATCAATTTGCTGTAAGACAAACCATTCAAACGAGCTGCTGCGTTGATACGCACGATCCACAGTCTGCGGAAGTTACGTTTCGTCTGACGACGGTCACGGTATGCGTAAACAAGCGATTTCATTACCTGCTCGTTAGCTGTTTTAAAAATGCGGTGTTTGGAACCAAAATAACCTTTAGCAAGCTTCAATACTTTTTTATGACGACGACGAACGACGAATCCGCCCTTTACTCTTGCCATATCAAAAGACCTCCCAAATAATGTTTATACTTTATTTATTGCCGTGCTTATGCTATTTCAGGTTAGCAAGACCTTGTTTCAAACGTCTAACGTCCCCAGGTGCCATCTCAGGGTTAGTACCCAGAACGCGTTTTGCACGTTTGGATTTGTGGGAAAGCAAGTGGTTTCTGTAAGCTTTGTAACGCGTCACTTTACCAGTACCGGTAATTTTGAAGCGGCCTTTAAGGCTGCTATGTGTTTTCATTTTTGGCATTGAACTTCCTCCTTAATTTGTCATTGACTCTTTGGAGCCAATATCATAATCATGCTGCGTCCTTCGAGCTTGGGTTGGCGCTCCACGGTACAAAGATCAGCAACTTCCGTTTTCACACGTTCGAGAATTTTTTGACCCACATTAGCATGGGTAATTTCGCGACCACGGAAACGAACAGAGCATTTCACCTTGTCCCCTTCATTCAGGAACTTCACCACATTGCGAAACTTGGTTTGGTAGTCATGTTCCTCGATGTTGGAACGGAACCATACCTCTTTGATGTCAACGATCTTCTGGTTTTTACGGGCTTCCTTTTCTTTCTTTTGTTGCTCATAGCGGAATTTTCCGTAATCCATAATCCGACACACGGGCGGCTTCGCTTGAGGCGCCACGTTCACGAGATCCAAGTTTGCGTCAATCGCCATTTGCAAAGCTTCACGAGTCGGTTTAATCCCGATTTGTTCCCCGTTTGCACCAACTAGACGTACTTCTCTCACTCGAATCTCATCATTGATCATATGTTCCTTACTAATAACCCTCCACCTCCAGAACCTGTTATTGTTGTATTGTGTTTAAGCACAAAAAAGGGATGACGACTATGCAGCCGACATCCCTGTCTGATACTCAATTCATCATGAAAGTTCAATTCACAAATCATTGGATCATGACCAGCCGGCAATACCGGACAGGTGAGAAGTCGGTCCTTCTACTTGTTAATCCATACTTTTCAATTAACATACTCAAATATCATATCATGTTACTACTGAGTCGTCAACACTTTTATAAAAACAGTTGAAGCCCAGCCTCTGTAGGACACAAAGTTTTACTTTATCGTCCATTAACCTTGCTTGCTCTGAACCTCTTCCAGACGAACGACACGCGTATGCTGGGTGTGACTCCATTGCTTGTTGTTCTGTGTAAAGAACGCATAGAACGTAATCGGATACCACGAAATCAGATAGACCGGGAACAGCAGCAAGTACAAATATACTTTTTTGAACGTGACCTTTTCCAAGATCATCGCGATCAAAAAGGTAACAATATTCAGCCCCACAGCCACAAAACCGGTCCAAGCAGGGAATTGTACGTAGATATTTTCAATATTGGGTCCACCAAATAATGCAATATCTATCCACATCGCTACTGTCATCAAGAAGGTAAACAGTACGATATACACGTTCAGACCATAAAGAGCCATATCGAATTTAATCAGGCTTCTATGCTTGATACTCTGCCACAACAATGGGAAGAAATAACGACGAGCAACCGTAAAGTGACCTTGCATCCAGCGCAGACGCTGTCTGGACGAAGCTTTGAACGTCAACGGCTTCTCATCATATACCTTGGCATCGTAATTAAATCTTGGATATACGTTGCGTTGTGTACAACGCATAGTGAATTCCAAATCCTCTACCAGACTTGTTGCACCCCAGCCCATTTCCTTGAGCAGATTTGTTTCAAAGCACATGCCTGTACCACCGAGGAAATTAGCCATATTAAGGTTGTGACGTGACAACTGCCACAGACGGTTGATGTACCAATAAGATACCCCGTATGCGGCTGTGATCCAAGAGTCCTCAGGATTCTTAGTATCAATGTATCCCTGGATAACACGGGCGCCTGAGCACAAGTCATTGTTCATTTCGCTCAAGAAATTGGTATGCGCCAAATTGTCAGCATCAAACATGACAATGGCATCATATTGACGCGGCATAGCCCAGAGCTCCTTGAGCATCCACTCAATAGCATAGCCTTTACCACGCAAATTCGGATTCGTACGTTCACATGCATTCATGCCGTGAGCACGAACGATGTCCGCTGTCTTATCTGTGCAGTTATCACAGATTACGAATACGTCGTACAGCTCCTTTGGATAGTCAAGCTGCTTTAGATTTTCCATCAATGCTCCGACAACTTGTTCTTCATTGTGGGCAGCGACTAAAATGGCAAATGATTTTTCTGGAGCCGCCTGCTCTTTCCTTTTCTTGCGAACCAATCCGAACAAGGAGAATGCAAACTGATAGACTGCGATCAACGCCAGTATAATCTGGAGCGTCACAAAAATAGCGTCTAACATGATCTCTTGTTACCCCCTTTTTATACCCCTTTAAAAATCTTGCGTTTGTCTGTTTTCTATCTGTGTAGCGCAAGTTGCGGCGCTTTGTGCGCCTTTTCTGTAGTTTTGACCCGACCCTTGCTTTCTTCTTTCGGCTCTGCGCAGCCCCTTTTGGCTGACACAGGAATGCCATTACGATTTTCGTTGGTTTTCAATCTTTTGTCAAAGCCCCTAAACGGGTCTCAGCAGCAAAAAAACACGACAAATTCCCGTTTGAACCGAGAATGCGGCGCTGGACCTCTCATTCATGACGCTTAGGTCTTATTTTCATCCATTTGCTAACTTTTTATTTCTTTGGTCCCTCCTTTTTGTGGGCCAATTAGCAACCACTTCTAATCACTCTATCTTATTAGACGGATGAACGCAAAGAAAGTTATACAAAACGGCTTATATTCCATTAACATTTTTGTGTAGAATTGAACCAGGTAAGTGGTGATTCTTGAAATGAACAGCGTTTAAAAATATGATGAGAGCAAGAGAATAATTACTTAGATCTAATTCTGTCAAATGGATTCAAAATATTTGCCGACAGACCTGAACCGGCAACCGGAGGAAACCAAATGCAACGTCTAGTCGTAAAACTTGTAAATCTGGAGCAGCGATTGTTCAAATGGATCAACGGGCGCTTACACAACCGTTTTTTGAACTTTTGGCTGTACTATCTCACACATTTAGGCGGGGCTACCTTTACAATAGCCTCTACGCTTCTGATTTGGTGGCTCGCTCCGTATCCATGGAAAGATTCCGGCATGAAGGGAGCTATCGCTCTTGCGGTCAGTCACATTCCCGTGGCTATCGTCAAAAAGCTGTATCCGCGGATACGCCCGTACTTAGCGCTACCAGGTACGAATACATTCCGCAATCCCTTGTCGGATCATTCTTTTCCCTCAGGGCATACAACCGCTATTTTTTCGGCTACCGTTCCTTTTATGCTGCAGTCACCCATGCTAGCACTGTTGCTGTTGCCTGTAGCGATAATTGTAGGTTTTTCTCGAATTTACCTGGGGCTTCACTATCCCACGGATGTACTTGCAGGAGCAGTCATCGGAACGTCTGCAGCAATAGGAACGGTTGCATTCTGGCCTTAAAGCCGATATGGTATGATTGAGAACATCCCAGCAGGAACAGGTGAAATGAGAGTGGCTAAAAAACGAGTGTTATTATTATCGGAAGGTTTCGGTGCCGGACATACTCAAGCTGCCTACGCGCTCTCAAGCAGCTTGCGGAAGCTTTCTCCGGATGTGCAGACAAGAGTGCTGGAGCTGGGGAGCTTTTTGAATCCGAGAATGGCCCCGCTTATTATTACAGCATACAAAAAGACTGTTGTATCGCAGCCTCGCCTAGTCGGATTGGTTTACCGTCATCAATACAAAAAATCATTAAACCGTCTTACAACGCTCGCTTTGCACCGTCTGTTCTACACACAGACCCGGAATATTCTTCGGCAGCTTCGTCCCGATTTGGTGGTATGTACTCACCCCATCCCAAGCGCGGTCATTTCACGTTTGAAGCGTTTAGGTCTACATGTCCCGCTGTGTACCGTCATAACAGACTACGATGCACATGGAACATGGATTAGTCCTGAGGTTGACCGGTACTTTGTATCTACGCCTGAAGTCATGCGTAAGCTGCGCGCGCGTGGAGTACCCGTATCAAAAATCCAGGTGACCGGCATTCCGGTGCATCCCAATTTTTGGGAACATCCAGGGCACGATGAAATCAGAGAACAATTTGGACTTAAACCCATCCCGACAGTACTTGTTATGGGCGGCGGCTGGGGCCTGATGAATGACGAATTTATACATCGTTCACTTACCGATTGGAGAGAAAAGATTCAATTTATTTTTTGTTTGGGGCATAATGATAAAATTCGTCGTAAAATGGAGCTAGATCCCCGGTTTAATCATCCAAATATTCATATTTTCGGATTCACACGGGAAATCGACAAATTAATGGAAGTATCGAATTTGCTCATTACCAAACCCGGCGGAATGACATGCACCGAGGGGTTGGCCAAAGGGATTCCGATGCTGTTTCACAAGCCTCTCCCTGGACAGGAGGAGGAAAATTGTCAGTATTTTACGGCTCAAGGCTTCGGAGAACCGATTACTTCGCTGGATGTTGTCGTTAAATGGATGAACCGGCTGCTATACGATTTTCCAGAAATCGTTCGCAAGCGACAGGAGCACATTCATAATATAGCGCGATATTATCCTCTTCAGAGCGCACAGAGTATTTTGGATATACTGGAACCAAACAGGGTGCTTTCCTAAAAGGAAGCACCCTGTCTTGTTTACTTTATTTATTTTGTCTGCTTTTACTTTCCGTATTTTTCAAGCCGTGTTTTTCCGTACTCTTCCAAAGCGTCTTTACCAATCAGCACCTCGACGCGATGAATATTCATACCTTTACCCATGAACTTTTGTTCATATTCCGTCATGACATGCTCCTCATTGATTCCATCACGATGAAGGTTTAACGAAATATTCGTCATTTGCAGACCGCTGTCAGCGAATGAATTCAGAGAAAACTCAAACAATGTCTCCGAATCTGTCTTAAAATGAATTTGTCCTCTGCTATTCAAAAGCTGACGATACTTGTCCAAAAAACGCGGATGCGTCAAACGACGGCGAGCATGCTTGGCTTTAGGCCAGGGATCGCTAAAATTCAGATAAATGCGTTCTACTTCCCCTGGTTCGAAAACATTCTCGATCTGTTCGATGTTTGCCAGTGCCAATTTGATATTGGGCGGTGTAACAACCTCTGAATCACTCCAGGCCAGGCGGGACTTTTCCGTAGCACGGCGAACCAGCTCATCATACATATCAAAGCCGATATAGTTAACCTCTGGATTTCGGTAGCTCATTTGGCTTATAAATTGCCCTTTACCCATACCAAATTCCACATGAATGGGACGATCATTACCAAAAAGCTGCTGCCAATTCCCCTTATACTGTGATGGCTCCAAGATGACCAGATCTTGCTGTTCTTCCAGACTTTCACGTATTCCTTTTCTTCCGCGTAAACGCATGTTACTCCTCCATATGCTCTGTTATCAAGGAAAAAGGAATTCCACCCCCGCTTGAAGATACGGAAATGAAATTCCTTTTTCAATATATTTGGATTGGGGTCCAACTAGTTTAATTGTTCATAGTCTACCCCATCAGCAGGTGAAAAATCAATTGTCTTTTGGCAAGCGGCTCTGATTTTTTGACGTGCAGCCGTTCCAATCTGACGATCCTGCCCAAAACGGACACCAGTCAATGCTAACGCCTCATCAAAGGTTAACTCAACAGTAACTTTATCCATACGCGTCTTATCCTGCGTATTCATAAAAGATCACCTCACGGGTTATTTGTGATGGAACCGACGTGCACTTCCCCTAAAGCAGGCGATAGAAACAGCATAGCTGCCTCCCTGAAGAATAATCATTAGCGGCTGATAAGTTTTTATCTTCAGGATTAAAAACAGTCCTTTTATCATATGTCTGGTACCGCTTACAATATAACATATTGTGTAACCTTTTTCAATCCGGAAAGCGATAAAATCCGCACTTTTTAATGACTTTCTTGGTCAAGTGATTCCCATTTAAGATTGAATTTTGTTACAATAGGGTGATCGTAAAAAAAGGAGTCCTCCCATGAAAACAGATTTGTTGCCTGCTCCTCTCCTGTGGGGAGATAAACGGTTCCATACATGGAATTACGAAATGCGCGAGCAATTTCAAAATAAAGTGTTTAAAGTCATGCTGGATGCGGGTTTTACTTGTCCAAATCGCGATGGATCCATTGCCAAAGGGGGTTGTACCTTTTGTAGTGCACGCGGCTCAGGTGATTTTGCCGGACGTCGCCGCGATGATTTGGTCACCCAGTTCAATACGATTCGGGATCGCCAGCATTTAAAATGGCCCAATGCTAAATATATTGGCTATTTTCAAGCCTACACCAATACGTATGCCCCGGTTGAGGAACTACGAGAATATTTCGAGGTTATTTTGGAACAGCCCGGTGTTGTCGGTCTGTCCATCGCTACACGTCCCGATTGCCTGCCTGATGATGTAGTCGATTATCTAGCCGAGCTGAACGAACGCACGTACCTGTGGGTCGAAATGGGCCTGCAAACTGTCCATGAATCGACCTCTGAGCTGATTAATCGTGCTCATGATACTCAGTGCTATCTGGATGCTGTAGAAAAGCTACGTAAGCGGAATATCCGTGTGTGCGCCCACATCATTTATGGTCTACCGCAGGAGACGCATGAAATGATGCTCGATACAGGACGTGCAGTAGCTGCTATGGATGTGCAGGGCATCAAAATCCATCTCCTGCATCTCATGCGTAAAACGCCAATGGTCAAGCAGTACGAAGCCGGATTGCTACGCTTTCTGGAAAAGGACGAGTACATTAAGCTCATTGTAGATACCCTGGAGTTTTTACCCCCTGAAATGATCGTTCATCGGTTGACCGGAGATGCACCACGTGATTTACTGATGGGGCCTATGTGGTCGCTTAAAAAATGGGAAGTGCTTAACGGCATTGATAATGAACTAAAATCACGTGAAACGTGGCAGGGAAAATACTGGAGGAAATCTTAAATGGGATTCCTGTCTGTTCTGAGCTATGCTCATCAATTAGTAGCTGCGCGGGTGCAGCCAGGCGATACTGCTATAGACGCCACTGTCGGCACAGGAGCCGATACGTTGTTTCTGGCTAAAGCTGCTGGCAAACGGGGCCGCGTCTATGGGTTCGATATCCAGCAGGCAGCTTTGGATTACGCTCGTCGTCGGCTAGAAGAAGATTCTTCCTCTTCATTAGCAGAAGTATCACTATTGCTGCAAGGCCATGAGCAAATGCGGGAGGCCGTTCCAGATCTGCTGCATGGTAAAGTGGCTGCTGTCATGTTTAACCTTGGCTACTTGCCGTCCGAAGGCGCCGATCTTACGGTCATCACACATACAGACAGCACGCTCGTCGCACTTGAAGCTGCCTTGCATTTGCTGCGCCCGCGCGGTATTTTGACTGCCGTATTATATCCAGGACACGCCGGAGGCAGGGAAGAAGCGGAAGCGGTCCTTCAATGGGCTTCTGCCCTCCCAGTCTCCAGCGGTCAAAGCATTATTTACCGTCAATTACAACTAGACGCTTCGCCTTACGTAGTCGCGGTTGAAAAGAAATAATGTCGGGTTGTTAAACTCGCATATTTGGTAATGAGCGACTTTCTTAGCCGCCTTACATATATTTTTAGCGCCATATGGGTCTATTCATCCTGGTCTATTACCCAGCGGCACGTTTTGATTGCCTCATTCTGTTAGATCGTACTCATTACTCATTATGGAGGAGAGAAATCATGCTAAAGCCATACCCGCTGCAATTTCAACCTGAGTTCAAAGAGAGAGTTTGGGGAGGACGAGCCTTAGAACAATTTGGTCTGACCCCACCAGAAGGACATATTGGTGAAGGATGGATGATTGCCGATCATCCAAATGGAACAACAACGGTTATCAATGGCGAGCTGGCTGGAAAAGGACTGGATGAAATCCGCCAGACCTACGGACAGGATTGGCTTGGCGCAAAGGGCGTATCGAAAAAAGGCGGACGTTTTCCACTTTTGATCAAGCTACTGGATTGCAACGATGACTTATCCGTTCAGGTGCATCCGACGGATGATTACGCTGGACTTCCAGCAGGAGAATTAGGAAAAACCGAAATGTGGTACGTGCTTGATGCCAAGCCGGATGCCAAAATTATTTATGGTCTGACCGAAGGTGTAACCCGTGAAAGTCTGCGTACAGCTCTTGAAAGCGGAGATATCATGGGCAGTTTGCGTCAGGTTCCAGTTGAAGCAGGCGATACATTCTTCATCCCCGCTGGAACCGTGCATGCACTGTGTGCAGGTGTTGTGGTTGCTGAAATTCAGCAAAATTCGGATACAACCTATCGCTTATATGACTACAATCGCCCCGGTCTGGACGGCAAACCTCGTGAGTTGCACATCGAGGACTCCCTTAATGTAACTTCTTATGAAGGTGCAGGCGCAACAACGATGAAAACGGACGGCTTGCAGCCTGGAGAATGGCTCCAACTGGCATCCTGTGAGTATTTTGTTGTGGAAAAGGGTATCGTAGAGGGAAGTTGGACACTTTCTACAACGGAAGACAGCTTCACTATCCTTGTGATTTGCGAAGGCAGTGGAACCATAACATGGGACAATAATACGGAGTCTCTTTCCTGTAAAGCTGGAGATTGCTTCCTGCTCCCCGCTAATCTGGGCGGTTACACACTGAATGACGGAATGACCGTACTTAGATCTTATCTTCCTTAAAGCTTAAAGGATGTGATGTCTAATCATGCGGGAATACACCTTCACCATCGCTGAAGATGACGGAACAGAGCTTTTTGCTTACCGATGGCTACCCGAGCAGAATGTTCCCGTCAAGGGAATCGTTCAAGTTTCGCATGGCATGTGTGAGACGTCCTACCGCTACATTCGGCTGGCCGAAAAACTTACCGCTTCTGGCTACGGTGTGTATGCCAACGATCATATCGGCCACGGACGCACAGCTGGTGATCCTGATAAGCTCGGTATGCCGGGAGCCAATGCATTCAATCGAATGGCAAAAGGCATGCTGGAGCTAGGCGAAATTGCGGCCAAGGAATTCCCTGATCAATCTCGTTTTTTACTGGGTCACAGCATGGGGTCCTTTTTAACCCAGAAAATTATGTATGATGATCAGCAGTCGTATCACGGGTTTATTTTATCAGGGACCAACGGACGACGTAGTCTGCTGAAACTCGGAGAGCAGGTTGCCCTACTGCAAGCCAAACTGCAAGGAATGGATCATCGCAGCATGCTGCTCAACGCTATGGTCTTTGGCGGCTTTAACCGAGCCTTTCGTCCGGTGCGCACAGCGTTCGACTGGCTGTCCCGTGATCCTGAGGAAGTAGATCAGTTCGTGCACGACCCATTATGCGGAGCTATTTGCACGACAGGCTTTTTCCTCGATTTTTTCAGGCTTTTACAAGAAATCCACTGGCCTTCCTCGCTGCAAAACATTAATCCAAAACTGCCCGTTTATATTTTTGCCGGGGATCGTGATCCGGTGGGCTTGTTTGGAAAAGGTGTGTTGTCGCTAGTGGATATGTATCGAAGCCTGAAGCTTCAAGACGTGGAGTATCGCCTTTATCCTGACGGTCGCCATGAGATGTTGCATGAAACCAATCGTAACGAGGTAATGAGTGACATCGTGGACTGGCTCGACCGTCATATTAACACAGGAGCAACCTCTGTTTCCGGTTTTTCTAGAGCCTCCGAAGCGCCCTCTTTATCAGCTTCGCCCAAGTCATCATCCTAGTGAGGAATAAGCAAAAGAAACCTTTAAAGCACGATAAAAGTGGCTTTAAAGGTTTCTTTTGTATTCCTTTATATTTCATCAGGACATCATTTTTGAGTTAATTACCATGCATTTCGTTCTTTCAGGGAAGTAATATGAGCTATGTGATGTTTGCCATGCCAGGCATAGATGCCAATGTTTCGTTCCAGGCGGATCGTCTGGCCCGATTCAGGATGAATAAATGTTCGGTGTAGCTGATCTTCCCCTAACGAGCGTAACATGGTCACCCATCGTGCATGCAGTCCTTCCAGCAATTGCAACGAAGGTTCCAGTGGAAGCTCTCTGGCATCTGGTATTTCAGCCCAACGCCCTTCATCATAGGGTTTGATTGTCGGTGTATCCTCGGTCAGCGCCAGCTTAAAACGGATATAACTGTTCATATGGCTGTCTGCCAAATGATGAACAACCTGTCGAATTGTCCATCCTCCTTCGCGATAAGGCGTATTTAGTTGTTGCTCATTCAGTCCTTCGACCGCCTGACGCAGTTGTCCAGGCAATTCAGCAATGTCGTCGATCCATGTGATCAGCTGTTCTTCTGTAATGGTATCTGGAACCACGAACGGTCCAATCGGGTAGCGCAAGTCTTTGTCCAAAACAATTCCCGCCCTTCTCTATATCTGAATGTCTGCAATGCCTATAGCCTTATGTTAGTACTATGCAGGAAAAAAAGCAGACCCGCAAGAGTCTGCTTTTGTCATGCACGTACAGAGGAAATACACTCGCCTAATTTATTTTATCCTTCCAGCAACAATGATTCGGGATCTTCCAGCAATTCTTTGACCGTTACCAGGAACCGGACCGCCTCGCTGCCATCAATAATACGGTGGTCATAGGACAAGGCGATATACATCATTGGACGATTTTCCATGCGTTCCTCGTCGATGGCAATCGGGCGAAGTTGGATTTTATGCATTCCCAAAATACCCACTTGCGGTGTATTCAGAATTGGCGTAGACAGCAGGGAACCGAAAATACCTCCATTGGTTATGGTAAAGGTTCCTCCTTGCAAGTCTGCCAGAGAAAGTGAATTGGAACGAGCTTTGCTAGCCAAATCGGCAATGCTCTTCTCAATTTCAGCAAAACCAAGACGATCCGCATCCCGGACAACGGGAACGACCAAACCTTCCTTAGCAGATACAGCAATCCCAATATCATAGTATTTTTTCAGTACGATATCATCGCCATTGATTTCTGCATTCACAGTAGGGAAGCGCTTGAGCGCGCCAACCACTGCCTTCGTAAAGAAGGACATAAAACCCAACCCTACATCGTGTTTCTCCTTAAACTTATCTTTACGGCGTTTACGCACATCAAGAATGGCGGTCATATCCACTTCATTAAAAGTAGTAAGCATGGCGGCTGTTTGCTGTGCTTCAACAAGACGCTTGGCAATCGTCGCTCTCCGACGGGACATCCGCTGCCGCTCCACAGGCTTGCTGTACTCTGTTTGAGCTGGAGACGGTGACACAGGCTTGCTGGCAACGGGAGGCGCAGGTACAGATGCTGTACGTGATACTTCAGCACCATTATGCGTTTTTACGTCCTCCTGGAACACACGTCCAAGCGGGTCCTTTCCCTGTACCTGCTCCAGATTAATCCCGCGCTCACGCGCCAGCTTCCGGGCGGATGGTGATGCCGTCTGACCATTTCCGTCACTATTGGAGGGAACTGGCGGCGCAGACTTTTCTACTGCCTTACCGCTGCTTTCTACGGAAGTTGGTGAAGTTGCTACGGACGGCGCTTCAGGCGCTTGGGTCGCTGCGGCTTCTCCGGCACCGGTTGCTTCCGCGCCACTGCCGCTTCCGATCAAGCCAACAGCTTCACCGATAACCACAGTATCCCCCTCCTGACGAAGGATTTTCTGAACCACACCTGCTTCTTCCGCACTAATTTCCAGATTAACCTTATCAGTTTCCAGCTCCAGTAGAACATCTCCCTGTCCTACGGAATCTCCTTCCTTCACAAGCCATTTGGAGATTGTCCCTTCCGTGATGGATTCTCCCATTGCTGGCACTATAATGTCGCTCACAGCCGCTACCTCCCCAGTGTAATATTGTTTTTGGAATCCTGCTTCAACGCCGATTGAATAATTCGCTGTTGTTCTAGACTGTGTACTTGCTGATAACCACTCGCCGGGCTGGAACGATCCGGTCTGCCTGCGTAGCGAATTTCCGCTCCCTGTGGCACAACCTCTCGCAGACGAGGCTCCATATAACTCCAGGCTCCCATATTTTTAGGTTCTTCCTGAGCCCATACGAACTCCTTAACATGTGGGAAGCGATTGAAAATATTCCGAATTTCCTCTGCCGGGAAAGGATAGAGCTGCTCCACACGAATAATATGCAAGTGCTCTTCTGCCTCATTCCCGTTCTTATCTTTCTCTAACGCTTCCTCCAGATCAATGGCAATCTTGCCACTACACAATACAATGCGCTCTACCCGATCTGGACGTGATCCCAGACCAGGTTGCTCCAACACAGGACGGAATGTTCCCTCACTGAATTCAGAAGCAGGCGAAGCAACACGATTGTTGCGAATCAGGCTCTTCGGCGACATCATCACCAGCGGGCGAGCTTCCTCACTTTCGCTTAATGCAGCCTGACGGCGCAGCAGATGAAAATACTGTGAGGCGCTACTCAAATTGGCGACAGTCCAGTTATTTTGTGCAGACAGCTGGAGGAAACGCTCCAGACGTGCACTCGTATGCTCAGGTCCTTGTCCTTCGCTACCATGCGGCAACAGCATCACCAGACTGGATTTCTGTCTCCATTTGGCACGGCCAGCGGAAATGAATTGGTCGAAAATAACCTGCGCACAGTTGGCAAAATCGCCAAATTGCGCTTCCCAAATGACCAACGTTTCGGGAGAAAACACGTTATAGCCATACTCGAAGCCGAGGACTGACGCCTCAGACAATGGACTGTTATGAATACTGAACGAAGCACGCGCTTCCGGCAATGTATGCAGCGGGCAATGGGTACGCCCAGTTTCGGGCTCATGCAGCACAAGGTTACGGTGAGCAAAAGTAGCACGCTCCGCATCCTGACCTGTCATACGAATAGGCTTGCCGTCTGCTAGAATGGTGGCCAAAGCCAGCGTCTCTGCCAAGCTCCAATCTACCTTTTCACCCTCGTTCAGAGCTGTTTTTCTACGTTGTAAAATTCGTTCCAGCTTCGGATATACATGAAAAGCCTGTGGCCATTTGAGCAAGTTTTCATTGATTTGGCGCAGCTTTTTCAGTTCAACCGCAGTACGGACCGGAGAGCTCTGATTTTTTTTCCCCTTCACAGCTGTAAATTCAGGTTCCTCTTCTGGTTGATTTTTCACATGCTCATGCGCTTCCTTCAGTCGGTTTTGCACCTTCTCAATCAGAGCAGTACTAAATGCTTCATCAACTATGCCCTGCTTCATCAGCTTTTGAGCATACAATTTGCTAACCGTCGGATGATTCTTCACCTTACGATACACTAGTGGTTGTGTTGTTTCTGGATCATCGGATTCATTGTGACCATAACGACGGTAACCAATCAGATCAATCAGAAAATCCTTCTTGAAACGATTGCGGTATTCGCCAGCCATACGAGCCGCTGCAATACAAGCCTCGGGATTATCCGCGTTCACGTGTACAATCGGAATTTCGTAGCCCTTAGCCAGATCGCTAGCATAACGGGTCGAACGTGAATCAACACTCTCTGTCGTAAAACCCAGACGATTGTTCACAATAATATGCACTGTACCGCCATTACGGAAGCCGCGCAAATTGGTGAAATTGAGTGATTCGGCTACGATACCTTCACCCGGAAACGCCGCATCACCGTGCATAATAATGGTAGCTGCCTTGCTGACATCCAACTTCGGATAGCCTGCTTCACTGCGGTCTTCCTGCGCCGCGCGCGAAAAGCCTTGGACAACCGGATTGACATATTCTAGGTGACTTGGGTTGTTCGCCAACGTTAGACGGGCTTGCACGGCTTCCCCATCTTTTACAAAACGGTCTGCGCCCAGATGATATTTTACATCCCCAGTCCAGCCGTAATTAATTCCCGTGGAACCTTCCGACGGAATCAGATCCTTATTCGGTGAATGATGAAATTCAGAGAAAATTTTGCTGTAAGGCTTGCCCAGCACATGTGCCAATACATTCAGACGGCCGCGATGCGCCATCCCCATCAGGACATGACTTGCTCCTGCATTTGTGGTTAGACGAATAATCTCGTCGAGTACAGGGACAAGCACATCATTACCCTCGATGGAAAAACGCTTCTGTCCGACGAATGTTTTATGCAAGAACTCTTCGAACTGTTCTACTTCTACCAATCTGCCTAGCAATGACTTGCGTTCCTGTGTAGTGAGCGGCTTGGAGGACCAACCGGATTCAGCATAGCTATTCAACCAGCTACGTTCCTCCTCGTTATGAATATGACTAAATTCATAGGCGATCGGTCCTGTGTACGCTACACGTAGCCGTTGAATGGCTTCCCACCCGTTCAGTGTTCCCGCAGGAGCGTTATCCCATATTAAAGAGGCTGGAAAAGCCTTCAGGTCTTGTTCAGTTAAACCGTAAGATGCTGGATCAAGCAAACGTGTATCCTGCTCTGCATCCAATCCCAGTGGGTCAATTTGGGCGGCCAAATGTCCGTATTCACGGATATTCCACACCATTTTGCCCGCTGTAACCGCTTTCTGTAATATGTTTGAATCAAGGTGCCCCAGAGCACTTGTAGGGGGGCCTTGCAACTTGTTGTCTATCATGGAAGCAGCCGAATATTCGGATTGTGGCGGCTCGCCCCATTGATCAAACAGCTCGCGGTAAGCCGGATCAACTGTTCCGGGGTCCGCTACATACTTTTCATACTGGTCCTGCACATAACCTAGATTAGGTCCGTAATACGTCTGCCAAGGTACCTGTCTGCTGCTCTCTTCCATTGTCATCTCGTTCCCTCCGTCAAATTTTGAAATTCATAGCTGGACGGAAATCATTTTCATTTTGATGTTTTGTTAAATCTTTAATTTGAGTAATTCACACTATGTTCACATTATATGAAATCCATCATCAAAAGTCGAATTTCACAGTGCTTATTTCTCTTCCATTGTATAAAGTTTTCTAGCTATGAGCATTTCCTTTTTCTCAACATATCCATGCGTAAATGAGATGAATCGGGTTGTTCTGTAATTCTGCAGCCTTGATCATTTAAAGATTAGAATGTGGTATAAAAGGATATCCTAATCAAAAAAAGTTAACAACGCTTTCAGAACATACAACTTATCCGTAAGGCTTGTTATCGGTAATATGGGCAAAACCACAATGGAGATGATATTTAATTTCAGGAATCAAACACTTGGCAACTTAAATAACCAGCCACCGGATATCAACCGACGGCTGGTTATTTAAGTTATGTTGCTCTCATACTACGCCAAACGTTAAAAACAACTTTCCAGTCCAACCCACTATGATTATCGTTGACAGCAAAATTAAAAATGGTAGATGGCCGTTACGATGCAAATTCAAACTTAAAGTGACATTAAAGTCACTTTTCTGTACAATTTTCCTACTTTTCACTATTATTTTACTTAGGCATCTAAAAACCGCTTTGAAAGCGAAAGGGATGGAACTGTGACTGGACTAAAACAAATACTCAGAAACAAGAATTATGTCAGGTTTTTTCTGGCAACCTTCGCCTCACAAATGGGGGGAATTATCGGGGTTACTGCATTCATGTTTTATTTGTTGAAACGGTTTACAAATCAGCCTTACTATGCAACACTTGCCGAGTTAATGTATTCGCTCCCGATGCTGGTAGTATTTCTCGTGGTTGGAGTGCTGGCAGATCGGATGGACAGACAAAAAATTGCTGTTAATTGTGACTGGATTAGCGCTTTTTTATCTTTATGCTTACTTATTTTTATTTGGGTCGATTCGATTCCTTTGGTATTTGCCCTTCTCTTCATCCGTAGTGCTGCCTCCAAATTTTTCTTCCCAGCCGAAAGTGCCATTATACAGGGGATATTAAACGAAGAAGATTACACCATTGCCGCAGGCCTCAATCAAATGATGGGGAGTCTTTTCATGTTATTTGGAGGAACTTTGGGGGCCGTCGTCTACTGGCACCTTGGAATTACTGGAGCCATCCTCATTGATGCTGTTTCTTTTATTGTCTCTGCACTGCTTATTCGTTCCTGCAAAATTCCCAAGGAAGTACGCCTTCCGAACGGGGCACATCAATTTAAACAATTAAAATTCAAACTGGTCATGATCGATTTTAAACAAGGGTTTCTTTACATATTACGCAACAGACTATTGCTTTGGTTGGTTTCAGGCTTTTTTATGTTCGGTATTTTAAATGGTGGCTTTAGCGTTTTACCGATGTTTATTCTTAAATATAAGCTAGCTCCAGGTAACTATGAGCAGTATATGGTTTGGACAGGTATTATTTTTGGGGCTGGTGTGTTGCTTGGTACCCTAATCGCTTCGCTCATTTCCGCCAAGCTAAAGCTACACCAAATGATTGCAGCCGGAGTTCTGGTTGCCGGAATAGGTATGTGCATACTTGGATTTGTTAATCACCTCTATGCTTTTCTGATTATCAATTTTGTCATTGCACTGATCCTTCCATTCATTAACATCGGCATAGGAGGATGGCTGCCTCGTATTGTAGATCCTCAAATGATGGGACGTGTGCAAGGTTTGATTAATCCGTTAATGATGCTGTCCCAGTCACTTACATTAGGTTTCATTGCTGTAAGCTTTCCTTCATTTATTTCAATTGAGCTTTTGTTTTTATTAGTAGGGGTCTGTACCGTTATGGTAGGCATATATTACACTATTGTGCTTCCCCGTTATGCTGATTACAGCACTTCTTCTAAGACCCTTCAGGAATCTCTATAGGTAAATTAAAAAATCATAAATGGCAGCATTGAGAGATTGTTGATTTGCCACTTTTGCTTCCGAATCCCGTGCAGAAGTGGCTTCATCCTATCTCCCCTCAATACTTCACAAGTACATACATTTGTTGTCTACGACTATCTCGTCAAAACCCAGTAGAGACAAAGACTGATAGAGTATGTAATATACAAAAAAATGCCCGGCAGGCGCACTATCCGCACCTGCAGGACATTTGGATTATAATCGGAGTAGCGGGATTCGAACCCACGACCTCACCCACCCCAAGGGTGCGCGCTACCTAGCTGCGCTATACCCCGATGAACCAGTGTATGTAAACCGTTGCTGTTATTTACCATTATAATCTGGTCATAAAAGCCTGTAAAGGCATAATTTAGTCTGAGTGACGCAAAAAGTATAGACTAAAATCTGAGATCACAGGAGCTAACCATGCAGAGCAAAAAAATAATCATTTCCGCAGCATTATTACTTTTTTTAGTACAATTAAGCAATCCTATGTGCTATACCTTTGCACAGGATGAACTTGTCATAGATCAAAAAACGAAAGAGAGACTAGCAGAGCAATATGGCTTGGAAGAACCTCAGCCACCTACATCTGAGCAACAGCAAAAAATATTATTCGGAGCTGATTGGGGATTTAGTTTTCCTGTTAGTGCTGTTGTGCAGGACTTAATTAGCTTAACTCACGACCCACTTATATTTATTAGTCATCAATTGATTCATTCGCTAAAATCATAAGCCTTTTTTCATATATGGAAAATTCAATAATGTAAAACATTAGGATCATTTTTTTGTAGCAAGTTGCCTGCTGCCTGGAGTCATTTCATCCTTTTTTAAGAAGGTTTAATTCAATGGGGCCCCTACCATATAACCACAGCAGTTCATCGAATAAAAATGTCAGTCCATCCTTCGCGCGTAAGCGTTCGATAATCTCCGTGACAACTTGCATAACTTCCCCTTGTACACCCTCTGCCAGTTGCAAGCCTCCGCTCTCTCCATCCAGGTAAAGATGCGTATGATATGACTGCTCCACCTTCTTCACATGGCGCAAACACAGTATGCCATTTTCGAGGTAAAAGAAATATTGACAGTCATAAAGAACTCCTTCAAATATCTCATACATATGAGGGTAATCATACGGCCCCTGTACCATGGATACCCGCTCCAATTCTATTACCGATTCTGTCATACATCCTCGCTCCATTCCTTTGTTCAAAGTTTCTTATTTGCCAATAAGCTTTCTTTTACAGGTAGTTTTTCAAACTAGGCTGTTGAACGATAATTAATTGCTAATTGCAAAACCTTTTGATACGATAGGCATATTACTACAACGTTCACAAATAACATTTCAACAAACTAAATGCACATTACAGTGTTACTTTTGTTGTTTTCAGAATACATCCAACAGTGTTTATTGTCAATACTTTGATGTTTCTTTTTAACACTATAGAATGCATTAAGCTGGAGGAAAATATGATAAAGATTCATCTTTCCCGTATTATGGGTGAAAAACGGATAAATATTGCCGAGCTTTCCCGCATGACTGGATTACATAGAAACGGAATCACCAAACTTTACAACGAAGAAACAGACGGTGTGAAATTTGATACGCTGGATAAAATCTGTAAAGCTCTAGATTGCCATGTTCAAGATGTTATCGAGTATGTAGAGGATGATACAAATTAGTAAAATGGCACTTCTCTTGTTATGAGAAACTGTTTCAGTTAGGTTTAGAACCCATGGCGTACTCCCTGGTGAACTGATCGAATACTTGCCAGAAGACGACGAAGAGAGCCGTTAACATGTTAAGGGCTCTCTGTTTTTTGTATAATATTTAAAGTACTTTTTTACCGATCTTCCCACTCAATTAGATTTCACACCGTAATCCCTTTCTATAAGGTAATTTTAAATATATTTTTCCCACGTATGATAAATGTCCAATAAAGGATTAGGATTACGATCACCGTCTAAAACTCGATACATTTTATTCGTTAAGATCATGATCACATCCATATCTATTTCCTTAGACAAACCAGTGATAACAGGACGATTTACGCTAAAATAAGACTTTGGTTCCTGAATGATCCGCTTCTAACTCCAAAGCACTTTCACTTTGAATCTGTACATTCCCTAGATACCATTCCCAAATATCTATGTGCAAAAAGGTGGTTGCATTAATTTATATTCCATTTCAAAATCCCTTCTTGCTTTGCTATCTTAATTCGAAGAAAAATTCACGGTGACACCACCTGATACTAAGATCGTTAAAAGATCCATAAAATATTGCTGTGGTGAAAATCCATAACTTCTTTCTTCTTGATCCCATTCTTCCTCGAATCTTTCCAAGAAATAATGTGCGTTTTTCCAATGGATCGTGAACGGTCCTACTGCCCCAAAACCTCCACAAAGACAGTCCGATATACTGTCCAAGCTAAATCCAAAGTACCCTCCGGGCCCATTAATCGCTTCACCAAGTGCTATAAAAAATGTTGTAAAATCAAATATGTGTTCCCCGTCTAAGGTGTAGACTTCTCCTCGTTTATCCGGTCTGGCAAAATGATTAGATGCAGAATGTATTCTAGTCACGTTTAGCCATCCAGACCGTTCTTCGTTAGAAAAGCCTTGCCATATATTATTTTCAAGCGACTGAGAGCACTTTAAGAACTCCCATAATCTTAATTCAACAGGAGAGGGTTTCGTTTCAAGTATACCGGTTAGTTCCAGATTGAAGTTTCCTTTATTGTAATTTAGTTTATGGATTATAAAGGATTCAGGTAAATGATAATGATAGCTTCCAATCCCTTTTTCTTCATCATCTAAAATGACAATGTACAAGTTGGATACAGATTGTTTTGTCTTTGCTATGTTTCTTATGAATTCCTCATTAAAGACAAATTGTTCAAAAATGACCTTTTCATACGTTTCGACCATAATATCACCCGTTAGCCCAACCACATCTTGACAATAACCAACTGTAAGCCCACTTTCATCATCCATGACAGCAAATCTCTGCCTCATTTTGTATCATATCTCCTCACAATAATTTTAAAGAATGTAGCATTTAAGGTATCATTTTTAGCTTCCTAGGTAGAATAATCAATTATTTTGAAGCCGATAAGGTTTAAAGTCATCTATACTTTTTATTTTTTTTAGATCTTCTGCAGGTATTGCAAAATAAATTTTCTCCTTCTCGGACTTAAATGTTAACGAAGCATCATACTTCTTTTCAACAATCCACTGCTTTATTTCCAACATCTCTTGCAGATAATGAATGGTTGAGAAGTTACCTTTAATAAGAATTGTAGCGTTTGATGAGAATGCTCGGCTAACAGTAGAATAGCTTGGGATTTCATCGCGGTATATTATAGTATGACTTCCAAGACTATATATATCTACTATCACTTCTGCATCTGATCCTGTAACTTCCTTTACTGTTTTGGTCACGGCTGTTTTTACCTCATCCATCCAAATAGAACAGGCATAGTTATCCATCATTTGCCCATAATAGTCTTCATCCACCAAAAAAGAAATCCCTGAGCCAGAGATCACATTAGCTATAAATTTATCATTCTTAAGGTCATAATCTACTGAGTCAATTTTCCAGTGCATAGTGTACATTTTATGTAGGTAGTCAGCTACGTCACTCCGGAATTGGACTCTTTTTATCGGACTTCCTGTAGTAATTGAAACAAATATGTATAAAATTACAATAATTAATATTAACCAAAACCCTTTTTTTAGCACTCGTTACCCCTCCTTTTAATAAATACCATGTTGGTAATCTGAGTAGAATACGAAAATTCTACTCAGATTACCAATTATTTAATAATATAATTCTTACTTATGGAGAACACTGTTAAAGATCAATAGCCCCTGGTAAATCTGTTCTTTCCAATAATATATTAATTCGATACATATTAAATTGAGCAAAGTTTATTTTGCTATTTAACCAGCCCATGCGTGAATATGAATCATAGGAATCATGTAATTGTTTATTATACTCACTTATTGTAAAAGCATTGTTATAAAAGGTACTTTTAAATTCCTTAGCAGCATTATTGGGAATTTGGTCTCCTGTTGTCTCATCGCTCCAAATACCATCAAAAAATCTAGATGCACTAGTTCCGTTGTACAACTTACCTAGTGAAAGTATTTGTACTGTCATGTCAAGGCAACTTGATCCTATAAATGCATATCCGCTATTCTTGCCACTAAAGGGATAATCTTTCGCTAGGGATGCGGCCTTTTCAGAGCTTTTGCTAAAATCCCCCTTTATATAGGTGGATTTTGTATAACCTGATTTAGCAAACCCGGCCAATTTATTGTTTTCCAGTCCCCATTTATTTAAATTTTCCAAGCTTTTTAAAGCTTTAGAATCTTTGATCTGCTCATACTGTACATTTTTATCTCCCCAATAAAAATAAGACCAAATTTTATTTTTATCCTGAATCAATGCTGAAGTATGCCCCAATCCAACTGCAAGATCAGGATTTGTAATAATAATCGCATCATGCCCATTTGGGTCAACATAGCTCAACGGATTATTTTTCACATACGTATATAAGTTCAAACTCAATGTATCATTAATCTCGCCCTCATACGTATCCTCATTAATAAATCTTCCACTATCAGGATCATACCATCTGGCACGAAGGTATTGTAATTCCGTTGTATCATCCCATAATTCGCCTGAATACCGGAATGGGTTGTGAACTTTTTCTTCCTTGACCTCTTCATTGCCCCAGATATCATATTGATATTGATTCAGCAAGGATCCGGAGGAATCCCTGATTTCAATAATATCTCCGTGACCATTATAGACAGGATAGGCTTCCGTTTGATCCGCATAGGCTATAGCGTCTAATTTTAGCCCTCGAATATAATTAGCTTTTAAAACAGGCTTTCCATTTTCAATCGTAGCTTCTGCTATGATTTGGGCGCTGTTTCCATCGTAGTAGTATCGGGTATGAACGCCATCCTGTACACGGTCTGTCAGCAACCCATCACCATTGTATCGGTACTCTACAAGTTTTCCGTCAACCTTGACTTGAGTCAATCGGTTCTGATCGTCAAAACTGTTCTCACGCGGTTTGGTATGTGGAGTTCTCTCCGTTTCCATCGTAAGACGGTTCCCTCTGGCATCATACGAATAAGCATCCTGATTTTCGGTGGAGGTAGCAATCCGATTCAGCTTATCATACGTAAATAAATCCTCTATACCATTTTGAGTACGTTTCGTAATATTCTTACCTGGATCGTAGCTATATTGAAAGCTGTTCGTTTCCGCATCAGATCGTGTGTGCTTTAATTCAACTAACTCAATCCCGTTATATTTGTTTTGCTGGCGATAATTATTTGCAGATACTGTTGAATCCAGTAATCCATTTTTGGTGTAGGAATATTCCGAAATAGGCTTATCTTTTGTGATGCCTACGGTCTTCAATCTGTTCAATTGATCATACGTATAGTTTACTTGCTCGCCAAATGGTCCTGTCATTT
The DNA here is from genome assembly GCF_011800655.1 of Paenibacillus sp. EKM10P. NCBI lineage: Bacteria > Bacillati > Bacillota > Bacilli > Caryophanales > Paenibacillaceae > Paenibacillus > Paenibacillus sp. EKM10P. The sequence goes on along the minus strand of NZ_JAALET010000001.1, from coordinate 580,506 downwards.
CGGTTCGATTTCCATTAGCATCATACTGATTAGAAAGCTTTAGACCATCCGGGTAAGACAAGGTGTTTAGTTGCTCCGTATATGGATCATACGCATAGGATGTTGTACCCGTCTGATCTGTCATACTTAAGCGTTTGCCCGCAGCATCGTATACATAGCTGACCGTTTCATCTTTTCCTACACGCGACTTTAATCGATTACGGCTATCATATTCAAATGAAGTGACGTTCCCATTGCGGTCTGTTTTCTTGGATAAGTTCCCATTGGTATCAAAATAACGCTTCTCAACCTGGTTTTCCTCATCTTTAGTTTGAATTACTCTACCCAGTTCATCATACGCCTTCACCTTGGCATGACCATCCGGATACGTAATTTGAGTGAGATTACCTAGCATGTTGTAAGTATACTTCGTCGTCTCACCGTTTGGCTCCGTCACAGATGTTTGATTACCCAAGGCATTATAAGAAAATTGAGTCTCATTACCATTGGCATCGGTTTGTTTTAAAATCTGGTCGTTTACAGCATCATACTCTACTTTGGAAGTTATTTTTTCAATACCGTCCATTGCCGATTTTTCTTTGTTTTGCACCAGACGATTCCATTTATCGTAGATTTGAATTTGTTCATTAAGCTCGCCATCTCGTTGAGTTACTTGACGAAGAGCATCATTATACTCGACTACTGCTTGTGATCCGTCCGCGTAGGCTGTTGACGTTGTCCGGCTCCAAGCGTCATAGCCATAACGCGTCAGGTGCCCAAGCGCATCTTCACTGGATACTAATCTGCCGTTAGCGTCATAAGCTGATTTAGACTTGATCACATAATCGTTACCTTCATACAGGCCTGACTCGATATTCCAACCCAAAGCATTGTAACGTGTTTTTGTTCGTATGCCCAGCTCATTCGTAACCGTTACGGTGTTCTCAAGATCATCGTAGGCTGCTCGAATGCTTTTACCATCCGGATAAGTTACAGCTTTTACGCGATCAAGATCATCATATTGATACTCAGTTTTCTGACCTTTCCCATCCAGCGAGGAAGTGATTAAACCAGTTGATTTATCATACTCTGACTGAATGGTTACCGTAGATTTTTCTCCATCAATATTTGTAACCTCAACACTTTGTTTCGTAGGAAAAGCATGATCATAGCCACTGCTGTATTCCGTGGTTGTAGTCACGGACTTGTTACCGTTGGCAATCGTCTGAATCGTTGTATTTCCGTAAGCATCAATACCTGAATAATTTACTTTTTGTAGTAGTTCTCCCCCAGAATGATCCTTTGAGACGACGACCTGTGTTACTTTCCCTTGTGGGTTTCGAGTGTACTCTGTAACTCCAGTGCTATTAGAATCAATCGGTTCTGTAACGGTTTTAATCCTATGCTTGTCGTCATACGTATACGCAGTTTGTGAACCTTTTTCATCCACTGAGCTTGTCATATTACCGTAATCATCATATTCAGCAGCAGTTGTCAAAACGTCTCCATTTTGATTATTGCTGGACGAGGTGCGGGTTGGAACAGGTACCGTATAAGCTTTGCCTGTCACCTGCTTGCCGTATTGATAAGCTGTACTCTTTTCAGAATCCCCTGCTTTAACCACAGATTGATCCAAGTAATACTGTGGTGGCGTTTCTGCACTAATAAACTTTTTAGTATAATTGAAGGTCGAACGAACTAATCCATTGTCTGTTACAGTAGAGAACGAAGTATCTTTTACATAGCTCTCACCCATATCGGAATTATAATGAATCGTTTCCCGATTATAGTTTTCGGTTTGATTGTTTTCATATGTGATTTGATCTACACGTGAGACTGCTCTATATGCTTCGTTTACCGAATTGGAGCCAATATAGCGTTTTACTGGCTGGTCTTCATAAGTATATAAAGTGGAAGCTCCAGTAGGATGAAATACCTTGGTTAACAAAGCGTATGGATTAGAGATTTGTCTCTCTGGATGTGACGCGCTCAAATTAAACTTGGCCGGTGCTAATGTATAGGAATATGTCGTTTTTCTGCCTGCGGCATCTGTCACTGAATCCAGTAATTCAACACCTTGTTCTGTATGTTTATGATAGACAACTGTGCGGTTTCCTTTAAACAAAGTAACATCTGTAGCCGTATATTGAATATCAATCGAGTTGCCGATCGCATCTTCTACCTTACTAAGCAATTTGCGTTTATAAGTAGCATTGAGTTCATAATTGAACTTTATCGTGTTATGATATGCATCTTCAATTTGTAGCAACTGCCCGTCTTTGGAGAAATATTGTTTTTTCGTTCCATCAACAGAAGTTAATACATTTGATGAATTTTCTCCATTAACTGTTACTGAAGTATCAGGAGTGAAGCTCAGTCCTTTCCAGTCGTAACTTTTTAGCTGGTCGCCCTCAATTTCATAGCTGCCACCATCCCCCAAGTGTATGTACTGCTTACTCTCCTTGGTTTCTACATAAGGTAAATTCCATGACCACCCCTTGCCAAGAGGGCTCAATTGATCTTCCATGGCAGGATAAGTACGGTTTTGAAAAATAAATGAAGGTTGATAGGCTACAATCTCAGCAAAAACGGTAGCATCCGCATCTGCTGCAATATAATATTTATTCCCATCGTCACCCGGAATTTCAGCCTGAGGATTGCTGTTGATTAAATCCCTATAATGCTCAGCCTCAGCAATCGTTGCGAACAGGGCTGTCTGTCGACGAACAGCCGTTTCGAGCCCCTCTGAAACAATCGTTTCAATTTGCGGTGAGCCTTCCATGGTAAAGGCTGTTCTTGTTCTTCCGCCTTTTCCATTACTAGTCCACTCGCTATAACCAATATCGCTTGTATAACCGGGCTTAGTAACGGTTCCGCTATAATCTTGCCTCCATTCTCGGGTATCATACCCTGGTTTTGAAACAGATCCTTTGTAATATTTAGTCCCTGATACATAGCATATAGAATTTGCTCTAGAACTATCATAACTTGGGCAAGTCGAAGAATAATAAGTATTGTAGGCATAAAGTGTCCCACTAAATCCATTAGCAGAAGAGTAAGACATTGAATTACCACAGTTTGTAATACTACTACCAGAATAGTACCCTTGTGAGTTGTAAGATCCCATACCAAAAAAACTACACGAATCAACTGCACCCATAGAAACAGGCTGAGATTCGCTCCCAGAAATAACATAAGGTGAACCACTTTGAGAAAGAGTCCCTTTAAATCCATGATGATCATATTTTATGGAACTAACAAAATCGCTTCTGGATTTACTTCTTCTATAATCTGTTTCTGTTCTGGATTCCGAAGGTGTAGTATAGGTTATTTTTTGTCCCGCCGCTTGACTAGCAGCCTCATAAGTTGTGTATGTGCCTATAACTTTTGTTTCCGGCTGAAGATTATAGGTATTCACATCAACATTACCATCACCGTCTGTGTCCTCTTGCATCCATCTTTTCTGCTGATAGGCTACCTTGTACGACTTGGTAACAGGTTTCATCATCGCCTTAAAGTAAACATAATAATTTTGCACAGCAGCACTGTTGTCAACAATTTCAGCGCCTTTGTCAAAAAATTGAGCCCGGTTCGTATCATATTGACGCGTCAAAGAAAAGCCAAGACCATTTCGTCCAGGCAGAGTTAAATCTGTATTTTTCAGCGATAAACTGCCTGATAAAGTGGATATCGATTCTTTATCGTCGCCAACAGAATAAGGTGCTTCATTAAAAGAAGATTTATTGTAAACAGGCGCTTCCTCTCTGATAGGTGGAAGCTGGGGCACATTAGCCATGAGATTTAGTTTCAGAAAATCCGTCTTATATACATCTTCAGTGACTTCGTTCGTAGGAGCAGGATCATCTGTTGGATAAACATCATCTGTAACATTATGAGAAATTAGGTTATCTAATGGAGCATCCGATAGCTTATTATATACGTCACTTGTTACAGTCTGTGACTGGTTTTCCTCTGAAGGAAATAACGAAGCTACTGCCTGCTCGTAGCTTATATGATCCTGTTCAGCCATATATAACGCTGTATAAATTTGATTTAATGAATAACCTTTTCTTAGTTGTTCCGAAAGAAAAGATGATGTGACTCCAAATCGGGCAGCCATTTGATCCGCCGAATATTGCGAACTATCATTTCCTGCACCGAACACATTTGGAGGAACAATGCCGCTAATTGTACTGAAAATAAATGTGATAATCATAATTATTGCTATATGACGTCTTATTGTTCTAAATCGCAAGTTCTTCTCTCCATTCCCGACTTAAAATTGAGTTACATACATATCATTTATTGAGATTTGTTCACTTTTATAATCTGTATCAAGTTACCATTAGGATCATATTGATATTGGAAAACCACCTGGCCATCCTGTTCAATATACTCGAGTCTTCCATTAGCATCATAAATATATTTATACTTTCTGGATAATCCGCTTTTAACACTATTGCTAAACTCTGAATAGTTACCAGCCGCATCCTTGGCTTTTACTGCAAACATATATATTTTCTGAGGTTCTAATTGGTCGACTTGAAAGGTTAATTCCTTGGTGCTGCCTATCATCTGACCATTACGATAAACATCATAGCTAACGACTCCAACATCATCGGTAGATGCTCCCCAAGTTAGAATAATGCTGTTCGGCATAGGTCTGGAGCCTGCTAACTTCTTAGGTTTGGAAGGGCTTGTTATATCCTTGGGCAAATCGTCAATAGCTGGTATACGATCCAATCGTCCGTTAAGCTGTGCTTTGTCTGAATCATTTAGATTTATCACTAGAGCTCGTGCCATATTAATCTCCGTTTGTAATTTTGAAGATTCTGCTTTTTCAACTGCCTGTGTAGCTGTCGTTAATTGTTCAGTATAGGCAGCTTTCGTATCAATGCTTCTCTGTATTGCTACTACTCTTTCAACGAGCTTTCCTTTATCTGGGTCACGTAGCTTATTTATTAGCTCTACAGCTGCATTTACATCATTTTGTAATTGGGTTGTCTCGGCTTGGACCACCGCTGCTGTAGCTTTGGCTAATTGTTCTACATATCTGGTATCCAAAACTTTTACAACAAAATTCTGCGATACAGACTTACCTAACGGGTCTGTGGCTGTTATTGTTATCGTCGATTCTCCCGAGCTTTGAGGTTGCAAATTCAGTATCGAGGTATTTCCTTTTGAGTCCTTAGCCAATTGATGTATAACAACAGATGAATTAGAATTCGCAACAGAATATCGAAGTTGCTGCTGATCAGGATCCGCAAAGTATTCAGATAAATCCCTAACTGGAGCTCCCTCATCCATTTCAATCTTGGTAGCTGGAATACCCTTAATCATTACTGGCGCTCTATTAATCAAATTAATGACCGATTCTGTGACTTGCGAAACATTTCCAGCAATATCTGTTGCCCGTGCCTGTATATGCGTTCCATACTCATTAATATCAATGGGAGAGTTGTACACTTTCCATTCGCTTTGATTGACACGGTATTCCCTTGTTGATGCATCAGAAGGATAGTTGATTGTCACTTTTATATTATTTGCTATTTCATTCGCAGGGCTATGATTGAATGACGGTGGGGCAGGAGGTATTCTATCAATATTGTTGATCACCAATGAGTTTTCAGCGCTTATATTCCCGTAATTATCTGTACAACGAGCAAAAATGGTCGTGTTGTCGGATACTTGAAATGGGCTACTATATGGGGTCCACGTACCGTTCGCACCAATTTTATATTCTCGTTTATAATTACTAGGTACTCCATCCAATTGGATAAAGACATTTTGATTCGTCGTCCCTGTAATATTGGAACTTATATGTGGACTGGCTGGAGTGGTTAAGACAACCCCTGAGTACGTAAAACTTCCCGAGGATTTGGCTCCATTATTCTCATTAATATAAAAGTAGTAGACTGTTATTGCATTATTGGAAGATGCAGAAGCACTGTAAAGTTTAGCCGATAATGCAGCCCCAAGATCCTTAGAATAGATGACAACATTGTTGCGAGTCAGGCTTATGTAATAAGAATTCGCCTGTACATGTACAATCGAACCATCCGACAACGTTACAGTTTCATGGGTAGATGATGGTTCTGAAGGCGTTGGCTTTTCTTCAGGAGGTCCAATTGATCCTCCCCGGTCTGGTGGTGGATAAAAGTCTGGTATCCCACCCGTAAATGCTGCTGACACTACTGCTTGAGGAAGCACAGCTACGCTCCATGGAGATAAAAAAACAAATAAACCAAGCATTGTTAAAATGAATGGCCTAGCAGTCTTTCCCTTCCCTCGCTGCCTCACTTCGTTTATAAAAAATTTCATTTTTAAAATCATCCCCTTGTATATAGTGATAATGCCTAGTTAGAAGAATATTAAAAATAAAAACAATTTATAAATAAACCACATTCCGCCTTCTTTCCAAAAAATATATTTTGATTTACATATGATAACAATGTCGTATTAAATTTGTATATAGCGAAGATTGTCGAAATTAAGAAAAGTATATAAATATTTATAAATTGCCATAAATTATGTTTAAAATAATAACCTTCTTTTTTATACATTATATAAATTTGAATAGTGAAAAACGTCCTCACACTCATCCCATCCATTGATTTAAAATAAACAAAATGTTATATTGTCTATAAAATAATCGTCATTCAATTGAGGTGTTTGCTAAAATGGACCATTCCGAACTATTCTGGAATGCTGGTATCGAAGAACTGAAGCGTGGATATATTCGCCAAGGGGAGCAGGTAATTTGCCTCTTGGACGGACAACGATATGAACAAGGCATCATATATCAGGATCAAGGGGTATTTTATGACGCGGAACGGTATATGCGTCTTCACATTGAGCGGACGTACGGTTCGGTCTTTGACTATTTGATCGGTCTGGACAAAAAGCTGACCGGACTGACGGATCACCAGAATCGGTTACTTCAGTTATTTTATCAAGGCATGGGCGATGCGGACATTCAAAAGGAAACCGGAATCGGCAGCGCATCCACCATACGCAATCATCGCTTTGGTCTCAAGGAAAAAGAACGACAGGCCAAAGTATTTCTCACATTAATGGAACTGTTAAAGGAGAAAGACCATCACGCTCCCGCCATGGTAGACGTACCCGTACGAGCACGGATGGTAGATGAACGCTACAACATTACGGAAGACGAGAGGCAAAAGGTACTCACGAAGTATTTTCCGAAGGGTACAGACGGGCGCCTAAAGACCTTTAAAATGCAAGAAAAGCACAAGCTGATTGTGCTGCGTGAAATTGCAGACCGTTTTGTAAAGGGACAAATATATCATGAGAAAGATATCAATGCGATTTTACAGGAAGTATATGACGATTATGTCACGGTGCGAAGATATATGATTGAATACGGTCTATTGGATCGCAAACCGGATGGCAGTGAATATTGGTTGAAGGAATCTTGAAGCTAGGCGCTTATAAAATCAGCATTTTGCATAATTCGATTCTCGACGCTCGTAGGTACAATATATAGACGAACTAAAGCGTTTCGATCTATACATTGCTGATTTGAAAACGCTCTTGGGATTTATGCAAAATGCTCAAATAGGAGGATTGGACAATGGATCGAAGAAAAGAACTAGTTCAGCAATACATGGAGATGAAGACAGAGGCAGGAATCTATTGTATTCGCAATACACGCAATGGGAAAATTTTTGTCGCTTCCACGCCGAATTTAAAGTCGCTGAATGGACGGCGTTTTGAGCTGCAAATGGGTGGATTTAAGAACAAACCACTACAACAGGAATGGAATGAATATGGCGAAGATTCGTTTGAATTTGAAGTGCTGGACGTTTTGAAGAAAAAAGATTCGGAATTCTTTGATGTCAAAGATGCACTGGCAAAGCTGGAGCAGACCTGGCTTGATCGACTCCAGCCTTACGGAGACAAAGGATATTTATAAACTTACTGCTTTACGGGAAACTCCGTCCGAAGATAGCCAAAAACAACAGCGTCAACAAACTGACCTTTTTCATAGAAGTAATCTCTCAGGTGACCCTCTTTAGTAAAGCCACTTTTGAGCAGCAGCCGTCTGGAGCCTTCGTTATCTGGATCAATGAAGGCTTCTATACGGTGAACCTGCGGCAATTGAAAGCCATAATCCACTACCGCTCTCAACGCTTCTGTCATCAGCCCTTGTTGCCAATATTCCGGCGCCAGCTCATAGCCAATTTCAATACGAGAGTGCTCCTTCTGCCAGTTATGAAATCCAATTGTACCCACCACCTGCTCAGGAGCTTCTTTTAACGTAATTCCCCAACGAAAACCCGCTTGCTTCTCGTATCTGGTTAGCATGGAACGAATAAATTTCTCAGCTTGCTCTACCTCCGTAAAACTTTCCAAATCATAATATTTTGTGACCTCATCTCTGGAAAAATAGGCAAATACATCCCTCGCGTCTCCTAATGTAAGCTGTCTTAAACGAAGCCGATCGGTTTCCAGAATCGGAAACGTTTCCATTGTCATCATTCATCTCCTCCTTCACATTCACAGAACCTACCTTGTCAACCACCAGCCGATCCCCACCATCAATCCATTGATGAAGAATAATGCGATACATGCTCTCCACTTGTTGATTTTACTTGTTTGAAAAAAGCTGGTTACCGTACTACGGCACATAAACAATGTAAACAATAAATTCCAAATAATACGCATACCATATTTAACGTAGTATAGAGCAGGGCTTAGCTGCACACCACCTAACATTGGGGAGACATCGGGAATAAACAGAATTGCACACGCATAACGCATGGTCTCATATGTAAAATAAAATAATGCCAGCCACCAAGCCCACTTCTTACCGAACAACATACCAATACCGGCAGCCGTTCCTGCCAAGCCAAGCAACGCGATAAACCCTTGAAACATGCCTCTGCACATGCCTAATAACGTAGAAGCCTCATTTAGTGCATTGAGCGTCAATAGCTGTGTCACCAACAGGAGTGCTCCATTAAAAATTAGTAAAATAGCTGCAATGCTTACACCTAAAGGTCGTTCGAAAACCACGTTCGTTACATAATCTTCTACTTCTTTTTTCGTATACAAATCGGACACTTCTTCTACTCTCCTAACCCAATTATATACCTCCATTTTGCGGCGGGCATAATAACAGTGTGTTCTCGCCTCATTTCCATATATCGGCTTTTAGGAAAATATGGTTTAATCTTCCCTGAAAAATTCCGTTATCTATACAATAATTTATTATTCAGGGCAACTATGCTATCAAATTAACGTCATGGGAATCCCGATCATTAACAGAATCCCAAATAGAGTAATATCTATCCTTATACTACCATTCCAAGAGTGAATCTGACAAATGATTGATACTAGCACTTATGAATGTATACGCGTTATTTTCGTAGCTCTGTAACCTTTAGAGGACTCGATATACTCTACTTGATACCCCATTCGGGCATCCAAAAGCTCTTCCATGAATAGGAGACATGGACTGTAAATAAAGCTCCCTCCTGGCCGAATGGCTCTAAGCAATTCCATATATTTATGAGCGTACTCATGAATATTACCGTCTGTCTTCAGATGATGATGTATAAAATGATTGGAGAATGCCATATGTGAAACGATCGTTCCCCATGTACTTTCTTCATAAGTAGTCGCTAACCAATCTCCTCGGGTGATACAACCGTCTGTTTCAGCCAGCCGATCTGTTCCGTATGCCTCAATTCCATAGGCACGTAAATAAGTAACCAACCGTGCCTCTGATCCGCAGCCAACATCTAGAACAGGCTCTTGCAAACGAGCAATGTCTAATCCTAGCAGATTCGCTTGCAACTCCGGTGTATATTCCTCACAAGGTACCCAAAAGGTATATTCATTCTCTGCATACTTAGCGAACACTTCACGTCCATTGGTACGAGTTAAAAAATCTCTCAAATGCCTATAATGCTGCTGGAGCAGTAAGTCCAGAGTTGCCCCTGCTATAGACTTCTTTTGGAACAGCTTTTCAATCCGGGTGAAGAATCGATCATACAGCTCCGTAAGCTCCCTCGCATGATCTGTGTGAAAATGTAGATACTGATTGGTATTTACAAACTGGGACAGTATTTGGGCCGCTACATCCTTCACAAAAACATGATACGTATGCTGGCGCTTCAAGCTTTGAAGCATGAGGATCAGTTCCGAGCTTCGCTGCGTCAGCCAGTACGTGATTTCCGTTGATGGTCCTAACAGAACAGAGCCCTCGCGCATATAAAATAAACTCCGATGCTGATTATGCAGGAGTTGACCGTTGATAAGATTATGAAGTTGAGCTACTGTCATACTACTTCCTCCTTAAAGTCCAGAACATTAAAGCCCCACCCAAGCCTAAATCATGCTGGGTTTGGGTAGGGCCAGCTTATTTTCTGAGTATATCATGGTTATGGAAATTCGGTGCTATTGCAGATTCTCCGTCTTTACATTTGAGGATAAAGGAATATTCAAGTCACGAACCCCTTGGGCTACCAAGCGGGCTATTTGCTCCGCACCATACTCCTGAAAATGTGTATCATCCTTCACGCCATCAGGAAATGCAGGATACACACCTGGCTCCAAATGTAAAAACAGTGGAAGTGTTCCTTCCAGGCCTAGTGTATCATAGTAGGCTACACTCAATTGACTAAGATCGACCAGTGCAACACCCGTCTCTGATGCTGTTTCCTTCATCGCCTGCACATATTCCGGGAAACTGATCCGAAACGATGCACCTGCTGCATCATAATCGCGGCGGCCTACAGGAGTAATTAGCACAGGGACCGCACCGCGTTGGGTGGCTCCTTGGATGTACGTTTTCAAGTAAACTTTATAATCGGCAGGTGAAACATAGCGCTCCTGATTATTGATCGCGGCATCATTATGCCCAAACTGTATGAACAGATAATCTCCTGGACGGATATTCCGTAAAATATCATCTAACCGCCCTTGAACCAAAAAGGTCTTCGTGCTACGTCCACCAATAGAACGGTTCACAAAAATAGTCTCATTTGTAAAAAACGGAGCAATCATTTGCCCCCAGCCCGCCTGAGGCTTCATCGAGGATTTGTAGGTTTGAACCGTAGAATCTCCCGCAAGGTATACGGAAGGATGTTCTCCAGCCGTTCGAGCTTTATTGGGAGTGATAACCAAGGCGTTAATCTTCGCTTCATCTCCCGAAAAATACAATTCGAGCTGACCGTCGATGAGTGCTAGCTCAAACCCAGCCTCGACAAATTGTCCTGCTGTTTTGGCGGTACGCTCTACTTTAACAATGGATTCGGCTTTAACCGTAATATCCGTGTTTCCGGCAGTATCTCCGGCAATTAGAGAAAGCGTGTAATCCGCAGGTGGTAAATTGACGACAAAGGATGAGCCTTGAACACGCACAAAATCTGAGCGGATAGCATCACTTCCACCACGGTTCTCTTCATTTACCTTGGAAAGATCGGTAAATCCATAGCCACGCTCAGGCGTGTAAGCATCCTTAGCAGTGACCTGGGTGTAGCCGTCTGCTACATCCCCAGGGCCAAAATCAAAACGAAGAGGCGCTGCAAGCTGCTTTTCGGCTAATGCCTGCCCTGGAATAAGTATGGTTGCAAACAACAAGCTGAACCCTGCGCATAACCCAACCATCTTACCGAACAACCTGTGACGCTTTCTCTTTTGTTTCAAGCGCAACCCTCGCTTCTCAGATTATTTGAGTGGTTTGTCATCGTCTAACGTTTATTGATCCCCGCCAGCCTTTGGCAGCCTTGGTCCAGTGCCCAGGATATCATAATACCAACCGTGTACCTGATCAGATCCACGGTCAGAAACCCTTTGCCCAGCACTAGGCCGCCCAGGGTCGTCGCCCGGATGTGGTTAATCCAGGGAGCTTGGTACATTTGACTGAACTCAATAGCAAAGCAAAACAGCAAACTGCCCCAAAGGGCTACAGACAACCGACGATTCACCCACAACATTCTCAGCCCAAAATAAATCATGCACGCCCACAAGGCATCCCCAAAGTGATTGGCAACGAATGCAGGTAACCGGGTGGAGAAAGCTCTGCTTCCCAAGCCCAACAAGATCATGACCAGCACGGCAACCAGATACGCAGCGCGGGTCTTCCAGTGGAACTTTCCCTTTATTTCCCGATTAATTTCCCAATTGCTGCTCTTACGAAGTTTTCTCATACTAAACTACCTTTCCTGACACTGGAAATCTCCGCAATACTGCTGTAAACTTTGTCAATCCTTCTTTTGGGATAGCGCTTGCAAGATTGCTGAACCTTAAGCTGCTGTCATATTGTATGCACACCAACTTGTCTGTATTTTTCGTCATATCATGAATCATAATAAGCCCCCGCAATATCATACAATCGCTTGCTAAAATTCAACACCACGCACCTTGGCAAAAACCATTTGGTGTGCCATGCTTCCCTCTTCATCATACTCGACGTTTCTTAAAATTCCCTCCAGTGTAAAACCTGCCCGTTCTGCTACCTTGGCGCTGCGCGTGTTTCTAGAATCACAACGAATCTCCACCCGATTGGCATGCAAATGCTGTATGGCAAAATCCGTAATACCGTGCACGGCCTCGGTTATAATACCTTTTCCGGTCCATGATGTTCTGAGCCAATATCCAATTTCAAATCTTCGTGCATCCCAATCAATACGATGCAGACCGCTGCTGGCTACAAATTGTCCCGAAGCCGTATCAAATATATACAGCACCATGTCGGATCGATCCAGGAATTTAAGTCTGGCTTGGCGTGAACGGATTTCAGATTCCTCTACCGTAGGGAGATTTCTCGCAAAAGGAAGCCAGGGCCGCAGTTCATGTACACTCTCGCGTATCGCCTCATTGACCGCCGCACCATCGCCCCATTGTGGAGCGCGTATGGTCAATCGCCCTGTCTGGAATTGTTCAGGGAACGATAATAGAATGGGATTCGGTTGCTGCTCCATACTCATGATGCCCCCTCCTCCATATTCGATGGATAGCTGAGACGATCCAGCCAGCCAGTGATTTCACGTAGACTCCCAATCTGATGATCCGGTACAATGTCCATTTCATTCCACGTCATAAAGCCTTCCAGCCAGATGGTATGCAGCCCTGCACTTTGCGCACCACGAATATCATTCGTCGGATGATCGCCTACGTAACAGGCATGACCAGGTTCGGCAATGTCCAGCTCTTTCAGTGCCAACTCGAAAATACGAGGATTAGGCTTCTCGACGTTGACTCCGCCTGATACAATAATGGAATCCACATAATCTCTCAGCATCACTCGGTCAATCTTCGCCTGCTGTGTACGGAGTGAACCGTTGGTAATCATACCAAGCTTCAAGCCCCGAGACCGCAGTTCAGACAGCACTTCCTTCGCTCCGTCCATCAGTACCGTAAATTTATGAAATTCACCATACCAAAAGCCCAGCATCTCCTGTACTGTCGTATCGGGATTTTTCAGTTTCAGGTCTGCATGCAGCTCCGTATACAGCTCCCTTTTATCCCGGTAGCCGTCCTGATCTGCCAGACGCATTCGTTCAACGACCGCCGCACGGCTGGCCTGTTCTTCTGCCACAATAAATCGTTCTATAAAGCGCTCCGTATATGCCGCGAATGCCTGTTTGCGGTGAATCAGTGTATTATCCAGATCAAAAATAATGGCTTCTATAGACATAACAAGTTCCTTTCTGTCCGTAAATTTATACCGATCAGCTCGAAACAAATTGAATAACTCCGATCATAATAAGCAAGAAAAAAATGGACAGGAAAATGATGATCATGTACTTTAAGATTTTGCTGGAAGTCGACTTTTGTTCCAGTTTGGTCTCGATCTGGGTCAACCTTTCTTTGATTTCTTCCAAATCCTGCTCCAACTTCACCTTAGTCTCTCCTTCCTTTATCTCGACTTATTTAATTTCCTAACGATTCGGCGATTCAGCTACATAAATCACTCCAAAAGCGAACTGTTTTTACCGCCTCAAAATTAATCTGTTCGTAAGTCTTCTCCCCAAATTCCAGCTTGAAATACTCCTGCAAACTTTCTCCATACACGATAATATCCGTTTGATACACTGAAAATACCGGATTTCCTTCTTCACATGGCTGCTCTGGGATATATCGGTGACCATAGACGGGGATCAGCTTGGGCACGCGCAAAAACTCACGTTTACATATGTCCACGGCTTCCTGCAAATCTGTTGGTCTTTCTCCCCATTCGGAAGGCCAGAACATATTCTGTTCTACATCAAAAATCATACCTTCAAGCGGCCAATTCAGCCTTTGCCGAATGACACCCATCCGCTGTGGTGACGTATCTCTCCATGGGATGAAGCTTTTACCGACTGGAAGAACGTTCATCAGCAGCTCTCTTAAGTCGGGCGGAAATTGAATATCATACCTGTCTTCGACCTCAGTAATCTCCTGGGTGGATAAGCCTGGGGTTAAGGTTACATCGTCTTTACGTAATAAATCGATAATATAAGCGATATCCATCTTGGCTTGAACACCTCCATTCGCTGTCTGACTGCACCTTCTGATTGATTTCTAGCAGTTAGTCTAGCGGATTGGTCAAGAGGCCTACCAGACTTGTAACTTCAACTTCACCGACTCGGCGTGGGCCTTCCATAAAATATCCCCTGGTTCCTACATGTATCCGGTGTCGGTGTACCTTTTCCCTCATTTCTCCAAACAAAATCCACATTCTTGCCTGACCTTCCCGGTGAACCGGGTGCCTGGTATCCATGATCAATTGACCCTCTTCATCTTCAAACTCAGGATGTATTGCATAAATTCCCGTTGTTGTAATATCGTCGCCCTCATAGGAAAAATCGCAGCGATAACCCTGAATAGGCAGTTGTTTCCTGCCTCCTTCTTCCGGTGTGTAAAATCGATATTCTACTATAAAATCGTGCGGATGCTGCCTACTATGTTCATAGGGATTCCACATTTCATATCATCCCCTCTGGTCTTTCCCAAAAATATGTACTTCTTTCTAGTGTAATCCAATAGGAAAAGAAATCCAAGACCTATCCGCAAGGCGTTGCTGAATAAGCTTGGATGATATGAGAGTCTTTTTTTCAGAATATATGACTTTTATACTTGCTGTCCGTTCACCTGAATATCTACGTCTACCTGCTCTCCCAGCCAAGCCCGCATGCGATCCCACGAAAAAACCTGCTCCATGTGAAAAACACCATATGGAAGTTCTGAGCGATACAGAGCAAGCGCTGCAAAGACGGCGGCTTTAGCAGTTAAATCAGACTGATGATGTCCCCTTAGCCTGCATTCGACCCTCGTCTCCTTACCATTAAGAGTTCCTTTGGCGTCTACCTTGACCGCTACAGCATTTCCTCCAAAATGCACCTTGCCAAAGCTGCGAACTACTGCCTCACGAACCGTTGGCTGTCGGAGCAGACCTGATATTCCTATTGTCCGAAGCCCTGCCAGAAGCCGGGTGGTCAAACGCGAATCGAAGCACAGGCGTGTGCTGACCGTAGGAACATCAAGTGTACGTGGAAGTGTCTGTTGATCCGAAAAGGGAAACCGATACGCCCGATGACGACCCACTCCTGCACCAAAGTCTGCCACTATGCCGTCGGTAAAGCTTCTTCGAGTCACTGGGCGTCCCTGTTCTATCACCTCCAAGTCGGTATGAATCTGATCTACAGTCCACTCAATCGCAGCCTGACCGTGTCGATCACCCAAACCCAGCATCAATGATATGTTCAGTTCATCCGTCTGATCCATGAGCTGTGTCGCTTGCAATGCCAATAGATTAGTGAGCCCTGGAGCTAATCCTACACTTAGCAGCGCAGTGGCCTGATAAGCTCGGGCCTCCTGATGACACTGCTCCACCTGACTCAAAAAGGCCGCATTCGCAGTAATATCCATGTAATGCACCCCATGCTGAAGACAGGTGCGTACCAAGGCTGTATTGTCCTGATCCAGACACATAATAACCATTTTGGCTTGCTTTAATATCGACGAGTCCATCGGCTCATGAATATTAAGCTGCAAGGGTCGTATCTTGCCATTCGATTGTTGGCTGAATGCAGTGGCACGTTCCAGACTGCGGCCTGCGGCAAATACCTTGCCGGGGAACATTTCACTTAACTCTGTACATACAATTTTTCCAACATGGCCATACCCGCCAATAATGATGATGTTATCCTTTGTCATAAGCCGTCTCTCCCTCTTTAACCGCAAACCATGCATTTACTAAAAAAGCACCATAATACCGGGTGATGTGGGTAAAGCCTGCATCTATCAACAGTTCCTGAATTGCTGCATTGGACACCGGGTTTGACTCGCGACCGATGGAAGCAGCGAATCGCTCCCAATCCTCCAGTGAAATGCCCTGACTCAGCATATGACCTTTCCATGCCTGCATTTGGATGGAAAAAGAAGGCTCCTGCGGATTCCCATTAATAGAAGCTAGACAAAAAGGTGCACCCGGCTTGAGTCGAGCGGATATCTGGCGCAGCAATGCCTGTTTACTTTCCAAGCTCTGAAGAAAATGAAGCACCAGCAGGCAGGTAGCAGCGTCATAGACTGGTTCATCGGATAATTCTTCGCAGTACTTTTCGTGCTGTTCTTCAGGCGATTCTCCAGACAACTCTTCCAACGTGCCTGTAACAAATGATATTTGTGAACCGATGCCCGCTTGTGTCACACGTTGACGTGCCAAGTCCAGCATGTGCTCAGAGGGATCAACTGCCGTAAAGGACCATGCCTCATGCCGCCCTCCGAGCGTAATCAATTCCTGACCGCCCCCAGCTCCGACAATCAGCACGTGCGGATCGATATTCCTGTTATGAGCCTGCGCTTCAAGCTGTGCGGTTATCAAACAATCTGTCATCTCATACAGATGGGTATATCCAGGTATTTTTAAAGAAATCATATCCGCATATTTATGTACATTCGGATGATTCCAGCTCATAGGTTGATTTGAGTCGGTATTTCCAATATGGGGTTGTTTCATATATGCTCTCCTCCAAACATTTAGCCTTGATCTTCAACGACCATTCATTTATTGTAGATTTAATTAAGAATCATTCTCAATTATAAAGACAATACGAATATCCACCATCCCATAAATAGGGGATTTAGGAAGAGGCACTTTAAGAATCTCCAGCTTTCACGATAGGAGTAAACGATGAACGCACATTATACTAAATTTGCACAGCTTAAGAATGATCAACAACCAATCATGGAAATGGGAAATAAATCACCCTCCTCTCCTACATACAAGCACACGCTAATCGACCGCTTGCGTACTCAGATTTCTTTTGATGCGGCATGCTGTACCTCAGTAGATCCGCGAACGCTGCTTTCCACGGGTGCATTTACGGAGTCGGGTGTAGAGGACATTCATAGCAAACTGCTAGAATACGAGTATCTGCACGATGATATCATGAAATACGATCAATTGGTGCGAGAAGGACAGCCTATCGCGACGCTTCATGGATCTACACAAGGCCAGCCGGATCGCAGCACACGTTTTAGAAATGTTTTGCAGCCCGCTGGATTCGGCGATGAGCTGCGTATTCCATTTATGTACAAAGGAAGCTGCTGGGGATTTCTTACGTTGTTCCGCCACTATGGAAAGCCTGTATTCAGCGCGGAAGAGCAACAACTGCTTGAAGCGTTAGCGCCATCCATAGCCTACCATCTGCGTCAAACCAGTGTCGGTGTATCTCCAGCCCCCGCTATGGCTATGGAACATGAACTTGAGCCAGGTGTTCTGACGCTTTCCGCTCAACTAGAACCCCTCTCGTCCAATATAGTAGCAGAACAGTGGCTAAAGCTGCTTCGGCAGCAGGAGGGAATCCATGAGGACGAGCTGCCGGCCTCTGTTCGGGCGGTAAGCTTGCGAGCGCTATCCACTTCTACTGCACCAGCCAGACTATGTATCCCTTCCGCAGACGCTGAAACTCCTTGGGTCACGATCAGAGCCACTCTCCTGCAAGGCGGACGCGAGCATATGGGCGAGAAGCAACTGGCCGTATGGTTTGAGCCTGCTAAAGCAACGGACATGTTGCCGCTTATGGCTGAGATCTACTCATGGACTGAACGAGAGAGACAGCTTGTCCGGCTCATTGTCCAAGGCTTTTCTACCAAGGAACTGGCAAGTGCACTTCATATTACGGCCTACACGGTGCAGGATCATCTGAAAGCCATTTTCTTGAAAACAGAGGTAAGCAGCCGTCGTGAGCTAGTATGGAAGGTATATTCCAGATTCAATTAATTATGTAAAAAAGACAGATGACCCGGTTAAGGATCATCTGTCTTTGCATCACTGCTCTATTGAGACGCAAGAGTCTTATTTCTGCGAAGAGGATTTCGTATCATCGTATGATACTGGTGAGGGCTTCGCAATCCATTCATCAGCCTCAGGCTCGATATCCACGCCATTGTCCAGCTTCGTTTTCTCCATCAAGGAATCTCCGTCCTCGTTCTTCTTGTTGCGGATTTTCGCTTCGTCTTGAGTGTGGTCGCTCATGTTGATTCCTCCTTTTTTAATTTCATCTGATGGTTGTACCTTACTCATAATTACCCATTGCCGTCCTGTACAAACCTCTACACCACCAGATGCCCTTTTTTATCCGCCGGTCCAATGGTCGCCTCAATGCCAGCATTAAACTCCAGAAAGTCGCTCTCTACTCCATCACTAAAAATAACTCCATTCTCCGGCATCTGCGAAGCAATTCGCAGCGGTCTTTCAACGGCCACCTGTCCAAACACCAGCTCCGCAGCAGTCGTCCGACTGGGGAATGGTTCTCTCACTGTAAAATAAAGCGAAGGCGAGCTCCAGGTTGCACGATGATCATGCCCCATTCCTTCTACTGTCCCTTCCTGGCTGAAAGCAGCATCTGACATCAGGTGATCTGGAGTCAGCGAGACCGGATGCCGTGTAGCACTGCCGACAATCCCGGCCGCTCCAGCCAGCACACTGGTCAGCCAGCCCGTCGCCCCCAACCCGGTAGAAACAATAATACCGCTGGACGATTGCTGCTCTACCTGATCCTCCAATCTCAGCTCATATCTCGCAGAAACATGAGTTTTGCGCCCGATGAACAAATCGTTCACAGCATATATGGATTGGCCATCATTTAGTTGGGCCTTAGCCAGTGTAACCTCCTTAATCGGCCGTCTGTGCACGAACACATCCGGCACCACCCAGCGCAGATCAGATACAGTAAACGGCAGCAATACCCCATCCCAGCGCAATGGATCTGGATTTACGCCGATTAGCGGCTGCTCGGTCAAATATTTTAACGTGTTGGCTACCAGCCCATCCTGACCCAGTACCACCACCGTATCCTGCTCACCAAAAATAAAGTTCGGCACATGTTCCCGCTCCACAATCTGGACACGCCCCAAGGCCGATAACTCGGACGTCGCCGTTGCCACCGCCCTGCGGTAATTTTCATCCTCCAGCACATAATCACTAAAATCCGCACCCAGCCGTTCCATAAAGAAGCGAGCCTGCTGCACCGTATTGTAACGAACAATCAGTTCCTCCAGTCGCGTTTTACGCTTCACCAAAATAATCTTCTGCTCAGTCATTCGGCTGCTCATCGTGATCTTCCTCCAGACCCTCTCGATCCTGCTGATCCACTTGTTCCCGTATCTGACATGAGACCTTGCAGCAGATCAGGCGTAATATTCAACTGACCAATTTTCCCTGCATTTTCTGCTAGCTCCTGAAAGGCGATCGCAATCAGCTTATCCGGGCTCATATCCATGTTGGCCATAGCTTGAAGTACGTTAGGCTCGACATCTTGCAACGATTTCATCACCGCTGTCAGCTCATAGGCCTTGGCATCAGCTTCGGCCTTTTTATTCGTTACGGTCAGCTCAATCAGTTCGCGCTTTTTCTCTTCCAAGGCCGTGTCAAACCGTAGCTGCTCCTCCTTCATCTCACTTTGCTTTTGCTTTACGGAACGCTCGGCATCCAGTTGGGTTTCGCGAATCTGTCTCTTTTTCGTCTCCACCGCAATTTCCGTATTCAGCTCATTTTCCTTCACACGCCGCTCCTGCTCTATGGATGCGTTACGACGCTCGTACAAAGCGTGATCCGCACTGCGAAGAATTTCCTCTCTCGCCTGCGCCTCCAGTGCTCTCATCGTCTCCTTATTGGGTAAAATTGCCAAAATGGACAGCCCCATGACCTCAATACCCAGTTTCTCCATTTCTGTATGCTGAGCAATATCCTTCGTCATATTTTGAGCCAGACGTTCACTGGACTGAACCGCTTCTTTGAGTGGGACACGTTCCAAATACTTTTTGGTAAGCACCTTGGCAATGTTAATCACCCGTTGGGCCAGCTTGCTTGGATCGTCCGAAATGTAGCGTCGTTCCTTCAAATCATACGTGTAGTTTAAAATCTGCGTCGTTCTGCGGTAATCCACGATCCGATAAGTCAGTTGCCCCTGCACGGTCACCGCCTGGAAATCATTTGTCATATCTTCAAACATAAACGGTACATCAATGGAAGAGACAGGCACGACAACGACCGAGGTGGTCGGCGCGTAGTAATAAAAAGATAACCCAACACCCTCTCGAACCACCTTCCCGTTCTTCACCTTCATGACATACTCACTGGGCTGAAATTTAACAAAATTAAATCCAAACATTAGCGCTTCCTCGCTTTCTTTACAGTATTTATTTTTTGTTATTTCTATATTGTTATTATCAATTTGTTATTAACAATAAAATAACACAGATAATCCATAATATCAATATGACATTTACAAAAAAAATAAAGGCCGCTTCCTCTCCGATACGCTCGGTTAAAGGAAACAGCCTCAGATTTCTTGCAATTTATTTTATAAGTACACTTTCAAAAATTTTATACCTAACTGCATATTTAAATGGAATCAGCAGCAAAACGAACCGCTCTGCTAACTAAAACAGGCAGCACGGATATATGACCTTCATCTGTAAATTCTCGGTACTCTACGTGTAGTCCTAGATCGTCCCTAGTCGTTAAACGCGTAGCTAAGTCCCTGGCCTTTTCCTGCATGCCAGTAAAATGTCCAGTCTCTAACTCCCCTACAGCAATCAGCAGCTTTTTATTCCAATGCTTCTGCGCAATGGAAGCTACAAACTGCTTCTCTTCAGCCATAATAACTTGTCCTCCCCAGTGTATAGACGGACTTCCCGCCACATACACCTGAAAAGAGTCTGGTCTTGTAAACAGGGTATGCAATACGAACAGTCCTCCAAGCGAATGCCCGAAGATCGTCTGTCGGTTGCGGTCGATAAGAAAATCACGCTCGATCATTGGCTTAAGCTCATCTTCAATAAATGACAAGAAATGCTCGGCGCCCCCGCTTTCTTTGGAGGCATCTTCATTTGGCTTTACCGGAAGCTCCACAGCCGTCCCGGGCAGTGTAAGATCGTAATATCGTGAAGGATGAAAGGGAGCCTCTGTTGGATAGCCTATTCCTACAATGATAGCTGGAACAACCCCCGTTTTGTCAGGTCGTCTCCCCTGAACGCGCACCGCTTCCACCATGGTTCCAAAAACAGAATTGGCATCCAGCACATAAATAACGGGATAGCCAGATACAGGAGGTTCCTCGGCAGGAATGGCAATATAAATATGGTACTCACGGTTTTCAGCCTGCGAGTACATTACTCGATGCTGACTGCGAGGAACATACACAGCTCCATGTGCATCGCTGGAATGATAAGCTTGCGTAGATAGATCTTTAATGGGAACAACCTCCTTTAGAGCCCGAATTCGAATGAAATTAGGCCGTTTTTTTCATAAGCAAGACTACAAAATAAGGGACCCCGATCACCGCAATAATCAGTCCAACGGGAATTTCCGCAGGCGCAACCACCGTTTTGGCAACAAAATCAGACAACAGCACCAGTACCATACCGACCATACCACATACGGGAATCACAAAACGATGATGAAGGCCAACAAGCCTTCTGGCGATATGAGGAGACAATAAGCCTACAAAGCCTATTCCTCCAGAAACAGACACACAGGCACTCACCAGTCCAATGCTGGACAGCAAGAGAATAGACTTTTCCTTTTCGGTCGCAACGCCAAGACTTTTAGCTGTATGTTCATGTAATTGAAATAGATCCAGCACATACGATTTCAACCAAATAACAGGAATTAATATGACAAGCCATGGAATTACGGCAGCAACCAGCTTCCAATCAGCACTCCAAATACTGCCCGACATCCATACTGTCGCCATCTCGAAATCCGAGGCTTTCATTTTCAGCGACAGATATAAGCTTAAGGAACCGAAGCCAGAGCCAATCGCGATACCTACAAGTAGCAGTCGCTGCGAATCCAGACGTCCTGCTTTCCAAGCAAATAAATAGATCAGCAGCGCAGCTACCAAACCTCCAATCAAGCCGAAAAAGGGCATAGCCAGCGCCGCAGTCCAGCCTGTCGTCTCCATCTGTCCCTGGTAAAAGAACATAAATATGACGATTGCTGCCCCTGCCCCTGCGTTAATGCCTAAAATGCCGGGATCGGCCAAACCATTCCGTGTAACTCCCTGTACCGCCGCCCCAGCTATCCCCAGACCTAAGCCGACCAAGGCCGCAATCACAATACGCGGTAGCCGAAAATCAAAAATCACCAAATCCAGCTGCGGAGTAGGGTGGATACGGAACAATGTCTGAATTACTTCCTGAAGGGTCATGTCGAACTCTCCATGGGTCAGACTAACATAGGAGGCTGCTAAAATAAGTGCAGCCCCACCTGAAAATACGAACCACAGCCGTTTCACACTAATTTTACGCATGCTCTCCCCCTCCTTTTCTACGTATTAAGTACAGAAAGAAAGGGATGCCAATGACCGAGGTAACCACTCCAATAGGCGTTTCAAACGGATAATTAAGAAAACGGCTCAACACATCAGACATGCCCAAAAAAATACCACCGATCAAACCAGAGCATGGAATGACCCAACGGTAATCTACTCCGATTAAATATCGGGTAATGTGCGGAATCAACAAGCCAACAAAAGCAATTTTCCCTGCCAGCGCAACAGAAACACCTGTCAGCAATGCTACACAGAGCATCGCCCCCAACTTGACTGGTAATGCCCGCTGTCCCAGACCTGTGGCCACGTCGTCGCCCAAAGACAGTAGTGTTATTGGCTTGGCCAGCAGCATTGCTCCTACAATTGCCACAAGAGCAAAGGGAATTGCCAATTGAATCATCCCGGGGTCCATTTGGTGCAGACGAGCGTTAAACCAGAAGCTTACATTTTGCGATACATTAAAATAAATGGAGAGAACGGCCGACAGGCTGCTTAAAAACGTGCCAATGATCGTTCCCAAAATGGCCATACGAACCGGGGCAAGACCGCCGGGAATCATCCAGGCTAAACCGAACACAATAGCCACCCCCAGAGCAGATCCCACAAAAGAACTTCCAATCAGGCCCATCGAAGTGGAATTCGGTGCAAGGATCATCATTAAGGTGATCACAAACGCCGCCCCATCCGACACCCCCATAATTGAGGGTGAAGCCAAGAAATTCCGCGTCATTCCTTGCATAATGGCTCCTGAAATCGCGAGAAAAGCACCGATTAATATAGAGCCGACCGCTCTAGGCAGACGCGAGTTTAGAACGACCTGATGGTCCACGTTTCCAGCATCAAAATGAAAAAAGGTAGCAGTTACCGTCTCCCATTCTATCGTCTTGGCTCCGTACATCACAGACAGCAGTAATGTTAGTACGATAAACAAGGGAGAGACGAAGATTACAAGGTAAGGAGAGATCAACTTTTTTCCCATGTTCCTACCTTTACTGCGAAAGTCGGTTCATAACCGCTTCCAAAAAGGCAAGTTTGCTCCATGAAGTACCACCTTGAGCATTGGGATCTACAATGTTGACGAAGGTTTTCCCATTCTTGACGGCATTGATGCTGCTCCAAATCGGATTCTTCTCCAAATCTGCCAATGCCTGCGGCTGGTCCTTGTTCTCTCCTTCGGAGAATTGCACGAACAGATAATCGGGGTTCATATCAGCCAATTTCTCCAGAGAAACCGCCTCTTGTGCTTTAACTGTATTTAACTCTTCCGGTACCTTAGCTCCTAGATCAGCATACAGCGAAGGATTGAAATATACATCCGCAGGGTATGCATACAGATTGCCTGTACGAATCCGTACCATGAGTACCTTTTTATTTCCCCATATTGGTTTGAGCTTCTGTTGGGCCGCCTCCGCATCTTGCTTGTACTTGTCGAGGATCTCCTTCGCCTTCGCCTCTTTGCCTGTAAGCTGTCCCAACATTAATAGATTCGCTTCCCAGTTCGTTGAAATATGGGATACTGGAACCAATGGAGCGACCTTCCCTAGCTGTTCTGCCACCGCAGGCCGAAATTTAGAACTCCCAAGAATCACATCTGCCTTCAGTTTCAGGATCGTTTCAGCGCTAGGTTGCATTCGGTCACCAACGTCTGCGGCTCCTTCCATCGCTTTTTCCATGAACTCAGGAAATTTTCCGCCCGAAGTAACCGCCCCAGTTGGTTTCACTCCCAGGACAGCTGCATCTTCCATCGCTTCCAGACTAGCTATAATAATATGATCCGTCTTGGCCAGCTTATAAGTCTTATCTAGATATGTAATCGTCTTGGCACTTTCTACGTCAGAAACAGACGTTTGTGTCGATGCATTGGTATTCTTTTGAGCTGAGCTATCCACCTCCTTCACCTTTCCACCACATGCCGTCAACAGCAAACTTGCCGATAATAAGGTACACATCCATACTGCAAACTTCTTCATAAACTGAAAGACTCCCCTCTACCTACTTGAATTTACAGATAATAATTATCATTATCATTGATAACTATTATCAATAGTAGGAGAGAAATCGGCGTATTGCAATATTTTTTCTAATATTTATTAAAAAGAGGGCTCTCTTCCCCTGGAATCATTGCAATTAGGAAGTATCAGCCTCCCCTGTTTTGTTGGATATCATTCACATTCCATTCTTTATAAAACTGCTCCAAATACATTTCCATCCATTGATGCCGAACCTTCGCCAGTTCTCGGGCATACGGGGTATTCATTAAATCCTTGAGCTTGAGCAGCTTTTCGTAAAAATGATATATGGCACTTTTACCTGCGGCGCGATAATCATATTGTGAATAGTCTTGATCCGGATCGTGCATGATACTGCCTTTTGAGCCTGCATACATAAAGGTTCTTGCAATCCCAATCGCTCCCAGAGCATCCAACCGATCTGCATCCTGCACAACCTGACCTTCCAGCGTTTCCATAGGCGGATTTTGTCCACCATTGTAGGACATTGTAGCAATAATGCTCATCACGTGTGTGATCACATCCGCATCGTTTACATGCAGATGCAGCCACTGATCAACTTTATCCAGCCCCGCTTGTTTGGATTCATTTAATTTTTCATCCGCTACATCATGCAGCAGTGCTGACAGCTCGCACACGAACGGATCTGCACCTTCTTTTGCAGCAATTTCAACAGACAGCTTCCTCACCCGGTCAATATGCCACCAATCATGACCACTGTGGTCATGCTCCAACTGCTGCTGCACATACGGCTCTGCCTTTTGAATAATATCTTCCATCATCGCTTCCTGCTGCTCTGTTCGTCTCTTCATAAGTCACCTTTCCATCCCGTCCATATTTGCTATGTGAGGTTGGTTTATTTTTTTATATGCTTGTCCATTTGCTTAGCGCGAATCATCGAGAGCGCCTTACGGGCTGCTAGCTTCCCATTAGGGCTTCCATGCTTCACTACTTCTTTTAACAATTCGGTCGCGGGTCCATACCCATGATATCCCAATAGAATACATGCACGTTCCTGTACATACATATCTTCATCATCCACATAAGGAAGCAATGAATCCACCTCACTAACAGGTGTAATCGCCATTAAGCTGTAAAGAAGCTGGCACCTCACATCATCCTCCATTGATGAATCCTTTTCTAGTATAGCCTGCATTTCATGCATACAGCGAATATCTTCTGCTAGTTGTTCGGTGCTTATGTCGTTGTCAGACGGGTAATCCTTACGCAGCTGTTCCCAATCCAGCTCTGGGTTTTGCTCCAACTCTGCAATCAGCGAAGCTGTACTTCGGTACCTGGGTGACAAATCTGTTTCCTCGTGATTGATGTAACATAATTTATATGCTAGTGGCCCCTCTACATATAGACCTACATAATTAGAATGTTCATCCGTCCATAGAGGAATGATATATTTGAATACCTCGATCTGCGCAATCCACTCGATACTCTCGGCAAGCTCCTGTTCACTTAGCAATCGTAGCTGAACCTTCTGCCCTTCCTGCTTCTTGCTATGGATTAGTAAAGCTTCCAGCGTATCGTCAGGTAGATCAATCGCTTGGCGTTCAAGCACCTCTTGTAAGCTCATTTTTCCACACTCCTAATCTTTTCTACTCCAAATCTATTATCTAATCCCTGAAAAGGACAGGCTATCTCCATTTTATTCTATATGTGTATGGTATCCAACCTTAGGTCGACAAGTCCGTAACTATGCAAAAAAAAGAACCCCCTTAACCACATCAGCTGTAGTTAACGGAAGTTCTTTATTAAACTGATCCCCTTATTTTATTCCACGACACCAAGCTCGCGGTTTTTTTCCTTGAAGCGGCTGTTGTGAGAAGATACATATGCGGCTTTATCAGCTGTCGGATCAATGTACAACTTGGCGCTGTTGAGGGCAAGAGCAGCATCTGTGAACGTACCTGCAATCAGATACAGCTTGCTTCCGTACTCGACAAAATCGCCTGCAGCAAAAATCCCCGGTAGATTCGTTTCCAGCTTGTCGCTTACGCGGGCATGCCACTCTCCCATATCCAGTCCCCAATCTCGCAGCGGGCCGAAATCGGATTTTAGGCCATGATTTACGATAACTGCATCAACATTCAGCATCTCTATTTCGCCCGTATCTACATGATTGATCGTCACCTGCTCAATCGTCTCTCCGTTGTTGCTATGTAACTGACTTACCGCATAAGGTGTGAGAACACGGACCGAAGAGGACTTCATACGGGCTACATTTTTCTCATGTCCGCCAAAATGATCCCGACGATGTACAACTGTCACACTCGCCGCAATAGATTCCAGCTCATTCGCCCAATCTACCGCTGAGTTGCCTCCACCGGAAATCAGGACATGCTTGTCCCGGAACGGCTCCAGCTCTTGTACGGTATAATGCAGGTTTGTAACCTCGTAACGGTCAGCACCTTCAATCTCCAGTTTAGCCATTTTGAGAATACCATAACCTACAGCCAGAACGATCGTACGCGTCCAATGCTGTTCCCCTGTGGCTGAAGTCAGCAGGAACGTACCATCTTCTTGCCGATCCATCCCTGTAATCTGTTGTCCCAATACAATGGTAGGCTCGAACGTTCGTGCCTGCTGCTCCAGCTGGTCAATCAGCTTTTCACATAAAATCGGAGTTACCCCGCCAACATCCCATATCATCTTCTCCGGGTATATGCGCATCCGTCCGCCTAGCTCATGCTTGGCTTCGATCAGCTTGGTTTTCATATCTCTCATGCCACTGTAAAACGCAGTATACATACCGGCAGGACCGCCGCCGATGATCGTTACATCATATAATTCCAAGGACTCTGTCAATCTGCAACTCTCCCTATCATAGCGTATTATGTCTGCTTCTATTATAAGTGATAATAATTATCAATATCAATTAAGAAATAAAAACATATCTGTGACAGAGGTATTAGTGACTTTGGAACTACGTTTATACAGTTATTTGGCTACTGCTTTCGTTAATCTTGTGGATTAGGCAGGGATTGCTGCACTATTGCACGCAATGCTTTTTCATTCAGCCCAGTCTGTACAAATTGAAAACGGTGACCTGCCAGCCTCTGAACTCGATCTATGATCTGACCCAGATGATAAGCCGTATGCTCCACCACATGGTAAACGTCATACATATTTATATCGCCTGTGTTGTCCAATGCTGCACAGAAGGAAGAAAAAGCATCTTCAACTTCCTCCATAAGCTGTTCTTTGTTTTGCACTGAAGGCTTGAAGCTATCCTCCATACCTTGCTTGTATGTAATCGTCGAATCCATGAGTTTGACTGCATTTCTACGCACATGCACCATTATATGATGGACAATTCCTCCAATACTGTTCTGTTCCGCTTCACCAGTGCCCCATAACATGGTTTCATCCAAAAGCTGGATGCATGCCCGCAGCTTAACCAAGTATTGATCGTACATTCTGTGCTTGGATATGATCTTAAATTCATGCATGGAAGAATTCATATGTTCATTTCCTCCTTTATCTTTTCAGGTGTATTTTTTGAAAAAGTCACTTCCGTGGATCATCCAATATCGTTCAGCAGGAGGGACCTCTTCCAAAAAGTTCAGATATTCCCCTTTCCACCCCACCGGGACATAGTGTTCGAAAGAAGCTGGCTCTGGAAATAGGGAGTAGAGAACTTTCTGGTCAAAATCAACATACAAAGCAGGACAGAATTCCAACACTTCATCCTTATGCTGGATTGCTTCATCTAGCATTTGGAGCATTGTAGTGAGTTCTCCCGCAGCCACCTTATATTCACAGATGTGTTCCAAAAATGCTCCGGCTGTGGTCTCATCCAAAATAGCGATGCCAAACCGTTCCTCCATCTCGGTATTCAAAAACCAATACTCTCTTTCCGTCACATACCAATTCCATTGTCCCTGAAACATGACACCGACAATGATATTTTGCGCATATTCAGGCCATATTTTCATGAGTTTTTGCGTTCCCCTCCCTCACTTACAGCTCGATCCAAAACCGGTTTACACAGTTGCCATCTTCCTCTATGTAATCCTTGTCCGGTATTCCGCCGTTTCGCAGAATCGTTCTTTTGGAACTGATATTATCGGAGTCGCATACGACGAGGGCTTTGGAAATACCCAACTCTTTTGCTTTCCCCAATGCTAAGGCCAGCATAGTCACAGCATACCTGTTCCCTCGTGCAGAAGGACGGATACCATAACCGATATGACCGCCAGCGTTTAACAGATGCTCATTAAGATCATGACGGATATTCACTGCTCCGACGACCTGATCATCTGCATCCACCAGCCAGTAGGTCGAACTTTTAATCCAGCCTTCAGACAAGCCAATTCCATTTTTCTGGTGACTTAAAAGCGTCAGCATACCTTCAAAATCATACGGTTCTATAGAAATCACCCAAGGCACCATATGCTCCTGGTTTTTTTTCCATTCCTCATAAAATGAAAGATAAGCATCCTTCCAGCGCCGATCCGGCTCAACCAATCTGATGGCCTGCATCCTACTCACCGCCCCCTCATTAAGCACTCCATGTATCTACTAATGGTCTCGTCATCTCTACACCCCATAGTTCTTCATCGTTGCTTCCAATGTTTCATCCGTCTCTGCCAGCCACACGGAACTAACCTCAAAGGTTCCCGGCTTGAAAAACAATGGGAATCTCCGCTTAAACCAATCCTGCATCGGCAAATGTAGTGCTTCCTTCATATCCACCCACAGTAGTTCTCCCTCAGGAGGATTTTTTAATAGCTCACCTTCCGTTGCTGTAGCCAAATAATTAAAGACCATATATCTCAGCCCTTGGTTTGGATCACAATATTCGTCGATTCCTTTAAAAACAATTTCCGTAACCGTTAAGCCTGTTTCCTCTTTTACTTCGCGAATGGCTCCATTCACAATGCTCTCTGGGAACTCTACTTTTCCTCCTGGAGCAATATAACCCGGAAACCCCTTTCGATTGGGTCTGTTCATTAGCAATACCTTGTTTCCATCTTGAATCATGCACATGGTATATATTTTGTGTGTCACTTCTGTACTCAATCCGATCATACCTTTCTTTATTCACATGCTCTATGATCTAGCTTTTAACTTTCTCACCGACATATCTTGGTTGAATATGGTATTCACCATAGAACGATTACAGTCCCTCGTCAAACAACTGTAGACCTATGATTTCAAAGGCGACACCGTCACCCGCTTTAACGTGGATATCACCATTCAATTCGTCAGAATCCAAAACAAACGTAGCCTCTCCTACAACAATCTCCAAACAGTCTATCCCGCCTGCTTCGCCTTGTATCACTTGTTGTATCATCCCTTGAATCCAATAGTCACCTAGCTTTGGTTGAGGTTGAACAATGCCTGTCTTTTCCGTAGGCCTCAGTCTTCTGAACCCTTCTATACTGGATGGAGAAGTCTCGACCGAAATGACACAGCCGGGAATTAACTTTTCCAAGCTTTGTTCATACGGAACAACATACGCATATCCCGAGGTCAGTTCATGCCGAAAATATGTCCAGTAGCCGTATATCTTTTCCTCGCCAATATTACGAATGATAATCTTTTCATCTTGATTTACTTCCTTGATCTGTACGCGCATTTATGAAGTCCTCAGTAGATATTTTTCTTATAATAATAATGTTTAAAGCCTCTAGGAGCCTCATCAATGACACCGACTACTTCATACCCCTGCTTTTCATAGAATTCAGGTGCTTGAAAAGAAAAGGTATTCAGTTGTATCAAAGTACATCCTTTATCTCTAGCGATTTGTTCAATTCCACTAAGTAATTGCGAACCGTAGCCCTTTCCTCTATGACCCTGATCTACCCACAAAATATCAATCTCCACCCAGTTCCAACAAAGTACACTTAGAAGACCACCGATGACCTGACCTTCTCCATTTTTGAGCGTGAGATTAATCTCTTCATATTGGGTTTGAATATCTGCCGGGACGTGTTTTGCATTAAACTCAATCAACTTGTTTCTGACGAAACGAGCTTCATCCCTACTACTTCGACTCCATTGAGGTTCCAATGTCATGACTTAAATCCTCCAATTAGAAAGTATAACAATCTATAAAATACTAAAGTTAAAAGCCTTCCATCTGCCCACTGTTATTTATTGTAATACTTTTTTAGGTTTAGTCACATGATTCATTTTGAACTACTATAAAACGCGAAAGCAGGCTCCCTATGTAACAGAGAGCCTGCTGTCTTTTCTATCCATCGTCTGTCTTGCAGGAGAAGAGATAGGATGACTAAATAGAAATATCCAGTGATTTTCCAACCCCAGTAATATCACTGCCATTCGAGCTGCTGGTACGAGTCATTTCCATATTGCTTGGAGCGGACTTTTCCATTTTTGGTGTTGACGTGCTGCTGGATTGAGAACTTTGCTGTGCAATCTGAGCTTCAATTTGCTTAATTTGCTGCTGAAGCTGCTTCATTTTCGTTTCTTTTGTATCCTTATTATCTTTGCTTTGCTGGACCTTATTGTACTCTGCTTCAAGCTGGGCTTTTTGCTTTTCCAAACTGGCTGTATCGTTGGTACTGGATGAAGATGAAGTTGAAGTATTGACAATAGATATAGAGCTACTAGATGTAGTTGAAATATTCACAGAAGGATTCTCCTTTTTAAAAGCTAAGTTTGAGTTACAAGTGTGGGCTAAGCGTTTTTAAGGTATGCTATGGCACCCTCAAGATTATGACGAAGACGATACAGATTGTTCAAAAATCTTAGCGATTTTATCGAATAAAACTGATACTTCTTCATCTGTCGCATTCGATTCATCTGTGTTTCCCCAAGCGTTTTTTAATGCAGAAATCAGGTCTGTTTGCGGGTCTGTTTCTAAAGATATGGAGCCGGATATAAGCTCGGAACTCAGGACGTTTTGCAAATCACTCAGTAAGGATCTTTTTTCATCTACGGTAAGCTATTTTTCAGATGTAGTGGTGTTATCCTCTTGATTGGTGGTCTCCTGAATATTCCATGCAAATGGGGGCATAATTCCACCCATCGCCTGCATCATTGGAGGCAGACCGCTGCTATCAACCTCAGGTCGGAATGAGTCACCTTCAGGCGACGGTGCAGGGCGGTTATTCTGGATCGTTTCAGCTACTTTATCGAATAAATCTGATACTTCCTCATCTGTTGCTGTCGAAAGATCCACCCCGGATAACAAGTCGCTGACTGTAGCCAAAGGATTGTTTGTACTGTTATTGATTTTATTCGTTTCAGATAAAGCACTTGAAGACGTCAAGTAACTTTGTAAATCTGACAATAACGCTTTCTGTTCGTCCATAGTCAGCGCCACAGTATCCTGGTCGTATTTGTAGCCATAACTGTAGTTTTCCGTAGGAAGCGGAGCCTGCATACCTCCGGCGTATTCCATAAATTCCGCACTTAATTCGAGTGAATCGCTGGATTTCTTGTGTGTGGTATGCCCCGCGTTATTTAGTCCATTCTCATTTGACTTCAGCGTATTCGAGTTTTCGTAGGAAGTCGAAGTCGTGATGAGATGCCTGTTGATGGATAATGACAAAGTAGATCCCCTCTCAGTGTACATAATGTTTTTAGCTGCCTACCTCTCTTTCATCGGTTGTAAAACTGAAGGCAGCCTGAGAGAATGCTGAATGATAACTGAATGAATTCGGACTGTCCCATACTGCACTCCTTTTCTTTCTTCCTAGACTATAGTCAAGGAAAATCCCCTCCGCAGGACGGGGAACCGAGCCCTACTCCAGACAGGAGCAAGTAAAGGGATAATTTGTTACTCTTAGCAGAGAATAAATGAACGCATTTTGAAATTTGAAGGTAGGGGAAAGAAGTATGATCCGTATTAGTCATTTAGTTCACGAGAGACTTATGTTCCTATTCAAATTTTTGTACTCGCCTGCATATGTGGGTAGCGTAACACCCAGTTCCAGATTTTTAGCTAAAAATATGATAGAATCCATTCCATGGAGTGATGTTCATGCCGTGGCTGAGCTTGGGGCTGGAACAGGCGCAATTACCCAATACATCCCGTCTACGACAAAAATTCAACCTAAGGTTTTGCTCTTTGAGAAGGACCCGACCATGCAGCAGAGTTTAAAAAGAAGATTCCCGAATTATCTGTGCTATTCCGACTCGCGCGAGCTTCAGCATGCTATGAAAAATGCTCAAATTGAACAGCTTGACTGTATAATCAGCGGGCTGCCATTCTTCAACTTTCCACAAGCGATGCGAGATCAAATCGTAGAACAAATTCATCGGTCACTCAGGGATGGAGGGATGTTTGTCGCCTTTCAATACTCTAAACAGATGAAACAGCAGTTAGGTGAATGGTTTGATATTGAAGAAATCAAGTTTGTACCTATGAATGTTCCACCCGCATTCGTGTATGTATGCCGAAAGAAAGCTTAAGAAAGGAGTATGGGGATGGATGTTGAATATTTGATTTCCATTATCGAACAATATGGCTATGCAGCATTATTCTTCTCTCTATGGCTCGGAATTGTGGGACTGCCCATTCCAGACGAAGTTATAGTGATGACTGGCGGGGCCGTAACAAGCATGGGGATACTTCATCCGTTACCTGCTTTTTTAATTGTATATCTCGGGGTTGTATCAGGCCTATCCTTAGGTTATGTGTTGGGGAGAAGCTTGGGTACACCCATTTTGGATCGTTTGCGCCGAAAGAAGAAAATGGACAAGTACATTACTTTTTCAGAAAATTTAGTACATAAGTATGGAAACTTCACGATATGCATCAGCTACTTGCTACCGATCGTTCGCCACATTGTCCCTTATATTGTGGGGATCAATAAAATGAGTTTTAAGCGCTACGCTCTATTCTCTTATTCAACGGGCTTGATTTGGACGCTGATCTTCTTTTTGCTCGGACGTCTCTTTGGCGATCATGTACAAGCAGCAGGAGAATTGATTCATCGTTATGGCTTGCAGGTGGCATTGCTTCTCATCATGCTGACAATTATATTTTTTATAATGAAATTTGTGTGGGGGAAGAAAACAACGGAGGATTAGTCTGAGATAAAGCTCACCAAAGTCAAAAAGACGTTTTTAAGTATTTTATCACTTTGATTATTCCTTATTTATGGTATACTTTTCTAATACAATATGCGGCTATAAAGGGCGGTCGGCTAGTCTCCCAGAAGGGAGGTGATGCCCATGGAGGTCAAAGATGCTATCTCCTTAATGATCATGTTTGGTATGTTCATTTTGGCGTTACTTACCTACATGAAAAAGAAATAGACCGCCCTGACCAAAGGTAAACGGTCTATTCTCGACCATATCTTACGCGGCCAACTGCTCTTTATGCAGTTTCTTTATGCAGTTATTGTATGGTGGAGTCGTGTTAGCGCACGGCTCCTTATTTATTCTTACCTTATTATAACCGATTTTATTACGTAATTACATGTCTTTGTTACTCGAATTTCTAAATTAATGGATTAATTAAGGGTTCATACTGCGATGAATAAGCCCTCTCACCCTAGGCTATTTTTTAAATTGAAGCAGCTTAACCAGCTTATCATGAATGGCCGTATTCGGGTAATTCCCGCTAAATTGGGAGGAACCCGGACCCATTGCGGTTAGCGCTACATCAACGGATGTATGCCCTCCTGTGGTCCAGTCGATATAAAACTTCTCATCAGAGCCTTTTACGGTAAAAGGACCGTCTTCTTTGGAAATACCTTCACCGGATTCATCCTCTGCATCTTCGCCTTCAATGGCCAAACCGCCTGTTTCATGGTCTGCCGTCACTAACACCAAAGTATCTGGATGCGCTTTGGCATAGTCCTTAGCTACTTTGACAGCCTTATCCAGCTGCTGCCCGGCTTTAATGGTTAATTCACCTTCATTGTCGTGCGCCATCTCATCCGTTCCTTCTTCCTCTACCATCAGGAAAAAGCCTTTTTTGTTTTTGGACAGAACATCAATCGCTTTCGCTGTCATATCCGGTAAAGAAACCGTTGGGTTGTAAGAATTGCCTAGTTTGTTGTGAGCTTGGAACATTTCTTCATTGGCGAACAGCCCTAGTAATTTAGAGCCTTTGGCTGCTTTCATTTCAGCCTGGTCTGTCACATAGCTATAGCCCAACTTCTTCGCTTGTTCCACCAAATTTCCTTGAGTTCCCTTACTAGCTTCCTCAGGATCTTCTGCCGGTGCATCTGGATGTTTGCCTGCTGTTCCTGCAGGGTACCAGAAATCCTCACCCCCGCCCAGAATCACATCCAGCTTGCTTTTCTCAATATACTGCTTGGCAATCTCGCTTTGAGCAGAACGCTTCTCAACATGCGCACCAAAGGCAGCGCCCGTCGCATCTGTCACTTGGCTTGTCGTCACTACTCCTGTAGACATGCCTGCTTTTTTAGCCAGCTCCATAATGGTTGTCACTGGTTTTTTATTCAAATCCATTCCGATCGCGCCGTTATACGTTTTCACACCTGTTGCAATGGCAGTCGCAGCGGCGGCAGAATCTGTAACCAGGTTGTCCCCTGAACTCGTGCTAACGAGGCCTGTTACAGGCATCTTGTCCATTTCAAGCAATCCTGATTTCCCAACCGTTGCTAAGCGAATCGCGTTGCGACTGGCTTCCCCCATACCATCACCGATAAAAAGAATGACGTTTTTAGGAGTATCCGCTTTAGCTGATACAGCCTTCTGTGCCTTGGACTCTGCGACAGTGGACTTCGTAGGAGCCGCGGCTGCAAAAGCTTTAGGGATATCAGCAGATAATAAGGGTACAGTCAAAACAGTCACAGCACTCAACGCAAGGATACTCTTTTTCATGGAACGCTTTTTCACAAGGTCACACTCCAATAAATTTAATATTCATATATGATAAATTCATCATATATTGGTTTTGTAAAAAATCGTAAAGCACTAGGTTTCCCGAATGTAAAAAATTGAAGTGGTCATCTATATTTTATAAAAAAAGAAGACATCGACTCCTGGTATTCCAAGAGTTGATGTCTTCTGGTGTTTATATTAAATCGCGGCGATATTTTTGCCGATGGGCATGGTGTAGTATAGCGGTTTTTGCTGTCCGTTTTGCTGATAAACTACAAGCAACAGTGTGCGGCCTTCGGCTGTTAATGGGCTACCACCACTCAGGATATGATCCAGACTGAACGGCAGGACATCCAGCACAGCGTGCTTTTGCAGTTCCTTTTCACCCAGCTTCAAGGAAGCAAAGGCTGGGATCATCTCGCGGTATGGCTGCGGCTGTTGGCTAGCCACATCCATCTCACCCGTGCTTTCCTCGCCCACATCTGCCACCGCAGGTGACAACAGCGCATCCGGGTGCTGAAGGGCCATTTTCATATAGCTGGACCAATCGTCCTTCTCCAGGGTATGTTCCCACCAGATTTTACGCGGCTTATATTTATGGTTTAAGAAATAATCAAGCTTCATCAGCCCAAGTACCATTTCCATTCGCTTGGTTCCCCGCGATTCCAAAAAGGACTGGAGACGCGTAAACAGGTCTTCGAGCTGATGTCCGATTTTTTGCCAGCCCTGTCCTTCCCAGTAGTCTCCAAATTCCTGAAAGAAATCAAAGGCGGACGAGAATTCACGCTCAATCAGGTAGCTCACCGTATGGTCCATACGATGAGAGTTCCAGTATTTCTCCAATACATCTTCCAAGCGTTTGAGCCTCACAATGTCGGCAAAGGAAAGGACGTCATTGCTCAACATTTCATACGGCGCAACATCCATATAGGTATAGTTATACTTATCGGCGTCAATGCGTAGACCTGTACCACGCAGCATTTTGAGGAAGCCAAGCTGAAGCTCTTCTGGACCAAGCGCAAAAACGTCATTAAATGTTTTACGGAATGTATTGTAGTCCTCCAATGGCAATCCAGCAATCAGATCCAGATGCTGGTCGATTTTCCCGCTTTGCTTGACCTTTGTAACGGTGCGGGAAAGCTTGGTAAAGTTCTGGCGGCGCTTAACCAGTTCATTGGTGGGATCATTCGTTGATTGGACACCGATCTCAAAGCGAAATACCCCCGGTGGTGCATTCTCCGCCAAATAATCCAACACCTCGGGACGCATAATATCTGCCGTAATCTCAAACTGGAAGACACAGCCACGGTGATTTTCAATCAAAAACTTGAACATTTCCAGCGCATAATCGCGTTTAATATTAAAGGTTCGGTCCACAAATTTAATCAATTTAGCCCCATTGTCAATCAGATACAGAATATCCGACTTAGTGCGCTCAATATCGTAATAACGCACCCCGACCTCAATGCTGGACAAACAAAATTGGCAACTGAACGGACAGCCCCGGCTCGTTTCAAAATAGACAACCCGTTTCCCGAGCTCCGGGATATCCTCTGCAAAACGATATGGAGACGGCAGCTCGTTCAAGTCCGCTTTTGGTCGACCCGGCATGATAATAACCTCTTCTCCCTTACGGTAAGCCAATCCATATACAAAATGAAACTTGCGATCTCCTTCCAGTTCCTGCAGCAGTTGATGGAAGGTTTCCTCTCCCTCACCAACAACAATAAAATCCACATTCGCCAAGCGCTTCATCCAGTGCTCCGTATCGTAAGATACCTCCGGGCCACCCAAAACAATTTTGACCTCGGGCATAATCTTTTTCAACACATCAATGACTTTAATCGTCTCTTCAATGTTCCAAATATAACAGGAAAAACCGATGACATCTGCTCCCCGTTGAAACAGATCAGATACGATGTTCATCACCGGGTCCTTAATTGTATACTCCGCCAGCTCGATATCAAAATCCTTTTCACTGTAGGCTTTGAGGCATCGGATGGCCAGCGAGGTATGAATGTATTTTGCGTTTAATGTTGATAAAATGACTTTCATAGGTCACAACCTTCTATAAATTTGCACGGACTTTTATATCCTTAGTATAGCTATTCAAAATCCTCGTACACATCGTCTACAAAAATCTCGTCCTCGCTCACCATTCCGCCGGTATTCCCCTGATTTTGAAAGAAATCAAGAAACGGCTTGCCATACTTGCGGAACTTCACTTCACCAACACCCTTGATCCGCAGCATGTCTGCTTCGGATTGCGGACTCGCTACGCTCATCTCTCGCAGCGTGGCATCATTGAAGATGATATAAGACGGTACATGCTCCTGAGCGGCCAGATCGCGACGGATTAAGCGCAATTGCTCAAACACAGTTTCGTTAACTGCGGCAGGATAGGTGTCGCGTCCCTTTCGTCCGCGTGAACCTGCTCCACCTGCAAATGCTGTGGCATGCCGCACCACACGCTGCATAACTTCGCGCTGCCCTCTCAGCACTTCAGCAGCAAGCTGTTGCAAGCGGACGACTGGATATTGCCCCTCGGACAGCATCAGATAGCCTTCCGAAACAAGAACATTGATAATTTCAGCAATTTCTTTCTCCGTTCGGTTGCCCATCACGCCATAGGTTGGCAGGCTGTCAAAACCATACTGCAGCACTTTTTTGTTACGCGAGCCTTTCAACACCGAGGCCACCATCGAAACCCCATACCTCTCCCGCATACGATGAATGCACGAAAAAATCTTTTGCGCATCTATAGTCATATCGACCAGTTCCCGCTCGTCAGTACATGAACTGCATATGCCGCAGGCTTCATGCTCCTCCGCTTCTCCGAAATACTCCAGCTGTGCTGAACGTAGGCAGCGAGTCGTGTAACAATAGTCAACCATCTGCTGGAGCTTGCGGTAGTCGTTGCGCTTACGGTCTTCATCCTGAGGATTTTGCTCAATCAGGAACTTCTGGGTCACAATATCTTGCGGTCCGAACAGCAAAATACATTGACTCGGGTCGCCATCACGTCCTGCGCGTCCCGCTTCTTGTACGTACGCCTCCATATTTTTAGGCATATTGTAATGAATGACATAGCGTACGTTTGATTTATCTATGCCCATACCGAAGGCATTGGTTGCGACAATGACACGGATATCGTCGTACAGAAACCCTTCCTGGCTATCTGCACGTTCCTGATCTGTCATTCCTGCATGATAACGTCCGGCTGCCATGCCAGCGTCGCGCAGGCGTTGATATAAATCATCCACGTCCTTACGTGTCGCCGCATAAATAATGCCCGATTCACCCTCATGTTCACGGGCATAATTCAGTAAAAAGCTGCGTTTGTCCTCCCCTCGCAGCACACTGAACGCCAAATTCGGCCTTCCAAGCCCCGTAACGAACGTTTCCGGTGAGCGCAGACGAAGCAGGCGTACGATGTCATCCATAACCTGTGGTGTAGCCGTCGCCGTAAACGCAGCTACGATTGGACGTTCATACAGCCCGTCCACGAATGGAGCCACAGCCAGATAGCTGGTACGAAAATCATGCCCCCACTGGGATACGCAGTGAGCCTCATCTACCGCAACGCAGGAAATCGGTAACTGAGCCATCTCATCACGGAACCAATCCAGTTCCAGTCGTTCAGGGGCGACATACAGCAACTTCAAATCTCCGTTCCGTGCGGCGCGTATACGGTCATTGACTTCTCGACCGCTCAACGTGCTATTAATGTAGGCAGCTGCAATCCCCATCGTGGTCAGCGCATCCACCTGGTCTTTCATTAACGAGATCAGTGGTGACACAACAATGGTCAGCCCCTCATGCAACAACGCGGGAATCTGGTAGCATATCGATTTTCCGCCACCTGTCGGCATGATGCCCAGCGTATCGTTGCCTTCCAGCATACTGGCCACAATTTTCTTTTGTCCCTCCCGGAAATCGGGATAGCCATAAAATTTTTGCAGCAAGTCCTGCGCCCGTTCCAATGTTGGTGCTTGTACACTCATAGTTTCAAAACTCCTCATATTTCTAGCGTCCTCGACGCATATCGGCTTTTCTTTCGTTACCTTATAGTTTACCGGGGTTAAGGGCAATGTTCAACCGCTGGAAGTCTGTCCATCGGGTTTTAGTCTCTTATGGCATTCGCTGTTTTCTCATGATATAGTGAACACGGTGCCGCAAATGGTCCACAACTATGAAGAGATACGGCTCCAAGAAGGAGAAAGAACCCATGAATAATCGGAAACCTCAAAGGAAAAATCATACAAAATCAACTTCAAACACAAGCCACTCCAGACGCAATCACAAACCCGCCGGAAAATCTGGCTCCTATAGACCGGAAGCTCAACGGAAAACCCATACTTTGGATAAATCCCCTGCCAAAACATACATCGTTCAGGAACCTGCAGAGCTATTGAGCTTTTTAGTTGAGCATGTGACTGGCATGGGTCGTAATTCCATTAAATCGGCATTGGCGCGTGGGCAAGTTTCCGTCAACGGTACTCCTCGTACTGTGCATAATTTTCCGCTGGAGCAAGGACAGACTGTCGCGCTCTCCAAGGAAAAGGTAGCTCCTGTGGTGCCGCTAACCGGGCTGCGTATTTTGCATGAGGACGAAGCTATTATCGTTATCCATAAAGATGCTGGGCTACTTTCTGTCGCTTCTGCGCAGGAACAGGAAGTCACAGCCTATCGCCAGCTTACAGCCCACGTACGACGCGAGCATCCGTATAACCGTATTTTTGTACTGCATCGTTTGGATCGTGATACATCAGGAGTGATGATGTTTGCGAAAAGCGAAGCCATACAGCAGGAAATGCAACAAGCGTGGAAGGAAGTTGTGTATGAACGAACATACATTGCTCTCGTAGAAGGACAGGTTAAAAAAGACGCGGGCACAATCACCTCATGGCTGAAAGAAAGCAAGACGCTGAAAATGTACTCCAGTCCTTATCCGAATGACGGCCAGCATGCAATCACTCACTACAAGCGGCTTCAGGCCAATCGGCATTTTTCTTTGCTGGAAGTACGTTTGGAGACCGGACGCAAAAATCAAATTCGCGTGCATATGGAGGATATCGGTCATCCGATTGTTGGAGATAAAAAATACGGTTCCAAGAGCAAGTCGATTGGGCGCCTTGGTCTGCATGCACAGGTATTGTCGTTTATTCATCCCGTCACCGGAGTATTGCTGCGTTTTGAATCCGACATTCCTAAAAGCTTTTTGAATCCGTTTCGGGAGTAGACTGGAGCAAAGCACACGAAGAAGAGTGTAAAAATACAAAGGGAAATTAGGGGGCTGTAAAAAAACAGCCCCTTTTTTTGTTGGTTAAGCGGTATGCCTCCGAACACCATCAGCCATTT
Source organism: Paenibacillus sp. EKM10P (assembly GCF_011800655.1). Taxonomy (NCBI): domain Bacteria; kingdom Bacillati; phylum Bacillota; class Bacilli; order Caryophanales; family Paenibacillaceae; genus Paenibacillus; species Paenibacillus sp. EKM10P. The sequence continues at coordinate 539,573 of NZ_JAALET010000001.1, read as the reverse complement.
TCATCAACTCATCCCATATGTATATGGGTGAATTACACACTGGACATTCTACCCAACCGTTTAAGTAAGGTAACTGGGCAAGAAGTAATTTCTCATCTATTTTTTGAGCATATTCGTATAGCCACTGTATATCGGCACCTCTATGGTCCAATGAACGGGGGCGAATCGGATAGGAGATTAGATTGCCTGAACTGACAGGGTCTTTATCATAGACAACGAGAGTGTCACCCTGTTCATCAGGCCAAATATAGAGCGGGGTACCGCAATGGGGACAATCCAGCATATATTCGTCACCTGTATCAAAAGTTTGTAGCATATAGGCTACGCAATGATCCCCCTCAAAGGCGGCAGCCGCAGCGAGAACATAGCGCTTGCCGACATCTTCTTCGTGTTCTTTCGCATAGAGCACCATTTCTTCCGTCAATTCTGCAAGGCGAACGATGGCACTTCGATATTGCGTATAAATATATTCTGCCAGGCTAGAATCCACTTCCACCTGATCCCTTGCAAATTCCAACGGGATTTTAGTATGTAAGGGATTATTATTTTTCGCTTCAAATATTCCACAAATGGTATATATATCTGCCCGAATCTCTATATCAGAACTTTTTAGCGCAATGTCTACTAGGTAAGGTACAGCCGCAAAAGTACAAGTATACAACGTATTTTGGTGATACAATTCCTCCCAATACAAGGTGTCAGCCATTTCGCCATCATATCCGGCTTGGAGCTGTTTTAACATTTCTGGAACGTATTGAGAAGAACCGTAGGGGCCTTGGAGCAGAGTCCAGGCCGGATCGGACAAAGCCAGCATCTTGATACTCCTTCCACCGTTTTTCTTACAGTCATGAGATAAGTTTATAAAATGAGTTTGCGATCAAAATTCATTTTAACTTCATAATTCTTAGCTTGTTACGTTTATTTCATTATACGCATAACAGTGGCTGAAGTTGCTTTTCTCATTTTATGCAATGTACAAAATCACTATTTTTCAGGGCCTATAATCATATTCGGTTAAGCTTTCAGCATTATGAAGGTAACATACATTAAATTCATGAATTACGAACCTAGATCTTTTGTTGTACTACGAACCTTCTGCCAATTCCGTTCCCTTCCTGTATACATATATACATAGTCCACATTATAAGCTCTGTTACTTAAAAATTGCTGAGTAAGAAATAAAGTATATTAACGTTTAATTCCCATACATGTAAAATCGAGAGGATCTCAAGTAAATCTGCCTGTTTTTAATGATACCAAACGGGTAAAACATACATGTTCAAGTCTTTATTTTATCCGCTACAAAGCTGATTTTATGAATCGGTATATGAAAAGGCGTACTGGGAATATTACGTATGAATACTGCGACTATAAGGGGAAATAGCCTATGACCATAACACCGGAACAGCGGATTACCCTGCACGGATTTAACAATTTGACCAAATCATTGAGCTTTAATATGTACGATATTTGTTACACCAAAACCAAAGAAGAACGCGAGGCCTATATTGAATATATTGATGAACAATATAACTCGGATCGACTGACAGCTATTTTAAAAAATGTATCCGATATTATCGGCGCCCATGTACTCAATGTTGCTCAGCAGGATTATGTCCCTCAAGGAGCGAGCGTGACAGTGCTTATATCAGAAGGGCCGATTGTGGAGGTACCGAATGAATCGTATGCAGAATCACCAGGTCCCCTACCTGAGTCTGTCGTGATACAGCTGGATAAAAGTCATATTACGGTTCACACCTACCCTGAATATCATCCAGACGAGGGGATCAGCACGTTTCGTGCAGATATTGATGTTTCTACCTGTGGGGAAATCTCCCCGCTCAAGGCACTTCACTATCTGACTCATTCTTTTGACACTGACATTATGACGATTGATTACCGGGTACGCGGCTTTACACGTGATACGAATGGTCATAAGCTTTTTATCGACCACGACATTGCCTCGATTCAAAACTATATTCCCGACGAAGTGCGCAATCAGTATGACATGATCGACGTAAACGTGTATCAGGAAAATATTTTCCATACCAAATGCAAGCTAAAACAATTTGATCTGGACAACTACCTGTTCGGCTACACAAAAGAAAGTCTGAGTGAAAAAGAGCAACAAAATATATCAACACGACTCAAAATCGAAATGGACGAAATTTACTACGGCAAAAATATGACGTAAACCAAAAATGGATCATTTCGTTATACAAAGGACGATTGCTTAGACTGGAATTCAGCCGGGCTTTCGTCTTTTTTGGATACAAGATCATATATATTACTCAGCTTGATCTGTACAAGTGGAAGAATGTTCACTATGATAGGGGAAGAAACCACTAATTTAAACTATCAGCCTAGATCTTAGACTTGCTCCCGATTGTAAGCGCAATCAATTGATCACTATTTTGTTTTAAAAGACAAAGGAGGAATTTGCATGCAAGGCGGTATTGGCGGTAAAAATATTATTTTACGACTGGAAATTTCCACCGAGCACATCCAGTTTGGTCAATTGATTACGTTGGTAAACGAACATGGCGGAGATGTCATCGCCATTGACGTCATCCGCACCTCTGAGAAGGCCACTGTGAGAGATATTACAGTCACCATTGCTGATCCAGCAGAAATCGACCGAATGATCGCCCGGATTAAAAAAGCACAAGGTGTAAAGGTACTGTCCATCTCTGATCGCACCTTCCTCTTACATCTCGGGGGCAAGATTGAAATGCAGCCTAAGGTCCCGATTCAAAACCGCGATGACTTATCCCGGGTATACACTCCTGATGTGGCACGCGTATGCATGGCAATTCATGAGGAGCCAGACAAAGCTTTCCGATTAACAATTAAGCGTAACACCGTCGCTGTCGTCTCTGACGGAAGCGCTGTCCTCGGACTCGGCAACATCGGCCCGTATGCAGCCATGCCGGTTATGGAAGGCAAAGCCATGCTGTTCAAGCAGCTTGGGGCCGTCGATGCCTTCCCCATCTGCCTGGATACGCAGGACACGGAAGAAATCATTAAGGCCATTAAGCAACTGGCCCCAGCCTTTGGCGGTATTAATCTGGAGGATATTTCATCGCCACGATGCTTTGAAATTGAACAGCGATTACGTGACGAGCTGGATATACCTGTTTTTCATGACGATCAGCATGGCACAGCTGTTGTTTTATACGCAGGGCTGATTAATGCGCTCAAGGTGGTCGGCAAAGCTCTGTCTGACGTCAAAATTGTCGTCTGCGGTATCGGGGCTGCAGGTGTCGCCTGTACCAAAATCTTGCTATCTGCAGGGGCAGTGAACATTATTGGTGTAGACCGTCACGGTGCGCTTACAGCTGATGAAACCTATGAGCATCCGATGTGGAACTGGTATGCGCAGCATACCAACCCTGAACGGCTGTCCGGCACGCTATCTGAGGTTCTGAAGGGCGCAGATGTGTTTATCGGTCTGTCGGCAGGCGGAATATTGCAACGAGAAGACGTGAAGCGTATGAAGGAAGCTCCTGTCCTGTTCACCATGGCGAACCCGGTTCCGGAAATTAACCCAGAGGATGTCGAGGATATTGCAGGGGTCATCGCCACCGGACGTTCGGACTATCCTAACCAGATTAACAATGTACTTTGCTTCCCTGGCATATTCCGAGCAGCACTGGACTGTCGCGCCCGTGAAATTAACGAAGAGATGAAGCTGGCAGCTGCAGAAGCCATCGCAAGCACAATCCGTCCCGATGAATTAAACAAACTGTATATTATCCCGGGTGTATTTAACGAGGGCGCCGTACAACAGGTGCGTAAAAAGGTGATTCAAGCTGCGATTGCGAGCGGTACAGCCAGAAGAGTTCCTAGAGATTTCAGATAGAAGAAAAGGATTGCTCCCGTAAAATGGGTGCAATCCTTTTGTATAGAAGGCTAGGTCTGTATTTCGATGCCCTTCACAGCAGTTATGACTTCCATTTAGAAAACAATTGACTGGCACGCTGGGCAAACTCCTCCAGGTTGATGCTGGAGTTGTCCAGCTTGTAATACCATTTTTTGATCGTATCTAAAATCCATGAAGGAACCTTAACCTCGGAGAAACCGGAATAGAACGTATGATACGCCCACACCAAATGCTCCCAACGCTTGTCATCGCCTTCTTTTACATATTCAGATACGTCTAATACCTTGGCGCGTCCGTCTTGCATGAGTACATTCTTGAGATGAATATCACGGGGATTCAGTCCCCTGGACCGAACAAATTCCCTCGCCTTTTCCACGTCCAAAATGACCTGCTCCGGCACCGGAATTCCTTGCAGCAGGCAATCTAGCAACGTAACACCAGATTCGTAACTAATGACAATATACTTATCGCCTTTTCCGTAATAATGAGGAAAAAAATCAGACCCTTGCAAACGCTCATATACATCGGCTTCTGCATCTTTTTTTTCGATCGCCATGTCTGAATACACCTTGAACGCGTAGCCTGGCAACGTATCGAGTGTAAATACAGCCGCATCTGTCCCAATGCCAATACAGCGTACGCCTTGGGTGGCTGTTTTAATGGTAACTGGGTCATTATCCTCCGTACTATATACGGTCACTTGACTTATGATGTCGTCTGCCTGCCTCCATGGTTCTACCATGCGCGGGTCCCTCCTTCTCTGTTCTACCCATTTCAAATGAAGTTAGATTTATAACAGATAAATAGTATTACGGACCAGCTTTTGAAATAGCTTCAAAATAGGTTAGATTCTTTTGGATAACACGATATGTACCGTGTCTAACGTGCGTCTGGCAGGAGCAGCCTTCTTAACTCTGTGTAACTTGCCGCGGTTTTATAAGCCCCCGACACATCAGATTCCGGGAAAGCGTTCCTGTGATTGAACCAAATGACCTGCCAATTTGCAGCCATAGCTCCCGCCACATCATTACGCCAGGAATCCCCAATGTAGCAGCAATGCTCTGCTAAAGTTCCTGTCCGTTCGTTCACTATTTCGAAAATGCGCGGATCAGGTTTAGCATAACCAACGGTCCCAGACACAAAAATATGCTCTGCTGCAACATGATTTTCCAGTGTCATGGCTTTAATTTTGCTCATCTGGTGTTCTTCAAGACCGTTCGTAATTAAACCAACCACATAGCCAGCCGAGCTCAATTCATCAATTAACGAAGTAGCCCCCTTAAAAGACTCAATTCGGTACTGACGATCCAAGTATTCTTGTTGGACATGCACTGCCTGCTCACGGGTAATATCTACCCCGAATTCTTGTAGAGCCAGAATAAAACGACCTTCCCTCATCTCATCCAGTTCTTCCTGCCCTGCTTTCCCCTCCAATAGTCCTCCTTTAGCCGATAGTAAATCGCTGTAATAGCGAATACGGTGGTAGACTTCCTCATATGGAAAACGCTCACTTAATCCTAATACTGTACGTAATGCATCACGTGTAGGGTGCAAATGATCGTACATCGTATCATCTACATCAAAAAAAACAGCCTTCTTTTGCAAGTTCATATGCCCACTTCTTTCTGTTAAATCTTTGGATGACACTCCTCTATACCTTGTCCTGATATTATACCCGTTGACCTATTACGTTGCACCCTGACCTACCCAGCCCGTATCTGTCATTCACCCTTCTCAGATAATAACATACACTGAAAAGACTGCATTTTGGCAAACTCACTTTACTTCACTACTGCGCTAACATAGGCATCTTGTCCTAATTTGAACGAAAGCGTTTTATTTTGATAGCACACGGGTAAAAGGTCACATTTTTGAAAATATTCGTCATACAGGTTTACATTTCGTGTAAAATCACGTACCTTTTAGGGATGAACGCTTTACAGATGTACTTGGATAAGGGAGGTATACACAATGGATTCCGGTTCTAACCTAGCCTATGGATCAGCCACACCTTTGATTGAGGCACTTATAGAGTTTGAACAGGAGCTTGAAGCGAACCGGCATTCTCTGAGTTTTGATTTGGGATTGATTATGGAACAAGGCCGCGCTCCGCGATATATGGCTACACCGCCTGATGTTATTCCTTTTGCCCACGCTGGAGTGGACGGGATACATTATGGCTTTTTAACCGATTTTGGTCTTGAAAAGGACCTTTCACAGGCTCCGATTGTATGCGTCTCTCCCGTCGATTGGACGGGGGTATGGGTGGTTGCCCGCCATTTGCAGGATTTTTTAAGCGTTGTTTATACAGAAAACAGTTCATTAAAACGATACTATGCCAGTGGAGCAGACTATTCTGGACATGCTGGTCAGCGTCCTCCGCAGGCTGTGGATGAACGTACCGCGTTTGTACGCGAATGCTTTCGGGAGCGCTTTGGCATTCTGCCGATTCAAGATATGGCCGCCTACATCGACAGCTTGCGAACAGAGCGTAAGCAAAATGAAGTTGCTCCTACACTGAATGGCTTGGGTATTCAGGCACCTTCTTCTTTGAAGCGTAGCTCTTCTATTGAGAGCGACTTCTTGAACGTAACGGAGCCATTCCTTTGGGAACAACAAGGTGAAGCTGTACGTGATTTGTTCCGCAGCGGTTCGCGTGAAGCCAGACTGGCCTTTATTCGGGATGCTCAGACACGGCATCTGTTCACCCATTCAGCCCTTCGAGCTTTTGTAACAGGACAGCTTAGGCTGATGGGCTTGTCTGAGGCCGCAACATACCTAGAGGAGTCCTACTATACCGTTATTCCCGATACGATAGAATCTCGATAAACTCCATAGATTCCCCCAATTTAACCGCCTCTGAAAAGGCGGCTTTTTGTGCTACAATAAATGAAAACAACAGGGTCGAACGACCTGGGGCGCATGAAAGAGAGCGAGCATGAATAATCATTCCTATCCTACTCCTGAAATCATTGAGGTTTGTCTGCTAGCAGGCAAACTGATGATGCAAAATGGAGCCGAGACCTATCGTGTTGAAGATACGATGTCCCGCATTGCTTCAGCCTATGGCATATCCCAGTCCCATAGCTATGTAACACCCACTGGAATTTTTTTTGCCATTAATGATTCGGAACCTGCCAAGCTAATCCGGATCGTAGAGCGGACTACAGATTTGCACAAGGTGACCGAGGTGAACTCCATTTCACGTAAAATCAGCGCAGGCACTTTGTCTCCCAGCGCAGCCGTAAAAGAGCTTTCGGAAATTGAACGTGGTCCCCTCCGCTATTCCAATCGTGTACAACTGATCGCTGCAGCGTTGGCCAGCGGTTGCTTTATGATCATGTTTGGTGGAGTGTGGCGAGATTTCCCCGGAGCTGTGTTGTGCGGCGGTATCGGATTTGCAGCCTTACAATATTTCCACAGGCTCGTTAAGGTTAAGTTTTTCTCAGAATTTTCTGCATCTTTTCTAATCGGCTTGCTGGCGGCTCTGTTAGTGATTGTTGGCGGGGGTCAGATGATGGATAAAATTATCATTGGCTCCGTTATGCCACTGGTGCCGGGCTTGTTAATTACAAATGCTCTTCGGGATTTAATGTCCGGGCACCTAGTCTCAGGGCTTTCCAAAGGTGCAGATGCTTGCTTGACGTCTTTCGCCATTGGTGCTGGTGTTGCAGTTATCATTTCTTATATGTAATTTGGAGGAGATTCAAGCTTATGCTTGCACAATTATTCACAAGCTTTATTGCCACCGCTGCTTTCGGTATACTGTTCCACGCTCCTCGGCGTTCGCTGCTGCAATGTGGTTTTGTCGGTATGCTGGGCTGGCTTGTCTATTATTCAACCACGGATAGCATGGGACCTGTGAGCGCCAGCCTTTTAGCCACGATCCTTATCGGCATCGTCAGTCAAGGTTTTGCTAGACTGTACAAAATGCCTGTGATTATTTTCAGCGTGGCAGGCATGATTCCCCTGGTGCCAGGAGGAATGGCTTATAATGCCATGCGCCAGTTCGTACAACAACATTATCCTCAGGCACTGGAGCTGGCCATGAGCACACTCATGATCGCCGGGGCAATAGCAGTCGGTTTGGTGATCTCTGAGGTGCTTAATCAAATCTTTCACAACGTACGTTTTAAACCTCAGCGTTAAAAACGAAGAAATAACAAAGTAAAAAAGGCTGCTCCCAAAATCGCCACACTGACAGTGTATGAGACGATGGTGGGGACAGCCTTTTTGTGTAGCTCAATATTAATCTACTCGCTTACCTAATATAGCCAGATCTCGCTCTATGCTGTCCAGCACGGCAACACGTGGATAGTATCCCCACTGCTCAAAGCCAAACTTCCGCAGCAGCGCAATACTCGGTTCATTATGACCAAATACAAACCCCAACAACGTTGTAATTCCTAGTCTAGGACATTCATTTAGCAAGTGCTGTACCAGACGGCTTCCAGTGCCGGTTCCACGAGAATCCTCATGGACATAAATGCTAATTTCCGCTGTACCGTTATAAGCTGGACGGCCATAAAAGGACTGAAGGCTGGCCCATCCGGCAATGTTCCCCTTTTGTCTTAGTACCCACAAAGGGCGGTGGTTTTCCTGATGAGCTTCAAACCATGTAATGCGGCTCTCCACTGTCACAGGCTCCAGGTCTGCCGTGACCATACGTCCTGCAATCGTAGAATTATAAATATCCACAATATCGGGAAGATCCTCCCTGCATGCAATTTCAATGGAAAAAGATTGGTCCTTGTTCATTATCGTATCTGCCCCCCTATTGTGGTGATTTATTTATTGTACAGGACAAGCGCTGGAACAGCCATATCGAGTTGTTTTGCGGATTAACCCCAAAGGGTCTTATAATAGAATTTGAAGATAAGCCAGCACTACATTAACCAATTTAACAACATGAGACGGGAGGTATGCTTCGGAATCAAAGGAATCCGAAGCAGCTTAATATGAATATTGGAACTCAAATTTTGATTTTGGAAGTGTCTATGGGACCTTTTTTTGGACATTCGATCATTCATCCTGTACTGCTCAAGGACGAGGATGGACTTACATTGATAGACTCGGGCATGCTTGGCCAATTGGAGCCTCTGCGCAAGGCTATTTCAGATGTGGGTGAGGATATAAGCCGTCTGAAAAGAATTATTATAACGCATCAGGATATTGACCATATCGGAAATGTTCAAGCACTGCTGGACTTGCTACCGAACACTGCCCTGCTGGCCCATAAGGATGACATTCCATATATGACAGGAGAACGACCATTTATAAAGCTGACGCCGGAACGCATCAATCTGATGGAGCCTGCACTCAAGCAACAAGCAGAGGATATGATTCGCCGCCTGCCAGATTTGCGCTTTGCTCATATGCTTGAGGACGGTGAACATCTGCCTTATGGTGGAGGCATACAGATTATTCATACACCTGGTCACACGCCCGGACATATCAGCTTGTATGTGCCTGCACACAAGCTGCTGTTGGCAGCAGATGAACTGCGTGTAGTCGAGGGTGAGCTGGTCGGTCCCGCTGAGTCGGCTACGCCGGATATGCCGTTGGCTCTGAAGAGCCTCGATAAACTGACCGTATTGGATGTAGATAAGGTACTCTGCTACCATGGTGGTTACTATGATCAGAATGTGCAGGCACGTCTGCAAGCATTAAGTCAGTCAAGAGAATAAGCCATATAAATTATGATGTAATAAGAGCTATAATGAATAAATGGACAGAAAGGAATGAGACTCTATGAATGATAAAATTACCAGATTGTATGATGAACTGAAGTCACAAGCTTGGGATGGCCTACTTGTGACCGATCCCAAACATATTTACTACCTGACAGGCTTCGCCAGTGATCCGCATGAGCGTTTTCTAGGGCTCGTGCTGCTTCGTGACCAAGAACCAGAACTAATTGTACCAGCCCTGGACGCAGAAGCTGCCCAAGCTTCTTCCTCGGTGACGCGTATATCCACCCACACCGATACGGACAATCCGTATGATCTGTTACGCCAACGCACAGGTACCGGAGTGAAAGCATTCGCACTGGAAAAGGAACACGTCTCCGTCCTCCGTTACGAACAACTACATACTGCCATTGGCGCTGCTCAATATGTTGACTTGGGTCCGGTGCTTCAAGACATGCGCGTGAGAAAAACTCCTGAGGAAGTACAACGTTTGAAGCATGCAGCTCGTTTGGTGGAAGATGCTCTTCGTCACGGCCTAACCCATGTTCGCGAAGGGGTGACCGAAGTCGAGTTGGTAGCCGAAATCGAATACCAGATGAAAAAACTCGGTGCAGATGGTCCATCCTTTGACACTACAGTGTTGTCTGGACCCAAAACAGCCTTGCCACATGGTGTCCCAGGGACCCGCAAGCTGCAACACGGCGATCTGCTCATGTTTGATATGGGTGTATATTCCGATGGTTATGCTTCGGATATTACACGCACTTTTGCCTTTGGCAAGCTTTCGACTGAGCTGGAAACGATATATAATACGGTTCTTCGCTCAAATGAAGCCGGAATTGCCGCCATTCGCCCGGGAGTTTCCTGCGCATCCGTAGACCAGGCAGCTCGAGCCGTTGTTGAAGCCGCTGGATATGGCCCTGCTTTTAACCATCGGGTTGGACACGGTCTTGGTATGAGTGTTCATGAATACCCATCTGTACATGGAGGCAATAGCGATCTGCTTCATGAAGGGTTTGTGTTCACGATCGAACCCGGCATCTACCTACCAGGTCTTGGGGGTGTGCGGATTGAAGATGACGTTCTGGTCACCTCTGAGGGTGTTGAAGTGCTGACTTCTTTTCCGAAGGAACTGACCGTGCTGGGGTAATCTATTGCTATTCTTTATATTGATATGTTAAAAGTACAAAAAAAAAGAGGGGCAACCCCAAGCCAATTAAGGCTTGAGGGTTTGCCCCTCCTCTTCTATCAAACGGAAATTACGTGCGATGTATAAAATCGGTGTACCTGCCGCAGTCAGTACAAATTTTAAGATGTAGGTGGTGAACAGCAGTTCGATCCATATCCCCCACGCATAGCCGTAAAAGGCAATGCTACAGAAAATGAGGGTGTCTATAAACGAGCTGATCATCGTGCTGCCATTGCCGCGAATCCAGAGCTGATGACGCTCCGGGAAAAACTTGCGAATCCAGGCATATAGACGCACGTCCAGCAATTGACTGACCGCATAGGCTGTCAAGCTGGCAAGCGCAAGCCTTGGCAACAATCCGAAGAGCTGTTGCATCGGTGTCTGGGCAAAATCGGTTGCAGTAGGCTCAAATAACAGCACCATCTGCATCGTGATCGTCGTCATAATCAGAGTAAAAAAGCCAAACCACACAGCTTTTCGCGCCTCTTTAGGCCCATATTTTTCATTTAGTAAATCGCTGGCCATATACATAGAAACATACATTGTATTTCCCAATGTCGTGGTAATGCCGAGCAGATCAATGGTTTTGGTTACCTGAATATTGGCCAAAACAGTAGCAACGCCAATCCAGGCGTATAGCCCTTTTTTACCAAACAACCGATAACATAGCAAAAAGAACATAAAATTGACGAGGACAAATGCTGCCCCCCATAACAGATTAAACATGAAATCCTCCTAGTTTTGATAGCGCGGGATGGTTGCGAACCGCGGTTCATCCGAACAAGCCGGAAAAACATTATTTTAATGTATCATAGATTAGGATTTGTGAACAGCTATAATTTACACTGCCACCAGCCCAAAATAAAGAGCCGACCTTAGGGTCGGCTCTGAGTATGGAGGCGCACACTGCATGTGTTACATATACATATGCGATAAATGCGATATGAGGCTGCAGTGTATACCATTCGTCTATCTTTTACTTAAGAGTGTGCCGCTGCATCCAGATCCGTGCCATGGTTGTTGAACACGTCTTGATCGTTCTCCTTGAGTACTTTGCCAGAGATAAGACCTGCGGTAATAGAATCATTAACATTCAACGCGGTACGGCCCATATCAATTAACGGTTCAACCGAAATGAGCAATCCTGCCAAGGCCACGGGAAGGTTCAGGGTAGAAAGCACGATCAGGGAAGCGAAAGTGGCACCCCCGCCTACACCTGCCACACCGAACGAGCTCACCGTAACAACCAGAATAAGTGTGAGGATAAAATCCCAGCTTGTAGGATCTATGCCCACCGTTGGAGCAATCATGACCGCCAGCATGGCAGGATAAATACCCGCACAGCCGTTTTGCCCAATGGTTGCACCCAGGGTCGCGGACAGATTTGCGATGCCGTCGGACACACCAAGCTTTTTCGTTTGTGTTTCAACATTTAATGGAATGGTCGCTGCACTGGAACGAGACGTAAAAGCAAAAACCAGCGTAGGCAATACCTTTTTCACATATGTCACTGGATTATAACCGAACAAGGCCAGCAAAATAAGATGAATAACGAACATGACCAATAAAGCCACATAAGAAGCAAGTACAAACTTGATCAGCTTCAAGATTTCATCCGGATTTGTCGTAGCTACAACTTTCGTGATCAGTGCTAAAATACCGTAAGGCGTCAATCTTAGCACCAGCGTTACAATCCGCATCACTACAGCGTACACTGCGTCGATCACTTTGCGGAAGGTTTGCGCCTGCTCCGGTTTTTTACGATCCAATCCGAGTACTGCCACCCCGATAAAGGCTGAGAAGATAACCACTGCCAACGTCGATGTACGGCGTGCCCCTGTCATATCTTCAAAAGGATTCGAAGGAATAAATTCCAGCACCTGCTGTGGAATAGTCATATCCTGAACTGTTCCCAGGCGTTCTTCCATCTTCAGTCCCTGCGCTTGCTCCTTTTCACCACTTTGAATCTCAATTGCTTTTAGATCAAAAGACAGGCTGGTTACAATACTTACTGAAGCTGCAATCGCCGTTGTAATCAGTAGCACTGCAATAATGGACACGCTTATTTTGCCTAGGTTCTGTCTTCCCTTCAAATTCATAATAGCCGAAATAATCGACACCATGATAAGCGGAATAACGACCATTTGCAGCAAACGGACATAACCATTACCTGCAAGGTTGAACCAATCGACCGATTTGGTAATGACCTCTGAGCCAGCCCCATAAGCGTACTGAAGAATAGCCCCGTAGATCAGTCCGAAGCCGAGCCCGGTAAAAACTCTTTTTGTAAAAGAGATGCGCTTTTTCTGCATCCAGACCAACACGCCGAGCAGTGCAAGCAGCACGATAACATTTAAAATAATAAAGAAGGTATCCATATATCTTTTCCTCCAAACTTAAACGTAAGATGTTTTCTAAAGTGACCCTTCAATCCGAAGATTACTATATCACAAAGCCAACTATTTTTGTAGGTTTTATTGAAATAAAAATAATAAAACTGCTTCAGCCTTAGATTTTATGAAAACGACAAACAGCAAGCCTTCGTAAGATGAAGGCTTGCTGTTTGTTATCCTGAACACAACAATTCGTTTTCAATTTATACGTAGATTTTTTTAGCTGTTAGACGATCACTGTATATAACAATTCCTGTTCCTTAACGACTTTATGCTGATTCCCTGCGGGCTCCAATTCGCTAAACTGATCTACATTTGTAACAATAACAGGCGTTATCGTTTCATATCCAGCCTTGCGGATTTCCACCAGATCAAACTCCAGTATAAGATCGCCTACCTTTACGCGATCTCCTGCTTTAAGATGAGGTGTAAAATGAAGTCCTTTTAGTTTAACAGTGTCCATCCCTACGTGAATGAGCATTTCAAGTCCTGAATCACTCACCAAACCTACAGCGTGCCCACTTTTGGAAATGGAGAACACTGTGCCCTCAACTGGGGAAACAACCCGACCTTCGGAGGGTTCAATAGCCCATCCTCTACCCATAATTTCTTGAGAAAATGCAGGATCATTGACTTCACTGAGCGGTTTAACTTCACCCACAATTGGGCTGAATACCGGGATTTTCTCACCTTTTGGCAGTGAGCTCATCGCAGATTGTGCTACTTCCTCAGTAGAGATCTCGCCAGCAGCATCTGCTGCTTGTGTCGCTTCTTCGTTCTTTTCATCTGTAAAACCGATCACATAGGTAACAATCGCAGCAACCACAAATGCAATAATAAGACCAAGAATTGCGTACAAGAAAGTCGGTCCAATAAACATAGCCAGACCAGGCAAACCAACGAGTCCCCCAACGACGTACGCTTTTGTACCAAACAAACTCATGAAGCCCCCACCGACAGCTCCGCCGATCAACGCTGCCGTAAACGGTTTTTTAAACCGCATATTCACACCATACATTGCAGGCTCGGTTACACCCATAATAGCTGTCAAGCTCGTGGAGAAGGCCACTGTTTTGACTTTGGCATTTTTGGATTTCAAGAATACGCCAAGTGTTGCACCAGCCTGAGCCAAGTTAGCTGCTCCCATAATTGGAATCATGTAATCATAGCCCAACGTTGCAATCGATCCGATCATAATAGGAACCAACGCGTAGTGCATGCCTGTCATAATGATCAGGGAAAAGGTACCGCCCAGCAGCAGACCTGCAAGCGCACCTGTATTTTCAAACAACCAAGATATCCCCCCTGACAGGCCATTACCAATAATGGAGCCGAGCGGCCCTACAGCAATCAACGTCAAAGGTACGATAATCAATAGAGTCAGTGTTGGAACAACAAGCAACTTCAGTGATGCATGAGTATACTTATCAATGAATTTTTCAACATAGGATGCCAGCCAGATCGCGATAACAATTGGAATAACGGTCGACGAATACGTGGCCGCTGTTACCGGAAGGCCAATAAAGCTAACCTTCACATTCGAAGCCAGTAATGCTGTAATGTCTGGATGTAAAATTGAAGCACCAATTGCCGCGCCAATAAACATATTGCTACCGAGTTTTCTAGCCGCACTCACAGCCAAAATAATCGGCAGGAAATAGAACGCACCGTCACCTATTGCGGCTAAAATCGTATAGGTTTGACTCTTGTCAGACATCCAGTGCATAGCTACCAGTAGGGCAATAATCCCTTTGATCATACCTGCCCCGGTGATCGCCGGCAAAATAGGTGTAAACATACCTGCAATAAAGTCGAACAGTTGGCTGATCGGGTTTTGTTTTTTCTTGGATGCAGTGCTTGCGCCTGTTTCACTTTGCGGTGCCTTGGACATGTTACTCACCAATGATTTATATACATTAGCTACATCATTTCCGATAATCACCTGAAACTGGCCGCCACTCTCCATGACTCCCATGACACCATCCGTTTTTTGCAACTGCTCTTTTTGAGCTTTCTTATCATCATGAAGGTTGAAGCGCAAGCGCGTCATGCAGTGAATGACCTGCTCTACATTTTCTTCTCCACCGACCAATGTAAGTATCTCTTTGGATAATTGATTTCGATCCATGAGGCATTCCTCTTTTCTATTTAAGGTATATAGTGTGAAATTTGGGAATAAAAAAAACCTGAATACAGAAAGCAGACAGCTTTATAAAAGCCAATCTTCTTTCAGCATTCAGGTTTTGCCTTCTTGTTTAGAAGTAGCAATCCTAAATCCCTGATCATCCGTAAAATCATTGATTCTTAATGATGCGTTCGATGTGAATCGTGAGATACAGCATCTCATCCTGGGATAAGCTTCGACCATAGATCTTAGACGTATAATCTCTTATTTTTTCCGCACAAGCATAAGCGTCCTTATATTGTACCTTAACCATATCATGAAGCGAATTATCTGTATTTTGTACAGGAGTTCCGTTCATAACCCGTTGGGCAAAAAATTTGAGATGTGTAATAAAGCGGTAATAGCTTAACGACTCTTCATCCAGCTCCATTACAAAAAAGCGGCTTACAATGTTTATGATATCCTTGACGATATTAGTCAGGGTTATCGTTTCGCGCATTTCACTGTTCAGCTGTGCATTCACCAAATGTAAGGCAATAAACGCCCCTTCATCATCTGGGAGTGTAACCCCCAACTTGTCCTGAATCATGTGCAATGCTTTGGTCCCAATCGCGAACTCCTTGCGGTACATTCGTTTGATTTCCCAGTAAAGTGCATTCTTGATGTCCATACCCAAACGGTAACGCTCTATGGCAAAATGGATATGATCTGTCAGCGAAATATAGATGCTGTCATGCAACTCTACACCAAGTATCGTTTTGGCATACTGGATGATTTCATCAGAAAGTTCAACATACTCAATAGGGATATCAGACATCAGGGTCATCAATTTACGGGAAACCTCGGTACTTTCAAGCTTGAAAATTTTCTCGATTTTCCCCTCTTCAATCTCATCGCCTGTGTTTTTTTTAAAAGCAATTCCTCTTCCCATAATGACTAATTCTTTCTGCTGTTCATCAATGACCGTTACGACGTTATTATTCAGCACCTTTGCTATCTTCATTCCATCACCTTAAGCCGCTTGGAGTAGTAAAAAAAGGCAATACCAAAACTGACACATAGTGTCTGTTTATGGTTTTGCCCGATATGGTAACAATCCATGATTGTGCAGTTTTGATTAACTGTCATCATAGTATCATATAAACACTGAGCTGACAAGATTTTTTTGTAAACACTTACATGAGGTAATTAGCCGTTGCGTTGCACCTTAATTGTTAGAGCTCTTTTCCACATTCAATTCCGAGGAAGCACGAATACGGGATGCGGATGCAATTTTTGATGGCTCCTCTTTATCGTCCACAAAGCCCATAAAATACGTAATTACACCAGCCGTAACAAACGAAATCAGCATGCTCAAAATGGCGTAAACAAATGTAGTGTCGGAAAACAGGGGTAAGCTAAGCAAGCCAGATAAGGCTGCAAAAGCAGTCAACTTCACTTCAAACAGACACATACACGCCCCACCAATAGCCCCGCCGACCAGTCCCGCGATAAGCGGTTTTTTGAAACGCACATTAACGCCGTATAATGCCGGTTCAATGATTCCAAACATAGCTAACAGGCCTGTGGAAGCAGCAAGTATTTTGACTTTGGCATTTTTGGATTTAACACATACACCGAAGGCCGCGCCTGCCTGAGCCATGACTGCCGCCGCAACAACAGGGGTAATAGAATCATAGCCAATCGTAGCCATGGATTCTATTATGTTCATCGACATCATATATTGCATACCCGCAAAGTGGAGCACAGGTATTGTCCCACCAAACAGCAGACCTGCAAATACGTCCGCATCGTCAAACAATGAAGCAAAACCATCCGACAAATGATGTGCCAGGGTCGTCCACAGCGGACCAAAAACAAACAGCAATAAAGGCACAATCAAGATAAGCGTCAATGTAGGAACGACCAGTAGTTGAATTGAATAACGGTCGAACCTACTCAATCCCTTTTCAATCTTCGATGCAAGCCAGACAACAATAAGAATCAGTATAAAAGAAGCAACATACTGTGGCTCCACCACGGGTAAATCGTCTGAATTCATTTTTAGGCCGGATTGCAGTAGTTCCATAATACCAGGATGAAATGAGCAGGCCCCAATTGCCGCCGCAATAAATAAATTGCTACCAAGCTTTCTTGCCGCATTTACCGCTATCATAATGGGCAAAAAATAAAATATGACACCACCAATGTACCCTAAAGCGGTAAAGACTTGAGTATCAAAAAAATCTAAGAACAAGAAAACAGTCGCAATCCCCTGAATGATTCCTCCAGCAATTAGCAATGGCAAGAGCGGAGTGAATACGCCTGAGATAAAATCAAACAGGCGGCTCAACGGATTCCCTCCTCTATTCGCTTTATCTTGATCTTGATCTTGATCTTGATCTATAGTCGGTTCCTGATTATCTTCTCCCTCTACCTCCAAATTTATTTCCTTAGAAAGCAATTCCCGATCCATAACTGCCTTTGCCCCTTTTATATGTATATTGAAGACCACATTCGAACTTATTAAAGCAAGCTTAAAAGAAGCTTGTAAAAAGTGGCATTCCTTATACTACTTATATTCCTTCTTTTTTACAATAGTTATAAAAGCACGGGTAAAGCTTTTTAATTTCCTACTCCTGATAATTTACATCAAACTTACATCTAAACACCCAAGACCATAGTTATATATTTTTTGTTTGTTTTTGGGCAAATATGACTATTCAACCGTCTGTTAATTATGTAAAATAGGTCTAACCTACTTTTTAGTAAATCATGGATTACTTCCCTTTCTCATATCTTGTGTCCTTGAATACAGCTGAAATATACATAGAATCCGAACATTTTCAGTCTTTTCTTCAAGCAAAGAAAGGAAAACAAGTAGATCATGGCGTGTCTAGTATCTCATTGGACAAGCGGCCTACATCAAGCAGGGCAATTCGTCTGTTTTATCACCATCATGTGAGAGGAGAATTTTCATGAAGCGTTTTAATCGTTCCCTTGGCGCAAAGCTACGAATTATGTTTTTGCTGATTCAGCTCTTTGCGTCTCTTCTGTTCAGCATCAGTTTTTATGCAGTTTCCATGAGTATCATTAATAGCAGTGTCATGCCTCAAGTAGACCAATTGCTAGAAACTGGGGCTAAAAATGTGTATCAGGATCTCAATATTTCCTTAGCCGTTCAAGCTGGGCAAGGAAGTGGGTCTGGTTCCAGCTCTGCTATGCAGATGGAAGCTTATCTTCAGGACAAGGTCGACACCCTCAAATTAGAATCCGCATATATTGCGGTGCTGAAGGATGATGGTAAGGCCGAAGTTGTCGCACGAAACGTAAAATCAGCATATAAGGTCAAGGATACCCTTGTTCCTGTTGAGGATATTAAAAAAGCCAAACAAGGCGAGATGAATATCAGTGACATTTACAGCGACTCGCATGGAGTACACAAAACCGCCTTCTTTGCCATATCAGGCAGTAATCTGATTCTTGGCGTGAACGAAGATGTTGGATTCGTACAGGAAAAATCCCAACAAATCCTATGGATTTGCATTGGTATTACACTGGTAACACTTATACTGGGCGGAGTTATTTCTACCCTTGTCATTCGTAAAGTTGTACAGCCCATTGCTGAATTGGTTCGTCATAGCGAAAAAATTGCCCAAGGGGATCTTTCGCAAGATACAAAGGTTCAAGGAGTTAATGAAATTGCTCAACTTGCCCGCAGCTTCCAATCTATGTCTCTTAACTTGAAAGAAATGATCGGCCATGTGCTTACTACATCAGGTGCAGTTGTTAAAGGGTCGGACGAGTTGCTTCGTCGAACTGAGGCTATGAGTGTAAAAGTCCAGGACTCTACAGCTGCCGCTGAAGAAGTAGCCAAGGGCAGCAACAGCATCGCTTCTGCTGCTGCTGAAAATGCACAGGCTATGGAGGAGATTGCTCAAGGTGTGCAGCATATCGCTTCCTCTGCCAATGATGTATCTGACCAAATCAGTGAAGCAACGAAAGAAACGGTTAACGGGAATACGCTTGCTCAAAAAGCTGTAGCTCAAATGTCACAGGTAGGACATGCTGCTGATGAGTCGCTTCGATACATACATAGTATGAATGAACGCTCAGAAGCTATTGGTAGCATCGTTTCTGCAATTTTCGATATTACAAAGCAGATTCAAATGTTGTCCCTGAATGCCTCCATTGAGGCTGCCCGCGCGGGCGAGCATGGACGGGGCTTCGCTGTAGTTGCCGGGGAAGTTCGCAAGCTCGCAGAGCAATCCAAAGCAGCAACACAGGAAATTTCGGACTATTTGGTTACCATTCAGGAAGTATCTCAGCAATCTGTGGACTCAGTGACTCAGGTTAGTCGTGAGATTCACTCGGGAACGGAAATGGTTCAACAGGCGAGTTTTGCTTTTAACCAGCTAAGTGAGCTCATGCAAAAGATCAACGCTACGATTCAAACCGTATCCGCAGCAACGGAGCAAGTATCCGCCAGCTCGGAGGAAGTATCTGCTTCCGTGGAGGAGACAGCTCTCATTGCTGCAAACGCACAACATACGATTCAGGAGATCGGTTTAAATGCCGATGAGCAACTGAATGAAATGGAAAGCCACAGTGAGGTTGTTCGTCAATTAAGCCAACAAGCAACTGAGCTCCAAAAGGCGGTTCAAAAATTTAAAATTAAGTAAGCTGATCTGCTAAAAAAGGTATCTCTCAGTCACAAAAATGACTGTAGAGATACCTCTTTATTTTTTAAAAGCTTTTTAAAGGATCTTCCATGAAGAAGTTTATGAATCCATCCCGAGAATGCGGTAAATTTGTCCCATATCCAAATGAGCGCGTACCACCTCTGCAACACGGTCAAATTCTTGTTCCTTGGCTTCACGTACAGTAAAAGTGCTATCCAAAGCTGGCAAGCCCTTGGCTTGTCTCAGTCCATCCAACCAGGACCGGCGAAAACGGTCATTATCAAACACACCATGCAAGTAGGTTCCCCATACCTTACCGTCTGTCGTACCCCAACCTTCCTCAAAGGCAGTCCCTTCCCCACGCTGAATCTGGAATAATGTTTTCATTTTCGTTGAGTCTGGAGTCCTGTCTATAGATACATGTGGTTCCGTGACATACTCTGTAACACCCATATGTATTTCATATCCTTCAATGACTGGCTTGGAGGTAGAACCCGAATCAAGTGCAGTGCTTAGCAAAAGTGGGCAATGATTAGACAGGGTTCCTTGAACGCGCACGGTTTGCTTTTCCTTTAAGAAGGTCGTGGATAGAGCTAGCCAACCTAACCCATCTGCCTGCTGCGGCAACCCAGATTCGACGGCATCGGGGTCAAATAACGCTGTACCCAGCATTTGATAGCCCCCACAAATACCAACCAGTTGCGTGCGTCCTATCTTCACGGCCTCTCGAATGTCATCCTCTAGCCCTCTTTCACGCAATTCCAGCAGATCTCCGATGGTGTCTTTGGTTCCCGGTAAGATAATGGCATCCGGTACGCCCAATTGTCCGGCCTCTGTGACATAACGCACGCTCACATCCGGCTCTGCGGCCAAAGCATCCGTGTCCGTAAAATTGGAAATACGCGGATAACGTATCACCGCAATGTCCAATTCTTTATCCTTTGCTGACCGCTTAGGCTTCTTGTCCAGTACGACCGAATCTTCTGCTTCAATGCGAATGTCCGGTAAATAGGGCAGTACACCGAGTACAGGAATGCCTGTCCGTTCTTCCAGCCAGTCCAATCCTGGTTGAAGCAGGGACAAATCGCCTCTGAATTTGTTAATGATAAATCCACGGATACGCTGTACTTCATGGGGTTCCAGCAACTCAATAGTCCCTACCAGAGAGGCAAAGACACCCCCCCGGTCAATATCCGAAATCAGCAATACTGGGGCATCCGCCCAGCCTGCAAGGTTCATATTTACAATATCGCGGTCCTTTAAATTAATTTCTGCCGGGCTGCCTGCCCCTTCCATAAGCACAATATCATAGGTATCGCGCAGCCGATTTAGCGCATCCATAACGGTGTGCTTGGCTTGTGGCAAAAAATCCTTTCGGTAATCGGAAGCGCTCATATAGGCATAAGGTACACCGTGTACAACAATTTGTGAGTGCATATCCTTGACCGGCTTAATCAGAATCGGATTCATGTCGGTCGTCGCCTCAATACCACAAGCTTCGGCCTGTACTCCCTGTGCACGTCCAATTTCCTTGCCGTCCTTGGTAACATAAGAGTTTAATGCCATATTTTGTGACTTAAACGGTGCGGGACGGTAGCCGTCCTGCAGAAAGATCCGGCACAGCGCGGTCGTCACCACGCTTTTGCCCACATCCGACGCTGTTCCTTGAAGCATTAAGATAGCTGCCGGGTTCGTGCGGGACGGTTCGAAAGTTGACAATTGCCTCTTCCCCTTTAACGAATTCATTTCAAATTTGATCACAACCCGTACAAAATGACAATAAACAGCAACAAAACAGTCTCCAGCAATTCGTTCAAAGCTCCGTATATATCTCCCGTAAGTCCCCCAAGACGGCGATTAATACGGTTTGCTGTAAAGGTTCCAACTCCGTAAGCCAAGAGCGGAAGCAACGCAAAGCCTATCCAGATTGAAAGGCTTTCAGAATACGAAAGGAGCGTCTGTAAGTGTGTCCCTGCTAACGACAGGTTTCCTGATCCCTCTGTTGCTGTAGCTGGTCCTGCAAGTATATACTGGCCTGCGGCAGCACCTAGAGTC
Organism: Paenibacillus sp. EKM10P; assembly: GCF_011800655.1. Classification (NCBI taxonomy): domain Bacteria; kingdom Bacillati; phylum Bacillota; class Bacilli; order Caryophanales; family Paenibacillaceae; genus Paenibacillus; species Paenibacillus sp. EKM10P. The sequence continues at coordinate 517,577 of NZ_JAALET010000001.1, read as the reverse complement.
ACGACTACAGCCCAAAATACGGCCAGTCTGGTACGTCCACCACTCATATCAGCAAAACGCGCAGCCAGTCCATCATCGTTACGGGCTTTAGGCCAGCGCTTCATTGCATGTACCATAAACCAGCGGCTCCAAACCATCGGAAGCAACAACAAGCCAGACACATTTTGTTCAACCAGCACGGTATACAGCAAAGCAGCCTTGAGCATGAGTAGCAGCACACAAGCAATAACCCCCATTGCTCCTACACGGCTATCTTTCATAATCTCCAGCATCCGTTCACGGGACCGGTAGCTGAATAAGGCATCCGCAGCATCCATCCACCCGTCCAGATGCAGTCCGCCCGTCAACCAGACCCAGACTGCAAGGGTAAGAATCGCACACGGCAGCGGTGGCAGCACCATAGCCGTAAGCGCCGCAATGCCCCAGACGATAATACCAATAATCACTCCAACCAGCGGATAATAGCTTGCACTGCGTTTCAGCAGCTCCGGGGAAAAATCCAGCTCCGCCTTGACCGGTAGACGGGTTAAAAATTGAAAAGCCGCAGCAACAGCCTGACGTTCGCGGCTCATAGCTTATATTCCAACTGTTTAAGTTCTACGGGAATGCCCGCCGTCACTAAAAAAACTTCGTCACAAACACGGGCTATCCGCTGATTCATAATCCCGCTCAAATCCCGGTACAGCCTTCCAAGCGGATATTCTGGTACAATACCGTCACCGACCTCGTTGGTTACGATGACGAGCGATCCCGGATACTGCTCCACAGCTGCCGCCAGTTCATCCATGGCGGCTCTGGCCGCAGCTTCGCCGTCCTCACCTGCGGCCAGCAGCACGTTCGACAGCCACAGGGTCAGGCAGTCGACCAGCACCATAGGCGCAGGCTGCGACGCTTGATCGTCGCCAAGCCGCCGCAGCAGCTCCGGCAGCGCCTGCGCTTCCTCCAGCGTCTGCCAGTCATACCCGGCAGAATCGCGCTGGAGCCGATGAAGAGCGATGCGCTCCTTCATCTCCACGTCATAGGCTTGGGCCGTTGCAATATAGCAGGCGCGCGGAGCGCGCGCCATGCATAATCGCTCGGCAAAGCCGCTTTTTCCGCTGCGTGCCCCGCCGGTCACGAGCGCCTTCATCGCTGCGCGGCTCCCTGACCGTCCGATACGCCTGCATCGGCAAAGGTCGCCATTTCGCGCATAATGCGGCACGCCGCATCAATCAGGTGCAAGCTCAGCGCACCGCCCGTGCCCTCACCGAGCCGCATGTCCAGATGGAGCATGGGCTCCAGCTTAAGCTGGCGGAGCACCGCCGCGTGTCCACGCTCGTCCGAGGCGTGCGAAGCAAGCATGTACGCCGCGCTCGCAGGCGCAAGCGCGCGTGCAGCAAGGGCTGCCGCGCCGGAAATAAAGCCGTCCAGCACCACTGGACAGCGATGCGCGGCTGCGCCGAGGATGACGCCTGCCAGAGCGGCAATCTCCAGACCGCCGACCTTGGTCAGCACGTCCAGTGCGTCATTGGCATCCGGCTGATTCACATCCAATGCGCGGCAGACAACGGCTATTTTATGGGTAAGCCCCGCCACATCTACCCCTGTTCCCCGGCCCACGATCACTTCCGGATCAAGTCCGGTGAGCGCACATACAACCGCAGCGCTGGCTGTCGTATTCCCGATGCCCAGCTCTCCGGTAACAAATAGACGTGTGCCACCTTTAACCGCTTCTGCTACGGCTTCAGCTCCGGCCAAAACCGCTTGTTCCGCTTCCGTACGCAGCATGGCTGGCCCTTTAGCCATATTCGAAGTGCCCATACGCACCTTACGATTCACCAAATCCGGGTGAGCAACGTCCGCATTCACGCCAACATCTATTACCTGGACATCAGCGCCTGCATGACGTGCCAGCACATTAATTGCTGCGCCGCCTGACAGCATGTTATACAGCATTTGCTGCGTAACCTCAGCTGGAAAGGCGCTAACTCCCTCTTCACACACCCCATGATCCGCAGCCATGACCATCACCGTTTTATGATCAAATTCAGGCTTGTCCACGCCAGTAATTCCTGCTAGCTGGATGGCCAAACTCTCCAGTTTTCCAAGACTTCCAGGTGGCTTTGTTAATTGGTCCAAATGTGCTGACGCTGCCGAAGCCGCCACTCCATCCGGCTGGGCTATGCTATCGATCAGCTGACGCAGCTTGTCGTTCATACCTTCCACTCCCTGCTCTTTTTAGTATGTTCCCAATCTCCTATTGGTCTGCTGTAGACGCAGAGCTTCTGCGCAGCAAGAGTTGCGGTACGCCGCTATCGGGATGCGGAAGCATCGCAGGCTCCACACCATATACACGCCGAATCCGGTCCTCTGTTAGCAAATCCGATGAACTACCCAATCCTTCAACCATTCCATCCTTAAGTACAAGCAAACTATCGCAAAATTGTGCCGCCAAATTAAGATCATGCAGGACAGCAATGATCGTCACGCCCGTTTCTTGGCGCCATTCTGCCAGCAATTCCATAAATTCAAGCTGATAGCGCAAATCCAAATAGGTCGTGGGTTCATCCAGCAGCAATATTTGTGGCTCCTGCGCCATCACTTTCGCCAAAGCTACACGCTGTCGCTGTCCCCCACTCAAGCGATCCAATGTTCTGTCAGCTAGTGAAGTTAGACTCAATCGCGCTAGGACCCGATCCGTAATCGCCTCCACATCAACTCCCTTTTCCCTGCCTAGCCAGTCCTGATGAGGGAACCGTCCCATTTCTATAACTTCCCTGACCGTGTATCTTACTGGAGGAATCCCCTCCTGTTGGAGTACAGCTACAAGTCGGGAAAGCTCTTTTCTGCTGTAGCTATCGATCTTTTTACCATAGATATGAACACTTCCAGAGGTCGGCTGGTCTACACCAGAAAGCAGATGCAGCAACGTGGATTTACCACTCCCATTCGGACCAATGATCCCCCACCAAGCTCCTTCGTCTACGTTCCAGCTAACATTCTTTAGCACATGGAAATCCCCATAAGCACGGCTCAGGCCCGCTACCTCTAATGCTCGAGCACGCACCTTTAGTAATTCACTTGGTTCGGTCACAGCAGATCCCCCCTGCGCAGCTTCTTGTTCCGGTACAGGAGATATGCGAAGAACGGTGCTCCCACAAAGGCTGTCATCACGCCCAAAGGAATTTCCGTCGGGGCTAACAGCGTACGAGCTGCCGTATCTGCCCAAGCCATAAAAATAGCTCCACCCAGTGCAGACAACGGAACGATCATCCGGTAATCAGGACCTGTCACCAGACGAATGATATGTGGTACAACGAGTCCGACAAAGCCAATGACTCCGCATACTGAGACAGCGGCAGCTGTCAGCAAGGTAGATATGATCAGGACAGATAGCTTCGTCGCATCTACATGAACCCCCATATGAGCCGCTTGACGTTCACCCAAAGCCAGAATATTCAGCACCCGTGCCCGGTTCCATAGAAACACCAACCCAACGATCACGTAAGGTAAAAGAATTCCCGTATATGACCAACCTCGCAGACTAAGACTTCCCAACGTCCAGTACAATATTTCATTGACTGTTTCCTTCGACATGGCTGTCAGAAAAGAAACAATGGCTCCCCCAAAAAATTGCATCACCACACCTGATAAAATGAGGCTTTGGGTCGGAATTTTCCCACCTTCACGCGCCAACGTCAACACCATCCACAGCGTCAGCATGCCGGTTATAAATGCGACTAGCGGAAGGGTCCATATACCCACAAATGAAAATTGAAGCCCCCAATAAATCAGCACTGCCGCTCCTACCGAAGCTCCCGAAGACACTCCCAGTGTATACGGATCAGCCAAAGGATTACGCAGCACACCCTGAAATCCGGCTCCCGCCAGCGCCAGCGCTGCTCCAACCAACATTCCCAGTAACACCCGTGGCAGTCTCACCTTCAAAATAATCTGCTCTGCAGATGTATTCCAATCCGGTGTAAACGTATCACCTAACCACGGTAGGTGGTTGATCAAAATACCTGTGATCTGGCTGACCGGAAGACTGACCGAGCTGATGCCAAGACAGAGCAGCAGCGTCAGCAGCAGCAAGACAAGACCAGTCCCCCCAAAACCGATCAGTCTACGGTTCATTTGAAAATTTCAGGGTACACGCCCTTGGCTACTTCCTTGAGTCCTTCTGTTACGCGTGGACCTGGACGGCTAATCAAATTATCATCCACGGCAAATACACGATTGTTACGAACAGCCGATATTTGATCCCATCCACTACGAGCTTTTATGATATCGCCGAGGGACTGGCCTGTTTTGTCATCCTTCACACTTTTGCTGTATAAAATCACGTCAGGGTTGGCAGCTATAATATTTTCCTCACTGATTTGGTACCAGCCCTTCTGCGTGGCACCCACGTTTTCGCCGCCCGCCAATGTGATCAGTTCGTCCATAAACTCGCCTTTACCCACTGTCCAGCCTGGTGAAAATTCGACGTATACCCGTAGCTTCTGCCCTTTGCCGATATTTTTAACTCCTTCTTTCACTTCCGCTACATCTGCTCTCATCTTGTCGGTCACCGCTCTCGCTTCTTTCTGATGATCGGTGATTTTCCCATACAATTCGATGTTAGCTATGACATCTTCAACGGTCTTCGGTTCCGTTTTAAAAATCATAATTCCCATGTCACGCAGCTTAGTCGTAGCCTGTTCACTAAGTGAAATTCCTGCAAAAACGACATCAGGGTTCGCAGCAATGATCGCCTCTTCGTTCGGTTTCATAATACCGCCCACTTTAGGCTTTTTCGTAGCTGCCTCCGGGTAATCAGAGTAGTCGGATACACCAACAATTTCCTTATCCAATCCGATAGCGAACAACGCCTCGGTTTCTGCCGGGGAGACGGAAACGATCTTGTCCGGTGCCTTTTTAAATGTAAATTCCTGTCCTGTTGCATCCTTAACCGTTAGCGGGTAAACCGTTTTGCCCGGAGGCTCTTGTGCGGTCACGGTCTGTCCCGGCTGCTGTGAAGAAGCTTGGCCCTCTTTATTTTCTACATTTTTTCCATTCGCGCCACATGCACTCAGCACAACTGCCAATATCAGCGCCAATAGACCTGTTGTCCATACCTTTATTTTTTTGCCTGCCATGATTTGCACCCCTTCATACAAAAATCGTTAAGAGCGTTACTTGAACATCATCCGATATTTTCCTCATTCCAGCCTTCTTTTCCTATCAAAAACCCCCGCATCCTCATATCAGGATACAGGGGTCACGTTAGCACAGATCGTGCGCAGGCGGGCAGCTTCTTTCCGCATGGACAGTCACTGCGAACACGTCATCCTTTCCTCGAAGGATTATGGTGACAGGCGGACGGGCAGGTATCCTGACTTATGGAAGAGGCATGCCCTGATATTCTTTCACATGCTTGGCGGCACATGTAACAGGGCTAATGAGCATGTTTCCATTTACAGTGGCGGGACCGCGTCGGACTCACACCGACTTCCCTTTTAACAGCGCAATGAAGAAAAGCAAGTTCCCTCACACGGCGCCGACCTCGTCTGCTGGATATTTGATGTAGTGTAGTCAAGCCGTTCTTTTACTTGATGATTATAGGTTAAAAAGAGTTAGCTTACAACCCAAACAGCTGCTTGATTCGCCACAACTACCCTAGTGAAAAAGCAATTTTGCTATACAATTGTGCAGTCCTGCCAGCCTTAACTGAAGCCTAATCGCTTCTCCCGGTTTTGGATTCAGACTCCAAAAATCATGACCTGGTATCAGCATACAAACCAATTGGCGAATTACTCCACCATGCGTGACAACCAAAACAGAGGGCGGTGCAGCATTCGACTCTATTGGCTGAACCTTCAAAGCAATGCGCCACGCAAACAGAGAGTCAAGGAATTCACGCAGACGATTCACAAAATGGACCCAAGACTCTCCTCCAGGCGGGGTGATTCGTTGCGGCTCATCAATCCAAGCGCGATACAACGCCACATCCTTAAGCATGTCATACGTTTTTCCATCCCACTCGCCAAAGTGAAGTTCTCGCAGACGTGGTTCCATCATGGGAGGCATAGCAGATAGGGAACGTTCAGTCGTCAATGCTGACTCCGGCAAAATGATCTGCAAGGTCTGGCGACATCGCATCAAGTCACTGCAATAGATTTGAGCAAAGGACTGGCCCTGCAATTTTTCCCGCAAAGGCTTTAATTCCTGCTCTGCTCCAGACAGCAAACTCAAATCGGCATGTCCCAGATATCGACGTTCCTTATTCCATGAGGTTGTGCCATGACGAACTAGCACGAGCTCCATGTCCCACTGCAGATCTTCTTTAGCATCATTCGGCTCACTATCCTGTTGTGGGTTCGGACTTAGTGCACATTCTCGCACTCTTTTCCCTTCTGTATTTTGTTTCAAAATAATGTCACTCCTCACCGCATCCATCCCAAGGCAAAACACCCCGCAGCTCCCAACAAACACAACCCTACAAACATAGTGGATACGGCGAACATCAGCCGGATGGTATGCCGGATATCCTTCGACTCCAGTGGTCGTATCTCTTCGCCCATATATGCCCGAAAGGAGCGTACGCCGTGATACACGTTGTAGCCACCGAGACGAATCCCCAAGGCACCTGCCACTGCTGATTCGGGGAAGCCGCTGTTCGGGCTTGGGTGCAGACGGGCATCCCGCTTGACTGTGCGCCAGCTTCTTGCAGCATCCAGCCGATACAACCACGCCGCTATCACAAGCATAACTGCTGTCAGGCGAGCCGGAATGTAGTTAGCTACATCGTCCAGACGTGCCGAGGCCCAGCCTAAATGCAGGTACTTTTCATTTTTGTAGCCAACCATTGAGTCGAGCGTATTTACGGCACGATATGCCAGTGCCAAGGGGGCTCCCCCGATCAGGGCATAAAAAAGCGGGGAAATAATGGCGTCCACGATATTTTCAGCGACTGTTTCGACGGTACCGCGTACAATTTCAGGCTCGTCAAGCTGCTGCGTATCCCTCCCGACAATCATGCCTAGCTCCCGACGTGCCACAGTCAGGTCATTCGCCTGCAACGCTCGGTATACGGCCATCCCTGCGTCCTTTAGTCCTTTGGAAGCAATTGTGGTTGCAACCAGAACAATTTCTACGACGACAGACAACCATGGGTGAATCCAGGCAAGCACACACAATAGCCCCCAAGCAAGCCCAAAGGAGCCTCCTGCCACAATGAGTGGAAGCAGTATACCCGCACGTTTCAATCCCCGGTCACTGCGGACCTTACGACGAATCGCTTTTTCCAATGCTGAAATGGCATGTCCCATCCCGATGACTGGATGTGGCAACCATCTCGGATCGCCGATTAGCCTGTCCAGCAAATAGGCTGCCATGATAACCAAGCTAACGATCACGCCGCTCCTCCTCCAACACTTCACTGAGTGCAGACAGCAGCATATTATTGGCTTCGGCGTCCTTGACTGCAATTCGAAAATGGCTCGCCGACAGCCCCGGATACATGGCACAGCTACGTATAAGAATCCCACGTTGTCCAAGCGCCTGCTGAATAGCCGATGAACTCCACGTTCCCGGCGCCCTTGCTAGCACGTAATTGGCTTCGCCGGGAACGACACCGCAGCCCCATTCCGCTAAGGCAGTCAGCAAGCGACTGCGCTCCGTCGCAATCAGTTCCTGTGTGCGGCGCTCATAAGCTTGCCCACTTCTCAGACACGCCTCTCCAGCCAGCAACGCCAATCCATTAACACTCCAGGTCACCTGTTTGGCCGTCATTTGCCGGATATAGTCCGGATGAGCAATCGCATAGCCCAATCGCAAGCCAGGAATGGCATAAAATTTGGTCATCGATCGGATCAAAATCACATGAGGATAGCGATCCAGCACAGGCAATAATGAGACTTGTCGTTCCAGTGGGATAAAATCAATAAAGGCTTCATCCACCACCAGCACGGTACCCGTTCTGCCAGCCGCTTCTGCCAGTTCGTATAGCTCCTGCACGCCATATTGCACACCGTTCGGATTATTCGGTTGCCCAAGGAACAGTACATCTACCTGCTTCATGAGCTGAAGGATGTCCTCCACGTCTGCCTTCCATTGAAGCGAAGCCTTCCCGTATACCCGGTGGATCTCGGCTCCAAATTTGCCAGCCAGCTCGGCATATTCCGAAAAACACGGCTCCACTGTGCCCACACGCTTGGGAGCCAGGCCCAATAGCAGCAGCGCCATGCTTTCAGCAGCGCCGTTACCGATGCTCAGCGACTCCGGTGGAACGTGCAGCCGCCGTGCCAGCATATTTTTAAAGTGGCGGTGTCCAGGGTCTGGATAGCGAATCACCGTGTCCAATGAGCTTCGCAGTGCCTCAAGCACCTCCGGTGGCGGGCCGAGCGGATTAATATTCGCACTAAAATCCACAAAATCCGCCGCAGCTCCGCCAAATGTCGCGGCAGCCGTTTCCCTGTCCCCGCCATGACCGTAAACCTCTATCATTGCCTCATATCCTTTCCGCCCGTTTTCAATCATTTAGCTCCATTATGAGGCTGCTTTTCGCGTCCCGTCAATGCAAATGAGCTTTTGTACATGGCTCACTTGGGTTACAATAGGGGGAGGCACACATAAAATACACAGTTTGTATATACGGAGGAATGGACATGCTGTTCATCGACAACCAGGGCATACACGATCCAGCCATTAATCTTGCTATTGAGGAATACGCGCTCAAGCATTTACCGCTGGACGACAGCTATCTGCTGTTTTACATTAATCAGCCTTCTATTATTATAGGCAAGCATCAAAACACCGTTGAAGAAATCAATGCTGAGTTTGTGAGAGACAACAATATTCAAGTCGTTCGTCGCCTGTCCGGCGGCGGGGCTGTATATCATGATCTCGGTAACTTAAATTTCAGCTTCATTACCAAGGATAACGGGGAGTCCTTTCATAATTTCCTCAAATTTACGCAACCTGTGATTGACGCCCTCCACCAAATGGGAGTAGAAGCCGAAATGACGGGACGCAACGATCTGCAAGTCGGAGAACGTAAAATTTCAGGAAATGCTCAATTTGCCACACGTGGACGTATGTTCAGCCATGGTACATTGATGTTCAACCTGAATCTGGACAATGTGGCTGCATCGCTGCACGCCAATCCCGAAAAATTCAAATCCAAAAGCACAAAATCCGTCCGTAGCCGCGTGGCTAACATCAGCGAACTGATGGACCGTGAGATGACCATAGAACAATTTCGCGAGGAACTGCTGCGGTCCATCTTTGGTTCAGAATTGGATCAGGTGCCTCAATATAAGCTCACCGATGCGGATTGGGCTAAAATCCATGAAATTTCCAAAGAACGCTATCAATCGTGGGATTGGAACTATGGTCTATCCCCTGAGAGCAATATCAAGCACACACGTAAATTCCCGGTCGGTATTATAGATATCCGCATGGATCTGAAGGAAGGCTACATCCGTGATATTAAAATCTACGGGGATTTCTTCGGTGTAGGTGATGTCGCTGATATTGAAAATATCCTGCGTGGCAAGCGTTATGATGAAGGTGAGGTCCGTCAAGCCTTATCCTCTCTCGATTTGAAGCATTACTTTGGTAATATTGAACTGGACGACTTTGTTGGACTTGTATTTCTGGAAGACTAAGCGTTACTTTTTTCCATGGTTTCAAGCCAATACTTCAGTGGTTATAAGGGGACAGGCTCTTATGGGCGTCGTCCCTTTTTCAATGCGATATTGTCATTTTGAATATTATAAGATACAATTTTAATATTGCCCCATGATAGAGATAAAGGAGAGAATACCGATATGTATAAATTAATTGCCATTGATATTGATGATACTCTCATTAATGACCAGAAAGAAGTTACTCCAGCGACACAACAGGCATTGGAAGCTGCTGTAGCTAAAGGTGTGGTGGTTACTCTCGCTACTGGACGAGCTTATGCCTCCGCGCACAAAATTGCACGCCAAACGGGGTTGAACGTACCGATCATTACGTACCAAGGAGCTTTGGTTAAAAACCTGCTGGACGAAAACGTGCTGTATGAGCGTTATGTTCCACTCGTAGCTGCACGTCGTCTGTATGAATTCTGCGTGGAACGCAATCTGCATTTGCAAACGTATATAGATGACAAATTGTACACTCGTGAAGATAATCAAAAAATTAAAGATTACACCGAGCTGAACAACACGGAATATTTTGTAGAGCCTGTGTTCAGTAAAGTTATAGAGCAACCAGCTCCTAAATTGCTGATTATCGACGAGCCGGAAGTGTTGGACGAATTAATTCCCGAACTTCGCGAATTGCTTGGCAGTGAAGTGCATATTACAAAATCCAAGCCTCATTTCCTGGAAATTATGCATCATGAAGGCACCAAGGGCCACGCTCTTGCCTTCCTTGCAAACCATTTTGGCTGTGATCTGTCGGAGACCATTGCGATCGGCGACTCTTGGAATGACCATGAAATGCTGGAATGTGCCGGTCTTGGCATAGCGATGGAGAATGCGATTCCTGATTTAAAAAAGCTGGCTGATTACATTACTCGCAGTAATAACGAAGACGGTGTAAAGCATGCCATCGACAAATTTGTACTCAATATTGAATAAGCAGAAACTGACTGTACCCATAATACTTAAATAAAGTATTACAACAACAAAGCCTCCAAACGCCGCATGTTTAGTAATATACGGCAGTTTGGAGGCTTTTTCTATCATATTACATCATATTCTAACAACTTCGAAATATCAGGCAGCAGAGCGTACTTTGCGTCTGTTCACCAGACGGATGATTCCGTTATTCATACACATCAACCCGGTCACAATGAGCAGCACCCCTGCCAGCATCCACCAGCTTACATGTTCTCCATACAAAAAAGCACCCAGGCCTACAGCAATTGGTGGTGAAATGTAGAGCCATGTGGTCGGAAACAATGGATTCGTACGCGCCATAAGCCAGTAAAATAGTGTTTGCGCAATCATGGAGCCAAACAGGATCAAATAAAACAGAGAGCCTATGGCAGGCAGCAGATTCCATCCCTCAGAATTCCAAGGCTCAGTGAAAGCCGACAGTACTAGCAGCATCCAACCACCATGGAACATTTGAGCTGCATTTAAGGCAATCGGATTCGTATCACGAAATGCATCCATAACTCGCTTGGAATACAGGGCTCCACCCGAATAGCATAGCTCACCCAGCAAAATGGCTATGCAACCTGCCAACCACAGGCCGCTGATTTGAACCGCTAAGCCGGGCAATACCACCAGCACGACCCCGAGAAAGCTGATTATACAGCCCATGAGCGTAATTCTCGTCGTTTTTTGCCGCAGTATTGCAGACTGCATCAGTACAATCATCATCGGTCCGGTGGCTGACAAAATAGCGCCGATCCCCGAGCTGACATATTGCTCTGCCCAATACAGTGTTGAGAATGTGCCGAAGGTCGTTCCCGTGCCAATCAGCAGCATTTCCTTACTCCATAACAACGACCACCGAACCTTTCCCGACAGCCTCATCGCAATAAACAAGATCGCCCCTGCTGTCATAAAACGTGCTCCTGCCGATAAGAACGGCGGAAGTCCGGCCTCCACTCCCACTTTGATAGCCAAAAATGTGGTGCCAAAAATAAGACACATAACTGTAAAGGCGATGCCAATCATGATACTTCCCTCTCCCTTCTGTTACTCACAAGCATACAAGGAGACATACAGAACAGATGGGCAACCACAGAACAGTTGTATACGTTTTTGAAGTGCTGTATAGTACAATACACACAAAGGAGCGTGGACAGCATGGGCAAGGTTAACAGCGAATTATTGTTTTCAACAGAAAATAACTCGGCCGATCCGAGCTTAAAGCTGTATGAGCAGGTCGTCCATTACGTAAATGTGCGGATTGAGCGCGGGGACTGGCCAGCAGACGTTAAATTGCCGTCGGTGCGAAGTCTGGCTCAGGAGCTGGGTGTGCATCGGTTAACCGTATTCCGGGCATATCAGGAGTTAAAGCAACAAGGACGCATCTATGTAAAAGATAAATCGGGATATTACGCTCATGCTTCCCATGCAGCAGAATTGGGAATATGTACTGCCTATTCGGAACGATCATCCACAAAGCGGATCTTCCAATCGGAATCCACTTACATGGCAGACGACCCGTCTGTTTCCGTCTGGAGGGGGCTGGATGGACTCACCCAGGTTCATGCCGTGAACGCAGACTTCCAATTTTCCAAGGCCCTGATTGATCCCTCTCTCCTGCCTAACCGATACTGGAGAGAATTAATGATGCAGGTGTTTGAAAAGCATCCAAAAATCGCAGCTACCTATTCTTCTGTACAAGGAGACGCTGAGCTTCGTGATGCCATGGCGCAGCATTTTAGCACAGATAAGCATTTTGCAGTATCAACGGACGAAGTACTGATTACCTCCGGCGCACAGCAAGCCATCGATTTGGTTTCCCGATCTCTGATCCGTACAGGAGACCGTGTATTAATCGAACGTCCGGTCTATGGTCCCGCCATGGAAATATTCCGTAGACAAGGCGCCCGCCTAACTGTAACTGATATACGGCCAGAAGGTTATGATATGGATCAGATTGAATGGTGCCTGAAAACGGAAAAACCGCGTCTCTTTTATGTGAATCCGACCTTTCACAATCCGACCGGCTTTACGATCCCCGATGAGCAGCGCAAACGTCTGCCCGAACTGGCCGAGCGCTACGGCTGTCTTATTGTCGAGGATGACAGCACCTATGATATCAGCTTTGGGCAAAAGCCGCCTTCTCCGATTTTCTCCTATGATATCTCGGGGAGCGTCGTCTATATTCGCAGCTACAGCAAATATGTCGCACCCGGTCTGCGAATCGCAGCCGTAACCTGTAGGCCTCAGCTCATGGACAGTCTACTGAGCGTCAAAGCGCTAGTGGACAACGGATCGCCGCTGCTGAATCAAAAGCTGTTTTTACAATACTTTCAATCCCCACGTATGCAGCAGCATATTAAAAAGCTATGTATTGCGCTCCAGATTCGTAAGGAAACGATGGAGACCAGTCTCCGCGATTCCGGCTGGACATGGACCAGCCCGGCGGGAGGACTCAACCTGTGGCTCCAGCTACCTTCTACGATACAACCTAATGAGCTGCTTGCCAAAAGTATACAAGAGTCCGTTTCCTTTGTCCCAGGCAATGTATTTGATCCCATCGGTGCAGAGGGTAAAACGCATATACGGTTGTCCTATTCTTACGCCAATGAGCTGCAAATTAAAGAAGGGATCTCCACACTTCTACGCATCAGTCGAACGATGTAAAGGTAAAACCATCGTTATTCTAACGGCAAACTCATGCCTGTATGTGCCAAACTGATCCCTTCCAGCAACCCGTAGTTGTATGTGATATCCACATCATGGGACATATGTGTAAACACCGTGCTTCCGGGCTTCAGTCTTCCTACAAGTTCCTGAGCCTCCAGCATGTCATATACTGAGCGGGTGGTATACTCCGCTTCCTCATGGTAAAAGCTCGTCCCCAGCACGAGTAAATTCAGATTATGTAAAGGTAAAATTTCCGCCTCATTCAGTCCAATCGAATCCGAACAGTAGGCCCATGAGAAGCCGTCTTTTTCCAAACGATATGCGTAAGCATATCCGTTCTTCCCGTGATTCACACGCCATCCTCGGATGTTCCACCCGCCAAGTTGGACTCCCTGATCTACTGGAATAAGATCCAGGTTTCCAGGGAGCCAGGAAAATTGACGTAAGATCGTGTCGATCACTTCCTGTGGAGCGAACAAGCGCCCTCTATTACCGGTCCAGCGACAGGCATCCGCCCATTCTGGCAATCCTCCAATATGATCAAAATGTGCATGTGTCACGAGGATCGTAGGGATAAAACGCAAACTGCGCAATTCTAACTGTCTACGCCAGTCGGGGCCACAATCAATCATAAAATCCTCTGTCTCGCTTTCGATCAGCACAGACGATCTCAACCTTACATTCGTTCCTATCGTGCGGGCCTCTGTGCACACGAGACAATCACAATATACACGCGGAACCCCCATTGCATCCCCTGTGCCAAGAAAAATAAGCCGATTCATGATTTAACTCCTATCTATCTGGGTGTTTTTACTACTATTATAACGAACATATCAAGTCTGCGTAAATCACCCCAGCGACCAACGACAAAAGGGCATGTCCAAAGCCGTAAAACAGGCCAGACACCCCCCTTATATGTGATCGTTTTATTTTCAAATGATGATAGGCATCGGGTCTTCCTTCAGGCGATTTTCCACCATCCAGCTGGATTCCTCATTATATAGATAGGCCCGATGCACCAACACTCGCACCTGCTGACCAGGTTCCAGCGTAGACTTCTCCAATGAACGGTATGTCATGAGACGCTGGTCCCCAACCTGTACTTCAACCATCCATTCACTCCCGCGAAAATGTAAATGCTTCACAATGCCTTCCTCGGTCGCCGACAGCAACGCAAATTCCTCACTAGGTCCGACATCAATGTACTCCGGACGAATCAAGGCACGTGTTCCCACTCCGGCAGCTTCCTCAAAGCCTCTGAGACTACCCGCCTGTTCAATCACCGTGGATTCCCCAATAAAAGAAGCCACAAACGGGGTCCCCGGTTTTTTATAGATATCCCAAGGCGTTCCCTTCTGCTCCAGTCGACCTTGATTAATCACCATAATTTCATCGGCTACTTCAATCGCCTCATCCTGATCATGGGTGACGAAAATGGAGGTAATACCCACCCTCTCAATCAACTCTCGCAACCAGGTACGCAACTCCTGACGAATCTTGGCGTCAATAGCCGCAAATGGTTCATCCAGCAGCAGTAGTTGAGGCTCCGGTGCCAAAGCACGCGCGAAAGCAACCCGTTGTCGCTGTCCACCTGACAATTGATGCGGATAACGATGCTCAAAGCCTTTGAGCCCCGTGAGTTCGACCAGCTCAGTGACCCTTTCCTTGATGCGGGCTTTGGAGCTTTTTTTCACTTTCAAACCAAAGGCAATATTGTCGTACACGCTCATATGCTTGAACAAAGCATAGTTTTGAAATACAAATCCGATTCCACGCTCCTGTGGTGCCAGCTCGTTTACCCTTTTTCCATGAAAGTGAATCTCTCCTGCATCCGGTTGCTCCAGCCCTGCCAAAATACGAAGAATGGAGGTTTTTCCCCCGCCGCTTGGACCGAGCAAACCAATAAGATGGCCCGTCTGAATATCAAAAGATACGTCCTTTACCGCATGAAAATTACCGAAATGCTTGTTTAACCCTCTTACTTCCACATGCATATCCGTACACTTCCTTTCCGCTTCTGGACCAGTTCAGGAACAGCAGCAGCTTTGCTTACCACAAAGCACGCACCTCATTCGAAAGCATTCAATTATTCCAATAAACTTACTTTGTTTTTCTTATGTGATACTTTATCAAAGGAAAGTAATTTTCGTCAACTCTATATATTATCTTGAGAATGAAAAGGGTAAAGTAATACTTAGAAGGGAGATGGATTTATGTTGCATACTTTCGAATTATCTACTACACGGCGAGATGAAATGCGTGATATTACACGCGAAGTTGCAGCACTCATTGAAAAAAGCGGGGTGCAGCAAGGAACAGCTCTGATTTATTGTCCACACACGACTGCTGGCATCGCCATTAATGAAAATGCCGACCCAGACGTCAAACATGATGTCATTTTAAGGCTGGATGAGGTTTATCCCTGGGAACATCCCCAATATCGCCATATGGAGGGAAATACGGCGTCCCACCTTAAATCCATTACAACAGGCCCCTCACAAACGGTTATCATTCATGATGGAAAGCTGTTGCTTGGACGATGGCAGGGACTTTATTTTTGTGAATTCGACGGCCCACGCAGACGTCAATACCATGTAAAAATTATGAAGGGCTGACGGAGGCATGCAAAAAAAAACAGACGATGATGTTCCCCCGCTGGATACACCATCGTCTGTTAAATTCTTAGTCGCTTTCGCAAAGTACCGTAATGATAAGTCACCGTCATGAAGTGCAAACACCCAAAAAAGCGCCCTACATGTTCATGGCTGAAGCGTGTGAATGCAGGTACGCTCATAGTTGTCTGCACAGCAGCTTTACATGTGCTAAAGCAGCGGGCCTGATCTCTTCAAATGTTAAACCGTCCTGAATATAAAATGACACGAAGCCATGCATGGATAAAAACAGACTTTTCGGTACTCTTGAGCATTCTTCCTCCGAATGTCCCTGACCACTTAATTCCTGGCGAATCATAGACGCAAATAATTCCACACAACGGTTTTGCTCTGTACGACAGTATGCAAATAGTTCTTCATCATGCATCATGAACATAATTTCGTACTGATATGGATTTTCCAAGCCAAAACGGATATATTCCAACATCAGGTACTCCAATCTGCTCAAGCCATCATCAGGCGTGCCTGTTGCTGCTTGCAGTAGAATCCCACGCAATGTATTGAAATCTTCAATCACAATGGCATAGAACAGTTCAGCCTTCTCTTTAAAATGATAGTATAACGAACCATGACTGTAACCCAGATGCTGGCCAATGCTGCGCATTGAAATCGCACGGTAGCCTTTGGTGATAAATAAGTGCCTGGCCGCTTCCAGAATCCGCCCTCTTGACAACTCCTGTTCTACTGCTCTTCTAGCCATATTATTTATTCCCCTTCAATAAAGTAAAGCTGCTCTCCCTCCGACACAAGCGATTGTCCTTGTGTCAAGTCGGTTATCCAGTTGCAGAAGGATTCCGCATCACCAGCCAGCGGCAGACAGGTTAAGGTAACTTTATCCGTAAACATCGTTTCTCCAGTACGGATACTGCGATTACGTAATTCATTTTCCACTTTGCCCAACCAAGTATAATCCAACTCCACAAAAACTTCACGATGCAGCACACGCGTAATCGCATCCCCTGCTTCAATAGCTGCAACAGCACCATCTGAGTATGCACGAATCAGTCCGCCTGCTCCCAGCAAAATTCCACCAAAGTATCGAGTAACCACAATAGCGACATTTTTCAGCTTCTGATTGCGGATTACCTCCAAAATAGGCTTACCAGCCGTCCCACTCGGTTCTCCGTCATCCGATTGCTTTTGGATTTCATCTCTTTCCCCAATCATATAAGCCGAACAATTATGGGTAGCGTTCCAATGCTCTTTTTTGATGCGTTCTATAAAAGCAACTGCTTCTTCCTCATTTTGAACAGGCTGAATATGGCCGATAAAACGGGATTTTCGGATTACAATTTCCTTGTTGCCAGCACCGCGTACGGTTCGGTATTGTTCCAACATACACGTATAACCTTCCTTACTTCATTTTACAAGAAAGCAGTTCCCCGCTTCTGGCAGCTGGTGAACTGCTTTCCTGTACTTAATTGATGCTATACACTATAACGCTTCTGACCGAAAACCCTGTTTCGAATCAGAGATTATAGCTCCCTTATTCAGACAATCTTGCTTCAAGCTCAGCTTTTTCTTTTTCGAAGCCCGGTTTGCCAAGCAGCGCAAACATGTTCTTTTTGTAAGCTTCGACGCCGGGTTGATCGAACGGATTTACGCCCAACAGGTAGCCGCTGATGCCGCAAGCCTTTTCGAAGAAATAAGCAAGGTAGCCAAAAGAGTAAGGGCTCAAGTCAGGAATATTTACAATCAGGTTCGGTACTTGTCCGTCTGTGTGAGCCAGCAATGTACCTTGGAATGCTTTTTTGTTTACAAAATCCACCGTTTTGCCTGCCAGAAAATTCAGTCCATCCAGATCATCCTCATCTGCTTCGATGGTGATGTGACTAGGTACATTTTCTACTTGGATTACCGTTTCGAAAATGTTACGGCTACCTTCCTGAATGAATTGTCCCATAGAGTGCAGGTCTGTCGAGAAGTCAACAGAAGCAGGATAAATGCCTTTATAATCCTTACCTTCGCTTTCTCCGTACAGCTGTTTCCACCACTCGGATACGAAATGCAAAGACGGCTCATAGTTTACGAGAATTTCAATTGCTTTACCTTTGCGGTACAAAGCGTTACGAACGGCTGCATATTGGTAAGCCTCGTTCTCAGCTACATTCGGGTTGCTGTATTCTTTGGAAGCGTCTGCTGCACCTTGCATCATTTCCTCAATGTTGATGCCTGCTGTAGCAATCGGCAACAAGCCTACTGCTGTCAGCACGGAGTAACGGCCACCCACATCATCAGGAATAATGAAGGATTCATAGCCTTCCTCGTTAGCGAGCTTTTTCAGAGCACCACGTTCTTTATCCGTTGTAGCGTAAATACGTTTGCGCGCTTCTTCTTTACCATATTTTTTCTCAAGAGCCGCACGGAATACGCGGAAAGCGATAGCTGGCTCGGTTGTTGTACCTGATTTGGAGATGACATTCACAGAGAAGTCTTTTCCTTCAATCAGTTCCAACAGATGATTCACATATGTAGAGCTGATGTTGTTGCCTGCAAAATAGATAGCTGGACCCTTGCGTTGGTCTTTAGGCAGCGCATTGTAGAAAGAATGCGACAGCATTTCAATCGCAGCACGTGCTCCAAGGTAAGAACCGCCAATACCGATTACAATCAATACCTCGGAATCGCTTTGAATTTTAGCAGCAGCCTTTTGGATGCGCGCAAATTCTTCTTTATCATAATTGGTAGGCAGGTCAATCCAACCCAAGAAATCGGAACCTACACCTGTTTGATTGTGCAGTTGCTCATGAGCCAACTTGATGGGCTCTGCAAAATAATCAATTTCGTGCTGCCCTACAAAGGAGAGCGCTTTAGTGTAATCAAAAATAACTTTTTTAGACATGTTTGGAACCTCCTGTTTGGTATTACTAAGACCATGAATACGAACATAAGGACTTAGGAATAGGATACTTTAATTTGCTGAGCCTGACAAGCTTGCGTTACCTGTGTGTCCTGTGCCTCGACAGACCCTGCTGTAGATAGGGTAGCATGCCCATGCTACAATGAACTGAGAGCAATCTGTTTCAATATTCAATTCAAGCCGAACTCGCATCTGCATCGGACGGCAACTTCCAACAAGAAAGGTGATTAGCAATGAAAAACATCGGATTTATCGGACTGGGCACGATGGGCGCCCCGATGGCATCCAATCTGCTAAAGCAGGGATTCGGAGTCACAGTTTATAATCGTACCGCTTCGCGCTGCGAGCCCTTGGTAGAGCAAGGCGCACGTGCAGCTTCAACCCCTCGTGAAGCGGCCGAAGGGCAGCACCTGGTCATTACCATGGTCAGCGATGATCAATCAATACGTGACGTGTATTACGGTCAGGACGGTGTGTTTGCTGGTCTTACGGCTGGTATGACCGTGATGGACAACAGCACAATTTCACCTGAGCTGGTCAAACAATTGGCCGTCGAAGCGGACAAGCTGGGCTGCTCCTTCATTGATGCCCCCGTAACAGGCAG
Source organism: Paenibacillus sp. EKM10P (assembly GCF_011800655.1). Taxonomy (NCBI): domain Bacteria; kingdom Bacillati; phylum Bacillota; class Bacilli; order Caryophanales; family Paenibacillaceae; genus Paenibacillus; species Paenibacillus sp. EKM10P. The sequence continues at coordinate 498,152 of NZ_JAALET010000001.1, read as the reverse complement.
CAAGCCTGCCGCTGTAGATGGAACACTCGTGTTCATGGTCGGCGGTCATGCAGAAACGATTGCGGCACAATCAGATGTTTTTGATACCTTGGGCAAAAAGGTGCTCCATATGGGACCAAATGGTAGCGGGGCCGTGGCCAAGCTCGCTCACAATACGATGGTCGGTATAAATAACCTCGCTCTGGCTGAAGGCTTTGCCATCGCAGCTAAATCCGGCATTCCAGCAGACAGCTTCCTAGAATTGGTACAGCTCGGATCGGCAGGTAGCAAGGCCGCTGACCTGAAAGGGCGCAAAATCATCGAGCATGATTTTAGCAACCAATTCTCACTTGCCCTGATGCTCAAGGATTTGAAGCTCGCTGCCTCACTAACAGACAGCCTGTCCATCCCTACGCCTATGTTGTCCATTGCCAAAAGCTTGTTTCAAGCCGGACAAACACAAGGCTATGGCGACGAGGATCTATCTGCTGTTGTAAAGACATACGAAGCATGGATTGGCCGCACCATTGGTGGTCAGCCTCTTGAGTAAGCTGTACTTTTCTTTGTAACCATGCTGCTGTGTGTTTGTATTTATAACACAGCTTTAGGGTAAGAACACTCGGCTTGTAGCTTGAGTGCTCTTACCCTTTTCAGCTCATTATTCCGGATAAGAACAGCAATAATCCGTTACACTTCGTACTTCTAGCTTGAAGGAAGACTTCGCAGGTACATGGAAGGTCGATGTGCCATGTATCTCCAGCCATTCCTCAGTACCTGGAAGCATCACTCTCAGGTCCCCTGCCAAAATCTCCATAATCTCACGGGAATCCGTACCGAACTCGTATGTTCCCGGCAACATAATCCCCAGTGTTACCTTACTACCATCACCTAGGATAACTGTGCGGCTTGTAACCTGACCATCGTAATAAACATTTGCTTTTTTAACTACGCTTACTCCATCGAACTGTGTCATTCGTTATCCCCTCATCTGCTCTCAATGGTGAATGAATATGGTGCATCATAACATAATTTGGATTCCAGCTTCAGTATGAAAATACACACTGTATCTGCGTACTCTATCCACTGATAATTCAAAGACATTTTATCGCAAAAAACAAATGTATGAAACAAACAGCCGTAAGCCTTACTCAGGTTACGACTGTTTGTGATACATGGATTGCCACAGCAGGTAAGTCGTTTGCCAGCAATACACGATCATTGCTTTATGGACAAACTCTTTCTAATTGCTGATGCTCCAATGTTTTATTTCAACAAAGCTTTGACACGGCTAACAACATTCTCTACTGTAAAGCCGTATTCCTTAATTACACGGTCACCAGGTGCGGATGCGCCAAATGTGCTGATACCGAGAATGTCGCCTTGGTCGCCAACATATTTTTCCCATCCCAGTGGATACGCCATTTCTACAGCCAAACGAGCTTTAACTTCAGGCAGCAGAACGGAATCTTTGTAAGCTTTGTCTTGTTTTTCGAACAGATCCCAGCTTGGGAAGCTGATAACGCGTACTTGAATACCTTCTTCTGCCAGTGCTTCCTGTGCTTTAACAGCCAGTTGTACTTCGGAGCCTGTAGCCAGAATTTGAGCAACCGGTTTGCCGTCTGCTGCATCTGCAACCACATAAGCACCGCGTTTGATACCTTCGCGTGCATGCTCAGCAGTAGCAGCCAGGATTGGCAGGTTTTGACGAGTCAATACCAGTGCAACCGGGTTTTTCTTGTTTTCCAGCGTGTAAGCCCAAGCAGCAGAAGTTTCATTACCATCAGCCGGACGAATGACTGTTAGGTTCGGGATAATACGCAGAGAAGCCAATTGTTCGATCGGCTCATGAGTCGGACCATCTTCACCAACAGCAATACTGTCGTGAGTCAGAACGTAGGTTACAGGCAATCCCATCAGAGCTGCCAGACGAACGGCTGGACGCAGATAATCTGTAAATACGAAGAATGTACCGCCGAATACTTTTACGCCTTGGTGCAACGCCATACCGTTCATCGCAGCAGCCATACCGAACTCGCGGATACCGAAGTAAATGTTACGACCAGCGTAGTCTTCTGGCGTAAAGTTCGTCAGGTTGTTCAAGTGTGTCATTGTGGAGCTTTCCAAGTCAGCAGATCCGCCTGTCAGGAAAGGAACGTTTGGAGCCAATCCGTTCAGTGCATTACCAGAAGCTACACGAGTTGAAACCGCTTTGTCTTCTGTAGAGTATTTCGGAAGGTCACGATCCCAACCTTCTGGAAGATCGCCGTTTACAGCAGTTTCAAACTGAGCTGCCAAATCAGGGTGAGCCGCTTTGTATTTCGCAAATTGTTCATCCCATGCTTTGTTAGCTGCGATACCGCGCTCTTTTACTTTAGCAAAGTGCTCGCGAACCTCTTGTGGTACATGGAAATCCTCTTCGTATACCCATTTGTAGAATTCTTTAGTCAGTTTAGCTTCTTCTGATCCCAGCGGGGAACCATGAGTACCACCGTGTCCGCCTTTACCTTGTTTGTTCGGGCTTCCGTAACCAATGACTGTTTTTACTTCAATCAACGTAGGACGTGTCGAATCGGCTTGTGCTTCTTCAATTGCTTTTTGGATCGCTGGAAGATCATTACCATCTTCTACGCGCAACACTTGCCAGTTGTATGCTTCAAAGCGTTTGGCAACACTTTCGGAAGAGGACAGATTAAGCTTGCCATCCAGTGTAATATCATTGGAATCGAACAATACGATCAGCTTACCCAGTTGAAGGCGACCAGCCAGCGAAGCGGCTTCATGCGAAATACCTTCCATTAGATCGCCATCGCCGCAAATAGCATATGTGAAGTGATCCACAACTTTAAAGTCATCTTTATTATATGTTGCACCCAGTTGTGCTTCTGCCATAGCCATACCTACGGACATTGCCAAGCCTTGTCCCAGAGGTCCAGTTGTAGCATCTACACCAGCAGTGTGTCCAAACTCAGGGTGACCCGGTGTAAGGCTGCCCCATTGACGGAATTGCTTCAGCTCTTCCATAGGTAGATCATATCCGCTCAGGTGAAGAAGGCTGTATAGCAACATAGAACCGTGTCCTGCAGACAGTACAAAACGGTCACGGTTCACCCATGTTGGGTGATTTGGGTTATGGTTCATTGTTTTAGCAAAAAGTTGGTAGCCCATTGGCGCGGAGCCCATCGGCATACCAGGGTGTCCCGAATTCGCTTTCTCGATGGCATCAATTGCCAACGTACGGATCGTTGTGATGGACAAATTGTCAATGGTGGAGTTTTCATCCTTTTGAATCGCTTGATTCTGGTCAGTCATGGTTTGCCTCCTCATATTGTATAAAGTATGTCAATTGCATTCCGTCATACTCTCCAATGCTCCCGTCCGATATAGAAACAGGGCTATCGAAGTGAGTGAATCTGCTTGAATGTTTCAATATGACTTATACATTCTTAAGTATTGTACCATTTGCCGTGAAAGTTTGCCAGATCGTTTATAAAGATGATTGTCGAAATGGTCGAATTGTAGTACAGCCCTCATATCAATATACCCGTTATGTATTAACATCATTTAAAAAATAAAGAAATCGCAAAAAAAATTTTATAGGTTCCAGATATAATGCAAATACCTACCCCACACAAAAAAACAAAGCCCATTATGCAATGGGCTTTGTTTAATCTGACATGTAAACTCACAAGTTTTCATGAATTTGAAATTGTTAAGTTCAATTAAAAACGACCGTTTTGTTCTCATGAACCAATATACGATCCTCTGTATGCCACTTCACGGCTCTTGCCAGCACGACCCGTTCAATCGTGCGACCGATCCGTTTTAGCTCATTTACATCATCTCCGTGGCTCACCCGCTGCACGTCCTGCTCAATGATCGGACCACCATCCAATTCCTCGGTTACATAATGCGCAGTAGCACCAATAATTTTCACACCGCGATTATAAGCTTGGGCATACGGCTTGCCACCCACGAATGCAGGTAAAAAGGAATGATGGATATTGATAATCCGGTTGCGGTAATGCTCAATAAACTTAGGCGAAATAATCTGCATATACCGGGCCAAAATGATCACGTCAATCTCTTCGCCAATGACCTCTAGCTGACGACGCTCTGCCTCTGGCTTCGTGTCGGCTGTCACTGGTATATGGTGATACGGAATGCCAAAGGATTCCACATACTCCTTCATATCCGGATGATTACTAACCACCAGTGAAATATCCGCATCCAGGTCCCCTGCCTGCCACTGCCACAGCAATTCTACCAAACAGTGATCTTCTTTGGAAACGAAAATAGCCAATTTTTTCTTGCGGCTGACCGCAGAAATCGTCCACTCCATACGGAATTGCTCGGCAACAGCGACAAAGTCCTGCTCCAATTGCGACTGAGCTGCACTCAAATTAGGCAAATCAAATTCAATCCGCATAAAAAACATACCGCCGGACGGGTCCATTGTATATTGGTCAGATTGGACGATATTGGCCCCATGCTCGTACAAAAAGCGGGACACGGTCGCTACAATACCTGGCCCATCTGGACAAGATACAAGCATGCGCGCACGGTTTTCATGTGTAGATACAGTGCTGTTTGGCTGATGTTTTACGTGAATTTCCATGTGGCTATTAGTCCCCCTTATCTTATACTGTCACAGGCAGATGACTACCGGCAAACCAGGCAATCAACCGTTGATTAATGTGTTCTTCGCTCATCTCTGGAAAGAGTGCTGCTTCCATTATCATGTCATACAGACGCTCCAGCGGCTCACGTGGATCTGCTTTTCTTGCTTTAGCATCATTTTTCAGCAGAGTCCAGGTATCCAGTACAAATTCACGGACATCCACATCCTGTTTTTTGAAAAATGAATGCAACTGTTCCACCTGACTCAAAAACTCATCTCCAAAGCGTTCCTTTACATTTCCGCGAAGCAAGGCAATCTCAACCTCATACATTGGTCGTTGAGTTTTGGCTTCTTTCCCGATCCACGGCGTCTCCAAAATAAACGGACGTCCCTGAAGTGCTTCATGATGTACCACGTTATGAATAGTCTGATAACCAATCCAACCCGATCCAATCGGCGTATGGCGGTCTTTATGAGCGCCAACCGGGTTTTTGCTGTCATTAATGTGAACAACTGCGATGCGATCCAAGCCGACAATACGGTCAAATTGCTCCAGTACACCGTCCAAATCATTGACAATGTCATAACCCGCATCATGAATGTGACAGGTATCCATACAAACCGTTAGACGCTCGTTGCGCTCTACTTTATCTATAATGGAGGCAATTTCCTCAAAGCTACGACCCATTTCTGTGCCCTTGCCTGCCATCGTTTCAAGTGCAATATTGACATCTGTCTCCTTCACACCGTTCAGTACCTCGTTCAAACCATCAGCAATGCGTCCAATTCCGTACTCTGCATCTTTATCTGTAAAAGCCCCCGGATGCAGCACGATATTTTTCACACCAATCGCATGTGTGCGCCGAATTTCCTCCTGTAGAAAACTGACTGCAAGCTCATAGGTATTTTCTTTGTAGGAACCGAGATTGATGATATATGGAGCATGCACCACGATATCTTCCATTCCCTTTTCCGCCATTAGCTGCTTGCCTTCCTCTAAATACATGGACTCCATTGGCTTACGGCGCGTGTTTTGAGGTGCCCCCGTGTATATCATAAACGAGCTGGACCCGTAAGAAGACGCTTCTTTTGTAGCGCTGAGCAGACCCTTGTCCGAGAAGGACACATGAGAACCAATTTTCAGCATGATTTTGATTCATCCCCCTATCCTGTTATGCTTGTCTTATTTTAATTTAATCATTTTAACGTGATTATTGAAATCAAACAACATAGCGTTTATGGCAACTTTTTTAAATGACTCCCTTTATGGAACATACAGACATAGCACACATCAGAGTAGATGTTATTGAAATGTAGGTAGAATAAAGCGTGAATGGATCTTCTTAGCGTACACAGATATGTTCAATATGAAGCTTTTGTATCAAAAAGGGTTATATTTTATAACAGAACTATTTTTTCGAATTGGAAGGAGAACTGACTCCATGAACATCATCGTATGCGGAGGAACTGGATTGGTGGGGAGTGCGCTGGTCAAAAGCTTGCTAGATGACGGATATACGGTGAAAGTCATTACCCGCAAGCCGCTGGTTGGACACGAAGCGAGCCCCCGCTTGCAATATATGAGCTGGAACGAATTAAAACAAAAGCCTGAATTACTAGAAGGTACAGATACGGTCGTTAATTTAGCAGGTGAGACGCTGAATCAGCGCTGGACGGACAAGTCCAAACAAAGAATTCTTCAATCACGACTGCTTTCCGTTGCCCGGTTGGCTCAAGCGTTGAATGCTCTGCAAAAGAAACCGGAAGTTATCATTCAGGCTTCGGCTGTTGCCGCCTATGGTACCTCCTTGACCGAAACATTTGACGAAAAAAGTCCGCGCCGTTCGGAAGATTTTCTGTCTCAGGTGGTTGAGCAATGGGAGGAAGCTGCCAACGCCTACCCTGCCGATGTCCGTCTAATTAAGTTACGCATCAGCCTTGTGCTGGATAGAAAAAAAGGAGCATTCCCACTCATGAAGATGCCTTACGTCTTCGGATTCGGTGGAAAAATAGGTAGCGGCCATCAATGGATGAGTTGGATTCATATTGCCGATATCGTTCGTCTGATCTCGTATTGCATTCATACACCAGAGATTTCCGGGGCAGTGAACGCTTCATCACCACATCCTATGACGAACGGCCAATTTGGGAAAACAGTAGCTAAGGTATATCGTCGTCCACACTGGTTTCCCGTTCCTGGCTTTCTAGTTCAAAAGCTATTGGGTGAGATGAGCACGCTTGTATTAGACGGTCAAAAAGTAATACCGCGTAAAGCGCTGGAGCACGGATTTAAGTTTAAGTATTCTTCACTGAAGGAGGCGCTAGAGGAACTTCATTCTCCTTACAAGCAGCGTTGAATTAAAAAAAATGAACTCTATGGAGAATAGATAGTATTTTTGTATCTCTACTAGCTTAGGGTTCATTTTTGATTTAGACATAATCTATCAATTAAACTTGAGATCTTTGAGTTGCCTTGCTTCAGGCCTATGAATAATCTTCTATTTATAAAAAAGAAGCCCAGAATATAACAGGCCTCTTCTTAACATATATCCATTTAACGTTTACTCAAGATGCATTAGAGGATTTAAAAGAGTCCAATCGATAAGTATAAGAGACTCCAGCGATTTTAAAAGTGTCTCCATCCTGCATGGTATACTCCTTATAAGGCACCATAGGCTCTCCATTCAGCACAGTTCCGTTCGTCGAGGATAAATCCTTTACAATGTGGCTTTGCCCTCCTGTAGCTATACAAATCTCAATATGAGAACGGGAAACTCCATCCATATGCTCTACAAACTGGACCAATTGCGGATCTCTACCGATGATAAAGCTGCCTCCAATGAATTGGTCTGGCTGCAACCGTATGCGCTCGGTTTCTCCACTCCCAGGTAACTTACGATCCAAGCAAGCAATCGGCGAGTGCTGAACAGCTGGACTCTGTATGTCTTGATCTGGACGAAGCAGCACGGTTTCCTGCTTGGATACCGTATTGAGTAGCTCCGTTACCCCGGACAAGGACTTATAATAAGCCTCGCTGGTATCGCTGTCGTTCAATTCATTTCCCTGCATGGTACCTTTCCTCGAATGCTCGTGCAAGTCATAATTTGTACTTACTTTCCCTCTATCCTCCGTCGTTCGGCTTCCCATGCTTTTAGGTTCTGAGTCTGGAAAAGTCCAACGCCAGCTCTCCTGTCCTTGATCACTTGAATCGGATGATGGCTTGTCTTGATGATGGCGTCCCGCTACAAACCCAGTCAGCTTATCTACCTGATAACGGTCATTTTTTCGTTGTGCTGGAGGAGTAGTTCCTAACCATTCCGAATCCAATACAGGTACTGCTTCACTATAAAAATGAGATGAAGCTCGATTGCGCTCTAATTTCCCCGTCCAGCTTATATAAGCAACAGCGACAAGTACCGAAGTCAGCACAAATGAAATAAGCAAGGACACCGTCTCAGGATGATCCAAATAAATATAACGCCAAACAATGGCCGAAGCGAGCAGACATCCGAGAGCAATGTATGTTTTATATTTTTGTAATTTAGGCTCCGCCTGTTCATCTTCCATTTCGTTGTCGGCTCCTAACTCGACATTCTCCTCTGATTTTGTGGACTGCTTGAGTCGATTGACTCGCTTAAGCTCCTGAATTTCCTGCAGAGTCTCCCGATGTTCTTGCCCGTACGTTCTTCCTCCACGATCTGTATCGTTACCCTGTATGGTATGAGAGGAATGAACAGATGATCTACCTTTATCCTGACCGCCGACGCTCTGTTCACTGGCCGTCATCCCTTGCAACAGTAGTTCCTTCAACGCGCCCAACTCAAATTCACTTCTCTCGCATAGATCGAGTATGCGCTGTATAGATTCTCCCTCAGGGTGAGCCACACGAGTCATCAAGCGAATAACCATCTGCTTAAAATAACTACCTGTTTGTTCCGTATACTGTACACTGCACAAAGGAACATAGGTCAAACTGACGCTTTCCCTTGTACCTAAACCGCTTATAAAAATGTAATCCTCGTGCAAAATAAACTGGCGGATATTTAACATATATTGTGGGCTACGATGAAGAGCATCTACTATTTCAAAAAGAATCCGGTAGAAATCAGAAATCGACACATTCCCACCTTTCCATACTTGGGAAAGCATACGTCGCCCCGAAATATCGTAATGTAACTCGATCTGAAAATCGACTTCTTTGATTCTAAGTTCCAGTAGACCGGGAATCCGATTGCCAGTCATCATTCGGGTCTGTACAGAATTTAAATCATCGGTCTTGAGCCCGCCTTCCTTGTTTAGTATCATAAACGTTCCGCCATTACGAACAAAATCCCTACTTAAACCAAACAATTCATGACCTCCTTACAAATTCTTATTCCCTGAGGTAGCATGATCTCACGAATCGGACACGTCATGACAAGAAGTAAAGATAAGCACTGACCGCTCCCGGAATAACTGCTGTCATAAAAGGAAACCTGAGATGTGCTTCTCTCCCGCTTGTCAGCGCTTTGCCGCTGCGAAACAGGAAAAATCCTCCCAAATTAAACGCCACGCGTCGCAATCTCATGATGGTTTCCCTCCTCCATAGCAAAATCCCTATACCAATAATGCCTGCAAAAAAAATCGAATATAGAGCCGATTGCCATGCAAAAGCAGCTCCTGTCCATGCTCCAATTAAGCCGAACAGCTTTACATCTCCTGCACCAATTGCTCCCATCCAGTACAAAATCAGCATGAATCCAAAGCCGGTGCCAAGACCAGCAATAGCAAATAAAAAACCGTGCCAACCTCCGAACAGAGTATTGAACAGCAAGCCTACCGCTATGCCGGGCAATGTAAGCTTATTAGGTATTTTCATGCTTCGTAAATCTGTCACTAGCGCGATCGCCAGCAGAACTCCGCACACAATATACATCCACGTCAATGCGATCTTCCCCCTTATAACAATGAAAATTAACAGGCCTGCTAAATCATTTTTCATTGTAGTTATCTCTATACATCTATATCTAGCCTATCCATCAGTTGTCTTCTGCACAGAAAACGGAACCTCAATACGTTGGCCATCCTCCGTTTCAATTACAAAGCTCCATTGACCTGGTGTTGTGTTTGTTCCCACAAACCAGTTCCATTCAACAATCCCGTCTGCATCGGCCGAGGTCCAGCCCAAGTGCTGAGCTGTGCTTTCACCTGACTTATAGAGTACAGAAAGGGCAGCATTCGTCCCAGGTTCAACCTTGGCCTTGATCAAATTGTATACACCCTTCACAGCAGGTTCAGGCTTGACGAGCAACTGTATGGAATGCTGCGCATCCTTCTCCCCTGTTGCATCACCTGTACCTGCTCCCTCTCCTGTATCACCAATCCAAAGACGTTCCTCAGCTGCCGCTTGGAGCACAATGTTGCGATACAAAAAGGGAACCTTCATCGGCAGTTCATACGATAGCTCTACTCTAAAATAAGGGTCCTTAGTTTCTGTAAGAGAGGGTACATGTACGCTCGTTATGTGAATACGGTCATACTCCAGAATACTTTTCTCCATAAAAGGCTTTAGCATCGGCTTCAGAACAGGATCAAGTGCAGCCTCCGTCAAGCGTCCCTGTAACTCCTCCAGCGGCTTTTTGCCGCCTTGAATAGCAGTTTCTACCCAATCACCGATTGGAGGTGGCAGTTGGGCAGCGAATTGGCTTGCATATTCACTCACAGATAACTTAGGAAGTTCATCTAGCGGTTTGTGGACTGCATCTATTTTAGCGGACGCCGCCTCCACGGCTAGAGACACTGGGTAGATTTTAGCCGAAACCTGCTTAACTGTTTCTGAAGCAGTAGTCTGCAAAGCTGTGGAGACCAGTGTCATTTGGATCATATAAATGAGAAAGATAATAAAAAACAAAAACAATGGCAGCACCAATGACGCTTCTAAAACAATACTTCCTTGTTCACGCTGCTTCTGTCCACACACCTGTTGTAGATACTGATTAGTAGGAAAAATGCGCTGTTTTCGTGACATAGTACACACTTCCCTTAATACTCTCGCCTTCTTTGGAGGCGGTTCCGAGCATCTTCATTACTCCAGGTAGAAACCACAGCCTCATCCCATTCTTGACCTCACCCTTTGCATACGTCCGTCGCTCAGCGGGATTGACATCTGTATTCAAGCGAATCAAAGCAAGCATACGAGACATTTTTCGTTCATTATTGCTATGAAGCATCAGGAACAATCGCAAATGATCCTTGTAAGTCATTCGAAATTTCAGAAAGTCAGACAAAGGCACATCCCCTTTTTGTGCCAGCATGATCATATCTTCAATCGCCTTCTCTACTCCATATAACAAAGCTGCGGCCAAAACGACCAACGGGTTACCCTTTGAACTGTTTTTGACCAGTCCCTCCATCGTTCGAATGGCAAGCCTCATAGCAAAAATTTCCCCATAGGCAGATGCCAGGTTACCTGTCGGATTATGAAACCCATACAAAATGTACTCAACTTCCTGATTATTCACCTCCAACTGGTCCCCTAAAATCTGTGCAGCATTACCCACATTTCCACCTGATCCAGCCAAATTGCCAAATCGGCTGAAATCCACATGATGGAAGTAAGAAAGCGCATATTCATTCTGGTAAAACTCGTCTCCCAGTTGAGTCAGTAAGTTGGATGCCGCCTCGTATAGACCATCCATACTATCCATGGAATCCCCCGCTGCATCATAGGTGTCATAGGACAAATCAGCGGATACAGATGGACTGGATGAAGACTGATTAAAAGAAATACTTTCATTGTAATACTGCTCCACCACTCGGAATTGCTCAGCACTTTGTTTACCTTTAGAAAGAACCTCAATGATCCGATAAGCTTGCTTGAGCTTGTTTTTCGCCTCTTTTTCCATTTTCTTGCGTTCTTTGTCCGGTCCGCGTCGCGTATCCATTGTTCTAGCCTCACCGTCGAGAACATTGGCGGGTCCCGCCCAAGCATACGTATTTAAGTATTTATCTATCTCCTTGAGCGTTGAAGCAACTTCTTGCTTGAGCATGTCTGCATTCAAAAATGGATCTGTATAGAAAGATAGCGTACGCATCATACTCGTTACTATATTGTTAGCAGCATTTATTGCAGTCCGTTGCTTTTCGATTTCTGCTTCCCATTGCTCAAATTCATTGTTCGGAACCAACAAATCCTCTGCCCTTTGCCGGGCACTTCCTACAGACGGATCGGCGTTAGAGCCTGCTCCGCTTGGGGTGGGGGCTGCGGAAACCTCGTCATAACCTGCATTGGCCGCTCTCTGTTTATATTGGACAATGACTTTGCGCATTTCTTCATTAATTTGCCGAGCTTCATTCAAAGGTTCCTTGGCTTCCAGAAGCAGCTTATCATGCTCCGTTCCAGTCTGAACCATGACCTGTCGCAGGCGATCCAGCGCTATCCTTGCCCTTCTTGCATATTTCTCCATCTGCATGATTTTAACATCGTCCACACTCTTCTTGTTGTCCTCATATACATGCACGTAATGCTTATATTGAGCAGCAATGTCGGCTACAACTTCAAGTGGGTCCCATATATACTGATTAGGCATATATGTCCCACTCTGTTTAATAATCCGTTTACGAACCTCTTCCATATAAGCTCCTGCCTTACGCTGTTTCTCCAGCATGTCATCCAGTTTGGCCTCTCGTCTGTCGTACAGCTTTTGCAGCCGTTTCAGCAAATCTACCGTGTGTGAAGCCTCTTTCATATTTTGAGAGAGCGGCTTTAGCTTTTCTAGCACTTCCATCGTAAAATCGACAGGTGCTTTATACTTCATCTCTTCACGGATTTGCTCGTTAAATATGGCATATTTACCAAGCTCCCTTTCCATTTGCAGTGAACTGGAATCCAGCTTCATATTCATTAGCGGCAGCGTTTCCGCGCGCGCCGTACGCCGTGTACTGTCATTCAGCACTTTGACCATTATTTGTTCTCCGCCACCTTCACCATAAGCAAACAAACCGTATTCCTGCTGTAATGCCGGTTCATAAGCAGACATCACAGACCGAACCGCCGCATGGGTCAGACGTTCAGTCTGTACATGCAGTGCAGCAATTCTCGCATAATCAATAAATACAGCAATAAAACCAAACATGACCGCCAAAATCAGAATGAGGAAAACCGTGACAGCCCCTGATTCCCCGTCCTTTGTATTACGTCCCTTACCAAACACCCGCTTCCTCCTTTCCAGTTACATTCCCGTTACCTACTCCTTACTGACCGTTTTGCCCATATTGCATCAATACTTTCCCTACAATTGCCGGATCTACCTTTTCACCTGAGCCTCTCCCCATAAACTTCGCACCATAATGACGGACCAATTCCACTGTACGAATCCATTCCACAGGTTCCACCACACCCGAGCTCATTTTTCCTTGTAAATCTGTATGATCTAAAAACTGATTCAACAAAGGTACCTCCACGATTTTATTTAGCTCTGTGGTCACCTTACGGTGAATCATACTGTTCTCATATGTCATCTGTCCATGCATGCCCGCAGGCATTCTATTTTCTGCATTGGACAACTTCTGAGCAGGTAACGAGCCTCCTTCATTGCCGCCCGGTACCTGTACAGTTTCCTGATTATTGGCTCCGGCCCAGCCAAACAGGGCGCCTAACATAACATCATCCTTCAAGCGCCAATAGAGAGAATCCCGTTGCCCTTGCGCAAATGCTCCCGTACGTGGGTCCTTAAAGCTGTTATCCCAACTGTAAGCGGCTCTTTCCGAAGCAGTAGAAGCAACCTGCACCAATATAGATTTTTGATATATATACAGGCAAAAAAATAACATTATAAAAATGACCAACAGCAGAATGGGAAAGACGAGGGAAGCCTCCAAGGAGAAGCTCCCGTCCTCTTTTTGTACCAATTTGCGCAGCATTATGAATCCATAAAGTCGTTACTTTTTTTATCTGCCTTTTTCAACAGCCCTTCTACAATTTTCTTAATCTGATCTTTAAAAATAATCGCCACCGCAATCAGAATCGCAATGATCAAGATCATTTCTAACGTCCCCAAACCATCCTCATTCTTGTACAATTTACGAATACTACCTGCTACAATTGTCATCATCATTTTATTCCTCCTACATATTCATCATCATTAAAGCCGGAGCACCCACCAGCACAATGACCGTTAGCAAAATTAGTGCCATCGGGAAGACTAACTTTGAAGAAGCCTGTTCCCCTCTTGTGCGGCTAATTGAAGTCCGCTTGCTCCATAATGTCTGAGATAACTCACGTAAAGCCATTACAAAATCGCTCCCACCACGCCTCATATTCAATAAAACTGTCGTTGTAAATATCGTCACTTCTTGAATACCACAACGTTTGCTCAGATGTTCAAATGCCTGTTGAAAGGAATAGCCACTTTCCCATTCCCCCACTGTCTGCCGCAATTCCCGATACAATGGATGTACCGCATCCGCCCCTTTACGTTCCACGCAATGAAGCAAAGCCCGTTGTACCGTCTCTCCCGCACCAACTAGAAGCATCATTTTACTCAATAATTCAGGCAATTCCATTAAGATTTGCTGATCCCGCTTCTGTACTTTCCCATGTAAATCCTTGACCAGCGCAACTGGCACCAGAATACCGAGCCCCAAGCCAAGCACCAGCCCAGTCGCTTCCCCGCCCATCATAAGCGATATTAAAGCTCCACCAGCAGCCACCATATATCCGTAACCCAACATTTCTGCCAGAAAAAGTATCGTTTTTTCTCCGCTGTGGCGCATACCATACAGCTTCTGTATCGAACGCTGTAGCTTGAACATCAGCAAAGGCAGCCTATGAGTGGCACGTGAAACATGAAGCATGTGTACAAAAGGCACCGAAAGTTTTTGCAGCCGCAGTCCTTCCAGTTTCATATGGCGAAAATGTGCATACTTAGCAGCGTACATTTGGTTCAGCACCACCCAACCTCCCACTTGCAGAACCAGCATGACCAGACAAACCAACATCAACACACCCATCACTCCTTACACCTCAATCTTCATAATGTGGTTGATCCACACGAGACAGCCACCAAGCACCAGAAGACAAAAGGTTGATAAAATCCTACCTGTACCGCTGTATAACGGCATCATGTAGTCTCCCGCTGTCACTGTCATAAACAAAACAAACAAAAAAGGTGCTGCAAACATAACCCTTGATTCAAAGCGCTTCTGCGCAATCATTACACCGATCTCCTGCTGAATTTCCAGCTTCTCCCCAATGACACTTGAAGCCCGTCGTACGACTTCCACCAGATCACCTCCGGTTCGTTTGCAAGCCGCAAATACGTCCGCAAAATTCGTAATATCCTCCATCTGGGCCCGACGAGCCAAATCCTGCAAAGCAGCCTCTACAGGCTGTCCGATTTCAAGGCAGGCTGTAATAATGTTAAATTCAAAAATCAGATCGTGATCTCCATCCGGACTAAGCAACCTCAAATCCTCTACAGCCTCACGAAACCCATTCTCCACCGACCTTCCCGCTGAAAGAGAAGAAGAAAGCGAGTATAAAGCCTGCTTGAATTGAATGCTTAAAGCAGACCTACGTCGTTGCAGCAAAAACTTTCTAAAATAACGAGGCATCACCACAGCTCCAGCAGCACACAGCAACGATAATATCCATTGGTGATAAAATAGATATCCGATCATCGCGAACAACACTCCACTAAAGAGAATGCACATACTTTTTTGTACAGTCGATAAGGTATACACCGTATAATCCGGCAGAGAAGGGACCTCACGTGACACTTGCTTGCCAGTCGCCTTTTCTGTTCTCATACCGATTCTCCTTCTCTGTGCCAGCTTTCCGGCTTGATTCCGGCCATTTGCAGCTTCAATGTATGTTGCAGCCCCACACCACAACGCTCCAGTTCCCCTACGATTTGTCCTTTACTTTCTCCGCGTTCCTGGAAGCGATAAAGGGGATTCAATCTTACCTCACCATTTTCAAAGCCAATCACTTCGCTAATTTCCAGCACCCTTCTGGATTTGTCACGTAGTCGTGACAGATGAACGAATATATCAATGGCCGAGCTGATCTGCTGCCGTACTACTCCAAGCGGAAGCTCTGCTCCTCCGAGTACCATCGTTTCCAGCCGGCTGACCATATCGCGGATATTGTTCGCATGCCCAGTTGACAATGATCCATCGTGTCCTGTGTTCATCGCTTGCAGCATATCCAACGCCTCACTCCCTCTGACCTCACCCACCACGATGCGATTGGGCCGCATACGCAGGGAGGAACGGATCAGATCACGAATCGTGATTTCTCCCTTCCCCTCGGTGTTCGCGTTCCGTGTTTCCATGGAAACCAGGTTGGGGACAGTCACAATTTGCAACTCTGCCGAATCTTCAATCGTAATAATCCGTTCAGACGAAGGGATGAACTGGGATAATGCATTCAGAAAAGTTGTTTTACCAGAACCCGTTCCGCCGCTTATAAAAATGTTGTACTTGCTGCGTACCAAGTCTTTGAGCATAGCGGCGGATTCTGTATTGAGCGCACCTATTCGTATCAAATCATCCATCGTCATGGGACGCTCGGGAAACTTCCGTATAGTCATTGTCGGTCCCTTGAGAGCAACTGGCGGCAGCACAATATTTACACGTGATCCGTCCTTTAATCGGGCATCCACAATGGGAGAAGCCTCATTCACAATTCGGTTCACCCCGGCTACAATTGTCTGGATCAAATCCTCCAGTCGTTCGCGGGATTCGAATTGATCGGACACCTGAATCACCTCACCTGCCCGCTCTACAAAGATTTCCCGATGACTGTTGATCATGATTTCCGTAACGGTCGGGTCATCAATCAATGGCTGGAGCACATCCAACCCACGGAAAGAGTTGAAAATTTTGCGGACAAGTGCATGCTTCTCTCGGGAAGTTAAGCTCGCTAGCTCTACGTCGTGTAAAATTCGCTTTTCGATATGCCGTACTAGATCTGTATCTTTTACTGAGGACGTTACGTCCAGCCCGTTACGAATATCTGCGCGCAATGCCTTAAATTGTTCCTCATTCATGTTCATCATCCCCTTAAGACCAAGCAGCCGTCGACTGTGCAGCGCTCTCCATATCCAGCAGCTCGCGGCACAAATGGCGGATTTCCCGCTGATAAATCGGTGAACTTAGCAGCAGTTCACGATGCTGCATCTGTTTCCATGAAGGTATATAGGGTAACGCACCGTTCAGCTCCATAAAGTCACGAGGTAACGAGTTGATCATAGTTCCCATGTAGCGGTTCACCACAAAGCTGGTTTTGCATATCATGGCTTCAAGCCCCTCAGGCTGCGTAGTTTCTAAAATATCCAGCCATAATCCGCACTTGTGCATACTCATTAAATCGTCAGCGAGCAACCAGATTAGTTTATGACTAGCTTCAAGCACGGCTTGAGCCCGCTCACCATGTTCAGAATCGCTATCTACGATCACTACATCATACTGCCCGCTTTCACCAATCGTTCGAATGAGCTCTTTCGCTTCATCACAAGTCATATCCGTCAATTCCTTGCGATTATAGACAGGTTGAAACGTATCAGCCTGAATTTCAGGACGACGTATACAATAGGAAGCCACAGATAACGAAGTACCCTCATTTCCCTCCGACTTGAGATCATACAGTAGTCTGGACAGTCCTTCTCTTTCTCCTTGTGCTCCGCTAGAACTGTCTGAACCAGTAAACAACGAGCTTGAATCCGCCGTTTCCAGATTCAAATAAAATACCGAATATCCCTCATTCCCCAGTTGCTTGGACAGATTGAGCGCGGCCGTTGTCTTGCCCAATCCGCCTGAAGCTGCCACCATGCCGATAATCATTCCACCTTCCCGACTGTTTACGCTTTTCCGACCATTCGACCTCTGTCTCGCCGTTTCCAAAATAAAACCGACCAGTTCAGATAAAGGCTGATATTTTAATACAGGCTGCCCATATTCGCTTACTTGTTCTCCCTCATGTAATACCAAACAAGGAATATCTGCATCTTCCCGAGCTGTCCATAGACTCAGAAAAGACATTTCACCTACTACCACATCTGGTCTTTTCATTCCGCTGGTTTCCATCATGTATTGATGAAATGCCTCCGGCTGCGAAAAAGCCGTTATTCTGAGCCTTCTGGCGTACTCGCTTCCGTGAACATAATTCAGCAGAGGCTCAATATAATCCCGACCTTCTACGGCCAATACCACTTTTACCGGAACCAATACGCTCATCCCCTTTCCCAACACAACAACGCAAAAAAGCACCGTTCATCCATCCGTAAGTACATACGGTTGGTGAACGGTGCTTCCGTCACGTGCAATCTATTTACTGGTAGAATAGCATAGCACCTATGTTAGAGCAAGTATTTTTTGCGCACGTATTTTCCTAGAATCCTGGTACTAGGAGAAGGCGGGCAAGTCTAGCCCCGCCTCCTATGATCTTCAACTTAGTAGAATTTGTGGTGACGACGATGACAGTCATGATGGCGATGATGGCGATGATGACGACGTTTCCGGCAATGACATTTCTTATCAAAGTCTTCATGTTTCCAGTGATCACGTTTAAATTTTGGTTTAAACTTAATGACAGTCACCTTAATGATTTTCTTAAAAACACGTTTTTTTGGCTTTGGAAAATGACAATCATGTTTACGATGTTTATACATTCAAACTCGCCTCCATTTCTTTGAGATAGAATATACTATGGAAGCAGTGAACAACCGGTAACCAGCATATGACTATTTATGAATGGATTGGGCATTTTAATAATCTGTCTCCAGCTTAATATCCGGATCATAATCCGCCACGATAAGAACATCCATATGACGTGCTTGACGGAGAATCCTCGGCACGACCGCACTCTTCCCCCAACAGCTACTTCGGGAAGACTGCCCCACAATGAGCTGCGTGCCTGAATATCCTTCCACTGGAGCAATCAAAATGTCGGCAATCTCGCGTCGGCTGGAAACAAGCCGAATTTCAAAGGTTCCCCCCAGTCGGTGGGTCAGCAACTTTAGTTGTTCCAGACGAGGGAGTAACCTCTCCGGTATACGCTCACCAACATGAACATAAGTCACAATCCATACAGCCTTTAGGCGAAAGGCGATCCGAAAACCGCGGCGAATCAACCTTTCAGCATTTTCGCTTAGCGTCACGCCTACAAAAATCACTTCCTCCCTGCGCCACGGTCCCCGAAGTGACTCATGCCGATCCCAGGATTCCAGCCGCTCATCTACATCATCTGCCAATTCCCGCAAAGCAAGTTCACGCAGCGCAATTAGATTACCCAGCTTAAAAAAGTGGCTAAGTGCCTGCTCCACCTTCGCGCGATCGTAAATTTTGCCTTCACGCATACGCTGCTGTAACGATTTGGGAGCCACATCCACAAGCTGTACTTCATCGGCCAGACGCATCATATGGTCGGGGACAGTCTCTCTCACCCGAATGCCAGTAATTTGTTCTACGGCGTCATTCAAGCTCTCCAGGTGCTGCACATTCATTGTGGATATAACAGAAATACCTTGCTCCAAAATGGCCAGTACATCCTCATAACGTTTAGATTTCAGACTTCCCGGAACATTGGTATGTGCCAGCTCGTCAATTAGCACTACCTCAGGATTACGCCTGAGAATGGCTTCAGTGTCCATCTCTTCCAAATGTGCACCATGACGCTCGATGGACTGGCGGGGTATCATCTCCAGAGAGCCTACCTGGGCTAGTGTTTCTGCTCTTCCGTGCGTTTCCAGCAATCCGATCACCACATCAATCCCGCTTTCCAGCAGATCATTTCCCTCTCTCAGCATGGTGTATGTTTTGCCGACCCCCGGAGCAGCACCAATGTATACTTTGAGCTTGCCCCTCAGGATTTTGGCTTCCTCAGCCTGTACTTCCTCAACACTCAAACGATGATACGGGTCAGTATCTCCTTCCTCCTGTCTCATCGTTGGCAAAATCCGTTCACCCTCCTGCTCGGCTCGGTCCGCAATCAACAGCAGGTCCATATTTTTCATTCGTTTTAAAATTCCGTTCACCAGTGATCCTCTAACCAGTTCCTGCCATGGAGTCTGACGAGAATGACCCATAACAATTCGGGTAACATTGTGAGTCACCGCATAATGGATAAGTTGACGTGGTAGCCTTCTACGGGAAAGGAGCGGGATTTCTTCAAATGTCGATCCGATCTTGTCAGCCAACTGCTCAATGGAGCGCTTGAAGGCTGCTGATTCCTTGGACAACTTGCTTTTCGAGCTGACAAAGGAGACCACCAGCATATCTCCACCCAACCGCTTGGCCACCTGTTCCCCCCTGCGTACATAAATGGACCCATTCCAATGATACTGGACAGGCACTAAAATACGCTCTGCTGCTCCTGACGCCCCGTGTAAGCCTAGCTCCTCCCGGTGACGTTCCAGCGAATCATTCACATCCTCTGCCACCAATCGCAGAGCGAGCTCACGCAATTTACCCAGATTTCCCCGATGAAACATCTCAGGATTGGGCGTATGCATGTAACCTTTCGCCAGCCGTTCCAGAATCATCTCCGGGGTGGCATCAATTAAACGAATTTCATCCGCTAGCTCCAATGTATCAACCGGAACCGTATACTCCGCTTCAAAGCCTGTCAGCTGATATACCCACTCCGTGATCCCTTCGAGTTCATAAACATTGACCGTCGTAATGACACTAATTCCCATCTCCAGCAAATAGCGTATATCCTCCAACCTTGTTGGAAATGAGGCGTCTTTTCGGTTATGATGTGCCAAATGATCCACCAGCACCACCTCAGGATTTCGTGCCACCAAAGCTTCCACATTCAGATCCTTTTGCTCCTCGCCATCCTTCATCCAATGAGTACTGGGTACTCGCTCTAGGGAACCGACCTGTTCCACGGTCTCACGCCGCTGCAGAGTCGATACCGCACAAATTACAACATCAATCCCTTCATGCTGCAGCGATTGTCCCTCCTGCAGCATATGATACGTTTTGCCCGAGCCACTGACCGCACCAATGTATATTTTGAGTCTGCCTCGATGCAGTTTGTTAATGGAATCCAGTATTTCCTCTGGTGATTTACGTTTGAAGCTCTCCAATTTCGTTCCTCCCCGCAGCGTAACAGCTCGTTCCGAACCCTTTTGTGTGGTTGTAAAGAATGTACTCCCGTGTCCCGGTTAATTCAAGATGACCCAACAAGCTTGCTTCAAAAAAAGCAGCACAATTTAGCATAAGCGTAAAAAAGCGTGCATTCAGGCACTTTATGCCCGTCTGCACGCTATTTTGAGTAATTCATATAGGATCACTTCCTACGAGACTCACTTGCTATTTTCGCCAACGATTCCTCGCTGTTGAAATAACTTTCGCCATACTACACCATGAGACGGGGAAAATAGAAAAGCCAAAAGCAGCAACACACCCGACACACACAGCATACAAGCCGCAATAGAAGCATCCAATACAGTTGCTGTATAAAAGCCTACGATCGAGCTAATGGCTCCAACTCCCACGCTGTATGCAATCATACGGGACAGCTTCTCCGTCAGCAAATAAGCGGTAAGCGGCGGTACAACGAGCATGCCAACCACTAGAATTGCACCCACGCTCTCAAATGACGCCACTGTTGTTAACGATACGAGACTCATTAGCAGATAATGAAAAAAAACAACCGGAATGCCTAATGAAGCTGCCAATGCAGGATCAAAGGAAGTGACTTTAAATTGCTTGAAAAAGCCCCCTACCACGAGCAGATTGATCAAAAACATCGCGCCCGTAATCCACACAGCCCTCGGACCTATATCGAAGCCAGCAATCTCTATCGTATTCCACGGGACATAAGCAATTTCCCCATACAAAACGTGGTCCATATCCAGATGGGCATTGGAAGCAAACACGCTGATCAGCAGTACACCGATAGCAAACAATGTCGTAAACACCACGCCAATGGCAGCATCACTTTGCAGACCGCTTTGTTGGAATAGCTGAATCAGATACACTGTTAGAAGCCCCAGCACGGCTGCACCAAACATCATCCACACCGAATCCCTCGATCCACTGATTAGAAAGGCAATGACAATACCAGGCAGTACCGCATGACTGATTGCATCACCAATCATAGCCATTTTCCGAAGCACGAGAAAGCATCCGACGATACTACATCCCCCTGCCACTAACATTCCCGTCAGAATCACATAAAATGAACTCATAGGGCACGCTCCTCCCTTGGCTGTGCTCCGACTCCCTGCTCCAGACTTTTTCTGGCGTTCAACCGAACGATAGCCTTGGAAATCATTCCGCGCTGTGGTGCAAAGATCAGACTTACACCAAATACCACAGTCGCACACAACACGCACAATGGTCCTGTAGGCAGGTTTTGTCCCAGAGAGCTAATAACGGTCCCACCCAGACCCGCTATAGCACCAAACAAGCCTGAGAGGCATACCATAACACCCAGCTTCTCTGTCCAGTATCTTGCCGACACGGCCGGGGTAATTAGCAGAGCAGCCATCATAATGACGCCCACAGCTTGAATACCAGCCACCACCGCAATAACAATCAACAGCATCAATAACTTATCCAGTAAACCTGCCGGAAAACCAAGTCCACGGGCAAAGCCGGGATCAAAGCTAAGCAGCTTAAATTCCTTGAAAAATAATATACATATTCCGATGAGCACCACCGAAATTACCGCCATCGTATAGACATCAGACAACACCATTGCCGCAGCCTGGCCAAATAAAAATTTATCCAACCCACTTTGGTTGCCTGCACCACTATGCTGAATTTCGGTCAACAACATAATGCCGAAGCCAAAAAACACGGACAGCACCGCTGCAATCGCCGAATCGCTTTTAATTCGCGAATACCGGGTTAACGCACTGATGGCAAAGGTAGCAACAATCCCTGCAATGGCTGCCCCAATCATAAATCCAAACATGGATTTTGTGCCTGTGATCATAAATGCCACACATACCCCCGGCAAAGCCGCATGGGCCAAAGCATCTCCCATAAGCGATTGCTTACGCAAATACATGAAACTGCCAATCACCCCGCTGCTTAAACCGAGTAAAATGCATCCTAGCAGAATCCACTGCATGTTCGGGTCTGTCAAAAGCGCCACCAAGCTTGTCATACTGCTCACCTCACTCCGAGTATCGTGCCGGATTCCGAGCCTGTTTTGAGTATACTCAGACGTCCACCATACGTACGTTGCAGATTTCCCTCGGTAAAAATATCTGCGGTCTCTCCAAACGCCATCAGATGCCCGTTCAACAGCATAACCTGGTCAAAATAATCCGTAACTGTAGATAAATCATGATGAACGACAAGCACCGTTTTCCCCTGCTGTTTTAGATCGTTAAGTAATGAAATAATAGCTTTTTCTGTTGCAGCGTCCACACCGACAAACGGTTCATCCATAAAATAAAGCTGAGCGTCCTGCGCAAGTGCTCTCGCCAAAAAAACACGTTGCTGCTGCCCGCCTGACAATTGACTAATCTGCCGGTCTGCAAATTTGCTCATTCCAACCTTGTCCAAACTCTCCATCGCAGCCTGACGATCTGCTGCTCCCGGACGCTTAAACCAGCCTAGTCTGCCGTACCGTCCCATCATAACCACATCCAGGGCATTCGTGGGAAAATCCCAATCCACCGACTCCCGCTGCGGTACATATCCAACCTTGAGTAGCTGTTGCTTATAGGGCTTGCCGTAGACCAGCACCTCACCCCTGAGCTTTGGAATTAGCCCAAGCACGGCCTTGATCAGTGTAGATTTGCCAGCTCCGTTGGGACCAATAATACCAATCAGCTTGCCTTCCGGCACCTCAAAGGAAACATCGAACAAAACGGGCTTTTTTTGATATGCTACCGATAAATCACGAACAACAAGTGGTGAATGTCCCATGTGTCTACGCCTCCTTATTTAAGAGCTCTAACGATCGTATTCACGTTATGCTTGACCATTCCAATATATGTTCCATCTTCTGTACCCTCTTCACCCATAGCATCCGAATACAGCTCGCCGCCAACCTTTATGGTATGACCTTGCTGAGCTGCACCCTGGATAACGGCATCGATGGCCTTTCTCGGCACACTTGATTCTACAAATATGGCTTTAATTTTATGCTCCACCAGATAATCTCTCAGCTTGGTCACATCTTGTGAGCCTGCCTCTGACTCGGTACTCATACCTTGAAGGCCTCTTACTTGAATTTGGTAAGCGTCTCCGAAATAGCCAAAGGCATCATGTGCTGTGACAAGTACGCGCTGAGCCTTCGGTATACTGGCAATCTGCTCTCTCGTGTAATCGTCCAGTTCTCGTAGCTCAGCGAGATAAGCTTCGGCATTGGCCTTGTAATCCTCCGCATGAGCAGCATCCAGTTCCGACAATTCATCTCTGACCGTTTCTACCGCAGACATCCAGTTTTGTACATCAAACCAAATATGCGGATCATACTCAGACCCCATTTCTGGGCTAGCTGCACGCAATAGATTTTGAGCAATGTTTTTGGACACGGGAATAACGGGCTTTTGCTTGCTGATTTTCTCCAGAATGTCCTGCATTTTTCCTTCCAGATGCAACCCGTTATAAAAAATGATGTCGGCTTCATCCAGTTTGCGCATATCTCCCTGAGACGCCTTGTACAAATGTGGGTCAACACCTGACTTCATAATTCCCGTGACCTCCACATGAGCACCGCCGACCTTCCCGACAATGTCAGAGATCATACCGATGGTAGTTGTAGCCTTTATTTTTTGCCCAGCCTCCTTCGCAGCTCCCTGCTCTGTCTTCTTGGCATCTGTACATGCCGTCGCTAGAACCAGAACCAGAGACAACACTCCAACCGTCGCTGCCCATTGCGGCAAAGCCTTCTTAAACTGCTTGTTCATGTTTTAAAATCCTCCTCTTAATATTTGTTTTGGGACAAACTATTTCCTTGAGACAATTATTTTTTAACTACGCTATATTTTAGAGTATACACTAAAGTTTTTACCTAAGGAAACATTTTTGAGATATAAATCTTAACTATTCTTTTATATCGTTCGATTTTGGCTCTCCGAATGTGTAATATATAGAAGATATCCAGTCGTTATACCAAAGAAACCATACAAAGAAGGTGCAGGTCATGGACCCAACAGGATACAGCCCTTATCGGAACAAACGTCGGCAAATACAGTTACGAAAAATAATGCTCATTTTTATGCTGGTATGTTGTCTGCTTACCCTAACTTCCTGTGCTCGGGGTGACATTCATGTAGATGTTCATCTGGATCAAAGTGTAGATATGGATGCAACGTTCAGCGTAAACAACCAGACACTGATGATGTTGGACAATCCGGGGCTGCTCGATCGATTAATTCAACGTATACAAAGCAACAATGTAGACGTACAGCCGTTATCGGAGCAGGGGAGAAAGGGTTATCAAATAAAGGGGCATTATCAAGGGGATTGGAGTACAAACCAAAAAAATCCCGATCAGGGTTTAAATCTGCCTGAGGGATTAGAAATAAATCGCGCAGTGAGCCAGCATTTTTTCACAACCAATATGGATCTTACGCTTAAGCTCGATCTACCTCGGATGCTTCCTGAAGAAGCTCGTGGCCTGAGTGATAAATTAGAACAAATGAATGTGTTCGCACGTAAATTACTAGAGCGGCAACTGGATCTTAACTTTAGCCTTTCCCTACCCATCCAGCCTGCTTCCAGTAATGCGGACCGTGTGTCGGATGACGGAAAGACACTCTATTGGGACATTGCTCCATTAGAGTCTAACGAGCTAAAATTGTCGGTCAACGTACCCAATGTACGCCATATCGTGTATGTATCGGTTACGGGTCTTCTACTGATCGCAGTAGCTGTAATATTACTGATTCGTAATGATCGCCGCAAAAATAAACACAAAAAAAGCAACTAAAAAAATCGTTGCCTAATTTCTGGTGGGGGGATCTGACATTGATCCTCTTCATCCTTGCCAAACCAACGATATCGGTTACGAGCTACCCAGTTATAGACTGCGTTGCGCACAAAGCGGGGAATCAAGATGAATACATAAGCCAGCGGATATGGAAAACGAAGGCGTTTGGCAATCCGTAAAGCTGCGGTTGACTTTGTATAATACGTACCGTCTTCAATCAGCACGAATGTATCCAGTTGATCTGTAGACAGTCCACCTGCACGTAAAAGTTCTTGTCCTGCCTCGGATTGCAGGGAACCAAAATGGAATATTCCCTTAGGATCACGTTTGATAATGAAGCGGGTTGCTCCCTGACAAAAGTGGCATACCCCATCCACCAATACAATGGAATGTTCGATATGGATATGACTAGACTGGTTCATCAACGTACTTCACCTCCACAGAGAAATCAACGGCATGAAAACGCAACGATTCAATTATAAACAAAAAAACGTCGAAAATATCCGACGCTTGTCTAGAACTGTATAATCCTTACCTGTTCGAAAAACTAGCTCAATGCTTTCTCAAACAGCTGTTTAGCATTAATTTGCTCTAAAAACTCTTCATGGAACTGATCCATACACTTGCAGATAAAATCCTTATGGCATACCGGGCAAGGTGTCGTTAGCAGTCGACTAATATTCGTCAAAGTCCACTCCGGATTACGTTGAGAAAAAACGCGGCACTCCGTTCCATCGGCCAAACTCATTTTAAACTCATAAAGCCCTTCCTTTTCGTTGCTACCAGCCAGCGTGAAATTAACAATATTCGGTCTGTAAGACATCATATCACCCGTATTTTTCAAATTTGTTTCGTACCTGTTGACCAGAATCACCTAAGACATCTTAATGAATTTTGGCGGTGATGTCAAATGGTTGCACATATCAGCGGATCAAGATTTAGGTGCAAAAGCCGCCGATCCATCGGCGGCCGTGTGTGAAATCTTTAAAAAATGCGGTCAAATGACGTTGAGTTCAACATCAATATTACCGCGAGTGGCTTTGGAGTACGGACAAAAATCATGTGCTTGGCGTGCCAAATCTTCCGCCTGAGAACGCTCAATCCCCGGTATCTTTACATCCAGACGCACTGCCAACTGGAAGCCGCCGTCGCTTGGGTCCTTACCGATCGATACGTGGCTGGTGACCTCTACATTGTCCACCTTTACCTTGGCTTTGCGGGCCACATTCGCCAACGCACTCTCATAGCATGCGCCATAGCCTGCCGCAAACAATTGCTCCGGATTCGTAGCATCTCCACCTGCGCCACCCAGTTCCTTCGGTGTGCTCAGCTTATGCTTCAATACCCCGTCTGAAGAAGCCACTGAACCATCTCTTCCACCATGTACCGTTGCTGATGCTGTGTATAACGCTTCCATGATTTCATCTCTCCTTCTCCATCTTATTTGCATTCCGCAGGAATCCTCATCATGTTAATACATGATTTCCTTCTCGTATGTACTTTAAACGAGCCACGCAAAATGAATCATTTCAAAAGGGATAATAACCCTTTTATTTACCGTTTAGTTCCACTTCTTTTATGTTTACACTATATGTTATAAGCCCCTAACTTGATGAGCCGCCTACACTTAGAAAATTCAAAACGACCAAGCTGCCCCTTGAGAGCAATATAGCTTGGTTTTTTCCATTGTTTAGTTTTAATTAGGATGGCCAATTGCTTCAAAAATACGATAAATTTGCTTATCCACATAAAAGTTGCACTAGACAAAAACTATTGTGGGTGTACAATAGGGATAACGCAATCGCTATGTCATTAATAATATATTTCAATATGAACAAAGAAGGTGAAGCGTATGAAAAATTCAAAGGGCAACTTCGCGGAAATCGCTTCACTATCGGAAGTGAATCGTTCTTTGAGCGTCCCGAAGGATGGCACCTGGTTTCGGAAGTTTCTTGCCTTTGCTGGACCAGGCTATATGGTCGCTGTCGGCTATATGGACCCTGGCAACTGGGCTACAGACATCGCTGGGGGATCAAAATTCGGCTACACACTGCTTAGCGTCATTCTTATCTCCAACCTGATGGCCATTCTGCTGCAAGCCTTATCTGGCAAGCTCGGTATTGCTACAGGTAAAGATTTGGCTCAAATGTGCCGTGATGCTTACAGTCGTCCTGTCGCGATCGGCTTATGGCTTTTATGCGAAATTGCCATTGCAGCCATGGATTTGGCCGAGGTCATCGGTTCAGCCATTGCACTGAAGCTGCTGTTCGGTCTCCCGTTGCTATACGGAGTCATCATTACCGCATTTGATGTTATGCTCATTTTGCTGCTGCAAAATAAAGGTTTCCGGGCATTGGAAACACTCGTCATTGTATTAATGGCCACGATTGCCGGCTGTTTTGGCATTAATCTCATTTTGGCACAACCGGAATGGGGCGGCGTATTGGGTGGCTTTGTACCGGACTCACAAATATTGACGAATCCAAGCATGCTGTATATTGCCATCGGTATTATGGGAGCTACTGTAATGCCACATAACCTGTATCTGCATTCTTCTATTGTACAAACTCGCAAATATGAGCAGACATCAGCAGGTAAACGGGAAGCTATTACATTTGCAACTTGGGATTCCAGTATAGCGCTCATGTTCGCTCTATTCATTAATGCAGCCATCTTGATCGTAGCAGCTGCCGTGTTCCATACAGCAGGAAGAACAGATGTAGCAGAGATTAGTGATGCCTATTATCTGCTTTCGCCATTACTGGGAACCACACTTGCGAGCATACTGTTTGGAGTGGCATTACTCGCCTCAGGTCAAAACTCGACCGTGACAGGTACTTTAGCCGGACAAATCGTGATGGAGGGCTTCTTGAACCTTCGTCTCTCACCTTGGTTGCGTCGTTTGGTGACCCGCCTTATTGCAATTATTCCGGCAGTCATCGTCACTGCGATTGCAGGTGAAAAAGGTGCAGAAGAGCTACTTGTGCTAAGTCAGGTTATTTTATCCATCCAGCTCCCTTTTGCCATCATTCCATTACTGCTCTTTACCAGTGACAAAAAGATTATGGGTGAATTTGCAAATAAAATGTGGCAAAAAGTAATAACCTGGATCGTGACTGCTGTCATCATTATCTTGAATGTAGTCCTCATTATTCAGACAATTACAGGTTGACAGACTGTTTGCAAGTAACCAATAAAAAAAGAGGTATTCCTGGAGTCCAAAATAGCCATGGAATACCTCTTTTTATTCATGATCCCCGTATCCATTACAAAGAGAATACTCCACAATTGTCGAATGCTCCCACATTCGGATTCCCAGAATTCATTAAATTATCCAAATAAGCATCGTATCTTTGAATCTTCTCGCCAACATGGAGATGAAAAAGTTCTCCTTCCCTTTGCAAGTGTGAATATTTTTCTAACATAAGGTCTATCGTTTCTTTCGTATATTTACGGTTCTCTGTTTTTGTAAACCTATACATCATTGGATTGTAATGATATAATCCGACTATAATCCTTTACTAAATATTTAGTATAAAACATTTAGCAATAAAGTTATGGAGGAGATATCATCTTGAGTACGACACGTGTAATGGTTCTTGGGCTCTTGCTACAATACGGAGCAATGTCTGGATATGAAATACAACAGAAAATGCAATCAGCACAAACGGATAAATGGGCTTATGTGCAACCAGCTTCCATATATCACGCCTTAAAAAAACTGGACTCAGAAGGTATTGTGCGTTTAGAAACATTGGAACAGACAGGGAATCGGTCTAAAGCTATATATGCTATTACGGAGGCTGGGAAAAGCGAGTTTAGTCGGCTTTTAATCGAATCATTTAAAGAAACTTCTGTTGTATTTCCAACAGCCCTGTACACAGCTTTGACTTTTATGGATGAGGCTGGCCTCCATGAAATAGAAGAAGCTTTAAGTTTTCAGCATCAAGCCATTGAAAAAATCTATAAAGAAATGAAACTAGGGCAAGAGCAAAAAGCTGAACTTATGGATATCCCTGTAAACGTCATGCTAATTTTCAAAAATATTTATGATCAATGCGAGCTTCAATTAAAATTTGTTAAGCAAATTAAAGAGGAAATCAGAAGAAATTCATAAGGAGGATGTAGTAATGAAAATGAGTAAAGGGGTACACAATAAGCAAAAGGCTGCTCTAATCGTTGTGGGATTAGCTGTATTCATTGACATGTTAATCTATGGATTAGTCGTACCCATTTTGCCAAGATACGCAGATTCTCTCGGAGCCACTCAAACCGAAATCGGATTTTTGTTCAGTAGTTATGCAATTGCACTATTTATAGCTACTCCTATTTTTGGTCTGTTAACGGATCGAATTGGGAGAAAGACTCCTCTGTTATGGGGGTTAATTGGACTCATAGCTTCCACTTTAATGTTCGCCATAGCCCACACCTTCTGGCTGCTTGTACTGGCACGTGCTCTTCAAGGGGTCGCAGCCGCAATGACCTGGACAGCAGGGCTCGCTCTGCTGGCTGAGCTATACCCATCTGAAGAACGCGGCAAAGCCATGGGCTTGGCGTTATCTGGGCAAGCCGCTGGAACCCTTCTCGGACCGACAATTGGCGGTTGGTTGTATCAATGGGGGAGTTACCAACTCCCTTTTTACTTTGCCATCGCATTGGCTGTCGTTGATGCTATACTTCGATTAGTACTCCTGCACGATATTCCGGAAGAGAAAAATGAAAAGTACGTATCTCCTTTTTCGTTCATGAAAAATAAAGATTTGCTTTTGGTTATCGGGGTTGTAATTATCGGGGCATCTGTCCCAAGCGTACTTGAGCCAACATTACCGTTACACCTGCAGCACAATTTTAGCGCTAATCCAGGAGTTATCGGATTGTTATTTGCTATTCCCACACTTGCTTATGGCCTGGCAACACCCTTTATAGGTCAATTCTCCAGCAAGATCGGCTATAAAAATGGAATTCTCCTCGGTCTACTTTTGGTATCCATTGCTCTTCCTCTAACTGCACTTCCAGCAATATTATCACTTCAAGCTGTTATTTTAGCTGTTTTAGGAGTTAGCATGGGTATGGTTCTTGCTCCCTGCTTACCTCAACTTGCTGATATTTCTCAACGAAGTGGCATTCATTCTTATGGAATTACTTTTGCTCTCTATAACACGGCATACTCGATTGGTCTAATGATCGGCCCTATTTTGAGCAGTACTCTCACCGATTTAATGAATATTAAATTATCTTACTTAGTCATTGGTATGATTGTATTAATATACATGTTGGTACTCGCTTCAGCCTTAAGGAAAACCAAAAATTCATCAAACAATGTAAAGCTAAGTAAATAATTGAACAACAAATTTATATCACCTATAAGAAATAAAATACTTCCTTTGCAGCTATCCATCCCAGAGCATCCTAATCCATAGAAAAGGTATCCCTCCAAACTTATCGCTAGGGGGATACCTTTTTCATTCATCTATGGCTTAACTGGCTTCACCTTCATTAGTGCTTCAAGCGCAAGATTCAGCTTGAGCACGTTCACACGCGGATCGCCGAACACACCGGCGCTGCGGCCTTCTGTCTGCTCCTGCACCAGCGCCTTCAGCTGGTCCTGACTAATCCCCGTCAAGCCGCTAATACGTGGAATTTGAGCCTGTGCCGCCTGTGGCGAGATGTGCGGGTCCAGACCAGAGCCGGAGTTCGTAATCAGGTCCAATGGAACCTGACTGACGGGTACATCCGGGTTATGCTTCTGCCAATCCGCAATAGATTCCTTGATCCGCTTCACCAATGCCGGGTTCGAGGGTGCGTAGTTACTTGAGCCTGAACCAGCTCCATTATAATCGATACTTGATACCCGGCCTTGGAAAAACGCTGGATTGGTAAAGGACTGCCCAATCAGCTCAGAGCCGCTTACCCGCCCCTCCGTGTCACGAAGCATACTGCCGTTTGCTTGCTGCGGAAACAGGACTTGCGCCACTCCTGTGCTGACCAGCGGGTATGCCAATCCGCACAATAGGATCATTAGCACAGAAGTTCGCACAGCCACTCCAATAACCGCGCTTCCTCGCATCTCTTGTCTCTCTGGTTGTTTTTCCGATACTGCCTCCGTCCCTGTATGCATATTCTGGCCTTGTCCACCAGATCCGGCTTTTTCATGTGCAGCAAATCTGCGTCCAGACAACATCCGATAAAAACCACTCATGTCGCTCACCCTTTCTGCACTAAATCCACAAATGTACCAGCAAATCAATGGCCTTAATCCCGACAAACGGTACCACCATACCGCCCAGACCATAAATCAGTAAATTCCGTCCCAATAGCCGATCCGAGCTCATTGGCTTATACTTTACACCCTTCATTGCCAGCGGAATCAGAAGTGGAATAATGACTGCATTAAAAATAAGCGCCGATAAAATAGCCGATAACGGGGATCCCAGCCTCATGACGTTTAATGCACCCATTTGCGGAATAGCCAGCATGAACATCGCCGGGATAATGGCAAAATATTTAGCCACATCGTTCGCAATACTGAACGTTGTCAATGCCCCACGTGTCATAAGCAGCTGCTTGCCGATAGCGACCACCTCAATAATTTTGGACGGATCAGAATCCAGGTCCACCATATTAGCAGCTTCCTTGGCCGCGACTGTGCCGCTATTCATGGCAAGACCGACATCTGCCTGCGCCAGCGCTGGCGCATCATTGGTACCGTCCCCGGTCATAGCCACCAGCTTACCCTGCTCCTGCTCCCGGCGGATAACCGCAATTTTATCTTCCGGCTTGCTTTCAGCTACAAAATCGTCCACCCCTGCTTCACGTGCAATGGTAGCAGCGGTCAGCGGATTATCACCTGTACACATAATCGTGCGGATGCCCATTTCCCGGAGCTGATCAAAACGCTCCTTCATGCCCGGCTTCACCGTATCCTTCAAATAAATAATGCCGTATATCCGATCATCCAGCGCCACTGCTAGCGGTGTACCTCCTTCTGCGGCTACCTGATTCGCTTTTTCCTCCAAATCGGTCGGAACAATGCCTTTTTGCGATACAATCCACTGCCGGACAGAGTCCACGGCGCCTTTGCGTACTCTTCGTCCATCAGCGAGATCCAGACCACTCATCCGGGTTTCTGCCTTGAACTCGATAAAGGTTCCACCTGCTGCCAAGGATTCATCCAGCGTGTATTCCTGCTTACGCATCAATTCCAGTACCGAGCGTCCCTCAGGCGTCTCATCCTTTAGTGAACTCATCGCCGCCCATTTCGCTAGCTCTGCCTTTTCTATACCATCTACAACCACGAATTCACTCGCCATCCGGTTACCGAAGGTGATGGTACCCGTTTTATCTAGAATCATCGTATTGATGTCCCCGGATGCTTCTACCGCCTTGCCTGACATGGCCAGCACGTTAAACTGGGTAACTCGGTCCATACCAGCAATTCCAATGGCCGACAAAAGCCCGCCAATCGTGGTCGGAATCAGACAGACCAGCAACGAAATCAGCACGGGGACAGGCAAATCAATCTTAAAATGACGGGCTATCGGGGCCAGTGTCACCACCACAATGAGAAAAATAATCGTCAAGCTGATCAGCAATGTATTCAGCGCAATTTCATTTGGCGTTTTTTGCCGCTGTGCACCTTCCACGAGCGAAATCATTTTATCAATAAACGTTTCACCCGGCTCAGTCGTAATCCGCACCTTAATGCGGTCACTGACTACCCGCGTCCCGCCGGTTACCGAGCAAAAATCACCGCCCGATTCCTTAATGACCGGAGCTGATTCTCCCGTAATTGCAGATTCATCCACTGAGGCCAGGCCTTCAATAACCTCACCATCGCTTGGAATCATTTCGCCCTGAGAGACGATTACCACGTCACCTTTACGCAATGTTGTTGAGCTGACCACCTGAATCTCATTCCCGACGAGCTTATTAGCTTGTGAGTCCTGCTTGGATTTTTTCAAGGAAGCAGCTTGTGCTTTCCCCCGTCCCTCCGCGAGCGCTTCAGCAAAGTTAGCAAAAAGCAGCGTGAACAACAAAATAATAAATACAGCCAAGTTAAAGCCCATTTCCTTGCCGGTTCCAAAATAACCGGGAAGCAGTAGCATGAGCAGTACGACCAATGTACCGATCTCCACGACGAACATGACAGGATTTTTCATCATGATCATCGGATTTAATTTGATAAAGCTATCCTTGACCGCCTGCTTCAAGATGCTTCTATCCAGCATGCGTTTGCGTTGTTCCTTCATGATCAAGCACCCCGTTCATCCATTCTCATTTTCCTTCTATGCTCATTCTTCATCACATGGTCAAAAATTCAGCTACAGGACCCAGTACGATCACCGGCAAAAAGGTTAACGCACCAATCAACAGGACCACTCCGATTAGGATGGCTCCAAACAGCTTGTTGTCCGTGCGCAGTGTACCCATTGTCACCGGGGTCGGCGCTTTGGCATTCAACGAAGCCGCCACAGCCAGCAATGCAATCATGGATACATATCGTCCAAAGAACATAACCGCTCCTGTCGTAACGTTCCAAAACACGTTGTTATCCGAAAGACCTTCAAATCCCGAGCCGTTATTTGCCGCAGATGATGCATATTCATAGATCACCTGAGTCAACCCGTGATATCCGGGGTTAGAGACCGCATCGTATCCCCAATGACTCATAAATGCAAGCGCAGTTGGAGCAAGAATAAGAAACGGATGTACCAAAATGGCAATCGCAATCAGCTTCATTTCCTTGCCTTCAATTTTCCTACCCATAAATTCCGGGGTTCTTCCGACCATCAGTCCGCATATAAACACTCCCAGAATCGCATACATCAGCATATTCATCAGCCCGACGCCCTTGCCGCCAAAAATGACGTTTAGCATCATTTCTCCCAAAGCAGCCATACCACCTAGCGGGGTCAATGTATCATGCATATTATTGACCGAACCTGTCGTTGCCGCCGTTGTGACCGCAGTGAATAATGCCGATTGTCCAATGCCGAAACGAACCTCTTTCCCTTCCATGCTTCCCTGAGATGCATCCATACCCAGTGCCTGAATTAACGGATTACCTGTTTTCTCCGACACATACGTTATGGTTAGAAAAATAAGGAACAAGACCATCATCGAGCTGAAAATAATCCAGCCCTGCTTGCGATTACGGGCAAACAATCCAAATGTATACGGCAGCGAAGCCGGCATTACCCACATTGCCAAAATTTCCAGTACGTTCGTCCAAGGATTTGGATTTTCAAAAGGATGCGCAGAATTAGCTCCCGCAAAACCGCCCCCGTTCGTACCCAAATGCTTGATGGATTCCAATGAGGCAATGGGTCCCATAGCAATCTGCTGCTGTGTACCACTTAAAGTCGTAATATCCGCCGTGGGTTGTAGCGTCTGTGGTACTTTTAATCCCACCAGCACCAGCGTAAGTACAAAGGCAAGCGGCAGGAAAATCCGTATGTTGGCTTTAATAAAATCTTGAAAAAAATTACCCAGCCCTTCACCGCGCCGCGTCAATCCCCTCATAAAAGCCGCAGCAACCGAAAACCCCGAAGCAGCCGAAGTAAACATCATCATCGTGACGAACGCCATCTGTGTCAGATACGTAAGCCCGCTTTCTCCGCTATAATGTTGGAGATTCGTATTGGTCATAAAGCTGATTACCGTATTAAAGGCCAATGATGCTTCCATATTACTGTTCCCAACCGGATTGCCCGGGAGTATAGCCTGCAAGCGCAATAGCAGGTAGCTGATCCCCACAAGCACCACATTGGTTGCAATGAAACTCATAGCGTACGTCGTCCAATGCATGCTGTCCTGTTTCTTCAAGCCTACAGCCTTATAAATCAGCTTTTCCGTTCCACCAAAAATCCGATCCGTCCGATTCGGTTCATTCGAGAATACGTGATACATATAGGTGCCCATCGGCTTTACCAAGAGCAACAATATGATGATCACAATCCCAATTTGCAGTAGCTCCATCCTCTATTCCTCCTTAAAATGCTCCTGCATTTGGAACAACAGACCTGATTCAGACCATCCATTGAGTGCACACGTTTGCGAAAATCTGCATCTCTGATGCTGCATTCTTGATCTGCTGTTCCCGCCTGCTCGATCCTATAGTTGACTAGAATTTTTCAGGATTCAGGAGTGCGTAGATTAAATACACGAACACAATAGCCGTAAGTCCTAGCACAACGATCATCCTCTTCGCCCTCCTTTTGAGGTCTGCGCATCACACCAGCGTACAAACAGCAGTATCACTCCATAACTCACAGCCATTACGAGCAGCATGTATAAATCCATCATGTTCATACCCTCCGTATCGCTTTTCAGATTGCCCTTTTGATTCCATCATAAAATCATAAACCAGCTATGTTATAAGTGCTTATCCGTTCAGCAGGAAACCCACCTCTCCGTTCAATGTGTAGATCACATGGTCCGCTCCCAATCCCCGATAAATTCCTTGTGGATTACAGCCGTGCGTAATAACATAGATCAATTCTGATGTTAGTGGCCGACATATTTGCAGGAAACGGCAAGTTAGATTCAAGCTGTTTTCGAACAAATACACACTACCAATTTCTTTTTTAGGAAAATTCCATTTTCCCGCTTGCATCGTATTGATGCGCACAATGTGCTCCACACCCATTTTTTTGAGCTGTCGTTCCTCCTGGGTGCTATTTGTGAGAACTGCAAACGCCAATTTTTTGAACATAAGCAATTTCACAAAACTTCTGCCCGCTTCATTCGGTGCAGTGACAATAATTAACCGACCTTCCATCAGTAGCTCCTCTCCCGGTATAAAAAGACAACAAAAAGAAGCCGAAGGAAAAAGGCTTCCTCCGGCTTCATACATTCCATGATAAAATAAACCATGGCTGCACACGGCGGTTTGTTGCCTCTCCCTGTACGCTTACGAGGTTAGCTGTCGGATTCGGACGTGAGAGTCGCCCTATTTACGGCACTTGGCCGGAAAATTCACCCCATGAGACACACGGCTTGCAAAGCCGTATATACTCGTTGGTTCCCCCGCTTTTGCAACTGCAAAATTCAGCGCTTTAGACAATTCGTTGTTGCTTCATTGTTGTTAATTTGAAATTACGTCTTGAATCATACACCCGTGCAAGGAAGACTGTAAAGCTCAACGGCAAGGCTATAAATCACCCTTTAGAGCATAGAAGATTAAGGATAACGCTTACAACCAACCTATGCTTCTCGTATCTCTCTAAAACTCTGTATTTCGCCTCTTTTTGAAAATGAAAGGCATGTCAATATTGGCGTAGGGTATGGTACGGTTGCCCTTTATTTATAAAAAAGAAAGAAAATGCGCTATATGTACTAGATAATTATCGAATGAAGCCTTTTTTATGAGAAGAAACACCTCAATTTGCTCCATTTGAAGTGCGATTTACCGTTTTGAACAAAAGACGATTTTACAATGCACAATGTCTGTAGACTCTTCTGGACTTGCAACCCCTTGTTGAATTGTTCACAATTTAATTGTAGAATATTGAATTAGGAGGGATATCATGAGCGTATATAAATATGATGCACAGACCCTACAAGGGGCACAAATTCCGTTATCCACATACGAAGGGAAAGTTCTTCTTATCGTGAATACTGCCAGCAAATGTGGGTTAACCCCCCAGTACAAGGCGCTACAAGAGCTATATGACCAGTATCATGAACAGGGGCTCGAAATTTTGGGATTTCCCAGCAACCAGTTCGCCAAACAAGAGCCGGGTTCCAGCGAGGAGATCTCCGAGTTTTGCCAACTCAATTACGGAGTGACTTTTCCCATGTTCGCCAAGACAGATGTTAACGGTGATCAGGCACATCCTCTATTTCGCTACCTGACCCACACTGCTCCAGGCGTATTAGGCTCCAAAGCGATCAAATGGAATTTTACTAAATTCTTAATTACACGAGAAGGTAACGTATTTAAGCGTTATGCGCCGCAAACCACTCCAGACAAGCTTGTAGGAGATATTAAGAAGCTTTTGCAGAAAAACTGACAATCTTTATGCATTACAGTTAACGAGCGGTCCGTTGTCCATACGACCGCTTCTGTGACGGGAGGATATGACGAAAAGTATTTAACAAAAAAAGCATCCCTTCACGTAAAACGTGTCAGGATGCTTTTTCAACTGGGTATTGCATATAATGCGGTCGAGAGGACTCGAACCTCCACGGGCGTACGCCCACTACCCCCTCAAGATAGCGTGTCTGCCATTCCACCACGACCGCATGTCATAATGTATTGAGGCAACAGATTTATTATACTCTCTCAGCAACAATTTGTAAACAAGAATATTATAATTATTTTCAATGTAACTTTATATAACATATATAAGCAATAAAATTATTTAATTTGACATAACTGAGTTCGAAGTGTAAATATATATTACATAAATATTTGAATTATTATTATAAAAATAAGATTTGAGTCAAATAACATCACACAAATATTCACTTCAAGGAGGCGAACCGTCCTGCATAAAGGTAACCGGTTGCTAAACTACGCATTATTGTTGGACCCTTCCCTACCTATTGGTGGTTTCACCCGTTTCTACGGATTGGAGGAGCGTTTCCGCGCTGGACACCTGAACAGTCTACAGGATCTGAAACATTACATGCGAGACGATTGGTATCCTCAAATCACAACCCTTGACGGCATGGCCATTAAAAGTCTGTATGCAGCCATCCAGCAGAATGACGGTTGGCGGATCGCCCTTATTGATAAAATACTGCACACCCAACATCCTTCCTCGCAGCATGTAAAAGAGTCGCGACTTTCTGGCCAGCGACTGCTCAAGCTCACCAAGGCTCTCTATCCTTGGCTCGCATTTGACCAACTGGAAGACACACTCACTCAATACAATGCAATTGGCACACTCGCTACTGTCCACACTTGGATTAACTCCCTCCTCGGAAGCGATATAGAACAGACCATTCACGGCTATTTTGCCACAGCGGTATCCTTCTGTATCGAAGATGCCTTTAGACTGCTCAATCCTCCTTATGAGGAAAAAAATCCTCTTATCGATCATATGACCAGCGAGTTGCTTACCACCTGGAAGAAGATTAACAAACCTACGCCAAGCTCATATCAGCGCCATCTTTTCCACAGCCATCGGACCAGCTCCTACATCACTCAGCCACCCTATATGAGCCATAGCAGCCAATTGAATGCATCCAGACCCTTTTCCTCCTCCGTCCTATTTAAACACCTTCCAGCATCCCTCTGATGCGTCGTTTACCAATCTAGCAGTCACAATAAAAATACTCTGCCCTTTTCTCAAGCGGCAGAGTATTTTTATTCATGTATCCCAAATTCACACCAATAACAGACCATAGTCGGATTATTTTCACTTTTTGCACTTAATTAAGTAATTATTTTAATAAAATAACGTATTTAAGATTGTATAAACACGTATAAAAGTGTATCATAGTTTTAGATGGTTAATTCTAACATGTTTACTGATGATTATTATATCACACCAATTATTCCGCAAGAATCCGTAAGGGGCGATTTCTCTTGAACAACAAAATGCCTGTCACCTCCTTCGGGTGGGCCATCAAACAAAGGCTTGTCGAGCTTCGACTGGATCAGAAAACATTTTGCGAGACACACAACATTCCGCCTTCACGCTTGTCCAATCTGATTCACGGCACCCGCAAAGCACAAAGGTACAGAAAACAAGTTGCTGCAATTCTGAATATCGACGATAACGATTATAAGGAGGCGACACCACACTAAACCGAACAAACATTTTAGCAACCAATGCGTCGCCATATTATCAGGAAACCAAATAAACCCGTAAACCGAACCCTCAGTTCGTTTTACGGGTTATCACCCAGGCGTTTAGCCATAGATTATTCAAGTTTTGTTTTGTCCTTCTCTCTTTTTTGCTTACGGTACTTCGCAAATTCAACGTATTCTAAAATAAAGTTCTGTTCTTCTGTATCAAGATCTTCAGCCTGGCAATTCAGTGGCCCCATCACCCCAAAAAAATAAGCAGCCTTCTGCTCCTGAAGCACGCCTTCCCCCGGCTTAATCCCTTTCATCAACCAGTCGAGCGATACATTAAAAAAGTCCGAAATCTGAATCAAATGGGCGGTACCCGGCGTTGTTTTTCCCCTTCTCCAATCACCGAGATTCCCTGAGCTAATTTTAAGCTTTTCACAAAATGCCTTCTTGGTCATTCCTCGATCCTTAATTAAAGCTTCAATCCGCTGATAAATAGTTTGATCTCCCACAACGTTTCCCCTCCGACACTGTAGCTTTTTCTAATTAATTTTCAATTGTACATATTAGAATGTCCTTATCAAACCCCACAGCAAACATTAATCAGTAGTTGAATTGGGCTGGTTTTTCTCTTTACGAAAGCGGGTAAATTCAATATACTCAAGTATAAAATCTCTTTCCGCCTCACTTAGCGATCCCCCCTGGCAATTCAGTTGCCCTGAAGCTCCAAAAAAATAAGGGTCCTGCGACTCCTTCAGCACCTTACTCTGCACGTCTCGACCCAGCATAATCCAATCCAGACTAGCGTCAAAAAAAGAAGCAATTTCTATGAGTTTATTCGTGCCTGGTGTCGTTTTTCCTCTTTTCCAATCTCCAAAGTTCCCTGTACTAATGCCCAACTGCTGGCAAAACGCCTTTTTCGTCATACCTCGTTCCTTAATGAGCTCCTCAATGCGTTGGTAAATAGATTGCATAGAAGTTCCTTCCTCCCTAGCAGGCTCTCCAAATAACGATATCATGTCCCTTGTTCCCTTTTCAAAGATCACGTGTGCTAAAATTACCGAATTATGTATGTTGGTTTTCATTATACCACAATATGCAACAAAAACCGCCTGTTTTCCGAAGAAAGGGCGGTCTTTAAGTCAGTTCGATTACGCCAATCACGTAGCAGAGTTGTCGATTTTAAGTAAAATCCGCTTCAATTCGTTCAACGTTTCGCTTAAGTGCAATAAATCTTCTTCCGGCAGATACACCAGTCTCTCTTGAATTTTATTAGAGAAGGTATGAAACACCTGTTCACAAAAAGCGTCGCCTTCTTCTGTAATGGCTACGTTCACGACTCTACGATCCGAGTCGCACGATTGGCGGTCAGCCAACCCATGCTCCACCAGCTTATCCAGAAGAGGAGTCATGTTTGGACGAGAGACATTTAGTTGTTTGGACAAATCGGATACCGTAGACGAACGCACTTCACGCAGAAGCAAGAGTACCTGAAAGTTATTAGGCGACAAATGCAACGGAAAATCAAGCGGACCGTAGGTGAAAAATTTCTTCTTCACAATCGGAAACAAGCCCAAAATATTTTCTGATATATTTCCTAACAGTTGAGTGTCCATATTTTTCACCGTCACTTCATAAGTTTATATATTTATTATTCTATAACATTATGGCGTTATATTATACTATGGAATCATTATTTCATCATAATCATTGTTTAATTGCATCCATGCACAAATAAAAAAAGCCTCTAACGCGAGAGACTTTTCCGTTTATTCCATTGATGCGGTCGAGAGGACTCGAACCTCCACGAGCGTACGCTCACTACCCCCTCAAGATAGCGTGTCTGCCATTCCACCACGACCGCATAACAAAATATAAATGGTGAGCCATGAAGGACTCGAACCTTCGACACCCTGATTAAAAGTCAGGTGCTCTACCAACTGAGCTAATGGCTCATGCTGTTCATCCTAGCTGTCCGCCATTAGATCAGACCTCAGGAATTCCCCTTAAGCATGCAACATGTAGTCTGTAAAGACAACAATGACCCGTAGGGGATTCGAACCCCTGTTACCTCCGTGAAAGGGAGGTGTCTTAACCCCTTGACCAACGGGCCTTATGAATGTACACCAACTTGGCGACAAGAAAGAGTATATCAAATAGAATAGTAAATGGCAATACTTATTTTTTAAATTTTCAAAAAAGCTATTTTATATAATTGTAAAATGCATATTTACTTACATTAACTTATTTATTATCATCTAAACCCTGAATAATCACGATAAATGATTGCAATATCACTTACATTTACTTATAATCACTTACGAGATACCGAAATGATTATATATTAGAGGAGCTTTCTATGTATCAGGAAGAACGAATGTTAAAAATCGTTGATTACTTACAGCTTCACAAGCGTATTTCGGTGGATGATATTTGCGAAATTTTTAATGTTTCACGGGATACGGCCCGCCGAGACCTGGTAAAACTTGAGGAGCACCAAAAAATTATTCGTACCCGCGGCGGTGCCCTTCTCCCTAAACTGCATCACGATCCAATTGGAAATTATAACGAAAGACTGCTTACTGTATCTGAGGAGAAACAAGTGATCGGACAATTGGCTGCCAGTATGGTACGAGATAGGGATCGTATTATATTGGATTCCTCTACCACCGTACAGGCGTGTGCAGAAAGACTGAATGTGCAGGAATGTTCGGTTATCACCAATTCAATCAATCAGGCTGACGTACTATCTGGAAAAGACGGTGTCTCCATTCATCTATTGGGGGGCCGCCTCCAAAAAGAACACCGATATGTATACGGTTCGTCCGTAATCGCCACTTTGTCTCACTATTTTGTAGACAAAGCTTTTATCGGGATTGGAGGCATATCAGCTCACGGACTAAGCCTGATTCATGAAGAAGACGGTATGCTGAAGCATCAGATGATGAAACAGGCAGATCAGGTGATCATCCTTGCGGACCATTCGAAATTCGGAATCAATTTCCCGTATCGTTTTGCTGATTTGTCTGAGGTTAATATCGTGATCACCGATCGCTTACCAGAACCGGCGATGCTGGAAATTTTGCAACACCATGATATCGAAGTTGTTGTCCCCTCATAAACTTGAAGCCAATCGCTCTAACTAGACGCAATATGTATAACAGAGATATCAGAAGACAGGAGCTGGAGAGAAATGAAACTGTTTGCGATTGATATGGATGGAACGCTATTGAACGAGGAAGGAAAAATAAGCAAAGCCAACGCAGAGGCAATCCGCAAGGCACAGCAGCAAGGTGTTCAAGTGACGATTGCCACTGGCAGAGCCGCTTATGATGCCTGGACAAAGCTAGAGGAAGCAGAGCTGGTTACTCCCGTCATCGGGGCAAACGGCGCCACTGTGCACGATGTGCATCGGCGCCAGCTAACCTCTACTCCTATGGGCCGGAGCGAAACATTTGAAGTGCTAAGCTGGCTCGAGGGTAACGACTTCTACTATGAGGTCATGACAGACCGGGCTATTTATTCTCCACAAAAGGGGCATCAGCTACTTGCTGTTGAAATGGACCGCTTGCTGAGCGCCAACCCAGATATTTCGCTGGATACTTTATTACATGCAGCTGAAAAACAATATGAACAGACCGGGCATACCCGCATCGCTTCATATGAGCAGATTCCAATGGATGTAGAGATATATAATGTGCTCTGTTTCTCCTTTGATCATGCCAAATTGGAACGGGGGCGTAAACGTTACCGAGATTTTCAAGGTCTAAACATGGTCATCTCCTCAGATCGCAACTTTGAAGTCGAGCATAAGGATGCGTCTAAAGGTAATGCATTGCTTTATCTCGCGAATTATCTGAACATCCCTATGCAGGAAGCCGTAGCGATCGGTGACAGCTATAACGATATTTCCATGCTGACGATGGCCGGAAGAGGTATTGCCATGGGCAATGCAAATGACGACATTAAG
The DNA here is from genome assembly GCF_011800655.1 of Paenibacillus sp. EKM10P. Classification (NCBI taxonomy): domain Bacteria; kingdom Bacillati; phylum Bacillota; class Bacilli; order Caryophanales; family Paenibacillaceae; genus Paenibacillus; species Paenibacillus sp. EKM10P. The sequence continues at coordinate 454,948 of NZ_JAALET010000001.1, read as the reverse complement.
GCTGTCTGCTCCGAAGTTACCCTGACCAATGTGGAAGATGGCGTTGCTCATGCTCTGTTGAACCTCCTCAACACCGTTGAGGCTGACACTGTGAAATAGAAGGGATTAGTTGCGTACTGCGTACAACTCAGGCTAACGCTGTTTCATGCTGTACGCAACATGTCCGTCTTACATATAACAATTCTTAAAAAGCAGATCTAGACGAAAAAGACGCTCGCAAGCATGGTTACCATGCATAGGAGCGTCCTTTTCTGTTTGAAATACCAACGGAGAGAGAGGGATTCGAACCCTCGCACCGCTTACGCAGTCTAACCCCTTAGCAGAGGGTCCCCTTATAGCCACTTGGGTATCTCTCCATGGCTCCCCGAACAGGACTCGAACCTGTGACAACTCGATTAACAGTCGAGTGCTCTACCAACTGAGCTATCAGGGAATATTACTGTAGATTATCATACAGTATGGTTAATTTACCATGAATCAGGGGGCCTCGTCAAGTGCCAACAAGCGAAGTTTACCTCCACATTTCCCACAGCGATATCGCTGTGGATTCATTTTACGCTTACGCATATACTCCTGTTGACAGGAAACACACACAAGCTTGTAACGATAAGGCTGAGGCTTTCTTCCCACTCTTCCCGGTAGGGTCTGACAATGCCTGCTTCCTCCTACGCGAGCCAGCCATGCTTTGAAATCAGCATCACGATGCTGGTAGCCCATTCCGCGCAGATGTAGATGATAATGGCACAGCTCATGCTTTATAATTTTTTCCACCTCAGAACGTCCATAAGCTGCGAGTTGATGTGGATTAATTTCAATATGATGACTTTTCATAAAATATCGACCGCCTGTAGAAGACAGCCGCGCATTAAAGGTGGCTTGATGTTGAAACGGCACGCCAAAGCTCTCCAGCGAGATGCGCTCTACCCATTCTTGAAGTTCTTTATTACTCATGGAAGGGTTCATTGAATTGCTCAGAGACTTGGACTCCATCCTTATGGTTTCCCTCCTTTGCTTCATACTGACAAGCATATTATAAAATGACGGCCGAAGTCTAACCCTGGTTCATAAGCACACTTTAGGTATCCACCCCATATGCTAAACATACAGATGTAACGCAGAGGAGGAGATCGGCTTGCCTCAATGGCTCAGCAACCAGCTCATGCAGGCCTTTTACAAGAAGGACCGACGCCAAATTAAACTGTTGAACGATTGTTGGTTTTTTTATCATAAAGCACCTGGTATAGAATTTGACGCCAACAACGGGTAGAAGCAGAAAAGTTCCAGAAATGAAAAACCGGAGTCTCCAATATGATTCGGAGATTCCGGCTTTTTTACTCTCACAAAAGGTTATACAGCTTTATTTAAAGCACTATGCCTGTGACTGCGCATCTGCGGGAGGTTTCATAGTCAGACCTACCCTGCCTTTTTTCAAATCAACATTCAACACCCACACGGTTACGTTATCACCAACAGATACAACATCCATCGGATGCTTAACAAAACCACTGCGCAGCTGTGAAATATGAACCAACCCGTCACTTTTAATACCGATATCCACAAATGCACCGAAATCAATGACATTGCGGACCGTTCCCTGAAGTTCCATACCCGGTGCCAGATCCTCGATCTTCAACACATCCTTGCGGAATACAGGCAATGGCAACTCGTCGCGCGGGTCACGACCTGGTCGCTGGAGGCTGTCCAAAATATCCCGCAATGTTGGTACACCAACTTCCAGCTTCGCAGCCAGCTGATCAATATTAGACACATTCAGCGCTTCTGTTGCAACTTTCGAACCCAGATCATGGGCACTGATACCTAGCTCCGCCAACAGACGGTCTACGACAGCATACGATTCAGGGTGAATCGGTGTGCGATCCAGTGGATTTTCTCCACCCGGTATACGGATAAAGCCAACGGATTGCTCGTAGGTTTTTGCGCCAAGTCGCGGCACCTTCTGCAACTGACGACGGCTGCTGAATTTACCGTTTTCCTCACGATACTTCACGATGTTTTTAGCAATAGTAGCGTTGATCCCTGCTACGTAGGACAACAGCGCCGAGGAAGCCGTGTTCACATCCACACCGACGTGGTTAACAGCCGATTCCACAACGTCCTTCAAGCTCTCATCCAGATGTTTCTGCGACACATCATGCTGGTATTGACCTACACCAATGGCCTTCGGCTCAATCTTGACCAGCTCAGCCAGCGGGTCCTGCACACGACGCGCGATTGACGCCGCACTGCGCTCAGCTACGTCCAAATCAGGAAATTCTTCCTGTGCCAGCTTGGAGGCAGAGTATACGCTCGCACCTGCCTCATTGACGATCAGATACGCGAGGCTGTTATCACCGATATCCGCGATGACTTCGGCTACGAATTGCTCTGTCTCGCGTGAGGCGGTTCCGTTACCAATGACAATCAACTCGATGCCATATTTGGCAATCAGCTGCTTGAACGTTTCGGCAGCCTCACGTTTCTTGTTGTTCGGCGGTGTTGGATATGTCACAGCCACTTCCAGCAGCTTGCCTGTGTCATCGACAACTGCCAGCTTGCAGCCTGTCCGATAGGCCGGATCGACTCCAAGCACACGACGCCCCTTGATCGGAGCCTGTAGCAACAGGCTGCGCAAATTGCCTGCAAAGATAGAGATGGCCTGCTGTTCACCCTTCTCTGTCATTTCAGCGCGCACTTCACGTTCGATAGATGGCGCGATAAGTCTTTTATACGCATCCTCAATGACACTGCGTAGCAGGTCTTCCACCACAGACGATCCTTTAATCACTTGACCTGCCACATAATTGTAGATGGAATCCGGTGCTACCTCCAAACCGACCTTAAGAATGCCTTCCCGCTCTCCGCGATTAATCGCCAGAATACGGTGAGGTGGCATTTTCTTAGCCAGCTCACGATAGCTGTAGTAATTCTCATACACAGACTCTTGCTCGGTATCCTTCGCTTCAGAGGTCAGCATCCCATGATCCAGCGTATAACGGCGCACCCATTGGCGAATAGCCGCATCATCAGCTATATTTTCGGCCAAAATATCCATGGCTCCTTGGATGGCTACCTCAGGGGTTTCGACTCCCAGTTCAGCATTCACATAGGATTCAGCTTCTTTCAAAACATCACCCTGCTTCGGCTGACCCCAAATCCAGATGGATAGCGGCTCCAACCCCCGTTCCTTTGCCACACTGGCGCGAGTCTTGCGCTTTTGCCGATATGGACGATACAGATCCTCCACTTCCTGAAGTTTAACCGCAGAGGTGATAGCTGCCTGCAGCTCTTCAGTCAGCTTGCCCTGTTCATCAATAATGCGGATGACCTCTACCTTACGATCCTCCAGATTACGTAAATACAGCACACGATCTTCAATTTCACGCAGCTGATTTTCATCCAGCTCTCCTGTCATTTCCTTACGATAACGCGCGATAAAAGGAATTGTATTTCCTTCATCCAATAAACTGATCGTTGTCCGGATTTGCTTGAGTGCCAGCGACAGCTCTCTCGCCACTTGTTTGACAATCCGTTCTTGGCGTTCTGCTTCGTTCGGCTCCTGCCCAATTTCCGTCTTCATTTCCTCGTTAGACAAACCTATCCCTTCTTCCTCACAGCTCTTGTCATACATCATGTCTTTTATTATCACAAAAAATGATTCAAAGCGCCAGCAGGTGACATAAAAGCAAGCCCTACCTGTATTTTTCTTCGGACATGCAAAAGGACAGCGCTAGAGCGCTGTCCTTTCCCGTTTCACTCGTCGTTCCATCATACTAAAAATCAATCAAACCGAGACTGATCTGTAGCGAATCGCTCACTTTGCGCATGGTTTCTTCATCCAAATGGGTGATTTTGTCGGTAAGCCTTTGCTTGTCGATCGTCCGGATTTGCTCCAGAAGAACAACAGAATCACGATCAAAGCCATGCGTCGCCGCGTCGATTTCCACGTGTGTAGGCAGCTTTGCCTTCTGAATCTGTGCTGTGATGGCTGCTACGATCACGGTAGGGCTAAACCGGTTGCCGATATCATTTTGAATGATCAGCACAGGTCTGACGCCACCTTGCTCGGAACCGACTACGGGTGAAAGGTCTGCAAAAAAAACGTCGCCGCGCTTTACGATCAATATGGATTACACCCCGCTAACTGTACGGCCCAAGGTGCTGTTTGCATCTTCCTCCGCGTGAAAGGCTTCAGATGCCATGGTCAGGTTAATTTTAGCCATTTCCATGTATCCACGCTGCATAGCTTCACGAATGTAACGTTTTTTACGTTCACCTACATAAAGCTTCATTGCCTGCCTGATAAATTCACTGCGGTTGGAATTCTCCATAGCTACGATCCCGTCCACTTCCTGCAAGAGATGATCTGGCAAACTGATCATTATTCTTTTGGTGTTCTGCAAATTGGCCAACTTCTCTTCCACCCCCAAAACCTTGTCGCCATTGTACCATTATAACGTTATTCCCGGTAATTTATTCAAACGGAATATAAGAGAATGTATATGATATGCGTATATCATCTATGCTGCATTCCATTATAAACTACGCAGTTCGTTTTCGTACAGGCGTTTGATCCCCGAAATACAAGTGTCAGCGGAGCCTAGTGCGTCTTTTGACAGTTATAGCGCTCTTTTCTTTCCTTTGTACATATTTCGGGACGTTCTACGAAAACTCCTGCTTTTATCCGGTAATTTGCGTTATGAAATTAATTCCAGTGGGTTGGAAGAAGCGAGTTCACCCGAACGACAGGAACATGATCTCGCATGTAAACACGCGGTACCCTGTCTGCGATCATGCAGATCACCTCGTAGTGGATTGTACCAAGCTTGGATGCCAGCTCATCCGCCGCAATGATTTCGCCGGACTGCTGGCCGATGAGAACAACCTCTTCGCCGGTTTGGATTTCTTCCGCATCCTCTGCGAAAGATTGTAAGGATACCATACACTGGTCCATGCAGATCGTACCGAGTACAGGGACGCGACGACCGCGTATCAACACTTCGACCTTCCCACTTAGCATGCGGGAGTATCCATCCGCATAACCAATTGGCAGTGTGCCGATCCGCTCTTCATCAGAGGTCACATACCGGGTGCCGTAGCTAACCCCCCAGCCGGGAGGAAGCGTCTTGGTATAAACCACCGCCGTCTTTAATGACAATACAGGCAACAGTTCAATGACTTGCCGGTTAACCTCATCAGACGGATACAGACCGTATATACTGATGCCAATCCGCACCATATTGGGGGAAAGGGAAGGGGTATCAATGGTGGCCGCGCTGTTGCCCGTATGTATAATGGGAATAGAAATACCTTGTTCCCTTAGCGCATCCGCCACGCCCCGAAACCGATCATATTGTAGCAGTGTATAGCTTTTATCTTCTTCATCCGCACGGGCAAAATGGGTGTACATGCCTTCCAGCAGCACCTGCTCTAATTCGTGAACCTGCCGGACAAAAGCCAAAGCTGCTTCTCCAGGCAGCAAACCGAGTCTTCCCATACCGCTGTCTATTTTGATGTGCACCTTCAGCTTGCGTTCGCTTCCTTGGCGGTCCAATCTGCGGATACCCTCCAGCACTTCCTCACTAAACACAGTCAATGAGATATCATGCTCCCAAGCTGTTTGGACAGCTTCAGGTGAGGTATAGCCGAGTACAAGGATCGGCAGTCCAACCCCCGCATGACGAAGCTCCAGAGCCTCATCCAGAAAAGCGACGCTCAAATAATCCGCACCAAGGCGTTCCATTTCCTTTGAAATTTCTACGGCACCGTGACCGTAGGCATTAGCCTTGACACAGACCAGCATCAGCTTATCCGCAGGCAATGCCTTGCGAAAGGCCTCATAGTTGGCGCCAAGGTGATCCAGGTTGATTTCGGCCCGGGTCGATCTGTATTGTGCTTGCAAAATCCAGTCACCTTCTTCAATTGTTAGCCTGTAACGTAACCTTTTACCATTTTGGATATAGCAAAATCCTTGCTTCCAAAGGTTAATGGTAATGTTCAGAGACGTGGCTGTCAATGGCAGGGGGCTCTGCCAGCCTCCTCTACCATCTTTACAATAGAACAAGATATACAAGCGATGCACATCTTAGACTGCGAATGAACAAAAGACGGATACGGGCGGTAGCAGAGCATTTTACACTCTAGACCGTCTGCATCCGTCTATAAAATTTTATTTACCCGATTGTTCCTGTATAGAAGCGGCAATTTGTATCATTTCGCTCACAGGCAGGTCAGCACTAGTGATTCTGAACTCTATTCCATCATTCATCCAGGTCATCGTCTGCTGTTCACTTCCTGTCAGCACGGCAAAGCTTCCTCCAATATCAACCAGTTCGCCTGCCGTCAATGCGACCGCCCGATCTTTTGGACGCGCCTCTACAATGGTATAGTTATACGTTCCGCTATACCGCAGCATCACTGCATGTGTACCATTATCCTCCAGCTCCGGCGTATCCTTGATTTGTACTCCGGCTGGCGTGTAGGACGGTTCAATCAAGCCGAACTCACCCAACACAGCTTCTGCGGCATCCGTTCCAGCTGACGTTCCAGTTGCAGCATCCGCTGTGCCCGGTGTCTGTTGCTGCTCCTCTGCGTTAGCTGCTGCTTGCGGCTTGGACGTATCGCCAGTGACAGCTCCGTCGCTCTTCGCTTCACCAGACGGTTGCTGGACATCGCCCCCTACGGTTCCCTGCTCTTGTCCGGCTTCACTGGACGTCACGCCAGTCGTCCCTTCTAACGTACCGGTCGTATCAAGCGGACCGCTGGAATCCACTGCCCCTGAAGATGGCGATCCCTCGTTACCTGCATTCGTTTTTCCGGAAGCCATATTTCGCTCCATATCAAAGGAATCCTTGTCAAACTTCGTATCAAAAGCAAATTGATCGAATTTCAGATCGACAACCACCTTGGCATTCGCATCAGATACTTGTACCTGAGTAGGGGCATAGTTGTTTTTGGATAGCCAAATCTTTTGCCTTACCAGCGCATGGCTGTTGTAGTTCGCGGCCACATCAAACACATACGATTTATCGTCGGTAGCCAACTGACGGGAGGCATCACCGATAATGCTGCGAACCAGCGTTTCATATAAATATACCTGACCCTGATTGTTTGGCCAGTCGCTTTTGAAACGGAAACTCTTGTTCAGGCTGGGGGTCAGTACAAATACACCCTCATCATTACGAAGCACGATTTGCGTAACATCCTTTTTCTCGTTCGTCATGGCAATTCGGTAATAGGACGGCTTGCGATAGGAAATATCCACCTTGTATTCCTGCGGCGTGTCGCCGGTATGCAGCGTCATCAAAGCTGTACCGTGGTAGCTGTTCAGGTCGCTCACCACGTCACTCAAATCTTTAACCACATCGTCTGCGCTCTTCTTGCCGCACCCGGCCAGCAGCAACGTTACACACATGACCATGGCAAGCATCCATGAAATCCGGCGCATGTCATCAACCCCTTCAGCACATGTTTTAAATGAATTAGTACATGTCTATGAAGGACTTGTTCGATTTATGCAGACTGGCATGACAAGCTTGAGCGTATCCTTGTGTAATGCTATAAAATCTTTTGAAGACTGATCATAAATTCATACAGGAAATAAACCGAAAAACCAACCAAAACCACACCGGCACAGATTGTAACCCACTTGATGGCGGTTCTGTTCATGGCTTTTCGTGTTGTCGCTACGAGGGTCATCAAGCCTAAATCATGGATAAGAATACCAAACAAAATACCTAAACCAACAATCAAAAATTGACTTGTATTTGACCGATCAAATGAACTTGCCAGCACAGTCCCAAAAACACTTACCCAGAACACTAAATTCCCTGGTGAAACAGCTACAAGCAGCCCATTTTTATAGGAAGAAAATAATGATTTCGTCTTTTTCTCTCCTTCTAGTGCAATATCATGATCCGCATTTTTAATGCTGTCGTACCCCACGTAGCACAGAAATATGGCTCCAACGAGCCACATGATCACCTGTACAACAGGTAAGGACAGAACAGAGGCCAGACCAAAATATAAACCAATGATTAATAACAAATCGATGGTCATCCCCCCGAGCCCCACAATCCATCCATGCATAAATCCATTCTTTAGCCCTTGCTTCGTCATTTCAACCGTAATGGTACCTACAGGTAGTGCTATGGAGAAACCTAGTAAAACATATGTAATGAACAATGCCATTTCAAAACCCCTTTCAAATGTATAAAAACGTTATTCTATACTATAAAAAATGACAAATCAATAAAATGTTGAAGCCTGTATGAGCTTAAAACACATGAGACTTATTTTGTACAAAATCGGATTCATTGACCAAGTTTGTCCATTGAGTATTGAGGTTCCAGCACTTATCATTGCTTTTGTGATAATAATTCTCATTCGCAAATTTATGAACTATCATATTATACGGAGGTTGCTATGACCAACAAAAAATCTACTCGACAATACACTGCTCTGATCTGTCTATTCTCTCTTATGGGGGCATTGCTGCTAGGATGCGGCGCATCTGATAAGCAGACTGCAAGCAGCAACACAACAGCATCTACAACCTCGAAAGCTGCCACAACTCGTGCCTACACAGACTACAAGGGTCATACAGTAAACATTCCCACGACTCCTGGGCGCATTGCTTACTTCGGAGAAAACTATGGGGATCTATTGGTTTTAGGCGTACAGGCTGTTGGTACATCGACTTCTATGATCGAGGGAAAGATATATGAGAAAAAAGTTCAGAATGTATCGGACCTAGGATTTCCCATTGATTTAGAAAAAACATTGGCTCTACAACCAGACCTAATCATCACCGCCGATACGGATGAAAAACAATACGCAGCGTTAACGATAATTGCACCTACAATTATGTTCGATACCTTCGCTCCACTGAACGATCGTTTGCTACATCTCGGAGACATTGTGAACAAGAAAAAGGCTGCTGAGGACTGGCTTGCCCAATATAAAATCAAGGAAGCAGAGATGTGGACCAAACTTCATGCGCAAGGTGTTAAGTCGGGTGAAACAGCTTCGGTCTTTACCTACTATCCCGGTGACCGTTTGTTCGTCATGGCACGGACAGGCCTGTCACAGATACTATATGAAGAGAATGGTCTCAAGCCTACTCCTCTTATTCAGAAAGCGCTGGATGAGGACAAAGGATTCGTGCAATTATCACAGGAAGTAATCGGACAATACGCTGGAGATCGGATTTTCATACTAAGCACTCCAAGTTCAGAAGCCCAGCAATCCACCGAACAATTAATGAAAAGCAAGCTGTGGCTTCAGCTCCCTGCTGTCAAGCAGGGACATGTGTACATGCAGGACATTGGCAAAACCGAAAGTGATGCATCTACTCGGGAATGGTTGCTGGAGGAATTGCCCAAGCTCATAAAATAAGATTGGAGAAGCCTATCGTCCTTGTTGATAGGCTTCTTTTTTGTTGAACCTAAAGGAGGTATACTTATGCATATATGATAACCATTCTCAGTAAAAGGAGCTTTACACCGTGAATCAGCCTTCGTCGTCTGTAAATTCACCTCCACCCAACACACTGCTTTTTCATTTTAAAGGAATTGTGTTGGTTAGTGAGCCTACCGTTGGACTAATATCTCAATCAAATTCCGATCACTGTCTGCTTATGTTCATCGGCGGGGCTGGTAGGATGGATGTGGGTCAAGAACAATATGTATTCCATTCAGGTCATGGGTATTGGTTAACTCCTGGCGAATCCTATCGCATCGCTCCCTTGGATGGAACTGTTCCTGAATACTACAAAATCACGTTCAAGGTCATTACCATGCCGTTGGAGCCACAATCGGACGCGACCTTGGTTGAAAACGCAACGGGCATGCCATCCATATATCATGGATCTGTCCTGCCAGAACCGCGTGAATACATCGTTTCCTCTTCCTTCAAGCCTATTCAGTTGGCCGAAGAGTTATTTTATAGCACCCAACAAACAATACAGCCGCATAGACAAACCACTGCATTGCGTCAGCAAATCATGTTTCAAGAGCTGCTCTTACTGTGGCAGGAAGCCCACGTCCCTATTAAGCATAACGAGGGCTTTAATCCGACATTGCCTGCATCGGTGGAAAGCACCCTTGCATATATGGAAAACCACTACGAAAAGCCTATTACCGTCAAGCAGCTTGCCGAACAGGCCAACGTTTCCATATGGCAATACTCCCAGCTGTTTCGCAAAATAACGGGCAAAAAGCCGTTGCATTACCTCACTGAGCTGCGCTTGAACCATGCCAAGCGGCTGCTGCTGGGATGCAAACGGCCTTTACGTGAAATTGCCCGTCAGGTGGGTTTCTCTGACGAATATTATTTTAATCGGCGTTTTAGGCAAATGACCGGGGTTCCGCCGGGTAAATATGCGCTTTCCGCTCCCGGTTCTGTGTGCGTTAAGGATTGGACTGGCCACCATATTCATATCCCTCGTCGAGCGAGCCGCATCATCTATCACGGAGAAACGATGGGCGATTTGCTCGCGTTAGGAGCCACAGCCATAGGCGGAAGCCTGCGGCTCAGTGAATACAGCGTCTATAAGCATCGTCTTGAGAACGTAACTGACGTGGGACTTCCGCTGGATACCCGCTTGACCAGCGCTCTTGATCCTGATCTGATTATCATCGCTAACTCGGATGAACAGGAATATGAGCGTATTGCAAGCATCGCGCCCACCCTCACCTTCAACACCTTTGCCGCCCTGGAGGAACGACTGCGTACACTTGGCGCATGGCTCGATAAGGAACAAGAGGCCGAACGCTGGTTAGCGACCTTCACCGCTCGTAATCTGGCGATGTGGCAGCAGCTCAGCACGCATATCACAGCCGGAGAAACCGCCTCTGTTTTTATCTTCGACCATGGCGATCGGCTCTTTGTCATGGGCATGTCCGGATTCTCATCGGCCCTCTACCACCCGCACGGCTTCCAGCCTGTCGAGCCAATTCAAAAGATGCTTGATGAGGGACTGGGCTTCGCAGAAATTAATCCAAACGAATTGCCTGATTACGCTGGAGATCGCATATTTATGCTCGTCCCTACGGCACCAGACTCCAAGCATACGCTGGAATGCATGCTCAACAGCCCTCTCTGGCATAGCCTCCCTGCTGTACGTCAAGGCCAGGTATATTTCGTAGAAGCAGACCGCTGGAACTGGAGCGATGCCATGACTCGGCAAAAGCTGCTCACTGCACTGCCCAAACTGCTCGTTCATTGATGCTGAAATGCTGCTATTTTTCAAAAGCTACATGAGTCCTTGAATAGTCCCATCTGCCTCCAGCGACATATGCTCAGCTGCTGGAGATTTGGGCAATCCTGGCATCGTCATGGTATTACCTGTTTCCACGACTACAAAGCCTGCGCCTGCGGACAATGATACGCTTGACACGTGAATGGTGAACCCCTCCGGCGCACCTAGCAAGGAAGGTTGATCTGAGAAAGAATACGGCGTTTTGGCCATACATACAGGCAGTTGTCCAAAACCAAGCTGCTCCATACCAGCCAACGCCCGTTTGGCTGCAGGCGTGTAAGCCACCTCTGCCGCACCGTAAATCTCCTTGGCAATGACACTAATTTTCGCTTGTAAATCAAGCGTATGATCATATAGCGGCGCAAAATGGGCTTTGTCCTTCTGAAGTAAGTTCAGCAGGCTTTGGGCCAATTTTTCTCCCCCTTGGCTTCCCTGCGCCCATACTTGTGAAAGCTCTGCAGGTACACCCAGCTTGCGGCATTCTGAGAAAATCAAATCCAACTCGGCTTCGCTATCTGTTACAAAATGGTTAATCGCTACCAATACAGGCACACCAAACTTTTGCAAATTCCGTACATGTCGGCTCATATTGGCTAATCCGAGTTGCAATTGCTCCAAATTTTCCGCATCCAGCTCATGTTTAGCTACACCGCCGTTATATTTCAGCGCTTTGGCGGTTACAACCAGCACAGCCGCATCTGGCTGCAAGCCGGACTGGCGGCACTTGATGTCAAAGAACTTTTCCGCTCCCAGCTCAGCCCCAAATCCCGCCTCTGTGACGACGACCTCTCCCAGCTTCAACGCCAGCTTTGTACCGATCAGACTGCTACATCCATGGGCAATATTAGCAAACGGTCCACCATGCACAATAACCGGAGTGCCTTCCAACGTCTGCACTAGATTAGGCTTTAATGCTTCCCGAAGCAGCACAGCCATTCCTTCCACCGCGTGCAGATCCTCTGCTGTTACCGCTTCACCGGATTCGTTATATCCAATCACCATCCGACCCAACCGTACTTTAAGATCGTTCATATTTTCACTTAAGCATAGCACCGCCATGACTTCCGATGCCGAGGTAATCAGAAAGCCGCTTTCTCTTACCGCTCCATTCCCCGTCCCCAATCCAGTCACAATACTTCGCAAGCTCCGGTCATTCATATCGACAGCCCGTTTCCACACGATTCGGTCTGGCTTCAGCCGCAAAGCATTTCCATGGAACAAATGGTTATCAATCATCGCTGCCAGCAAATTATGTGCTGCCGAAATCGCATGTATATCCCCTGTAAAATGCAGATTAATGTCTTCCGCCGGAACAATCTGGGCCTGTCCTCCCCCAGTGGCTCCACCTTTCATCCCAAAGCAAGGTCCAAGGGACGGCTCACGCAGCGCAGCAACGGTTTTATGCCCCATCGCGTTGAGTGCCTGGGACAGCCCGATGGTTGTCAGCGTTTTTCCTTCTCCAGCCGGAGTGGGATTCATCGCTGTAACCAGCACCAGCTTTCCATTCGGGCGATCCTTTAACTGTTCCCATAGAGATGGATTCAGCTTCGCTTTATACTTTCCATACGTCTCCAGATGCTCTTCTTCAATTCCTGCTTCTTTGGCTATATCAATAATCCTCTTCATCTTTCGTTATGTACCCCCCGTTTTATAAGTCTGACCCATGGTGTCGAACCCTTTATCATTTTATTCTACCAAAGTGTACGGTTTATTGCGCTATGATTCATTTCATCGCAAGCATGACTATCCTGTGAGTTATAAAAAAAGCATCCCCTGCCTGCATGAACTTTGAGGATACTCTTTTGGCATGTCCTAATCAGCAGAAATCCTTTAGAAATCAGGACAGCTTGGGACTACAAACCATCCATATGTAAGCAATTAAACTCTCAACTACTCTCTACTTAATAATGCTTTTCTAGCAGTTCCTTAAAAACATCAATCGGGTACTTGTATTGATCCGTTTTGAACACAATCCGGTTATTCCACTGGTTCTTTTCCAGCTCGCACCCATGCTCCATGTCCAGTTCCTTCATAATAAATATAATCTCATCTAAGGTTACCATCACACTATGTCTATTCGTCGTAGTCGCCAGCATCTGCTCGCCTTCCTGTATGTATGCCTTAACGATCTGTTCATCAAACCCTTCGCTGATCATTAATTCCTTCAAGGTTTGTACAAAAAGAGACGGCAGGTTTTTGTACTGCGATTTTTTAATCCCAAACAGCGTGACGCTTAAGCGGGAAATATCATGCATAAACACAATATTTTTTCTCCGGTTCAGTAAAAACAAGCTGGCATGCCAACTATTCAAAGGCGGATAAATATCAACTTGAAGTGGTTCAGTCTCCCATTCCTTCAGCAGTTTTTGGGTTCCCCGTATAACAAACATCATTGCTCTCCTTTATTGACGGTTCTGTACCGTAGCTCGTGATCTGACATCCCTAATCTCTCACATTAGGCTTGCCCCGGAAATTATAACACCGTATTCCAAACATCGGATTATAGACTATTTCAGTATAGGATAGGGGAATTATTAATTACCTGACACTGCTGAACGTAGCTCCTTCGGGACAATCCAGGGCATTTTCGTTTTCTTAGTGGATATTTTTTATGGAAATCCCCTTCACCGCTCTATATAATTCAGGTACAGTTCGTCACACGAGCTTAATCTAAAAATTAGGGGTGTTCCACACCTATGTCACAGCATATTTTACTTATTGAAGACGATCTATCCATTGCTGAAATGCTGCTCAAAGCACTCACCAAGGAGGGATACAATTTAACCACCGCCTATGACGGAGAAGAAGGACTTATTGCCTTTGAACGGCATAACTATGACCTCGTACTCGTGGATCTGATGATGCCAAAGGTTGATGGTATGGAGGTAATCCGCCGAATTCGTACCCGCAGCGCCGTGCCGATTTTGATTATGTCGGCTAAGGACAGTGATGTGGATAAAGCGCTTGGACTGGGCTTCGGGGCAGATGATTATGTTGCCAAACCTTTCTCAATGCTCGAAATGACGGCTCGTATTCAGTCCGCGATCCGCAGATCGACTACCTATGCCCGTCTGCAACAGCAGGAGGAACAGCCGCAAGCACAAGTGTTGACCTATGGAAATTTGCGCATTGATTTTGATCATTTTACAGTCATACGCGATGGAAATGAAATTCAGCTAACAGCCAAAGAATCCGATATTCTGAAGCTGTTTGCATCCAACCCGAATCGGGTATTTACGAAAGCTCAACTATACGGATTTATTTGGAAAGACGATTATATGGGTGATGAGAATGTGATTAATGTCCATATTCGTCGCCTGCGTGAGAAAATTGAAGAAGATCCCTCCCACCCTGTCCACATTAAGACGCTGTGGGGCATCGGCTACAAATGGGAGAATGGTTGATATGAGCATCGAAATCATTTTCGAATGGATTGTCGTCCTCATGATGTCCGTCGTTATTATATGGCTTTGGCAGGAACGTGTATCCCATAAGCGCAAAATAAAGGATATCCGAACCGCCCTAGAGCGGATCGTGACCGTGAATCATGCCGAAAAGCTGCTATATGTCACAGGTGATGTTGAACTGCAACGACTCATGACGGAAATTAACCGACTACTAGACTTAAATCTGAGAGTATCAGCCGATTACAACCGAGGCCAAATCGCTATGCGTAAAATGATTTCGAATATTTCCCACGACCTCAAGACCCCGCTTACCGTTGTGCTTGGATATGCCGAGATGCTGGATGGCGATCCAGATATTTCGTCAGAAGAACGTATAAAGCTGCTATCCAGAATTCATCAAAAGACAAGCGAAGCGATTGAGCTGATCGGAAGTTTTTTTAGTTTGGCGAAGCTGGAAGCCAACGATACGGATATTCCACTGACCCGACTGGAGATAGGAGAACTGTGCAGACGCAGCATTTTGGAGTTTTATGATCTGCTGACGGCTCAGGGTTTTACGGTACATATTGACATTCCGGAGCATCCCATTTATGCCTTGGGGAACGAAGGAGCCATTGGGCGGGTGCTGAGCAATCTGATTTCAAATGCCATTCGCTACGGGGCAGAGGGTCGAACGCTAGGCCTGACGCTGTCAGAACAGCAGGATACAGTGCGTATAGAAGTGTGGGATCGTGGAAAAGGCATACAGGAGCCGGAGCAGGATAAGGTTTTTGAACGCATGTACACACTTGAGGATTCCCGTAATAAGGCGGTACAGGGCAGTGGACTGGGTCTTACGATTGCCAAGCGCCTGGTTGAATGCATGAATGGAGAGATGCAATTGACCAGCAAACCTTATGAGCAGACCGTCTTCTCTTTTACCTTGAAGAAGATCAACTATTAAGCGAGCTGCTCAACTTAATAAATTTGTAAGGATTACGAAAGAAAAATGAACATTTCGCCCTGTATTCTTGAATTATCAACAGTATACGAAGGGAGAACACCCATGACTTACATAATACGTACACATCATCTGACCAAAGCCATGAAGGGCAATGAAATTATAGCAGGGGTCAGTATGAATGTGCGCAAGGGGGAAACCTATGGCTTTCTCGGTCCCAATGGGGCAGGCAAGACAACGATCATGAAAATGATTACCAACCTGCTCAAGCCGACATCGGGTGAGATTGAACTGTTCGGTGAAAAGCTAACGCCACAGTCTTATCATCTGCTCGGACGGATAGGTTCGATTATTGAATACCCGATTTTTTATGATAGACTGACGGCTCAGCAAAATCTCGAACTTCATTGTGAATACATGGGCTATTATAATAAACAGGCTGTCCGGGATGCGCTAGAATTAGTGAACTTGCGGAATGCGGGTGACAAGCCAGTAAAAGACTTTTCACTAGGAATGAAGCAGCGTCTCGGGATTGCCCGAGCCATTGCGACCAAGCCAGAGCTACTCATTTTGGATGAACCAATTAATGGTCTGGACCCAGTGGGAATTAAGGAAATTCGGCAGTTATTCCACATGTTATGCAAGGAATATGGGATGACGCTGCTCGTATCCAGTCATATTTTAGCGGAAATAGAGCAGATTGCGGATACAATAGGTGTGATTAATCACGGACGGCTGATTGAGGAAGTTTCGATGGAACAGGTACGGGATACCAATACAGAATACATCGAATTTACGACCAACGATTGTAAAAAAGCGGCCTACGTCCTCTCCCATCATCTGAGTCTGAATAATATAAAGGTACTCAATGAACAGAGTATACGTATTTACGATATGAGTGTACCGCAGAAGCAAATTACGAAAACGCTCATTTTAAATGATGTAGAAGTCGATTCCATTCATCAGAAAAGCAGTACGCTGGAAGACTACTTTTTACGTCTGTTACATGGAGGTGAGCCCCATGCTTAGATTAATACAGTTGGAGATGAAAAAGCTTCATCTGGCGGGTTATATCCGTTCAGCACTGATCGCCAACGCCTGTATTTTGGGGTTGCTCTGTATTATTGCGCTGGATAGCCAAAATGAAGGAGTACCCGAATTTACACAGTACGCTCAGCTTCTTGATCTCATGGACAATATGGTGAGAGCCACATTTATTGTATTTGCCTCCGTTCTGCTATGCCGTTTTATCGTAGGAGAATTTAAGTCCAAATCGATTACAATCTTGTTCATGTATCCGATTCATCGTCAAAAGCTGATGATCGCCAAACTCTTGATTGTGCTGCTGTTTACGTTCTTGTCTGTTGTTATATCGGAAATCATCATTACGGCTGCGATTCATTTGCTCAACCAGTTTGTCATGATTGTACCGGATAAGCTTACTCTTTCCATACTGGCCGAACAATCCGCGCGGACGCTAATCAATGCCGTGGCCGCCAGTTTTATGGGATTGGTTCCGCTGTATATGGGAATGCGAAGATACTCAGTACCCACGACTATTGTGACCTCGATTCTGGTTGTAGCCTTGCTTTTCTCCAATAATAACGGCGCTACACTTAGCTCCATTGCCCCCGTGCAAATCAGCTTCTCTGTGCTGGGAATGATTGTAGCTTATGCGGCAATTCGGCGCATTGAGTATAAGGATATTGCTTAGTAATATAGATTTTAGTGGAACGCTTTCAAAAAAAGATGAAAATCCTTGTTAGATATACACACATTTTTCACTGGACTTCATTCTAAAACAGGTATATCCTATAGGAGAAATTAAAAAACGGAATAAGGATCTTCGGGGTAGGGTGAGATTCCCAACCGGCGGTATGGCTCATGGAGCTAAGCCCGCGACTCTGTATCTGGCAACAGGATACGGACTGATTTGGTGAGATGCCAAAGCCGACGGTAAAGTCCGGATGGAAGAAGATCGAAGTATGAACATGCCGCAAAGTGAATGAATGCTGCGCTATTGTTTTTGCAGTAACTTCATTTAACTTGTATCAAACGGCAAGTTTATTTGATCACCCCCCGTCTTGCATGGCTTTCGCCATGGACGGGGGTTTTTGTGCCACCGGTCCTGTATTCGCAAGGAGCTAAATAAGTATGAGTCAATCATCAACTGTACTATCATCCAAAGGTTTTGATCGTAGCTCCCACATGAAAAGCGGTTTTTGGCTAGTCGCGATCGGAGCGGCCTTGTGGGGTGCAGACCCGTTGTTTCGTATTATTTTGTTAAAGTCATTTACCTCAGCACAAATCGTACTGATGGAGCATGTGCTGCTCTTTATCGCTCTGACGCCGATGCTGTGGAAGCATCGCGAGGAGCTCAAAACGATACGATTTCGTCAGGTTTTCGCTATTTTGTTCGTCTCGTGGGGCGGCTCGGCACTGGCCAGTGTGATTTTCACCATGGCACTCAGCAACGGTGATCTGAATGCAGTTCTTTTGCTCCAGAAGCTTCAGCCTTTGGTTGCTATTATTCTGGCCCGCGTTATATTGAAGGAAATGCTACCGCGTCATTTTGGAATATTAATTGTCATCGCTCTGTTCGGAACGTATCTTTTGACCTTCGGTTGGTCGCTTCCCTTTGGGCATGTTCATGATTTTGTTCACGTTGGTAGTCTGCTCGCACTAGGTGCAGCGGTTCTGTGGGGCGGTTCGACCGTTATGGGTAGCTACTTGCTTCGTTCGATGAAATATGAGACGGTAACCTCCCTCCGCTTCATGGTGGCGCTCCCTCTGCTCATTGTTCTCACCTCGGTGGAGCATGCTCCGTGGAATATGCCTACAGGTACATGGGCGGCCGCAGCTGTAATGATCAACTTGCTGCTGCAAGCATTGCTTCCGGGTCTTCTGAGTTTATTACTGTATTACAAAGGCTTAAGTACAACCAAAGCTTCTTATGCTACGATGGCAGAATTGAGCTTCCCCATGGTTGGTGTCGTAATTAACTGGATCGCTTTCCAGCAAATCGTTACCGTAGCGCAATTGACTGGTTTTATGCTGATCTGGATTACACTCTTTATGATTTCTCGTCAGCAGAAAAATTAATAGCTTAATCTTCTTTCATGCTCATCCAAGCCAAATCGTGAAGATGCTTTTGCATCTCTGATTTGGCTTTTTATGTATTCATATTCATATTAATATTAGTTCCTAAGACCTATTTTCTCAAAAAAAGTGTACTATTCCTCGTTTTTAAAGATTACATCTATAAAATTAGTCGATTTATGTCGAATAAAACTATGTAGTGATCATCTGACACAGAGGAGAAAAAACGATGACTAAAGCAAAACAAACAGTTCCGTGGTGGAACAGGTTTCTCAAGCAGTTTTATTTAATGAGGACAAAATTAATAATATCTTTTTTGGCTGTGTTATTGATTCCAAGCGTACTTATTGGATACTTTTCTTATCAGGGGGCCACGACACAGCTCAGTCAGCAAATGGCTAGTTCCGTATACACGAATCTGTATCTGATCCAAAGCAATGTCAATCAGTATGTATCCCCGATCATGAAGGACGTGGACGTTCTTACCAGTGAAATCCAGGCTGACTCCATTGGTTCCGATCAAGAAGCCCTTCAGAAAAAGTTGGATGACATCGTCAAAGCTCATCCTGAGTTAGATGCCGCGCTCCTCGGCAATGCGAAAGGAGAATATATCCGTTCTCCGATAAAAAAGGAGGCTGATTATGATCCTAGGGAGAGAAAATGGTACAAAAACGCGATGCTACATAAGGGCAACATATTTGTCGGTGTTCCAGTTGCCAGCGTTACGACAGGGAACCTAGTAGTTAATGTATCGGCAACGCTGAAGAACGGTGAAGGGGCTGTTGCATTGGCTTTGAATCTGGACAAGATGGGGGACAGTCTGCAGTCTGTTAAGATAGGCGAACGCGGAGGACTCATCATTGTTGATTCTGATCATAAAATTGTATCTGGGACTGGAACAGCCTTTACCAAGACAGGCAAAAAACCGGCTGACACCATGGAGGGCCTTCCCGAAGTGGCGGCAACCGGTGAAAATGATACTCCTTCCGTGTCGCAAATTCAATTTATGAATCGGGACGTACTGGCCTTTACACTTAAGGACCCTCTCACTGGCTGGAACATTGTTGCACTATCGGATCTGGAGGATTACAGTGATGCAGCCCAACCGATTCTGAAGCAAAGCCTGATTGTAATTGTTATTTCCATACTGGCCGCTGCGATCATCATAGTGCTTATGGTCCGCTCATTCCTGATCCCACTCAAAAAGCTGCAAGCAGGAACACGGATCGTCCGTGATGGAAATCTGACCGAACGTGTTAATCTGTCTAGAAAGGACGAGTTCGGCGAGCTGGCACAGAATTTTGACCAGATGACGCATTCCTTGCATTCAATGGTCTCCGAAGTCAACCAAACCTCCTCCCGTCTTGCTTCCTCTTCTCTGATAATCAAGGAGAGCACAGAGCAAACGACGGAGTCCGTACAACACGTAGCGGAAACAGTTATGGAATCCGCGGAAAATGCAGTGACCAGCGCCGAGGCATCCGAGCAAACCGCCAATGCTGTTGAAGAAATGGCGAAGGGTGTCAGCACGATTGCCGAATCGGCAAGCTCCATCGTGGATTCAGCAGGACAAACCGAGCAGGACGTAGCTCAAGGCAGTCAAATGATCAGCCATGTGCGGACACAAATGGACCGCATTTTGGAAGCTGTAAGCCAAACGGCTAGCCTGATGGATGAGCTATCCCAGCTCTCGGACGATGCGAAGCAAATGAACGCAGCTATAGCTGCCATTGCCAAGCAAACTAACTTATTGTCCCTGAATGCATCTATTGAAGCCTCCAGAGCAGGCGAAGCTGGACGTGGATTTGCCGTAGTCGCTGTAGAGGTACGCAAGCTGTCGGAACAGTCCAAGGCAAGCGCCGATTCCATCAGTCAGATCATTACGCAGATGCTCGATTTGATTCAACGCTCTACCGCTACGATGAACGGTAATGTTCGTAATCAGGTAGGTGAAGGATTACGAATCAGCCAAGATGCAGAAGGTGCTTTTACGAATATTGAACGCTCTACTTCTCATATCGTGGAACAAATTCAAAGTGTGTCCGCTGCTGCTGAACAAATCTCTGCCAGTACAGAGGAAGTTTCCGCCACTGTCACCCATTTGGCAAGCCTATCCCGCAATTCGGCAGACAGTTCGCAGACAACCTCTGCTGCCGCTCAAGAGCAAATGGCAGCCATGGAGGAAATCGCCTCTTCCTCACAGGAGTTGTCCAACATGGCACAGGATCTGCAAGAGCTTGTTAAGCGATTTAAGATTTAGCTTCCACAGCTATTATTGAAATTTTCACCAACGAAAGCTCAGCAGTACTGTATCTGTTTACTAACAAAAGCCTTCGCCCGCATACAAAATACGGGCGAAGGCTTTTTCGTTGATTCCTTTAGACGATGCCTCGTACTTACCTATATGCTCATCTGCCCCGTTAGCTGGCGGCGTCTATCCCCTTCTGGATCATGTTCCACCATAATATCCTGATGAAAAATGGCTGTAGCTCGCTGTTGCCTGTCGTACATCGGCCATGCTCGCTCAGGTAGCATAGGCTCCCCATCACGTGCAAAAGCAACCCATGCCTGCTGCATATCATGAGCAAGCTTCTCCATGGAAGGTTGAATCTCTAATCCCAGTTTACCCAGCAGCTTCAGATTATCGAAAACAAAAGCAATTTCTGCACCGTGAACCGCTTGTCCAAAGGTAGGATGGCCCGGCAGTGTCCAATCAAAACGGTACATCCATACCGATGCATACACCGACTGTGCAGCGGCAAGAGCCAACGCCGGACGCCAAAAAATGAGATCGGTCAACATTTGTGCCTGTCCCTCAATAGTAACTGGAAAAGGTTCTATCAGGTCGCCAATGTCGGACATGCCTGTCATCATTTCCAATGCCTGACATGCTGTTGGCTTGTTCATTAGATGGGATTCTTTGCGGATGAAATAGTTCCCTTCATGCAAGTTCGTTCCAATCATAACAGATACCTGTTTTGCTGAACCTTGGGCGATTGCCGACAGGGGTAGATCCGGCAAGGTCACCCCGTCTACAACGGGTTGATAAATCATCGCCATTCCTGGTCCGATGACTTCATGTGTTTTGGCCATAGCGAGCATCAACGCATCTGTCGGCAGCGTAAACAATCGCTCAGGATGCTGAGTGTCCACACCCAGTTGCTGCAAATACACAGCCGCCACTTGCTCAGCCTGTGCAGCTGGCAACACCTGCGATGCTCCACTTTGCAAAATTGCACGCTGGAACAGCCCCTCAGCGGCTGGCATCGCCAATAGAGCGGCAATACTCATCGCGCCTGCCGATTCACCGAACACCGTTACTTCGTCCGGGTTGCCGCCAAAGGCAGAAATATGATCCCGAACCCATTGCAGCGCAGCGATTTGATCCAACAGTCCGGCATTTGAGGTCAGCCCATTTCCCTTTGGAGTCAAATGCAAAAATCCTAACGGTCCTAACCGATAATTGATCGTAACTACAACAACATTGCCATTCTTCGCCATGCGCTCCCCGTCATATAAAGGTATAATCCCAGACCCGGTGACAAAGGCACCGCCGTGAATCCACACCAGCACCGGACGTCCCTTCTCAGGAGCCTTCGAAGCCGGTGTCCAAATGTTCAGATACAAGCAATCCTCGGACTGCTCCGGCGGTTCCACCAGATTTCCGGTCATACTTTCAGCGGAGGGCATGGGTTGCGGACAAATGGGTCCGAAACTCGTCGCAGCCCGTACACCCTCCCAAGGCTCCAAAGGCTGTGGTCCGTGAAAACGAAGTTTTCCAACAGGAGGCTGCGCATATGGAATACCTTTCCACACATGATATCCATTCCCCGTTTCTCCACGTAATTGACCTAGACGAGTATGTACTGTATTACTCTCCATCATGAACCCTCCTTTATTTTGTATGTTCAACATAACGGTATACTATCAATCTTTACATATCTCTATTATACCCTTTGCGCAGGACCAAACCAAAAAATACCGGAAGCGCTTTTGCGCTCCGGCATTTTGTAGACAGAATGAGTGGATCTTGCTTAATCCCGAACCTCTTCTTTCGGAATCAGCTTGTAAATTTCTTCGCTTTCCATCGAATCAATCAATCGGTCTAGCCACTTGTAATAAGCCACGGCCTGCTTCATTTTCATACGGTCTTGCTGAAGAATGGTCTTAAATTCCTCGTATTCTTCACCCTGTGCCATCAATTTGTCCAGTTCCTCAATGGCTTTGCGCAGTACGAGTAAATTTGTTTCTACTGCTTTTCTCCATTTAATAGCGAAGAAGTCAGTAAAGGTTTGATACCAGTCATACTCGACTTCATACAAGTCCTTGCGTGAGCCTTTGCTCCATACCTTGTTCACCATTTTCAGATCCAACAACGTTCGAACTCCTGTACTCATGCTCGTTTTGCTCATTTCCATTTCACGGCCCATCTCGTCCAGCGTCATCGGTTTATCCGCAAAAAAAAGCAAACCGTACAAATGCCCCGCAGACAGAGTGATCCCATATAGGTCCATGTTTTTACCTATAGCTTCTATGACACGTTTGCGAATTTTTTGCAGCGACGCCTGCTGCTCATCACCTAACTGGTACAAGCTCATGCTTGCAACCTCCTAATTTTAGAGCATTTTGCACAACCTAGTATGAACGACTTACCCGTAAAGGATTAGCTTTGACGCAATATATGAAATCTTTCAATACTGAATGAAATGTTTCAAAAGCAAAGCTTCTGTCTATATTACAACAGCATGATCGTTCAAAATCATAATTCGCAAAATTGCTAATGATAGTAAACTTTTAAAATTATGGATATACATAAATCTTTTTGTTATGGTCATATTTCATTGTCTATTTTAAAAAAAGCACTATCGGTTGTAAAGTTCCGAATGTTTGAGCATTCTAAAGAACGAAGGAGCATATCAAAGGAAAGTTTGTACAGTTTTTTCTGTATGTACTTTACGAACAGTTTTTTTGTTTGAAATGTAAGTGATGCTTCTGTTACAATTAATTTTGTCATTAACCGTTCAGGATGTACAGAATTATGATTTTTATACTCAATCCATCATGCAACATGGGGTTAATACCAAGCAAAGTATAGAAAGAAGAGGTGTATGTATGACGATTTTGGAAGTCAAAAATGTCAGCAAACTCTTTGGTCCTCACGCAGAGCAAGGTGTTCCGCTCCTGGAGCAAGGCTGGGGCAAAGAAAAGCTGGCCAAAGAAAAACAGATTACTGTTGGTGTTAACAAGGCCAACATGCAAATTAAGCAAGGTGAAATTTTCGTAATTATGGGGTTATCAGGTAGCGGCAAGTCCACTTTGGTGCGAATGCTAAATCGCTTGATTGAGCCTACCTCCGGTGAAATTCTGGTCCACGGCAAAGATCTCCGTAAGATGAACAAAGAACAACTCCGCGAGGTTCGTCGTAAAACCATCAGCATGGTTTTTCAAAAGTTCGCCCTGTTCCCACATCGGACTGTATTGGAAAATGTAGAATACGGTCTTGAAATTCAAAAGGTAGATAAAGCACAACGCCAGGAAAAGGCACAAACAGCGCTGGAACTGGTTGGTCTTAAAAACTGGGGCGATAAAATGCCCGATGAGCTGAGTGGCGGTATGCAGCAGCGTGTCGGGCTGGCACGGGCACTGGCGAATGACCCTGAAGTTCTCCTGATGGATGAAGCATTCAGCGCATTGGACCCTCTCATTCGCCGTGACATGCAAGATGAGCTGCTGGAGCTTCAAGATAAAATGAAGAAAACGATTGTCTTTATCACCCATGATCTGGATGAAGCGCTGCGGATTGGTGACCGGATTGCATTGATGCGGGACGGAGTGGTCGTACAAATTGGTACACCGGAAGAAATTATGATCCAACCAGCTAACTCTTATGTAGCCCGCTTCGTCGAGGATGTGGATCTGTCCAAAGTGTTGACGGCTGCTCATGTCATGCTTCGTCCAGAAACCATCACTATGGACCGCGGTCCGCGTGTAGCTCTGGAATTGATGCGGGAGCGTGGGATTTCCAATCTATTCGTCATTGACCGCACCAAAAAGCTACTGGGTGTTATTAATGCCGAGGATGCTGTCCATGCACTGCGCAACAATTTGAAGATTGAAGATATTTTGATCACGGACGGACCGCAGGTTCCTGCTGAAACTGTTATTAATGATTTGTTTGAAATTACAAGCTCGTCCAAGGTGCCACTGGCTGTCGTCGATGACAAGCAGAAATTGCTGGGCGTTATCGTCCGTGGAGCTTTATTGGGTGCACTAAGTGGAGATGTACCTACTACAAAGGAGGTGAATGCCCATGATACCGAAACTGCCAATCGCTGAGTGGATTCAATCCATTGTAGACTGGATGGGTATTCATCTGGCTGGATTGTTTAATGTTATTTCTTCGGTAATTGAAGCGGTAGTAGGCTTTTTCTCTGGCTTGTTCATGCTTCCGCACCCTCTGGTGTTCATCGTGATCATCGGGATTATCGCCTTTATGATCGGGCGGGTGCAGCTTACACTGTTCACTGTCATCGGCTTCCTGCTGATTGATAATCTCGGCTATTGGAGTGAAACGATGAACACGCTCGGACTGGTCATCACGTCTGCGCTTGTATCCATTGTTATCGGGATTCCGATCGGAATCTGGTGTGCATACAGTAAGTCAGCATCACGCATTATCACGCCTTTACTTGATTTTATGCAGACGATGCCTGCGTTCGTGTACTTGCTCCCGGCGGTTACCTTTTTCAGCTTGGGTGTTGTACCAGGTGTTATCGCCTCTGTAATCTTTGCGATTCCCCCAACCATTCGCATGACCAACCTGGGGATTATGCAAGTATCGGATGAGCTGATTGAAGCCTCTGATGCTTTTGGTTCAACATCGGCGCAAAAGCTGTTTAAAGTACAGCTGCCACTGGCATTGCCTACCTTAATGGCTGGTATTAATCAGACGATTATGCTGTCACTGTCCATGGTTGTTATTGCTTCCATGATCGGTGCGGAAGGTATCGGTGCGGTTGTGTATCGTGCTGTGACCCAGCTGCAAATTGGTAAAGGCTTTGAAGCCGGCTTGGCTGTGGTCGTTCTGGCTATTGTACTTGACCGCTTTACACAAAACCTGTTCAAACCGACAAAAAAAAGCAAAAGTCGTGTATCCAGCAAGCAAAAAGTATGGATCACCTCTGCAGTTACAGCGGTTATTCTGATCGCTGGCGCATCTCAATATTTTGTTGGAACAGATCATTCCGCTGCTGGTAAAGGTAGTGCTGCTGCCAATCCGATTGGCGCAGAGGTTGATTATAAAATTATTGGTATTGATGCCGGGGCAGGCATTATGAAGTCGACGGCTAAAGCAATTCAAGACTACAATTTGTCTGATTGGAAGCTAGTCGAGGGTTCCGGTGCAGCCATGACGGCCACATTGGACAAAGCCATCAAAGCGAAAAAACCGATCATTATTACCGGTTGGACTCCTCACTGGATGTTCAACAAGTATGATCTCAAATATTTGGAAGACCCTAAAAAGTCTTATGGTGAAGCCGAGGGTATTCATACGATTGCCCGCAAAGGTTTGCAGCAGGACGCTCCTACTGCTTATGAGTTTCTAAAACGTTTCAAATGGACTGCTGAAGATATGGGTGAAATGATGGTTGCTATCCAAGAAGGGACCAGCCCTGAGCAAGCTGCTAAGGATTGGGCAGAGAAACATGCCGACAAGGTTCAGGAATGGACTCAAGGACTGCAAACTGTCAATGGCGACACCTTCAAGCTAAGCTATGTAGCTTGGGATTCGGAAATTGCGAGTACGAATTTGCTGAAATATATTATGGAAAACAAACTGGGTTACAAAGTAACCGCACTGCAAGTTGAAGCAGGTCCTATGTGGACGGGTGTCGCTAGTGGCGATGTAGATGCCTCACCGGCTGCATGGCTGCCGTTAACGCATGCGGATTACTGGGCTAAATACAAAGATAAACTCGACGACCTAGGTGCAAATATGACTGGTGTTAAAACCGGGTTGGTCGTTCCAGCTTACATGAATGTTAAATCAATTACTGAATTGCAGGGAAACGGAGCCGAAGCGGCTCCAGCCTCCGCCGCTACTGGGGACTTTGGCAAGGAGGTCGGCTACCGCATTGTCGGTACCGACCCTGGTGCCGGACTGATGAAGCTGACTGCAAAAGCTATCAGTGACTATGGATTGTCCGACTGGAAACTGCTTGAAAGCTCTGGAGCTGCAATGACCGCTACACTGGATAAAGCTATCAAAGCCAAGCAGCCTATCGTTGTAACCGGTTGGACTCCTCACTGGATGTTTAACAAGTATGATTTGAAATACTTAAAAGATCCTAAAAAGGCTTATGGTGATAAAGAAGAAATTCATACCATTGCCCGCAAAGGGTTGAAACAGGATGCTCCTGTGGCTTATGCATTTCTAAGCCGTTTCAAGTGGACTGCTGAAGATATGGGTGAAGTGATGATCGCAATTCAAGATGGTACTCCCCCACAGCAGGCTGCCAAGAACTGGGCTGATAAGCATCCTGATAAAGTACAGGAATGGATCAAGGGCTTGCAGCCCGTCAATAGCAATCCTTTGAAGCTGAGCTACGCTGCTTGGGATTCGGAAATTGCCAGTACGAACGTATTGAAATATGTATTAGAACAAAAATTGGGCTATAAAGTAACCGCGCTGCAAGTGGAGATCGGCCCAATGTGGACAGGCGTGGCTGGCGGAAGTGTAGATGCTACCGCAGCCGCTTGGCTTCCATTGACGCATGCTGATTATTGGGCTCAATACAAGGATAAAGTAGATGACATCGGAACCAGCATGACTGGCGTTATGTCCGGACTTGTCGTTCCATCCTATGTACCCATTGATTCTATTGAGGATCTCAAAACGCAATAATACTTCACTTTTAAACCATACTAATAAATAAAAGGCAGATCAGGGTTACATCTGATCTGCCTTTTGAATATCCATATTTATAATTGCTCTCAGCCTTTAAGTGTGAACCCTTCTTGAGCGGGCACATCGGCATGCTGTGCTGTCGTCTGATGTTGTCTAAAGAATAACGGATAGATCACGAAGGCCACCAGCAGACTCACACAACCAATGACGCCCAGAGCAATCAAATCCTTAAAGATGTATGTGATATCCAGACCCTTGAGCGTAATGTTCCGTACTGCATCCAGATAATACGTCAGCGGCAATATTTCAGCAAGCCCTCGCAAGAAGCCGGGCATTGCTTCTAATGGCCACGTATAACCTGACAGCATAAAGGAAGGAACAGCAATGAGCATCAGAGTTTGTGTTGCATCCACTCTGGTCTTGGAAAAGAGACTGAACAGGAACCCTAATCCACACAAAGCAAAGTTAAAGACCAGCGAAACCAAAATCAATGGCAGTATCTGTCCCCTAAACGGAATATCGAAGCATAAAGCGCTAATACTGAATACAGTCAGCACATTAAAAGCTCCCGCTGCATAATAGGGTGATAGCTTGGCAATAGCCAAGCGCCAAGGGGTGTTTTTCCATGCGCCAAATCTTCCCCAAGTCCCAGCTTCCTTATCACGCGTGCAAGACAACGCAATACCTAG
The DNA here is from genome assembly GCF_011800655.1 of Paenibacillus sp. EKM10P. Taxonomy (NCBI): domain Bacteria; kingdom Bacillati; phylum Bacillota; class Bacilli; order Caryophanales; family Paenibacillaceae; genus Paenibacillus; species Paenibacillus sp. EKM10P. The sequence continues at coordinate 426,648 of NZ_JAALET010000001.1, read as the reverse complement.
CAGCAAACACTGCTGGAGAGCCGCAGAAATAACCCCCAACGGCATGAAAAGCTTATAATCATATACCGGGTTAAATAGCACTCTGGATCGGAACGGGATGGTAGTCAGCGTCGAAGCGGCCTGATCGGCGTTCATTCCCTTTTGCTTCATGGAATTGAGCGATACTCCGGCACTCACGCTACTAATGACCTGATTGGCAATCCGACTGGCACTATTGGAATACATCATATTACTGCCGTCAATCAGCGTAAGCACAGGTGGATTTTCCCCATGCTTAAGCCGAGTGGTAAAGTTATCTGGAATGACAATTCCGACCTTGGCTTCCCCAGTCTCCACCTGGCGGACTACATCATCCTGATTGGTCACCTGCCGTGTAACGGCAAATGAATCAGTCGCGTCGAACGCCTGAATGATTTGGCGACTAAGCTGCGAGTTATCTCCGTCATACACCGTAACAGGCATCTCGGTAATCCGCTGATGCGAATACAGGAAGCCGAACAGTATTGTATACACAATTGGCGTAATCAGCAGAATAGCCATAAAGCGGCGGTCCCGGAAGATACTCAGCCATTCCTCGCGAAACACATCGCGGATACGAAGTCTTTCCTGTGAACCCTGCATATTACTGCGCCCCTTTGCCTGTAAACAGAACCGTGGAGCCTGTTGGAACGGAAGCCGCAAGATCCGGTAATGCTACCTTCACACCAAAGGAACGGACATCCTTATCACCTGAGCTTTGGCTCGGTTTTTGAATGGCAAAGTCCGCAGCCGATTCTAACAGAATGACTTTGCCCTTCAGCTCCTTACCGCCTGACAGTAATTTAACTTGAACTGTATCCCCTGCTTGAAGACCGTTCAGAGACGTTTCCGGTACATAGAATTTAGCCCAACGCTGTGTGGATGTTTCAATAGTATAGACAGGAAATCCTGCGCTAGCCATCTCACCAAAGCTAAGCGACTTGGATTTTACGACCCCATCCTCAGGCGCACGCAGCGTAGTATAGCCCAAATAGGTCTGAGCCTCCTGAAGTGCAGCTTCCGCTTGGGCTACCTGTGCATTGGCACCTTCAACCGCAGATTGTGCCTGCTCTACCGTCGATTGCGCCGCCTTCACAGCGGATTGCGCTTGCTCTACCGAAGCCTGAGCAGCTTTGACATCTTCCTGTTGCACAGCCACTTTGCCCGCTCCTGCCTGTGCTTCCTTCACTGCAGCCAAGGCTTGACGGTATTGGGCTTCAGCCGCCGTAATTTCCTCCTTACGGCTTCCCTCCCGCGCCATATCCAATTTTTGCGACTCAGCATTATACTTGGCCACTGCCTGTTGATGTTCCAATGTCGCTTGATCCAGTGAGGCCTGAGTTGCTGCACCGGCTTCTTGAAGCTTTTTGGCACGCTCCAGATTTTTAACAGTCAGATCCAGCGTTTCCTTCGCTACCTTCACAGATGCTTGCAATTGCTCAATCTCCTGCGGTCTTGCCCCGCTCTTGAGGGCATCCAATTTCGCTTTGGCGGCGTTCGCAGCCGCTTGGGCCTGTTCTATCTGGCTGGAGGAAGCCTCAGCAGTCACACTGACCGCTGTCGTACCTTGGCTCTTCTTGGCCTGAGCGGCGCTCACGGTAGCCTGTGCCTGGCCTACGCCTGCTTGAGCCTGCAATACGCTGGCTTTCGCTTTGGACACATTGCTCTTGGCTGCCAGCAAAGCAGCCTGTGCTTGCTTCACCTTATCTTCCAGCTCACGGCTTTCCAGATGGGCTATCACCTGCCCTTTTTTTACCTTGTCGCCCTCATTCACCAGCATCTGATCAATTCGTCCCGCCATCTTAAAGCTGGCATTGAGCGTATCGGATTCTACATAAGCCGTAGGGATAGAAGAAGACTCATCTGCGGATAAGCTGCTGCTCCCTCGTGGGAAAGCAGTCAAAGCATAGATTCCTACAGCGATTAAAATAATAAGTATGATGTAAATCGCATATTTTTTGGCTTTCATGTTCTCATCACTCCACTTGTCTATTTAATGTTGCATACCCAGCGCGTTACATACAAATACTTCGGTACTTTCGCGAACTTCCTGCAGATTCATCGTTTCGCCCCATACCATCGACCGCATTGGAGTAAAAATGTAAATGCCGAATAAACAATTTGCAGTCGTTTTTGCATCCAGCTTACTCGAAATTTTTCCATAGAACTTGCCGGAATCAATCTCTGCCTCCATAAAATCAAAATAGTCTGCCAGCACCTGCCTAATATTAAAATGCTGTTCCTGCGAGACCCACCCCTTACTGACCAGTAGACGGCAAAAATCCGGCTCTCTTCCAATGAACTCAATATGTACTTGGATCAGCTTGCGAACCCTCACTTCTACCTGATCCATAGGAATTTGAGCCATCGCTTCATGGATATCCTGGACAAAACGTTCCATTCCCATCTTCAAAATGTAAATGTACAATTCTTGCTTGTTTTTAAAATTGTAGTACAGGGTTCCTTTAGCTATGCCACATACCTTAGCAATTTCCTCCATATTTGTATCATTAAATCCTCGTTCGGAAAAAGCCTTGAGTGCGCCGTTAAAAATAATTTCCTTCGTTTGCTGTTTCATGCTTCCTCCTTTTTTGAACTGACCGTCCAGTACAAAAATTATGTATTTATTATAAGCCCATTTTCAGTTATCCAGCAATAGGAAATGTGCAAAAATGACCATTTTAGACACTTCGTCTAAACGATTATTCTAAAATAAAAATGCAAAAACGGATCGAATAAGTGAGGGGGTCACTCATTCGATCCGTTATTTCATAAAATCGGCTAATAAGGAGGCACATCTACGAATTATCAGCCGATTTTAAGGGAGGGCCGGCTATTTCTTCACCGTTTGATTGTATTGCGCGATTTTGCCTGTAATTTCTTGTGCAGCTTGATCCAGAGCCTGTTTTGGCTCTTGCTGGCCACTCAGAACAGCCTCAATCGCACCTTCGACGATCTGACGCGCTTCTGGGAATACGCCCATCACTGCGCCTTGTGTAGCAGTAGATTGTGCCGATGCATGCAATTGGTCAACAGCTGTCTGGAATTGCGGATATTTTACCATGTTATCTTTGAGTACCTTCTCGTCATAGGCCGCTTTCGTGATTGGGAAGTACCCAGTATTCACACTCCATTGTGCCTGTACTGCTGGGGAGGCGACGAATTTAATGAACTCCCATGCTGCCTTTTGCTGGGCTTCAGGTTTGTTGTTCATGATGTATAAGCTCGCGCCGCCTACAACTACGCCGCCTTCTTTTGCTTCATTGGCTCTTGGCAGAAACCCTGTGCCTACTTCGAATTTATCGCCAACCTGCTCCACAATATTACGCAGCGAAGCGGTAGAATCCAGCGTCATCGCAATTTGTCCTGCGGAAAAGGCTTTCGCTGTATCGTCCGAGTTACGTCCCAAATTGGATACGACCTTTTCATCGATCATTTTCTTCCACCATGTCAGCGTTTTTACACCGGCATCCGAATTCAGCAACGATTCCGTAGCTGCTTGCTCGCGTCCATTGCCATTATTCACATAGTCCGCGTTCTGATTGGCAAACAGTTGCTCCATAAACCAGCCGTAAATGGCAATGGATGCACCAGATTTACCATCCTTACTTAAGGCTTTGGCAGCTTTTTCGAATTCATCATACGTTTTCGGAGGATTAGCTGGGTCAAGTCCTGCGGCTTTGAAAGCATCCTTGTTGTAATACAAAATCGGGTTTGACGTATTGAACGGCATGGCGTTCAACTTGCCATCAATCGTGTAGTATCGTGTAATATTCGGTTCAAGCTGCGACAAATCGAACTTATCCGCATCAATAAATTGTTGTACAGGCGTGATCATTTTGGAGTCGATCATGAATTTACTGCCGATTTCGTATACTTGAATGATGTCCGGTCCGCTATTAGAACCAAGCGACGCCTTCAGCTTGTTCAAGCTGTCATCATATTTACCTTGATATACTGGCTCTACCTGAATGTCCTTATGACTAGCGTTAAAGTCAGCAGCAATCTGCTTGATCGCTTTTTCACCGTTGCCGGACATTGAATGCCACCAAGTCAGCTTTACAGGTGAAGTTGCTGCTGCCCCTGTATCATTACCATTACTCGGCTTCTCCGCCGCTGTATTGTTGCTACAGCCTGCTGCAACCACCATAGCAGTCAGAATAAGCAGGGTCAAAGCACTTTTCAAACGAAAAAATCTCATAATCTCTCTTCTCTCCCTTTGATTAAATGATTCTTGAATGAAATGTTTGTACTCTTGTGTGTTAAAGCTTTGTATATAGGCTGCTTGCGCAGGTGTTGCTGTCTTTTGCTTCTATAATTAGCCTTTAAGCGCACCCGCTGCCATTCCACGCACCAGCTGTTTTAATCCAAAGATCAGCAGGAGCAGAGACGGTAAAATGACAAGTGCCGTACCCGCAAACACCAGATTCCATGAAGTCGATTCCTGAAACTCCAGCATAGATATGCCGATCTGTACGGTACGCATATTCTCGCTATTTGTGACCAGTAAAGGCCAGAGATATGAATTGTACATGTTCAGGAACGAATACACAGCCAGTGTTCCGAGCGCAGGGCGCGATAACGGAAGCACATGAAACAGGAAATATCGGATATGTCCGCACCCATCCATACGAGCAGCCTCGAACAGTTCCTTGGGAAGCTGGAGAAAAAATTGTCTTAACAGGAACGTTCCGAACGCCGTCGCCAGAAATGGAACCGTCAACCCTTGATATGTATCAAGCCAGTTCCAGCTTCGTACCGTCAGATAGTTGGGAATAATAGTAACTTCCCAAGGGATCATCATCGTCGCGACAAACATGCTAAAAATGAAATTTTTTCCCTTGAATTCCATTTTGGCAAAGGCATAGGCCGCCAAGCTGGCTGTAATCAGTTGTCCGATCATTGTCAGACCCGAAATGAGAAAGGTGTTGCCGATAAAGGCTGCAATCGGAACGATTTCAAACACTTCAGAAAAATTGGCCATATGAAGGGAATTCGGGAAAAAGCTTGGTGGGTAAGCGCTCGCTTCCTCCGGTGACATGACCGCCATAAAAAATGTATAAATAACTGGGTACAAAATCAGAGCGGCTGCAATCGTAAGCAGCACATACAATAATGTTGAATTCAGGTGTTGTTTCATTGGTAATGCACCTTTCTTTCCACCCACTTAAACTGAATCATCGTAAGCAGCAAAATGACAGCAAACAAGACAATGGCCTGCGCACTCCCTGTTCCGAACCGGAAATTAACGAAAGCTTCCTGATAAATGGAATATACAAATACATTCGTACTGTTCACCGGACCACCTTTGGTCAAGATATTAATTTGAGCGAAAGACTGGAAGGCACCAATGATGGAAACTACGGTCACAAAAAAGATCGTCGGTGATAGCAGCGGCATAGAGATACGCCAGAACGTGACCAACGGTCCGGCTCCGTCCATTTTGGCACTTTCGTACATGTCATCTGGAATCCCTTGAAGTCCGCTTGATAAGATAATGTAATTGAAGCCAAGATTCATCCAGATGGTCATTATGGCTACGGAGAACAACGCCCAATCTGGGCTGGTCAACCACGGAACTGGATTGATATGTAATAGGGAAAGCACATAGTTGAACATCCCCAGTGTAGGATGGAAAAGGAATTTCCAAATGACCGCAGATGAACCCACCGATAACACCATCGGTAGTGAGAAGGCAAACTGGAAGATACGCATTCCACGTAATTTACTGTGTGTAAGGGCAGCGAGTACCAGCGCCAGTAAAATACCCACAGGTACCGTCAATAGTGCAAAAAGCAGCGTGACCTTAATCCCCTGTAGAAACTGACCTGAGCTGAACAGCATAGCAAAGTTATCTAACCCCACATAATCTGCAACGTTTCCTGCGGGATCTGTAGAATGCAAGCTGAGATAAACGGACTTTATCATCGGATAAAACATAAATACAGCAAACAAAATAAGCGATGGAGCCAAAAAGGTATACGCCAGCGCGTTTTCGCGCAGTCTTTGAATTTTTAGCGAACCCGTGCGTATGCGAGCTTTAGACGATGTCCGTTGCTGGCTCCTCGTCCCCAATCCCAAAGATTTGTTAAGTTCACCCAAAACGGAACGCCCCTTTCTTTTCAAACCAACCTCAGTAAGTGTATCGTTTTGATGTAAAGGGAACATCAAGTGAACTGGAGTAAAATGTTAATGTTTTGACACTTTGTAAAACCTGTCTTACTTGGGTATTTGCACAAGGGCACAGGCTTCTGCATACGATATATCATTATATGAGTATGGAGGTCAGAGGCGAATGTCGTACAACACCGTCAGTCCGCAAACTTTATATCAAGCTAGACCGGAATTCCAACAAGAACTCAAAAAAGTCCACGATCATTTGCATTATCACTTGAGTCCCTACATGAACCACACGGTTAGGGTACAAACGATGGATCATCAGGTGTATGAAGGAACGATTGCGCATATGGATGCGGATCATTTGTATTTGAGAGTGCCTCAGCAGTATCACTCATCCTCCTTAGGAACCCCGACCCCTGATCGTTCCTATGCCTACAACAATGTCATTCTGCCGCTGGTGCTATTTAATTTGTTGGTTATAGTCCTGTTGAGCTAGCGCTCGATCCATGCAGTCTGTCTAACTAAAAGACAAAAAAACCTCCAAATCCGTAAGGAGCCTACCCTTGGCACATTACGAAGTTGGAGGTTTTATTTATTTGTGTTCTTATAATCATTAGTTCTCACAGGAGATGCCTGCTTCCTGCTCTAGTATAGCTATAAAACGCTCTATACGTTCTTTATTCGGCAGGTGGCAGAACACCTCATTTACCCCCTGATTGATCAGTAGGATGCTCCCCTTAGTATCCGACAATTCCTTTTCCAGCTTAGCCAGCGAAATATGGTGATAATTAATGAATTTGATCCAAGGAATACCCATATTGCAGGAATAAAAGATGATTCGTTGGGACGTTACTGCCAGCATTCCACAAAGCGGTATCTTCTCGGAGCTTTGCTGCAAATCATACGTACACCTAATAAAGGATCGGATGTGTTCGCCGGCTTCTAACGTCAGATTAATGGCTCGTAGCTCTTTTTCATCTGTTTTCATCCCGTCTCATCTCCTGTTCGAAGTTCAGGAACGAGTCGCAGCTCCATGACCTCAAATCAGCTTTTGCGGCTTGCCCCGTCGACCTCTTCCATTTTTCGTCAGAATAAGAACTGGACAATGACTGATCTCCACTACACATTAAAACCAAGGATGGATATGTACAACTTAACATGGGCACAGGATGTTATCAACAAGCAAGCGAGCACTGTTATTGAGCAAAAATGAGCAATCTGTACCTTATACACTAGATAGTATTTTGGTGATTTATTTAGGTGATTGGTAATGTGAATTTCAGAAATGAGGAATGGTATACGCTTCTTCTTGGCAAGCTAATGTGAGAATACGTCAGAACGGAGAAGAAGCCTGATGAAATATAACCGTTTGCTATGCGCTGGAATCGCTGTTTCTTTGCTGAGTATTAGTCCTTGCCCCATTCCATATACGAATGCACAAGACACATCATACGCCTCTCCCGCTCCTACAAAGGGAAGAGCCTATTACGAAGAACGGGGCGACATTGTATGGGAAGTTCCTACCCATCGTAAGCTTATCGCTCTCACATTCGATGACGGACCGGACGAAAGCAATACGCCTGCCATTCTTGATTTACTTCAGAAATATGATGCGAAAGCGACCTTTTTTGTCGTCGGCAGCCGCGTAGAAAAGCTGCCACACCTTGTAAAACGGGAACGAGAGGAAGGACATGAAGTTGGCAACCATACCTTCCTTCATTCATCCTTTCAATATATTTCCCGCAATAAAGCTCTGTCCGAATTGAATCAAGGTCAGGCCAGTATCGTTCAGGCAACTGGAGCAGGGACCCATCTATTTAGACCACCAGGCGGCTCCTATAACGATACACTGGTCAAGCTATCCAAAGAGAAGGGACTGAAAATTATTTTATGGTCCTGGCATCAGGACACCCTAGATTGGCGAAAGCCCGGTGTACACCGTATCGCTGATAAGGTGCTTCGCAATGCCCGTAACGGTGATATTGTCCTCATGCACGATTATGTACATCACAGTACACAAACCGTTGATGCCTTGAAGATTATTCTCCCTGAGCTCAAGAAAAGAGGTTATTCCTTCGTCACTGTATCTGAATTACTCTCTAATCGAGAAAAGCCGGATGGGCTGATTGAGGTAAATAAGTGAAAGAGCAAAATAACATGAACTAAACACAAATATTTCAAGAAGAATTAAAGTGGACTCGCCGTTGACTATGCAAAAAATATGCAGGATCGACATGGGAATTAGATAATACAAGAGACCTCTCACAAGTTTATTTAACTCGTGAGAGGAGAAATCGCAACCTCAATAGTGAGTACCGCATCTTATTTTACATAGCTATACTTCTCAGTCCAATGTTTTGGAGGCCAGCCATTGCATCATTGTTGTTTTCTTTCCGTTAATCAGCTTTGATACTTCATTGTTATACACGTAAATCCAGGACCAGTGACCATTATATTCATACGGTGTTTTGTCGCTCTTCTTGTACAAACCAGAAGTATCCACTACATTATCAAACAACGACATATGGATATCCTTTGCTCCCGCATTCACCAAACGGTTATAGGTCGGAATCATGTAATCGTTGGGTGGAACTACGGTGTCGGTTTTGGCGGCGACAAACCAGATCGGCAGGTCCTTCATGTCATTAATTTGTTCATCGGTGATAAGGCTATCCTTCAGAGCTTCACACGCTACCACAGCTGCTGCAAAATAGTCTTTATAATCACGGATCAGCAGCATAGTCATGTATCCACCGTTGGAGTCTCCGCCAATATAGATTCGGTCTGTATCAATGTCTTTGTTTTGGGCCACGTATTCCTTAATTAAGGACATCAGTGCTTGCTCGTACTTTGAGGTTCCGTCTCCAAAGCCTGTAAAACCATCCATCCAGTAGGTTGGGGTCTGAGGTGCCAGCACATAAGCCCCGCCAAAATAAGATTGAATATCCTTAGAAGCAAAATTCGCTGCCTTATTTCCCGAAATTGGAATCGTCGGATCTGTACCTCCCTCTCCCATACCATGCAGCCAGATCACCAAAGGGTTCTTCACTTTGTCTTTTGCTGGTGCGTAGTTCGCGTAAGTTAAAGCAACCCCATCAAATGTAGCTTTGCCAGTTGTAAACTGATCAACAAGCTTCCGGATTTCACCTGAGGAAGTATCAATCTTCAATCCGGAAATTGTTCCTGATTGGGTTTTAATAGCCTTTTGCTGCGTGATCGTATATTTGTTATCATTCCATCCGTTAAACCCGGAACCTGCATCATAATGAATAGCGGAACCCAATGTTAAGGACGGACCGATTTCCATTTCCAGCACAACGTAGCTTCCGGTTTTCTTTACAGGGTTGCCGCTTTTGTCCGATACATAGGCCTTGGTGACCTTCCTGTTACCTTTTTCAATAAAGGAATTTACCAACCTATTGTCGCTTCTTTCCACATGTACCTTAAATATATCGTTTGTTATCGCATCTTTGGGTACCGGCTTACCCAGGTTAACAATGATCTTCGTAATGGCTGCTCCCCAATCCTTCACCTCCGCAACCGTCCGGTATGAGGTGGGCTGTATCTTGGCATCCTTGGCCCATGCACCGGAGCTGAAAGCAAAGGTCGTACTGACAGCTAAAGTGAATAACATAGATGTTTTAGCAACCTTTTTAAACTGTTTAAACATGATGTCTTACCTCCTAGATCCAATAATAAAACGCTTACATTATTAATTTTAACGATTTTTTTATTTGCATCCTGCCTTTTATTAGCCTAATTCAGGTCAATTACTGACTCCTTGCTTCAGAAAGCCTCTTGTGCTTTTTACGATATTGATGAGGCGTCACGTGATAAACCTTTTTAAATACCCTGGCAAAAGACTTCTCGTTCGGAAATCCGTGTTCCAGCGCAATTTGTATAATAGAATGGTCTGTATTCATAAGAACACGGAAAGATTTCTCCAGACGGATGGCGTTGATATATTGAAAGAGCGTCAACCCTACATGCTTTACAAAAAAACGGGACAAATATTCGGGAGACAATCCAAAAACCTGAGCGATGGAATCCAGGGATAGGCTCTGATCGTAATTATCTTTGATATAATCAGTTATCAATGTCAGCCGCTCCAAATATTTATTCGTGTTAAAGCCAGGGAGCGATTCGTTGTCAATTTTAAAATGCATTAATAAAAGGTACACCAATCTATAAGATAGGGACGTTAAGTGAATATGTACTAAAGGGTCATTGTGCTGGTTGAGGTAAGCCACAAATAATGTGTTTAACAGATCACGCAGCTCCTCAAAATGCTGTAATCTCTGCTCGTTGGTTTCGAAAATGGATATACAATCAAATAAAATGGGATTACTATCCTTTATATTTTCTCGAATAAATCCTGAAGGAATCAGAACGGTTATAGCCTGTCTACCTTGGCCCTTAGCCACAGAAAAGGAATGAATAGCATTCGAATTAATGAGCACAATATCTCCTTCTTTGGAGCTATAATTCATGCCATCTATATAGATATTGTCGATTCTTCCTGAGAGTACATAGGATATTTCGATGCTGTCGTGCCAATGCCTAGGTATGTATGCTGGTTCATTGGAGGAATGAGCTATAATTTTTAATGGAAAATGATTGTCTGCCTGGACTAGCTCATATTTGTATTCCAAGTTTGTCGCTCCTCTCAGATGTGAACATCATAATAGAAGAAACGGCTTCGACAGGTTGTCTAAACCGCCATATTTAACCTTCCTGTCTCTATAAACAAAAAAACCTAAGATAACCAAATACATAAGATCCTTGGATCTTAGCATTTGGTTCCTTAGGTTTTGCCTGCGTAACAGTAACAATCCCAGTGCTATTCATTTTCAATTAACTAAGCTAAGTATATAGAGGCTTGAAATTTATGTCAACGCTTTCACTTAAGGCGTCTAACCCTCAACTAGCGGCGATGTCCTTTAGCTTCATATGCCCGTAGCTCTCCAGCCACATCTGTTTTGCCTTATGCCGCTCGGTATCTCTTTCTGGTCGTCTCCCCTAACAAAAAAGAACGAGCTTCCATAGCCCGTTCCTTTATTTATGATCCTGTTTTTTGAACTTTGAAGATCATATTTAAACCAAAACCAATCAGCACGAGTCCCGTGACCTTATCGATCATATTTTGAACTTTGGGTGACATTAACCATCTTCTTATGTAACTTAACAATAATACGATTGTAGTAAACCATATAATCGAAAGTAGAGCATAAAGAGAGCCCATCAGTAAAAACTGCAAACTGGGATTATAGCCCGGTAGAACAAATTGCGGTAAGAACGTGAGAAAAAAAATAGCAACCTTCGGATTGAGTGCATTGGAAACCAATCCTTGTGTAAACGCTGATTTTCTAGAATTCTCTTGCTTCTCTTGAACCAAATTACTCTTTCCTTTTTTTATAAAGGAAGACAGCCCCATATATATCAAGTAAACTGCCCCTGCATATTTGACTACCTCAAATGCTACAGCCGACTTCATTAATATGATAGAAAGCCCCAATGCGGCTGCCAATGTATGAACGAGAGCTCCGCTAGTTAAACCTAGTGCAATTTTGAAACCATCCTTCTTGCCATCAGTGAGAGTTCTTTTCGTTATTAATGCAAAATCAATCCCTGGTGACATGACAATAAAGATGAGCAGTATCGTAAATGCCAATATATCATTCATAATGTGCCTCCAGATGAAATTTCAGATACACAATACTAACGCGTTATCAGCTATATTTCAATACCTAACATTCATCCTTTTGAAGCTAATGCGCCACTCGTACGATTTTAAGAATCTTCTGAAAATAAGATTTTTTTGTAAATAATGTTTTTTTGAAAACAGAAAATAATCAAAGTATCCTACCAGCGGTTCATAGACTTCCCTTTGTGAACCAGACTTTTCAGGAACAGAAAGAGCAGCGGCGATGTCCTTAAGTCGCATCGCCCCGCTGCTCTCCAACCACATCTGTCTGGCTTTGTCCCGTTCAGGGATTCTCTCTCTAGGCATTTCCATATCTCAGGTCTCTGAATAATTAGACAAACTGACCGGATAAAAGACATAAACCTTAAACCTTTTACTGAATAAGCTACTACTAAGCAACAATATTAAGGCGTCAACTTTAATATTGTCATAGTTGTATTAATATTATTGTGCAACTGAGCAGGAGTTGCATTGGCATTTACCAGTTGTATTGTAGTTGGAACTGTTGTAACGGTTATTATAACCTCAGCTGCGATAGGTCCCCCACCATTACCTGAGAAAGGTAATGGTGTTACAGGAGTTCCGTTAACAGTGAGATTGAAGTCCGCATTACCTTGGTTGTGGATAGAAAATGAGATGAAATAGCTCCCCGTCTCGTTAATTGTTATCGTTGGAGATGGAGGAGTGAAAGTAAATGCACCTCCAACATTCGCTAAAACCCCAGTAAAGGTAATGGGTGAGTTACCCGGAACTGTGTCAGTCCCCGTACCAGGATCTGCTCTGAAAACACTTAAGAAGTCTGATATCCCGACGCCTGCAGGCCCTGCTGGCCCCGTAGCTCCTGCTGGTCCTGCTGGCCCTATTGCTCCTGCCGGTCCCGTTGCTCCTACTGGCCCTGCAGGGCCAGGAATTCCTTGGAAACCTTGTAGCCCTTGCTGACCTTGAGCACCTGGAACTCCCTGTGGACCTGGCAGTCCCTGGGGTCCCTGCGGTCCTTGAGGCCCTTGAATTCCTTTAACAATGACCTTCGGCAAAACTTTGAATTTTTTAACTGAACATCTTCTAAATTTTCTCCGATGCATTTTCTTTTGCCAACAATAATGTCTAAACATAATTAATGGTCACCTCCAAAGTCTAGTCAAATTAGCTTATTGTGCAATTAACCAAAAAGATTGGGCTGTTGACTTCATCTAGGAAAAGATAGGCATAGGCCTGTCCGTATGCTCCAACTCGTTGGTCATGATCTTAAACCTCTGTGACCGCCCACCTGTTCTCGGCGTGTGTTGTATGCTTTTCCAACAAAAAAAGGACTAGCTCAACAGCTAGTCCTTAATGATTGGGTTGAAAAGTACTACCTTCTATTATTTTTGGGTAAATGCGATTTTTAAGCCGATGAGTGTAAATAACGAGCCTTGAATATAATTGATTTTTTTAGAAAAGGATGGATTTCTCCGTAGAAAGGAGCCTACTTTTCCAGCAAAAATACTTATCAAAATAAAAAGCACTAAAGTTTGTATTAAAAATACCACTCCAAGAACTAGCATTTGAATAGAAACATTACCGCTTTCTTGGTTTACGAACTGAGGAAGAAAAGCCAAGAAAAAAAGTGATATTTTTGGATTCAACACATTCATGATGACACCTTTTTTATACAATGATTTGTAATTCAAGGTATCACCACTCTTGAGTTCAAAACTCGTATCTTTTGCTCTAAATGACTTATACGCCAAAAATAATAGATAAGCTGCTCCAGCGTATTTGATTACTGCAAATGCCAAGGAAGATTGATAAATTATTGCTGCGAGGCCGAAGGTTGCTGCAAAAATATGAACCAACAATCCCGTGCAAAGGCCTAAAGTAGTAAATATCCCTGCATTCCTACCTTTTGCTATGCTCTGTGTCAGAGTGAACACGTTGTCGGGACCCGGCATAATGGTGAGAACAATTGCTGCTCCCAGAAAAGCTAATATAGTTTGAAGCTCCACACAACTTCCCCCTTTGGATAATTTGCATATATACTACACCACAATATGTATAGAAGCTATTAGAGCAAATGATTGATGTAAACTGCCGAATTACAGAAACTCCGCTGCAAGCTACATGAGCACTCATGGTGTAGCAATGGTATAGAAAAGGGCTCCCTCTCGTGAGCCCTTTAAATAGCGGGATTACAGGGTTTTGAGGCCCTTATTACATCATGCCGCCCATGCTGCTTTTACCTGTGTTATTTATGAAAACATATGAATACAAAGGGTTTATACTGTGCTATTTATGAACTAATAAGAACCGAAAATACTACATTGCGTTAACATTCGGTTAACGTGTTAACATCCCCTCTTGTTCTTGAAGCATCCTTGAATCCCTGTCGGTAACCTGTTCTGCAATAAATATCCCCTTTTACAATGTACAAGTTCTCAATCTCTTCAATAATTTCATCACTAACATTATAGTCATCGTGTAGATCGTTTAAGATAACCGCAAGTCTCTTGTGTAATAAATCTTCACTACGTTCACATGTCTCCATAATCGCTTCAATTCTTCTTTCACCAAGTTCAGTCATCAAACCACTCTCCCGATGTATTTATTTACTGGCAACCTTTTTTCCTGTATACTCACTGTGAATCATTATCAATGAGGTGTAACATGGCTCTCCGTCCAGGGAGAAGCCGTTTGCCGCGTCTTCTTAAAGAACACAAGATGAAGCGGATTGACCTCGCCAACTACTTAGGCGTATCCCCATCCTTTATAACAAGAATAATTGATGGGGATAGATTTTTTTCCTACCCTTTAGCAGCTCGCGCAGCACAAAAATTTGGGTGTACCATGGAAGAACTGCATGAGTGGATAGACGATTAACGGCAAGCGGCGGTGGCTTAGGCCCTCCCGTCGTCGTTAAATTTGCCTAAGAGTCAAATTAATTGTTATTCTCTCCCCTCCTCCAATTGATTTTATATGTAGTTACAACCATATGACTAACTTCAACTATCTTGAGAAAGACATATCCCTCTTTTATATTAAATCCCAATATTAGGGGCTTGGCAACAAAAATTCGGGCGCTGAACGTCTCTTAATATTCGACATTTTAAGACACTTATTTTCGACAAAAAAAAGAGTCGCTATTTCGTAGCAACTCCTGTGAAGATTATTTTGGAATTCATGAAGCCCATTTCTTCAACCTCATCAAATCGGTGATAAGCGATGGGACACCTTTTTGATGTTTTTGTTATTTCATCTTCAAAGTAAGCATCTTTAAAGATACCATTAACAATCTTTACTTTTTCTACATTAAGAGTGTTACTTCTATCCACATTCAAAAAGCGAAATCCGTTACTATTCAAAAAGTTCTCCCAATGTCTCAAGGTGCCTACCATATAGTATGTTTTATCAAATGTGTGAACCAGTATCTGGTCTCGCTTTCTTCCTTTAGAAATAAAAAGAACTTTGTCCACTTGAACATTTTCGCCTTTTTCTATTCCTCCAGGATCTGCTGATACGGTTAAACTTAGCATTTAACATTCCCCGCTTACTTTAACAATTCTTTCGGTGGTTCGGGACTGTGAATCCATGACAGACTTGCCGTACTCACAGATGCAACCGCAAGTGTTGTCAACATTGCAGCAATATTGTAATACATACTAGCCTTCACTTTACTCGGTTTGATTTTTTTCATTTTTCACACCTCCTTCTATTAGTGTTAAACTCTGAACGAAAAAACTGGCAGCTACTACTGGAAAAGCCAACCACAGGTTTAGAGCAACAATTGCAACTCCCATAAACTTTAGCAACGGATAGTGCTGTTTTGATATACGCGTCTTCCCCTCTACCCTCGATGGCGCATAAACCAAGATAAGTACAATACTTATTATCGACGTAATAACGACCCAATTGTAATTAAAGCTTGCGAAAGATAAAGCAGTAAGTAGAACTGTAGATACAACAATACACACTATATTGCTCTTTAAATGTATTCCTCCTACTATTTGACGCAACATTGAAAAAGATACCATCGCTAGCAAAGCTTCCTGCATTCTGTCTGTAAAAAATGAAATACCAATAGTCAGCAAAATAATTGAAACTGTATTGATCGCAACGGATATCCCGTGTTTTAGAACATCTATAGATGAAGGATGATCAGGGACAACTGTTTTGATGTGAGTCGCAATATTAAGAGCGATGGTGTCAAGACTTTTTATAGTAATCACGCTCCGTTTTTAATGCATAATACAAAAACATGGCAGATGCTAAGGCAATAAAGAGAATACTCAAAAAGAAATTATTGACGTAAAACATAAATGCACAAGCTGCTAATACTCCTATTATTATGATAATAACGAGTACATACTCCCACTTAAAACGTAGATTTTCATAATCTGCTGTAAAGCCTATTTTAAATTTATACAAGAACCACGAAATAGCTAACACCCATGCACTGGTTACCGCTTGTGCTAACGATCCTTCTGCTGAAGTCTGCATTTCTGTTGTCAAGGTTCCGAAAAGCATTAATATAATCGCCGCTTGGAATAATGTATACAAAAATGTGCCTGTAATGGATATGATAGCTGCCCAGATAATCGGCATCCTAACAACAGTTGTTATCAACAATGTGAACAATATAATGTTTATGGTTGGAGCAAAGAAAGCTAATGACGTTTCTTCCCTTAAAATGAAACTTTGCAAATTCATTATCAATCCAATAAACAATGCAGGCCATACGTAGTCTAAAGCCCTAACTCTAAAAATAGTTAACATTAAAACGAATGCTGCGAATGTTTCCACAGTCGAGAAAAGCAAGAACCTAATAGGCTCCCACATAACACATAACCCCTTCACATAATTGGTAACAAATATGCTTTAATTCTATATTTGTTACTTGTTAGAGGCAATCCAATTACCATGTTAAATGGAAGTATTTATGTATTATGTGAGGTAATTATTTTCAGCCTGCGGATATAATATCCTCCAGCTTAATCCAACTAAAATCATCCTCACCCCGGAACAGTTTTACCTCCCTGCGCGCGGTGTTAATTGACGTAACTACACCAGTCATAACCGTATCATCAAACGGGCTAAATACGGTCACTGTGACGACTGTACGTGTATTGTAAGACTCTATTAAAGCCTGTTCGATCAATTGTACCTCTTGATCGTCTAGCTCTGGCTTTCCTCTCCGTTGTCGGTCCTTCATGAGCTTCAGATAAGCCTCTTTATGTTCTGGTATGATAATCCGGCTGCTTTCCCAAAAACCGTTACCTTCTAATTTTTTAGACATGTATGTAGCCTCCTGATGTATTATGTAACGATTATATTACGAACGTTTGTTCCTAACAAGATATTTTATTTGCCATCTATAAAACTTTTGTACTAGAAAAATATTCCTAGGTCATATATACTATTTTTATAATAATATTACCAATAGATAGGGGTTATGTAATGACTGCAATAGCTGTGATTGCTTTGCTGGCTTTTTTTGTGTTTTTTGTTTTGTGGGCTATAGCTTTAATAAAAAAGAATGGCAAGGCTAAGAAGATGTTTCTCTTTGGGTTAGCTACTTTCATAATATTTGTTATTGGAATATCAGTCGCAGACACACAGAAACCAACCGAAACTAATTCCAAACCAGTAGCTACTACGCCTGTTAAAGAGAAAGAAGTTACTACTGCGCAAAAGGAACAGACTGATGCTAAAAAGCCATTGATTGACACGTCGCTTCCTTTTGATAAGTTTTCATCTACTCTCTTTGCAATGCCAGTTTCCAAGCAGGGAGAAACATTCGACAGTGTAAGAAATCAAGTTGTGAAATGGTCAGGTGTGGTCATTGAAGCTGGCTCAAGCAGTCTTTATGTTTACGGTAAACCAGCAGATTACAACGGCGAATCATGGTCAGATATTAGCGCTGAAAAGAAAAAACTCGGAGATGTTGTTATCGTAAAAGTTTCAGACCGTTCAGAATTAAACGGTCTGAACCAAGGGGATATTGTTTCTTTCAGTGGTGAACTCGGTTCGCGTGGCGTTAAGGGTGAATCTAACTGGAAACTATATAACGGAAAAATTGAGGGTCGTACAGTAGCAGAGCCGCAAAATTCCGGAACTATTACCAAAGCTAAATATAACAAAATTAAAAATGGAATGACTTATGAGGAAGTTTCTAAAATTATTGGTGGTCCCGGTGAAGCTCTTTCAGAGGTTGGTGAAAAGGGAGACAAATACTATACTGTAATGTATTCATATCAAGGCGAGGGCGGACTTGGTGCAAATGCCAATTTCACGTTCCAAGGTAACAAACTACAAGCAAAAGCCCAATTTGGTCTTGAATAAAAACATGCCCCGGAGCAATCCGGGGTTTTAATATTCCGTGAAGTATCTAGTCGCATCTCCCGGTGACATAGGCCTGATCTGCCCACGCTCCCAGCCCTCTATAATAACGATATCCCGCAAAGAGGATTTATCATCCCACAGAATATAATTGTCCTTCTCAAGGGCCAGCAGTCCGGCTCGTATGTCCTCTGTACGCCTTCCTGTCTTAATCTCCAATTCCTGCATTGTAGGCATACGCCGCTGTTGTGCAAAAAAATTATAAAGTATTCGTAACAACTTACGTTCGATGTCTGATAACATATATGATCACTCCTCTGCAAATATTATATGCAAACAAGCGTTCGTTATTCAAGGCAAAAAAAGAGCACGAAGGGTCATCCCTCATGCTCTATATTTCATATAGTCAACGAAGGCAATCCCATTGCCTGAATAAAATGGATATGCTAACATAAGAATAGAAAAAGGGATCGGCCACAACCGATCCCGACTGCACGACTAACCGCTATAAGAGCGGTCGGCAGTGTTTTGGTTCAACGAAATAGACCGTTTACCTTTCCACGGGGCGGTCTATTTCTTTTTGTTTTGGTTCAACGCAATAACAATCGTAACGATTAATCCGATCAGCGCTACTAATAGCGTACCGAACATCATCATTAATGTCAGAGCATCCTTAACCTCCACAGGCATCACCTCCTTTACAGGAGACTAGCCGACCGCCCTTTATAGCCGTTTTGTCGCACAATCCAGATTATACCACAAGTCCTCATGTCGAGGGCTTTTTTTTATTTAAAAGAGCAGTGAGGCCTTATCCCTCCTGCTCTTTTGCTTGTGCAGTCATCCTATTTACCAACACGCTTACTGTACATTTCTCTTGCTCTGCCTTCTCTTGGAGCCATTCCAACAATTCCGGCTCAAAATAGATAGCCTCTCTAATCTTCTTATCTTTTTTCGGTGGTCTTCCAGCCATAAAATCACACTCCTGTTATGCGAATTTTAAAGCATTTAAAATATTTTTGCAACACTCAATAAAACTATTTACAAAGCATTTTAAATGCCGTAAAATAGAATATGTAAGGAGGTGAACAAAGCATATGAAAGATTGGGTAAACCTTATTACGGCAATCATCCAACTAGCTACAGCATTGGCTGTACTCCATGTACACAACGCCAGCCGTAAGAAGACAAAGAAAAAAGGAACCAAACGACGCGGTCGGCGCAGACGTTAAGGATTCCTTCCGAGGTGGCGGCTAGTACAGCGCCATCTCCACCCAATCTTAACATAACGGTTTGATATATACAATTGGCGGCGGTCTTACGCGGGAGGTAGGAAGGCATGAATAACGAACAATTTATCATTTGGCTTCGTGCTAAATTTGCGGAAAGAGTAAAAACCGGATGTACACCAATGGAGAAGGCTGTTAGATGCATGAAGACGGCTCGTGAGTTTGTGGGTCTGTAAAATGCGGGGCTTCGGCCCCTCTAATACAGGGAGGTAATTTCATGGAGACAGTGACAATGGCAATAAGCATTGTGGCGTTGGTTGTATCTATGTACGTGGCGGTTAAGGTGTTCAGAAATAAATAATTGTAGAATAGCCAATTCACATAACAAGCTTTGGCACATACAATCGGCTGAAGGCCTGATTTCTGAATGCGTTAGATAATTTGGGAACGGACATGTGGTAAAATTAGATTATATTTTTAAAAGGAGAGTATTATAGATGGGATACAATATTGGAATTGGCGAAGCGATATTACATGTAGATAAGAATGATGGGCAAATAACTGTCGAAATTGAACGTGTGGAGGTGGCTGAAGCACCAGTGTGGGAACTTCCAGAAAATGATCCGTTTCCCGACTTACTTGGGAAGGGCAATTTCACGTATCCAAGCAGTTCGGGGCTTGCGAGGTTCGCGAATGCGACTGGTCTGAAAGATGTGCTTTTCAACTTCGACAGCACGGCCACAACTTTAATCAAAGAAGATGACCTAAAGATAATCCAGCGAGCGAAGGAACAATGGATTACGGAGCACCCTAAAAGTATTGCGGGATGGCGCGAGAACGAGGACGATATTTTGGCCAAATTGACTTGGTATGAATTTTGGTTTGAATGGGCTCTAAATAACTGTAAAGTTCCTGCAATTCAATATAGTTAGTATCCACCTGAGATATATTTCAATCCAATTTTCTAAAAGGAGGTAACCGTATGGCAACGTTGAGTATGGTGGTCAGTGTAGCTGCGGTCCTCGTATCGGTATACGTGGCTGTAAAGGTATGGAGGGACAGAGAATGAAATATGGCCCACGTAAACCCAGCCTAAACAAGCGTATAGCAGCTCGTACCAGCCTCAAACGGCAGATTGTACACCGTGCAGGACTAAAGATGCCTCGGGGCTGGGGATGGCTCCGCAACCCACGTAAGGCGGCATACAATAAGGTGTACAATCGCAAAACTTTTGATATATTTAAAGCGATTGGTAAGTTGTTCAAGTAGGAAGGTGCGGTTATGGGGCCCTATAATTTAGAGTTAACACCTTGGGAAATGCTCATTTTGAGGGATGATTTACGAGATCGTCTGAAATATCATCGTGGGTTTTCTCCAGAAGAACTATCCATTTGGAGGAAAATTGAAGAATTACACTCTTTATACGAAATGGAAGCAGCGGATCAAAATAAATCTGAGTCTGACGATATGAAAACGCCATAAAGTTAAAAAAGCTCTGCCGACCAATTAAGGTTAGCAGAGCTTTTTACTATTTAACAATAAACTTCACTTTAGTCCCATCAGCATACTTATCTAACTGATGACTTACCCATGATCCTGCTCCCCGGTTATCACTAGGGGTTATGTATCTGATATCAGCACCTGTGCCACCTTCGGCGCACATTGCCATTGGCCACTCGTCACGGTCATATCCCTTTTTAGTTGGATAGCCCTTTAGAGACTCCTTTCTATTCTCCTCTGCCCCATCTCGATCAATGGTACATACAGCAGAATGTCCAGCTGCGATTGCATCTCTAATGTGTGCTCCGGTTTCAGGGTAACGTGAACTTGGGAACTCCAACGTATACCCAGCTGCTTGTTGGCTGATTACCGCCGGTTCAGCATAAACACCCTGAACGGAAAAAATAGCAGCTAATAAAAATATGATTAATCCTTTTGCGATCACTTTTATCATACGACACCTCCATAGTATTTAAATCTTCTTTATACTAATTGGAGAGTCATGTCGAAGTATCGCATAGCTTGTCGCAAAACAAAAAAACCTTTCAAATATATAGTGAACTTAGAGAGCGTGAAAATTAAAATCCACTATTAAACTTTATTTTGAATATATAGACATTAATGTTTGGACATACCTTTTGTTCTTCTGTATTCTTGGTAAGTAAATTAACTCAAAGGAGAATATAAATGAAAAAGATTTTTATCCCACTCTTACTTTCCATGTTTTTCGCATTATTTATCGTTTCACCCACTTTTGCTGCTACAAGTATTGGGACAGTATTAGTGCAACCCGAGCAAGGTTGGACAAGATATAATTACGACTCAAGTGAGATAACATATTTAGGTGGAAAATGGACGCTAGATTCAAGTTCAAAATCTTATAATTCTACACTCGGTAATAAGGATACGGGTATTAAATTTAATTTTACTGGTTCTAAAATCCGATATATATCCACTACATGGTCATCTGGATCATCTAGTAATGATGTTATAATCGACGGTCAAGTTGTTGGTAAAATTAACCTTTCTGGTCCTGAAGTATACCAGAAAAAAATGATGTTTGAAAAAACGGATTTAAGTCCAGGTGAACACTCATTCGAATTAAAAAATAACGGTACCAACTATATTTTCTTCTATGGTGTGGATATTGAAGGAACTTTAAAACCATTCAATCTTATAAATCCGACTCCTGTGGACCCTGTGCCTGTAGATCCAACTCCAAATCCTGATCCGACACCAAATCCAACACCAAATCCAACACCAAGTCCTAATCCTGATCCGTCTAAACCTACAGAACCAACTGAACCAACCGAACCATCACAACCAACTGGTGACCGCGCTATTCTGACTGTAACAATGGACAATGGATTTGATAAAGAATTCGATCTAAGTAAAAAAGAACTCAGTGCATTCATCGCTTGGTATGACGCTAAAGATGCTGGTAGAGGTCCTTCATTCTTTGCCATTGATAAGCACAATAACAACAAAGGTCCATTCAGCAACCGCAAAGACTACGTAATCTTCAACAAAATCCTTACGTTTGAAGTAAGTGAGTATTCAACTAAATAAAAGACAACAAAGGACTCCATACTGGTTACATACCAGCGGAGTCCTTTTTCACATCTACTCTAAATTCAAACTGATTACGGAAGAAATAAATTCCGTTAATTCTAATCGACTCCGGTGTAATTTTCTCAACTGCTCCACCGTAATCCACGATATCAATCAAATCCTCACCTAACGACTGAACAACGTATACCTTTACCTGGCTTAATGCAGCTGCAAATAGTTCGATATCCGACTTTAACACTTTATATGTATGGTTCATGCTGATCACCTCAGGATAGGTAATTAATGGATTGTGTAGAAACCCCTTAATTGTATAAACCCGCCGACCAGTTAAGGTTAGCGGGTATTTGCTTTACTTACGTTTAAGCACCGCCAACTTGGTCAAACAATTGTACGAATTGGCTATGGTTATTCGACTGAACAGGTATAGTACCAATAAACAAAAAGCTAGCCGCAATGATTAGCAGTACCATTTTCTTTAACATTATCTAACCACACCTTTTCAATGAATTTTGAGAGTTTTTGCATTGTTTCAGGAACCGCATGAGTACGGAAATGCTCAAACAGCCCCATACAGTTTATATAATTACTCTCATTATTTAGTGTATGATAACTTACCATTGAATACATCAAGTATTTGAAGCCATCGTCGTATGTACCTCGATGTAAATGATAATACGCTAACTCATAACTCAAACGTGCATACTGTTCTGGTATAACTTGTTTCGTATACATATCAGATGACGACTGCTGCACAAAAGAATCAATAATCATTTCAAACCGTTTAAGTATATCATTCACGTCTAACTGGTACCGATTAGCAGCAAGTATTAAGTTCAACAATTTAGTAACCATTTCATTATCGACCTTTGAGGCAGCAATGTATTCTACATAATCCGAAAGTACACTTATATCCCCAGACAGGAGTGTATTAACATAAATATTGCATTCTTCCCAGTTTTGGAACAATCCAATCCAGTGTTGGGTGGTCTCATCCGTCTCTTTAACCCAACCTAAATCAGCGTAGGCATATGTATATTGTAGAGCTTGTTGATAATCGCCTTGGGCTTCACATACACTTGCACACAACAAGTCAGCATAGGAAATATATACAAACAACGGGCGACTTAGCTTATTGACAGACTCATCCCACTCTCGACTCCGTTGTTCATGTTTCATTGAATATTGGATTTCTGCCTTGGCTCTCATTTTCCTCGCCATTTCGTCAACCTTGTCCCATTTACGCAAAGACCTGTATACATTAGCCAAATCCTTCAATGCGTCAAGCTGGTCTATTTCATCCAGTCGTTCGACAAAAGCTTCAAAAACAGCTGCTGCCCTAACATTTTGGCTTTGATCATCACCAATTTTGATTGTGAATATACGATATTGGCAGATTGCCAAACGTTCAGAATGTTGATATCTCTCTGTTTCAGATACTCCCTCATAGAGTATCAAAGCAGCCTCATTTTTCCCCTGCGACAATAATTCTTCTGCAATTTCAAATAGTTTAGGCGAATACAGTAGATTGTCCATGATGGCTCCCACCACTCGACGGATTGCATCCAACTTGTCCAACTCCGCACAGCGAAACAAAAACGGCTCGATACGCCTCATATTCGGAGGATGGTCGATAATGAAGTTTTCTATAAACAGATCGTAAAACTCTCCCTCTGGCAAACACATAGCCTCAGTGATTCGGTCAAGCTGGTTAACAGACATTGACTTATTCCCTGTCACAATAGCACTTATTATTCCCCTATTCATGCCTGCAAGTTGTCCAAATTGCGCTAAACTCAAACCCTTTTGTTGTAGGTAACTATCTAATTCTGCTCGAATCGTAGGTGTATGCTTCATGCCATATCCACCCTTCATACAGAAATTCCAAAACTTTTATATTATTGCAATCTATTGTTGTCGATAATTTAACAGTTGTCAATAAGTTTTGAAATATTTGTCATGCAATATTCAAATGAAATATGCATTTTCGAATATTAATATTTTTTTACCATTTTGTTAATATGAAAGTACATTTTATTCCTTTTTATGTGCTATGATTGGTCAGTAGTACAAATTATACCATTCGGGAGGACGGTTTTGATGAAGTTTAAAAACACAGCAATCATTCTTACAGGTCTGTTGGCTCTTACGGCAGTAGCTCCGCTGGCTGCTTCCGCCACACCATTTATGGGGGTTGAATTACCAAAGGGGCATGGAGGTATAGTTATCCAGTCGACTGGTCAAGAAGTACATGAGGTTCTTGGCGGGACAAGTCCGACGATGGAGTTTACTGTCAAAAAAGGTTATGGACATGTAAAGATTAAAGTGAAGAATACAGGAAGCAACACAATTTCGTGGAGCTTGCAGGGTAACGGGAGAGAATACCTTAATAAAACTGTTGGCAAAGGTGATACATTAACGTGGACTAGTCTTAATTCATACCCTAACGGGATGCCATCAGGGGATTACGTAATTCAATTCCGAGCTGGCGGTAACAGAGTTGAAGGCGAAGCTTGGGGTACTACCGGTCAGTACCCATCAGACATTAACTAACCAACCTCAAGCAGGGAGCATCTTGGAGTTATATCCGAGACTCTGTATGAATACAATGTTGCCATACTTAGTGTCTAGCAAAAGCCCAGCTAACCTTAGTGGAATAGCTGGGCTTTTCATTATTTAATGATAAATTCAACTTTTGTTCCATCCTCATACTTATCTAATTTGTGACCGACCCACGATCCAGCTCCACGGTTATCCTTTGGACTTATGTACTTAATGTCTGCACCCTCTCCACCTTCGGAGCACATCGCCATAGGCCATTCATCTCGATCTTTGCCCTTCTTGGTAGGCACACCCTTTAGGGACAGCTCGCGATTACGGTCGGCTCCCTCGCGGTCTATGGTGCATACTGGTGATTTTCCCGCCTGAATGGCTTCCTTGATGTGCTGGGCCGTTTCTGGGTACTTGGCTGACGGAAACTCCAGCTTGACCGTATCGGCAGATACCTGCGTTACCGGAACGGCTACAGGGTCGCTCTTAGCGGTCTTTACAACTTCCTGTTGTACGCTGCAGCCAGCTAATAGGATTGTAATTAGTACGGTAAATATCCACCTAAACATATGTAAACCTCCCTAAACGTAAAAACACCCCACCGGCTTGAGCCAGCAGAGTGCTACCGATGCTTTCGGATTGAAGAGCGTTGTTTTCTTACGTGTGAAATTGTTTATAAACGAAAATAAGACTTATTAGATACAATATTAGTATTTAATTCTAATCGTTACTGTTTCCACTTCACCACCAAATCTATCAACAGTCGATATCTCACCAGCATATGCTCCATCTCCAACAGAAATATTTTCTGGGTCTGGATATATTTTAATAAGCCCTCTTGGGGATACTGTAAAATCATTTGATTTTCCACTCCCCATGTAGTACCAATAACCTGGACCATATCCTAATTGATAAGTCTCATTCGGATGAAGAGTAACTGTATACCTAAGCGGTTTTGCATCAGCAACTGATGCAAAAGAAGAGAAGCTTGATACAGCTAAACCAGTTGTTATAAGCACTCCTAAAAATAATGAAATAAACATTTTCTTCATAATAAGTCCCCTTTTCTCAGATATAGGCTTACTATAATTTACCACATATGAATTTGTCAAGAATTTTCTGGAAAATAAATTTAAGGCTTCATAAATAAAAGACACCTCACCAACTTGAGTCAGTAAAGTGCCCCTATGGGTTTGGATTGCACAACGGTGCTTCCGTATGTGTTGTTATCAGTATAATTCGTTTGGTTGGTTCTGTAAAGTTAGAAGGAAAAATCAGTGTTTCTGTCGAATTGCTTGTAAAATACATCTTAATTTAATTCATTTTTAATCCATGTGAGGGGCTCGGATAATGATTTTTTCAAATTTAGGAACGATAATTAAGGCCGTAAATTTTTTAGATACAAACATAAGTATGATTGAGAAAATGGAGAATAAATATAAACTAAAACGAAAACTAAGTAGTTGGACATTAATTCCCTTTTTTTTGCTATTGATAATTACAGCATCGTTTATGTTATCAAAATACGTAAATTCTTATTTAGCAACAACATTGGTATTTCTTATTCATGTCGCTATGATAATTTTTTATAAAAATAAGAATAAAAAAGAGGATAGAAATAACGAGGAGGATAAAGTAGTATTCAACAGACGATCCAACTTAATTGTTATAGTTTTATGGTTGATAATGATGTATTTTTATTTAATTAATCTTTCGCTGGAATTTTATCAAAACCCAAAATCTATTTTTTCTCATTCACTTTTGTTTATTCTTATGGTAATTTACATAGGATATGCTCTTTCATACTTGTTTATTTTTATGTTAAACAAAATACTAGAAGAAAAAATTAGGTCATTTTTTGAAAATGTATACTTAAACATTGAGATGATAAATGAGGAATTATTAAAAGTCAGATTAATTACCATTACGAAAAAAGGTGACTATATAGTAAGTATGGATGACCTTAATAATACTGAAATATTATTAAATCGTAGACATATAGTAAAAATAACTTACTTTATAGAAGAACGCCCTTCTACTAATTAGGGCGTTCTTCTTGCTCCTATTTGCTTACTGTTGCCGTATTAGTCTTATTCAGCAGCAGGCGCATGTACTGACTCTGGTGCCGGAACAGGCTCTGGTTCAGGGTGAACTAGAACACCTGGCGTTACCTCTGCCGTAGCCTGAACCAAGAAATCATTAAGCTTTGCAGCCAGACCCGATACAGCCTCCTTAGCTGCTACCTGTGCCTCCTCCTCATTTGGCTGTGCTTCAGTAGCGAGTACTGCTTTTGTTTTGGTCTTATACTCCAGATATGCCTTCTCAATCGCTGCTTGCAACTCCGTAGGCGATACCACAATCCCTTGTTCTGTCAGTCGCAAGGATGCATATTGTAAAGCCTCTTGCATCTTTCGAACCCCGCCAGCATCTTTAAACGTAGTCTGAGCTAGTGCGAATGCCTCCCCTGCTACTTTATGGATTACCTCACGTTGTGCTGCCGTTGTACGCGCCTCTAACCACACGTTAACCTTAGTCTTGAGTTTGTTCAGACCTCCTAAAACAAATGCTGTAAGCACACCCACAGCGGCTGTGACAATGGTATTTACATAAGGCTGTACAGTTTCGATAATTGTTTGCATGATTATTTATCCCCTTTCGTTTTCAACGATGCGATTTTGTTCTTTGAATCCCAGGACACTACTGCGCCGTAAGCCTCTGCAATAGGTTTGAGTTGTACGTATGCGGTACCCTGTACAAGTTGGACCATTTGCAGCTTGGCTCCGTTTAGATAAGCTTCCTTGTGGGCATTATCCCAGTGATATGACACCCCCATAGCATTAGCAAGCACCCTCAGCGGTACATATGTCCTGCCATCAAAGAGCAGCATCTTCCCTGTCTGTTTGCCATTTACGACTAATGAACCGAACGCGACTGTCTCCGGCTGCTCAGACCCTTTTGTGAACCGTTCGCGCAGTTCGTCCGCTGTACCATCATACTCATTCATATCCACGTTCCCTTTTATCCCTGCTACCTTGCCGCTGTCGCTGTATTGCCAAATATCCCAACGTTTCCACGTCACTGTATCGCTTGGGACGCGAGTATCACTATACCGGGCTATCCATAGTGGGTAACCGCCCAATGAGGCGTTAAAATTAGCTGCGAATGCATTGCCTGTATAGATAATGGGCTTGCGTCCTGTAAGTCTCTCCAGCTCAAGCAGGAAGGCCAAAGCTACAGCACTAATAAGTGTTTTAGACAAGTTCCCGGGATTGTTTTCATAGTCCATCACAGGAGGTAAGTCCAGTGATTTCCCACCCCCTACCTGTTCCAATACCTCTGCAAAATGCCGCGCTTCCGCTTTGGCTGCCTCAACGCTGATTGCGTCTACAAAGTGGTATGCTCCCAACAATACCCCGGCCGCTCTGGCTCCTTTTGCATTCGTGGTGAATGTAGGATCAACATAACGCTGCCCCTGGCTGGCCTTGATGAAGGCAAATGAAATACCGTCAGCCTTGACCGCCTTCCAATCAATCTTTCCTTGATAACGGGATACGTCGATCCCCTTTGCATTACCATTTTTCCTCGCTTGCATCTTGTTCTCCCCTTATACAGCAGGTTTCTGCTGGTCTTTGTCTTCCGGATTTGGCTCTGGCATATTTGGATTAGGTGGCACTTGTGAACGTGACTCAAAAATCTTGACCGCATTCCTGAGTACATCCGGCATCGGCACACCCATGCGCCCTACATTTTCAATAATGGATAGTAGTTCGTTGGCTAGGTAAAAAAAGATAACGGCGTTTTGAAAATAGTTGAGGTTGCCTAACGCTACATCAATAAAATGGGCCACTACAACAATGAGAAAGATGGCCACCTTTCGGGCAATTCCGTAATAACCCTTTCTACTTTTCAATTCCCCGTTAATCCATGCTGCCGCCCATCCACTCAACCAGTCAGCAATTACGAAAATAAAAAGCAAATGTGTCATGACGCTCCACTCTCCAAATAGGTAGCCAGCAACCGCCCCAAACCCCGCCGCCGCCCCTTTTATGATTTGTGTTAATCTGTCGTCCATCGTTCTCCCCCGTCTCTCTGTTCAGGAAAAGTTTCCTGACCTTTGTCAAAATCCGTGTAAATTATTCCGTTAAATATTCTCTTAATTATTCCGGTGCAGAGAAAAGCCCTCGACCACTCCGAGGGCACAAAAATAGCGCAACCCTTTGGGTGCGCTGGTTACACTTGTTCTTTCGGTTGCTCAGGTACTGGATCGGCTGCAAGGTCTGGACGCTTGGAATAAATCTCAGCCAACACTAAGTTACGATTTTCATCGTCCATTTGATAACTATCAACGACATTTTCAATTCCTCGTTCTCCACGCTCATACCGGGTAATACAAGCATTGGCGCAAATACGAACACGCGGCATAGACATAGCTGCCATATTCATTCACCTCCCCTCATTTACCTAGCATGATTTCCGTAAGCACTAATTCCAGATCGGACAGGCGTTGACGGAGCAAATCAGTTTCACTTTGTTCCGGCGTAGCTGGCTTTGTTAGCTCTGCTATTTGCTCCGGTGTAAGCCCCTCAATCCATAGCTTGTTTGGCTGCTTAGGAGCAACATATACAGGCTGTTCCCCTTCTGCCCTTCCCTTAGCCTGCCAGTCATCCAATGCTGATATATACGCTTCCTGTGCCTCGTATACGGCACTCTCGTAAGTCTTCCATGCAGCAAGATCAAACTTCGGCTTGTACAGACCCGGCGTTGTAATCGGTACACCCACCGTATAGCCTACAAGCTCCGGCTTTTTTGGTTCGGCACCCTCGTCCTGATCAGTGTTATCTGGCTGAGCATAAAAAGGGACGACACCGGAAAAGGCATCGTCCACTTCTACCACCTCTATGTAGAGGCCGTCTATATTTACTTTAGGAACTACTTTCATGGTGTTCCCTCCCTTATTGTTCTGCTAAAAACGGCGGTATCTGTAAAGACGCATACGTCCCATCCACGCCTGTTTCCATAATCACTGCACCATCTGCCCCGATTCTCATTGCCCCAAATTTATTCGTTGCGTTAATCGTAAACCTCAATGTTGCTTTAGGTCTATACCCTACAGGCAAGGTGAATACAGGAACATTGAGCGCTCCAAGTTTTATTGTACCCTTAATGTGAACATAACCCTGGGAATCCTTTAAAAACCCCGCCGTTTCATCGTTCACACCATAGTTAATCCAAGCATTAAGCAAAATAGGCGTAATCCATGCAGGATTATCTTTGTCAGCCTTCTTGTTCTCCACCACCGAAAGCCTCGCCGTGTTCTGCTGTACACTGTCCACCAAGTCTGCAAGCAGCGTTTTTTCATTAGCTGCATAGTTACCTGTAAATGGTACGACTGGCGAACGATCAAGCATAAGGTACGTAACACTGTAGGCTGCTGCTTGGTCATAGTTAGCGGCGGATGCCTCGGCTGTCACGCCGTTAGTGCTGCCACTCCCTACATAAAGCGCCCATCTTGGCGTATCAAGCCTTAACCCGTTGTATACTCCCAAAACCTTGCTGACAGAATACACAAGGTTAGTCCCAGCAACGTTGGAATTATTGATATAATAAAATCCATTAGTATGCAGTTTTGGCCTAGCTGGTTCTCGCAATACGATCCCCGTACCTACTTCAACCTGATTATCACCCTCAACAAAACTTAGTTGTCCCTCGGATACGATAGGCTCCACAGTAGGCGTTGCAAGCTGGTATACGAGTTGGTACGGTGTGTATCCTGCATATGCTTGTGTCGGTACGGATTGCGTGAAGTTAGGCGCGCCCACACGCTGAACCCAATATTTAGTGCCTGTACCATTCCACGTAGCTGTTGTCGCTGCCTGCGCTTGCGCTGGCGTTATGGTATTAGCATCATAGACTTTGTAGCCGTAGAAGTAGGCTTTGATGTCGTCTTGCGATGGTCCGTAGCTGTCTGCCCATCCACTGTCTGCAATCGGTATACCCAGGTAAATTTCTCCAGCTGCTGTGACAGCGTTTGAATCAGGTGTGTTGCCTGTACTTCCTTGCGGCAATATCTTACCATCGAACTTTGTACCAATGCCGCTACCCGCAACCGCTCCAGCCGATAGACCCGACACTTTAACCTGTCTATTCCCGTTAGTAGCGCCGCCCTCGCCTTGTACCCATGCTAAACTCCCGTCTAACGTAACCCCATGCCACTTCTTGGACTTAAAGTATTGTCCGTCACGCTCAAAAACTGTATCTGCATTAGCCCCTGTAACCGGATCGGCGTACAGGTCTGCTTGCAACGCTAACATTGAGTCTTCGCGCGGCTTAAAAGGCTTGGCTGTGCTGCCGATGTTAAGCATGGGGTTTGACATTGTAACGGCTGTCGATGACGTGCCTAGTAAACGGATATTAGCAGCTCGGCTCGTTGCCGTGAATGTGGCACTCAACAACCCTGAGCCTGACGCTTCAACAACAATAGCAGATTCTGGTTCATCCGTTACTGTAATTCTACCAGTCGCCCCGCCGGATTGAACTGATACAGTGTACTTTTGTCCAGGCACTAACGGCGATACGGTGTGTACTATTTTGTTATCAACCGTTACCGAAACACTTTTTTCATTCGCTATGGTTGGTGTTCCTTGTTTTGCCGACCACTCGTAAAAACTCGGCAAAAGATTCTCACCGTACCGAATAGCATATGGATTCCGTACAGGCATTACGCTGTCTACGTAAGGCCATTTAGCAGCTACCTGAGCGGGCGTAAGTGTTGCCGCTGCTGCATAGTCTGCGTCACTTATCTCGTAGACGCGGACAGAATCCATATTAAACGTGCTTCCGCTGTTGCCTGTGCCTGTAATAGTTAGGATGTGAAAATAATCCGTTGCCGCAAATCTCAAAACAGACGGTGCAAAAACAGAGGACGATGTAACCTCATTTCCAACTGCACCAGCAATACCGTTTATGGATATGGCTACTTTGCTGGTATTACCGTTTTTCACATCGGCAACAACAATATATTTTCGTCCTGGCATGGTTAAAAAGCTTGCTGAAGCTGTAGCAGGTACAGAACCAAGAGTAATTTTAAATGAGCTGGTCCCGCTGGTTTTATTGGCTGTATCAACTGCTATAGTCGTGTTAGAGGACCACAGCCCCACGCTTTCACAGTTTCCCATACGGCCCAGCAAGTTCACCAACATCCGCCCGGTTACGCCGGACAATGAAAACGGAGCTGCCTTCACAGCGTTAAGTATCTGTACACCTGCATTCAGCGTAACCGTTTTGGTATTTATTGTGTTAAAGCGCGATTCTATTTCTTCTTTATGGACTGCGTTTTCTTGTAGCTCTTTAAGAGCAAGATATGATGTGTTCAAATGCCAATTAAACCACTGTGCCGGAGGCTTAATACCTACTTGATATCCGGTTAATTTCTGTGAAGCGTTCGGCTCAAGACCAGTGGCAAACCATTCAGGCAATTTACTGGAAAATGACATGATTATCTCCTTTCTATATAGGCAAGTCTGTTGACGTTCCCGGTTCAAACACTGCACCCATTTTTCCGCCTATATTTGGGTCGTCCACGCTACCCCAGCCGCGTTCCGGGTCTACTTCCTCCGGTAAACCACCAAACTCAAATGACCCTGCCAATTCAATACTCTGGACGCTTACGCCAGCAGCAACCGTTTTTTGGATTATCTGTACGAATTGCGACAACTCTATGCCGGATTCATTAAGCTTCTCTAAAGGCAGACGCATGAGAGATAATGCCGCTGGTTCCGGGTCTAACGGATCACTAAATTTCTGTTGAATCTTAATTTCGCTGTAATCTGCGCCAACTGCAAGAGCAATAACCCGTATAATCGTGTTTACATCCCCTTTGGACAGGTTACGGGCTATCTTGCTCTTTATCATAATTCGGTAAATTTCATCAGAAGCAGCTCCGCGAAGTTGTCCCACATTTCCGCCGATAAGATCCAATGTAGTTCCCTTTGCAGTGTCGATATCTCGCCATTCTTCGATTGTTTTGAACGTAGTTTCTAAGTCGTTTATCGGGCCAGCTACAATTGTAAAAAGCTTTCCTATATTGCTGTTAGGATTTTTGGTAAACACATCCGTCAGCTTTTTAATAAGGTCAACCGGAGAAGTCATGATGTGTCACCTCGATCCACGCCGCAGACGTTTGAGCCACTTGTTGCACGTCCACATCCAAATTATGCGGTCCGTAGCTCACCCCATTTGTGGAAAGTTCTATAATGACATCTTCCACGCCTGCAATAGCATAAGCCGCAGATGCAAGGCGCATCATTACAACGTCCTCACCCATGGACAAGCCAGCGTACACCGTACCGTCCAAATCCGCGCCGCCGATGAACCGGACCAACTTGGATTTAACTTGATCGTCCCCGTCTGAAGGGTAGGCCGTACTTTTATAAACCTGAATTTTGATGTGTACTGGCACAACCTCAGCCCGGCTAAATTTAATCGGCTGAAGGTTACCACTCAAGTCTTTGACCTGCATAAATATGTCGCCGTGAGATTCGATACCAGCAGCTCCAACGGATAAAATCGCGTTGGCTATGTCGGCATCTGATCCACCAAGAGCGTATACCTGGTATGATTTCGCTGGACGGCCAGCAGCATCAGAAATGATTTTATTATTTATAATCACAGCCGCTGCACGTACTCCAGTTACACGCAACACCGCCCCGCGTATCGCATCGCCTGTTGCACTTCCCCCACCAGCTACGGATAAGCTGAATTTGTCCCTAAATTCCGGGTCTGTTTCTTTGTCCCTGCCGCCAAGGATCGCTGTTGTATTATTTACTGCTGTCACTTCTGGTACTGGATTAACGATGATTGTAACCGTGCCTTCCGGCACATTACCAGACAGCCCTGCCTCCATCGCTTCTACGGGAACCGTCATACTACCGGAAGCTGGGAAAGTGGCATCGGATGTGGTTTCATACTGTATATCTGTATCTGTTGACACTAAAAAACCCGCCGACACTGTGTAACCGGGGGTGCCTGTAAGGATTACGTTGCCTGTTGCATATTGCGAAAGAGCACGTGATACACCGACATGAGGACCGAGACGGTCTAAACTGCTTCCCTCTGCGGTGTTTACGTAGGCACTATAATATACCTTTTCAGCAAGCCCCCAAACCGTGGCAAGAAACCACGCAAAAATCCGCAAGATAATACCCAGCGGAGAGAGGGCGGATGTATTGATTTTGTCCCCATACACCTCTTTGGCCTTGTCTTCCATCTCGTCTATCAAATCGTCGAATCTCTTGCGCTTGAACCCTTTTTCATCCAGCATTAATACTCACCCCTTCCTGCTGGATTATCTCGCCATTGGTTCCGGTTGCCTTGAACGTAACTGTTAGCAGCCGGGCCGCACGGTCAACGGAAAATGTAACATCGTCCACGCTCTCTATTCGTTCCTCTTGGAGTAACGCGCGGGTAAGCTCATTCCGCATTTCTTCCTCGCTGGCGAGCTTCCCGAGAAACAAACGAAAAGCAAGACCGATATCAGGATTCAGAAACCATTCCCCCGCGTTGGTCCCAATAGCAATTCGACAACACTGTGCTAGTTCTTCGTCACCTTCGATCATGACCAGGTTCCCACTTGAATCAAATTCAAGGTCACCATCTGTAGTAAGTCTGAAAGACTGCAAACCGTCACCCCCTAACTAAAAGAAGCCGGGAAGATCCCGACTATAACCGCGTCATTACTATCATGTTGCCTTGCCGTATCAGGCGCAGCCACCGCACCAGCAAGCCCGTTCCGTATTTCCCTGTCTGCAACGACCACATAAACCACGTCACCCTGCTTATAAACGGGTAGGTATTCTTGTTCACTACCTCCATCCTTCGGCTTTAGGCGAAAGCCCAGCCCTGGAGCCGCTTGAATCATGGCTGGCTGATCGTTGCCCGTGCGGATAAGTGGCTGCACGCTGGCGACCATTTTCACAGGATCGAATTTTACGACCTTGCACGGGAAGGCCACATTAAAATCTGTATACAGCTTCGACAAAAATCCATCCAACAAGGCAGACATAGCGGCGGCAGGATCGACCTTACTCATAAAATCGCCTCCACTTCCGTTGTAAAGTCTCCCGTTCGGGTAAACGTATGGGAACCACTGCGGACATGGGCTTTCCCAGTAAAACGGGAATAGGACAGGTTAAGTACACTTGCGGTGGTTACTCGGTGCTGAAGTTGCATCTTTATGTTAAAGCCCTTGGCCCCATCCTTCTCAAATCGCCCAGGCGTTCCAATTAACCCGGTTTTGGTATTAACAGCAAAAACATTGTCGCCACCACTCCGCAAATTCCGCACATACAATTTATTTTTATTTATATAAACGCTGGTCCCGCAGTCTTTGGCGACCTTGGCTATAATGTCCGTTACCTTGCCTTTGGCTGTATACCCATCCTGGTACCTATAATCTTGATTGAGGCTGAATTGAGCAATGGGTAAGCCGATATAGCTTGCCATCTGTTTAATAATCTTGCTTGCGAGTGTATTTTCCGCAAAAGCAATTTCTTTAACCTCACGTTTGTCCAGGTCTTCGCTATCCAGAACGTGGATAGTTGTGATTTTGTCCACGCCCTCCCAAACGGTATCTACGTTGGATATGTAGCCGTGGAGCAGCAGACCCACATCACCCTTATACCCAGCATTCAGCATTAGCGCCTTGCCGCGTTTGATATTGTTTATAGTTGTCTCCGCTAGATTCCAAATTTTAATTTCTGATTCGTTGGGAAGAGTATCATTGTCAAACGGAACCTTGCCCTCGATGTTGTACTTATCGCTGGAAAACTTCATACCAGCGGTCAAGACCTCTATCACACGTCCAAAATTACGCATCGTCCTCATCCTCTTCCTCTATAACATAAAGAAACACGCTCACACCGAGCGTGTCCCATGTTACGGCTGTACTGTTTTCGGATTCGTCGTAAGGCACGACAGGAACCTTGGGGAACCTATCATCCTGGACATCGTAGAACAGCGGTATGCCGTATACGATCTTTTCCCCGTAAACTAGCACTTCCCCATCCAATTCTAAATCAATGGTGAAATAGTCGTTTTCAGCATTATAGTGAACCTCGAAGGTGTACATTTGTTCAGCCAGTTCAATATCGAAACGATAAGGAATGTTTTCCTTTTCAATTTCTATATATTCATAGTCCATCCGTATTCACTCCTAAGCCCACGGGCTACCCTTCTTGAATTTAACCTTTTGGACTTTTTCCTTCTCCTTTTTTCCCTCGCCCTTACTCTTTTTACCTTTCTTGGTCTTGTCCTTTTTGCCTGATTTCTTCTTGTCCTTCTTCTGCTTCACGCCACTATTAACGATCTTAGCGGCCTGAGATTTAACAGGAAGTGGCAGTTTGCCCACGTATGAAGATTGAGCGACAATAACCTCAGTAAGAGTAAATGAAACGGCGTAACCGTCTGCGTTTGTATAATCGTGGTCAGTCGCTAGGCCGGATATAATCCCGGTGAAAGCTGTCCGACCAACATATTTTACAATCTGTCCGGTGTCACTTGCTTTTTTAAGATACGTAAGCACACGCGCCGCATCCGGCCCGGATATAACCCCACTAAGGGGCATTGTCCGGGCTTTGCGCTGCACATGGTCAACCATATCTATTCCTTTTTCCACGGGCTGGCTTGTTATGTCTACATCGAACGTGGGGCTTTCCTTTTCTATCCATACATAGTGGCTGTCGATCATTGCCATTATATGTTCACCTCCGGTGAAACAAATCCCTCACGCCGGAATGTTTCTTCTAAGATCTTTTGAACTTGGCGGCGTACCTCGGCAGCTACATCCCCAGCAACCGTAGCGCTTGAAGCATCTGCCCGAAGGTCGATATTTACACTAATGTTCATCGCCCCGCCTGCGCTGCCTCCTCCACCAACACGAGCCGGGGCTAATTTGCGGGCTGGTGCAGTTATCGGGCTATTTGTGGATGGTACAATCTCGTCCGTCACGCCGGTTGCAGCAGCCGCCACGCGATCCTGTGTCCCTTCAATACCTTGGGCAAGACCTTCACCCGTGAAGAAACCGACTTCCATCATTACGCGAGAAGGTGAGTGAATACCTAAGATATCTTTGATTTTTTGCGTAATACTGGAACCAATATCTTTAACCTTTTGAACCACAGAGTCAGCCATTGAGCTAATACCGTTTATCATACCTTCGATTATGTTTCTGCCGATATCAAAGAGGTTGATCCCCTTTAAATATCCTGTTATCTGATTCCAGATACTCGTGATTTTGTTCCAGATATTTGTAACAGTTGCTGAAATGGTAGAAAGAATATTATTCCATACGCTTGACAGGAAAGACTTCACACCATTGAATACATTGGACGTGGTGGTCTTTACGTTGTTCCATGCCCCTGTTATCCGGCTCCAAATTGACGATACAGCCCCGCTAATACTTCCGGTTATTCCAGCCCAGACAGATACAAGCCACGCCCACACAGCCATAAAAACAGCCACAGTAAACGCCTTTATCTGGCTCCAGTAAGTTATCACCAACCCAGTTACCAGTACCAATGGACCAGCAACAACCATTAGCAGTTTTGGCCCCCACTGTACGATGAAATTCACAACAGAATTGAACAAGTTAGTAATCCAGTTCCATACCGCTGTTAACTTGGAAACCGTAGCATTCTTGATCTTGTCCCATGTCTGAGGAATGGTAACCGTAATAAAATTCATTACGGCCGAAAACCCGACTTTGATAGCCGCCCACACTCCATTTACAAAATTGCGGAATGTTTCAGACTTTTTATAAGCTACTACCAACGCCACTCCTAATGCCACCAATGCGATAACAATCAGCATAACCGGGTTAAGACTCATAACCACGTTAAATGCAGTCTGAACAGCCGTCCACACCCTGGTCAAGGAAGTTATCGCTGTTACAGATGCATTATAAGCAACAATCGCTGCCGTTTGTATCTTCTGCCACGTAGCCCATGCCTTCATAGCAATAGTAATCGTAGTGACTACTGTCCGATATGTGACTAGCGCCGCGACAATACCTATAAGCGTAGGTTTAAACCCACTCCATCCGACCATTGCTGATCCTACATTTTTGATTGTATTACCAACATTTTGTAGAGTAGGCCATAACTCTTGTGCCTTGACTGTAATCCAATTTATCCCGGCCGCTACCTTATCGCCTATCGCTGCCCCGAAAGCCTTTATTTGTGGCGTGTTGTCCGTTAGCCATTGTCCAAACTTATTTAAGTAAGGCAACAGCTTTTGCCCAACAGGTATTAATATTCCGGTTTCAATCTGCCTGCCAAACATCCCAAACGCTTCGGCTGGGTCTTTAAATCGAACCTTGTTTAATTCCTCCATAGTGTCAGCAGCAGAATTGAATTGTGATTTAGTCGTACCCATTGCGGTAATCGTCTTTGCTTCAAGGTCCTCGAATTGGCTCCCCATCAAAGCAACTCCGACAGTATTACGCTGTACAGGGTCCTCTATGTCGCCAATCATCCGCATTATCTGCTGAAAACTATTTTTAGCTTCTGGACCGCCGGCAGCAAATGTATGCATCATCTTATCTGCATTTAGTCCCAACATTTCAAAGGCCTGTATACTCGTCTTGCTACCGTCTTTAGAACGGATGTTAAATTCCTTTACGGCATCCCCAACCTTATCAAGGTTGAATGCCCCGTTCTGACTACCAGCAGCCAAAGTATCAAACATTTCTGTCGCACTGAATCCTAAGCTTTTGAATTGGTTAGAATACTCATTCGCCGTATCTAGTAACTCCCCCGACTTGTCCAACCCTTTTTGCGCTCCTTGCGCCAACAGTGTCATAGCCTGATCGGAAGTAATACCAAATTGCCGCATCATGGTATCAGTGGTTTTAACTGACTCACCTACTTCAAAACCAAAGGCTTTTCCAAGCAACATAGCGTTCTTGGTGGTGTTTTCCAGTGCGGCTCCAGTCTGTCCGGTTATTTGTGCCGTAGTAGATATTTGTTGTCCAAGGTCCTGCCAATTTTCGCCAAAGTTTTGGCTGTATAGGTTTTGGGCTATATCCTTTGTCGCCTGCATCTGCTGATCCGTCTGACCTGTCGCCATTTGAACTTGGGACATACTCTTTTCAAAGTCGCTGGCCGCTTTTATAGATGCAACAGCAAAAGCACCCATTGCAGCAGCAGCCGCAGCACCAAAAGCGAATACGCCACCACGTAAACTGTTAAGTTGGTCCTCAGCCCGGCGCAAAGGACCCTCAGCGACCTTAAACCCTACGGCAAACATTAAGTTACCTATTACGCCTCCGGCCATACAATCACCTCACAACAAAAAGAGCGCCCTTTATAGGCGCTCACTTAGGTTTATTTGCAGCACGTTCCTGCTGTTTTATATGGATATCTAAAGCGGCGTTTGCTTCTGCTAGATCATCGTCATCCATCAAGAAAAGATCCCCGTAGGTGACACCCATATCCGATAACAAAAGCCGCCATTGATTCCAACGTTCATTAGCCCTCCGATTCGCTTCCTGCTTGCTTATCGTCATTTTTTTCACCCTTGTCTTGGCCTGTGATAAATGCATAAGCTGCATTAATTACTTCGCTATATTCGTCATATTCCTCGAAGTCGTCAATTTTAAGCTTTGGACTTACAATTACATGCTTGAGCATTTCTTCCGATAGTCGTTCTTCCTGCAAAACGCCAAATTTATTTTTGGACGCATCATTAATTTTAGAAACTGCACGGACACCTGGATGCTGGAACAGATATTCCTTTCCTTCAATATTGGAAGTGTATTGTTTTTGTTTGAAATTCGCCATGATTTATCGTCTCCTTAAATTTATGTTGTTTGATTACAGAATTTCATGGTTAGTCAATTGGATTTCATACTCTCTATCGTCTGCCTCATTGCCATATTTACGGGCAGCAGGCTTTTTGACCACCCCAGCCGTACTGGTGATAGTCTCTTTTGGTGTGCCGTTGTAAATTACACTGACATCCACGACCTGACCAGTAACGGCCAGTTTGTCCATGTATGCCACTTGCGGACTTGTTGCAAGC
The DNA here is from genome assembly GCF_011800655.1 of Paenibacillus sp. EKM10P. Classification (NCBI taxonomy): domain Bacteria; kingdom Bacillati; phylum Bacillota; class Bacilli; order Caryophanales; family Paenibacillaceae; genus Paenibacillus; species Paenibacillus sp. EKM10P. The sequence goes on along the minus strand of NZ_JAALET010000001.1, from coordinate 386,574 downwards.
AATGTGATTTTGAGTGTGGCGAGCGGGTTATTCACCTTGGTTACGAGTACATCACCCTGCGCCCCGACTTTGAAAGTATTAGAATCTTCGTCTTTTTCCCACTCTACCAAGTCCTCGCTAAACCCCGTAAGAAAAACCCCTCCAATTGATACGGAGAGGTCCATAGGATCATATGTGGTTGTAGTAGCCAATTAAATCAACTCCTTTACAGCTTGATCAAGCCAGTTATTTTGGTTTGGTGAATCGCTCCGGCCAGTTCAAAATGAAACTTACCGCCGTTATACACCCGTTGTTCACGGTCTGCCGGATCGGTCTGCGACCGAGTCTGAAATGTAGTTCCATAAAGCGGAAGATTATCATCGTCATGCGCGATCATCCCCTGTTTATCTGCCCTCATAAGGTTGGTTTTTACCACTGCCTCTATTTGAGAGATACCGCCGTTATCGTAAGAGACTTTATCAGTTCGATAAAACAATTTTTGGACACCCAGCTCAATATTCAGGGTGAGCCAATCTTTGGACTGTACAATGTCGATGTACTCCCCGCTGACTGTTTTACCCTCAGACGTTTGATCGTCGCCTGCCTTGGTTACATAGGTATTTGCCCCAAGAGCGTGTATAGCTTCGCGTTCCGTCCGTGTGATATCCATAGCTGCAATTCCTTTAAGCCCTTTGAATTTCCATGTTGCGCTTCCCGCTTCTTTTGAACCAACTGCACCGACCCAAGCAGCATCAGGGAAATTTGTTATATCCTCATGATACATAACTGCTGTCCGAGAATACTTTTTTGCTTTAATGGCTGCTAAGTCTGTTTTACTACTGGAAGCAGTAAAAAATATCCGTGAATTGTCCAAATCCACTGCATCAGCAATTGCCGTAACATCTGCCAATGTACGGTTGGTAGAAAGGAGATAATACCAATCCTTCGTGAAAATCTTTGGTAGAAAATCAGCAATAGGATCACCCGTTTTGTACTGCATTACTGCAATTGACTCAGGAGAATTATCTTCCTGGTTAAAAAGAGCGTAAGCAGCTTTATAAATTGGTGTCGTATTTGCAAAATCCTCCAAAATAGCGTTCAAATCGTAATAAATTTTAAAGTCTGTTGCCGCAGCAGCAGCCCCGATAACAAGCGGCCTGCCCAAACCTGTTTTCGGCGTAGGACGTTGTATATCAATGGTTACATCAACATCTCCATTTACTGCCAAAATAATTACCCCCTTTGAATATTAGCTTTTTCAATCCATTGCAAATCCTGATCGGCAACGGCGGTGGTGCTAAAATCTACATCAAACCCGTAGCGTCGTTCCCACTCGTCTGCAATGAGAATGTCCCGGTTGTCCACGCTGCCGATATTGAAAACAACCACGTCCAAATCCTTGAGAACATCCCGGCCAATGGTTTTAAGCCAGTCCTGCGTTCTAAGCGCGTTTGTAATGCTGTCCGCGCTATCCGAAGCATAGGACAAAAAAGAGACGGTAAATTCCACCGTCTCCCGCTGCACTAATTTTCCGTTTTCCTGTGTTACTACCGGGAAGCCCCGCCCCTCTGCCGGGCCTTCTGTGAATGAGTAGGTCAGGAACGCACCTTTCGGCATGTCACCCCCGCCGTTCAGCTCCACCACCTTGATACCTAAATGGGTCGATAGATTACGGACTATCGCTGACCGGATCGCCTTGAACGGAATCATTTCTGATCACCTTTTTCAACATATATTTATTAATATCGCTGTACTTTCGGACCTCAGCGGTATCCACTGTGTAATGTTTGCCCTGGTACTCTATCCGGTCGCCCGTAGAGTGCATAGAAGCCGTGTACAGCGTCCTATCTTCCTCGGTATAGTTACCGCCTTCCTCTTGCTGAAGCTTGGCGGAGACAGGCTGAAAATGCCCCTGTAACGAAACACGTTCTTCCTTTGCAGGAACCCAAACGCCGTCCTCATCCCAATAGCCCGAAGCAGACCGTACAAATACGTAAGGCACGTTATATTTACGCATGATCCCCCCGAAAGCAAACTTACGCATAACCAACCTCCTACTTGTCCACTATCATATGAGTAATGCTGTCCCGTAAGTCCGCATCTGCAATGAGGATTTTTTTCCCTTTTTTTCGACGTGCATACAACGGGGAAAGCGGCGGCTGCTTGATCCGATTAAAATTAGCAAGCGTCTTCGTTTCCCCTATTACTCCGATTTCCTCCAAGAAGGCCATAACATCCATGTTCCCCATGGCAACAGGGGTTATGTTTGTTCGCACCCATTTGGAAATACCAGCAGCCGATTTTTTCTTTCCTGTCCCGATAAATGAACGAGCTGGTATTTTCATTTTGGCAGATCCATATTCATGAACACCCGCAATCATCGCCAGATCCGCATCACCTTGCATACCTATATGAACCTCTTTTTTGGCAAGCTTGTTTAAGTTGGCCATGATTGCCGGAAGGAAACTCGTTTCATCCAGTTCCACGTTAGCACGGCGAGTGCGTGTCCGTCTTGCGCCAGCCATACAATCACCTCACAACTGAATAAGGGCCTTGACTGCACCCGGCAGGCTTCGGCCCTCATCTTTGTATGTTACGGATATGTCGCCTACCCTTTCACTGGTTACGCCCTGTTCACGCATTAACGTTTGGGCAAGCAATACGCAAGCCCATTCATATTTACACGGTAATGTAGGCGCAGGCGCGTCCTCTGCATCGCTCGGGAGAATGTAACCAGCCAGATATTCCACCTCGATTAAACGCGCCCCAAACGGCCAACCAGACCGCCGAAACAGCATCCCGTTTTCGGACTCAATAGTGAATGATTCTCCCAACTTATCCACACCATCAACATGTAGCAGAGAAACGGAGTGGATAGGGAAGTTTCTGAGTCGAAGGAACTTAGTTCCAGGACCGTCTAGCGTCTGCCGATATGTCTTGTATTCGAAGCTTCGATTACATTCCCGTTCAATCCATTCCGAAGCTGCTCCTAAAGCGGTGAGAAGTGTAAAATCTTGTGACGTATCATCCAAGGGAATGGACAGATAACTTTTAGCCCTCTGTAGGGTTGTCAGCATTCGTATCACCACCAGCGTCCGGTACATCAGGTACATTAGGTGCATCGGATGTGACAGGTACATCTGGGGTATCCGTCTTAGTTGTTTTAGGTTTAGTTTGCTTTTTATCCGCATCAGGCGCAGGATTCGTTGGGTCAGTTCCAAGTGGTGCCCCTGTATCGTCGTCTGCAATTACTCCGGCCGCTTGCAAACGGCGTGCACGTTGTTCCGTGGCTGCAAAGTAGGAGCCGGGCAACACGACATCACCCGTTTCCTTATCCGTAAAAGTGGATGTTACTAGATATTGTAGTTTATCTCCCTTAGGCATTGGGTTTCCTCCTTAGAAGACCCGGCGTGATCCGGGTCTATTGTTTTTTTAGGCTGTTGGTACGTCTAACAGCACATAAGGACTAACTTTTGTTACTCCATCCTCCAACGTGAGCGGGGAAATTACCCACGGCTTGCCATCCACATTCCAAAATGCCTTGATTACCGTTTTGTTACTGCGGAACAAGACATGTTCAGACGCATCAATGAAAGGGCCGCTACCGTCTTTAATGAGGTAGTAGTAGAAATCCACCAATTGCAGGTCGCCTTTTGTGCCGAGCGCTCTCGTGCGACCTGTAAAGCGAATTGGGATACCAGCAAGTGTGGACGGAATACCTTTAGTTGCGTCGCCTTGAATAAAGATGTATCGCCCAGCAGGATCTTGCATGGTCATCAGCTGTGGTAATGTAGACTGGTGAGCAACGAATACCGCGCTACCAACCGATTCCGGCAGAAGATTCGCAAGCATATTTACCACATCAATATAGCTTATTTGGTTTGCTGCTTTACGTTTAACTGTTAATGCACCCGTTGCATTCAGCACCCCGAGCGGTTTACCTGTGCCATTACCAGTCAGGAATGCCACATCTTCCGCAGCCAGCATTGCGCGAGACAACAAATTACGGATAAAAGTGTCTGCGGCTTTCCAATTGCGAAGCAACTTGTCCGTTACAACAGTAGTAGCCGCTACTTCATGCGGCTCAAGGGAAACTTCACTCATTTTCCCTCCTGTTTCTGGTTTTTCGGCGCCCTCTTCGATCCAGTCCACTTCAACCCCGGCATACACTCCGTTTGTGCCTTGATCTAAGGCAGGGATTGTAATTTTGGAATCTGGTGGGTCTCCAGCAGGAATTACTGTGGCGCGTGGGCGTACAATAGCCGCTTGTGGGTTCAATTGTAGGATGTTATCAGGCATAAACTGCGTTGGCAAGAATTGTCCAGCCCCTGCACCGCCCCCAATAGTCCATTCATTCCGGAACCCAAGCAATTGGGAAGCAAAAGCATCTGGAACCTGGCGACCACCGCCTTGTCCCGGATTGGATGCTAAAGCAAACTGGCGGCCTTTTTCATCCCCAAAACGCATGGCATGAATAAACTCACCAAGTCCTTTAAAACCAGCGTCGTCCTTCTTCTCTTCTTGAGTAGGGTTACCACCAAGAACTGAAGCGGATGGACGATATGGTTTTGTTGCTTCATCCAACTGTTTTTCACGGGAAGCGACGGCCTCTTCGCGGACAATTTGCTTGTCCAATGCCACAATTTTGGCTTCGAACGAGTTGAATTCTTTATCTTCATCCTCAGTAAAATCACGTTTTTCCTTTTTCGCCGAGTCCAATAGAGCCCGTTGGCGCGTTATCAAATCAGCTCGGTCTTGCAACATCTCCTGCATAGTAGGAGTTCCAGTTTCCGCAAACAGCTGAAGGTTCATAGGGTGCTTGATAGTTTTATTTTTCATTTATAATTTCCTCCTAGATTCGTTGTATAGGGTTATTCGTTCGTATAATGCCATCGGCGAAGTTGTTGCATTGCTCACGTCTTCTGGATCAGTATTGGGTAACTCTTTTTTCTGTTCTGGTTCCTGCGGAATAACTTTTTCGCTGGTATACTCAGCCTCTGTCTCCACAATCATGGGAGCATTCTTGAAACGATCCAAATTCATGGTTTGTCCATTAATCATCAAGGCCCCATTGCGAACAGCCGCAGCTATTTGCTTGGAATTTTCAATCTGATCTGCAAACCCTAATTCAATCGCCCTTTCTGCGGATAGCCATGTCTCCGCTTCAAGCAAAGTTATTAACTCCTCGCGCTCCATTCCTGATTTATCCTGGTATGCAGCTATCATGCTTTCACGTGCAGCATCCAAATCGTCTGCCAACTTTCGAAAATCTGTTGCATTCCCCATCGCAACTGTCCACGGACTGTGAATCATAATCATGGAATTTCGAGGCATAAACACCGTATCTCCGGCCATCGCAATAACAGAGGCGATACTTGCAGCAATTCCGTCGATGTAAACATTCACATGGGCCTTGTGACGCTTCAACATACTATGGATAGCTTGACCAGCAAAAACGTCGCCACCATCGCTGTTGATATAAACGTTGAGTTTGGATATATCGCCCAAACTGTCCAATTCATCCTTAAAGGTTTGAGGTGTAACTTCATCCCCCCACCATGTCTGCGCCTCAATAATTCCGTAAAGCATCAACTCACCTACACCTTGGTCGGCAGCACGAAAAGACCAAAACTTTTTACGCTCTTTGGCGTTCTTTTTGGCCTCTGCTCTAAAGTATTTGATTTTTGTCATTTTGTCGTATCACCTCCTTCCGGTGCAGCTTGTGTTGTTTGTCCGTTTACAGCCCTAGAAATAGGAATCATGTTTCCATTCACTAGGTATTCTTTACCGCTACCATCTGGAGCCGGGTTGCGATCTTCGATAATGTTCCAGTCATCCCCGTTAATAATGCCGTTTTGCCGTTGTATAGCAAGTCCTTCCTGGCGACTCTTGTAGTCACCGCGCAGAAGCGCATCAACGTTAAATTTAACGTAGTAACCAGCTGCACGCTCAGCCGGAGTGAACAACTTCCAATTAGCTGCCGCTTCAATCCTTGTTAAATACGGCATGAGCGTATGCATAACAAACTCAATTCCTTGATGCTCAATATTATTGTTAGTGCTGCGCTCCAAGTTGGCAATCATATGGGGTGGCACCCTGAACAAACCACATATCTCATCACGGTTAAGTTTGCGAGTTTCGATAAATTGGGCATCCACAAAGGGCATTGGTATCCGGCTGTACTTCATCCCTTCTTCCAAAATAAGAGGTTTCCACGAATTGCCCAGCCCAACACCTTTTTCATTGATCCATTCTTGCAACCGATCAAATGCCACATCACTCAAGCCACCTGGATGCTCAAGCACACCACCTACATTCATTCCGTTTTTGTAAAAGTGTGAAGTGAATTGTGCAGATGCCATCCCCAAACCAACTGCTTCAGCAGCCATTCGGATAGGGGAATAACCAACAATACCGTCACCTCCGAACCCGGGGATGTGCAACATTTTTTCCGCTGGCAGGATTTCTTGCTTTCCTCGATCACTGATACGATATTCTATTTTTCCGCTCTCTGTATTACGGTAAGGGTGGACTGTCGTCCAATCCAGAGGGTAAATGTCAAATACCTGTCCACGCCTATTGTGTGTCAGCACTGAATAGCAATTACCGGACGTTGAAAGGTGTCCCACCATAGCTTCACGCCAACTTTGAGACGTCATTTCCGTGTTTGGCAGGTCATGAAGAAGCCCATACACTGGATGATCGGTTGCCTTTTCCTTTCTTCCATCCGATTGTTGCTTATAAACGAACAAAGGCAGGGCTCCTACAGCTTCTGATAGGACCCGAACACAGCTAAATACCGTGATAAAGCGCATTGCTGAGTCCTCATTTACCTGATTGCCAGACGATGTACGACCACCATACAGCCGTTTTCGGATGTCATTCGTGAAATCATTCATCGAATATTCCGACTTTTGAGCCGCTATATTAGTCAAAATCCCCAATTAAATTAGCCTCCTTTCTGCCGTTTTGACGGAAATCCAAGCCACATCAACAGCAGTCCCCCTATAATCAGCGATGCCGGAGGGTAGATAAGCCATATTCCGGTGCAAAACGTCAAAAAACCCGCCGATAGTAACATCTCGCGGATTGTATCTTCCTTGATTTTTAATTTTTTCACAGTGAACGTGGTCCCCTCTCTTCGTAGACTGATTTTCTTGGCTTGACCGCCAAGGACAGAGTTAGTTTGTGACTGTCTATGACAGCGTCCACGGGGTCGATACGTTTTGTTTTGGCGTTAGGGTCCTTGTCTATCTTTATTTCCCCAAAACTGTTACTGGTGGTCTTAGCGTTCGCCATAGACCATGTTAGCAACTTATTGCGACGATCATAAATGACATTGCCCGCCTCAACCTCCAGCCTAAAATCAACCGTTGCGTCATTTAGGCTCTTGGCACTTTGAACTATCTCAACCAGGTCGACGCCAAATTCTTCAAGGTCAGACAAAAAGGCATCCGCATTATGAGGGTCATAAGCGATGCCTTTTAATTTGAAGTTATGTTTTTTGATTAGGTCGCGGTAATAAGCAAGGATATACTTATAATCTGTCTTCACGCCGCCCATTGTCTCTGTAGGAGTAAGTAACCCCTCCATGATCCACATGTCATATGGCGCATGGTCAGACTGCACATGCTCATGTACCCGCGCCGCTGGTATCCAGCTATGAGAATGGATGTAGTATTTGCGTTGACCATCCACATCCAAAGGGAATTCTAGGCTTCCGCTTGTCAAGTCTCCCCCGGAAGAAAGATCAAGCCCTAAGTAACATTCCTTGCCTTCCATATCTTCGATAGTTGTGTCAGATTCGCAGGCTTGCCAATGCTCCATGTTCATATACTGTGTATCGGAGAACTGAACCCAACGATTTAAGGACTTGGTAAGGAAGTTTCGCAGCTCTTCCCCCTGCTGAACCTTAGCCTTTATCGCTTCCGACCTTAAACTATCCAAGGTTTCAGGAGTCCATAACGGGTTAGCTTTCGGCCAGTTGGCTTCATCCCATACATCGTCGTCTTTGTCCAACTCGCAGATGAAAACGAACTGAGTTTCGTCGGCATGTGCGCCAGATAGAATTAACTTGCAATATTTGTACAACTCATAGCACGGACCGTTGATATTAAAGCCTGCGGTTGTAATAACGGAAATAAGGCATTGCTTTAATTTTTTGGTTCCATCAGCAAGCAGCTTGTACATTTGATTGTCTTTGTGTAAATGATATTCGTCGACGCTCGCAAAATATGGACGGAATCCATCTATCGTTTTCGTATCTCGACCAAGCGCCCTGATTTCACCCTTGGTCAGAGAACAAAGGATAGTGCTCTTATAGTCTTTAACGTCAAATAGCCCCGACTCATAATCTGAACCACCAAGCTCTGGGTCTGCATCAATGAATTTGATACATTCCTTTAGGACAATTCTTGCCTGAGCTTCTTTTGTAGCGGTGCAGTATACTTGGGGATAATTATAGCCGTCAAAGTTTCCATAAAAGAGGGCTGGGACCGCGTTGCCCAAAGATTTACCGTTTTGCCGGGCCACCTGAACATATGAGGTGCGGAATCGACGGTAACCATCCAACGTAACCCAGCCATTCCAACTCCCAAACATAAAGTCTTGAAAGCCCCATAGTTCAAGCGGCAAAGGTTCCTCGCCTTCTGCCAGCGTGAGGGATTCGGCAAACTCTATAATCTCATGGGCCTTATCTGGATCGAACACGTAAGGAAAATCTTCCGTACCCTGTCGATCCAAGTCTCGAAGGTGGCGCTCACACGCCTGTCGCTGTGCCTGACCAGCGATAATCCTGCCGGACACCACTTCCAGTGCATAGGCGGTTACCCGGTCCGTCTCTCCGACAGTGTTGTAAGGATAAATCTGCGGGTTAGCCACTTCGGTTTCCCCCGAACTTTCCGAACTTGCTCGAGGTCTTCTCCGGTTCCTTCGGCTTCGGAACATTCTTCACTTTGGACAAAGGGTTTAAGAACAAACGGTCCTGCATTTTGAGAAGCATGTCCATCTTCTTGTTGATTGCCGTTTCGATTTTTAATACACCTTCTAAGGAAGCGAGTTGGGAAAGGTACTTTTGTGCCCTCAAACCATACTCATTCAGATCCTCTCCCGTTTCCTCAGCTTTGCGTGTTAATTCATCAAAATATTCATCAAATACGTAATCTTCAATAGAAATTCGCTCGATTTTCTGATACTGTTTCAGCAGCTTTTCATACTCCGAATACGTCCGGCAGTACATACCCAACAGCCCTATATCAGAGCTTGAAAGCAAATTAACACCTTCAGCAGCAGCGGCTTTATAATCTTTCATGCACTGTTTCCAGTGAGCGAAAGCCACTGTATCATCCTTTACAAACACAGGCGGTTTCAGCTTTTCCAGCTCAGTTTTTCCGAGCTTAACCTCACCTTCTTTACGCGCCTGAATCTGTGCTTTGGTTAATCGGTTCGGATTGCCTCCCGCGATGTGAAGGTCAATCGGTTTTGCATTTCTCCCCATCCGGGTGCACCTCCAGATCCCGAAAAATTTATAAAACGAGTTTTTACGCGAAAAAAGTCCGGCGCGGTCTATTTCAAAAAAAGTTTTTAGAAATTTGACCCCCCTTCCCCTTTTCTAAGAAATAATCTTAAATTTATTCTTTTCAAAAAATTCATTCAGTACCTGCCTAACCTTCTCTTGCACGTCCTGCGTTGTACACGTCTGGTCAAGGTCTATCTCCACTCGCATGTAGTGTCTACCGTGTAGCTGTGCATTCACTGACACATCCTTGGTGGCTGCCGCTAACCGCTTCGCTTCCTCGTACTCATCACTCAGTCGGTCATACTCTACTAATTCCTGCGGTGTACCTTCCAACTCATAGATTCCCATTCTAATGATCATGTGTTATCCCTCCACTCTATTTAAGAGAACAACAGCCATACAGACAGCCTATGAACTCTCCCATCTTCTTAGCGATTCCCAAAGCCTCCATCCTCCTTAGCTGTCTTGGTATCGTGACATTGCTTACACAGTGGTTGCCAGTTATCTCTATCCCAAAACAGTTGCTTGTCTCCCCTATGCGGTACGATATGATCGACTACTGTTGCAGCAGCCAAGTACCCACGTTGGAAGCAAGACGTACATAACGGGTGCTTACGTAGATATCCTTCACGCGCCTTCCGCCATTTGCTATCATAACCGCGCTCTGCTGCTGTACCTCTCTCCTGGTCATAGCTGCGTACTTGGTCTTGGTGAGCCTCACAGTATCGCTCATTGCCCATAACCAATTCCTTGCATCCCTGCTTGTTGCAGAATCGCTTTAACGACATACCAGTATTGCTCCTCCTTGTTATCACCCTTACTAGACTTTTCCTTTTTGTGTATGATAGTAATTGTCTAAAATTTCAAACTCATAGAAAGGAGGGTTATACAATGTCCAATCTAAAAGCTTCTGATTTTCAAGAGATAGAGCACGCTGCTGTTGAGCGTTATCTAGAAATGTCTGATGAAAATTTGTCTAATGAGGAAACATCTAAAGTGGTAAAACATATAGCTATGATTTCAGCGCAAGTAGCCACTTTTGCTATCCAAGAATATCACCGCAAGCTACAGCAGAAGAGTGAACAATGACGTTTCCGATTTACCTATATTCTAGAATAACAAATAGACCCGTGTATCCTACTTAGCTGTCGCCTCTCAGCTATTTTCAGATGTATATTACGGGTCTATATTTTCCACAATCAACAGTATTCTAGTTCTGCTCTGTGCACAAAAAAACAACGCAAGCAAAAGTGCGTTGTTTGTGATAGTCATTTTATTTTTCGCCTTGATTCTTAATTATCTCAGAAAGTATTGGTTCAAAATCAATTAACTTTTTAGCCTTAATTATTATGCCAAGATTATTAGGTATGCTGGAGACCGATATTGCTTGTTGTCTAGTCGGAACATCGACGATCCTAACTTCTCCGGTTGTCGTATACTGAGGCCCACCATATAGGATTCCCAACAATGCTACTCTATTACCAAGGATTACATCACCAGATTTATTTGCATAACTCCCCTGATTCAATAACAATACCGGGGACCCACTTGATCCCGGGAAACATGCAGCATCTATCAAAAACTCTTCTTTACCATTATAGTCATATCCAGGATGGGTGGCCGTTATTCCTCTTCTGATTATCGGATGATTATTCACCTTGTCCCATATTCCATTTGGATAACCTACCATAACAATATCTTCAATGGCGGTAAGATCGCTTAATTGTTCATCTGAGTATACCAATTTTTCGTCTAGCATAACAAAAGCCAATTTTAAGCCTCTCGCTTCTGCTTCTCGTATAATAGGAACAAAAGGCATTATACACAAGTCCACATCAGGGTCAGGATGTTTAATCCACATGCTCTCAAAGTTATCGAAAGAGAATACTTCTTGATCATTACCGGAAAGTCTCCCTTCTTCAGAGGCTAAATTAATAACAAATCTTCCCCTAGAACCTCCCTCAACCACGTGTTTGTTGGTAACTATTACCGAAACATGCGACTCCCCGTTATCTAACATACGATAATAGAAGCCTGTGCCTGTGCTTACATTTCCGTATACGTCCATACTCTCAATTCTAACTGTGCTATACATCAATTGCTCTGATATAGATAATCCAGAAGAAGAGGAAGAAGTCATTCATATCACCCTTTTATATGTTTTGTTTAAAATATATCACGAAACTGCAGGGTTATATGAATTTTTTTCCTCTGTTAAGACACACAGCGGAATCGAACCGCTATAATCCTGTATGTGTCATATCCCCGGACTAAGCCGGGAAAAAGGTGTTACTTGAGCTGCTCTGCCAGTTGCTTAATTTCAGCAGGCGTAGCTACTCGTTCGCCGTCTTTACGGTTACCACGGATGTATGCTGCGTCTTCTTGGCTGTAATAAACAACGCCTTCGCCGTCTACGACCGGATAGCCGCTTTCGTCTGCTTGCAGCTCAGTAGCAACATGTTTGCCGTGCTGTTTGGCATGCTCTTCATCGTGTAGATGCAGGATGCCGTATTGATCGAGATACGCATAATTCTGTGCCATCGTTTGTTTCCTCCTGTACATAGCAAAAAGGACACCGTATACCGATGCCCTTATGCTTGCTTATTTGATATTGCCCGTAGTTCTATAGCGCCCGGGTGGAGCGCTTGGGAAGGAATCTAACCTTCTGACCATCCCCGCTTCCACACCACCGCGACTAGCGCTACAGTTAATCCCCTGTATTAGCGGGCTCAACCTTTTGTCATGGACGAGTCCTGCCATGGTAAGGGACAGCAGGGACACCCGGGCGTTAACCCTATGTCCCTACTTTAAAATGGTTTCTCCCCCAAATTGCCCCCACGTTACCCCCAACTTACCCCCAAAATTCCGCATAGCTTCAAGGTTTCTGCTATACTTTTGACTCCTTCGTCTATTCGACGGTCTATGGTGTTAACGCTCATGCCATGGTTCTGGAATTGAATCACAGTAAATTTATATTTACGCCCCTTAATGAAGCGGTGCTCAATGATCTTTTTGACCTCATCGTCTAAGATTAAATTGATTGCCATGTCTAATTCGGTGATCAATTTGCTCCACTCCTGATACACTTGCCTTTCTTCCGCCGTTAGAGACTCCTTACGGCCTAATGATTCGACGGTAAGGCGCATCTTAGGGTAATTGCCCAGCAACTTGCGTACGGCCTTCTTATCGGCTTCTGTGATGCTCGGGTATAGTTCCATTTGCTCTATCGCCCCCATCTTGTCGCTCCTTTATAGAAAATCAAATATTGTTGTCTGCCCCTCACGCGGCGAATCTGCCGAGTCCTGTATAAGCCCATCGTCCAGCATAAACTTAGGAGCCTCATAGAGATATCTTTCATGGACTGGATCTCCTTCACGTGAATGCGCTGGATTCTTAACCTCTGCTTTCTTCGTCCACACCCAAAAGCTCTTTGCTTTCACCATTGCGTTGTTATCTGCCATATCAAAACCTTGCTCCATACTCTAACCCCACTCGTTTCAGTAAGTCATAAAATTTATTAGGGTAGTAGTGCGGCGCTGTTTCTCTTGGATTATTCGGGCTAATGATGTTTTTCCCAAATTGAAGCCCCTCCTCTGTCAGCGACTTGAATTTCTTAATGTCGCTCTTTTTAGAGGGTCGTTCCCTTATCTCCAACAATCCGTGATTTATAAGCAGATTATTGAACTTCTCCGTAGCTAGCCTTATCCCGTTCTCTTTTAGTAATGTTGTAGCTGATTTCGTGTGTCCTTCATCTGCATATGCTGGTAGAGGAACATTCAATCCATGTTGCTTATTAAAATCCCCCAAAAGCTTCAAACGGCCAGAGTCAGGTAAGCGAAGTACATCTGCAGAAACGCTCAACATGTAGGCTTCTTTCTTAAAGTGAATTAGTTCCGGTTCTGATGATCCTGGCATCTCATATTTTCCGGTTTTCTGTACTGACGGCATTACGTCTTCATATAACCAATCTTGAAACGCTTCTGCTTTCGTCTGCCCTGATTGTCCCATTACACGATTTAGAGAAAAGTTAGAAATAAATTTTTCTCCAGTGCTATGCAACTTCCTAACATGGCGATTCACCATGTTTGAATTTTTAACAAGGTAGACATGGCTTTCCTTACAGAACTTCAAAACTTCGCTTGTAGCTGAGTTACCTTGATAATCTAAAGCATCCGCAACGCTCTTTGCGTTGATTATGAAGTCCCCTTTGAACTGAAAATTTACGTCCTCTGGCATTAATACCATTACTGGATGTTTCCCCTCAAAAAACATTAGTTGATTGTTACTCATTTCTTCTCTCCTTTCTAGTCACCCATTATCTTTCCTTCGCTCAAAGTGTTCGGCTCAATATGCTCAATCAACATATACCTATCTATACTGACTACACCCACATATAACAGTAATGCGCATAATATAGAGGTATAGGCTCTTATCATTGGGTGTCTCCTTTATCTTGCAGGAGAGACGCTTGTTTAGGTTGAACATGCGTATAGAGTATTTGCCACATACACTCTGCTGCAGCTCCTGGATTTTCATGAAGCTCATATTCAGCAATAGAAAAAGCTATTGCACTGCGTAACTTAGTAATCTCTGCATCCTTTTGTTCTATTTCTGCCTCTGCCTTCGTTAAATCATCATTCCAGCCCATTGCAGCTTTCTGGAACCGTTCGTATTCCCTTTCAAGTGCTGCATATTGTTGGAGCCAGTAAGGAAGGGCTTCAAGTCCATCTAATATAATCTCAGCGTTGCTCATGCCTACATCCCCAGCAATAACCTGCGCAAATGTATAATTAGCATCCTTTGCTACAATATTTCCTTCACCATTAAAAGTGATTTCATAAATCCAGCCCTTGGCTTGTTCTGACAGTTTCATATCCTCTTGCCAGTTACGTTCTGTCATGAAATCACATCCCCCGGTGTATTAATGACTGCATAATGAGACACATAATCACGAAATCCCTCTTTACCAAACTCTGTTTCAACATAAAACATATTATCTATAGCGTCATATACAGCCCAAACCATAGCCGCTGTTGATAAATAGCGAGTGGCTAGATTAATGAGATAGTGTTCTTCTTCCAGGTCGCCCGGGTTTTTGGGATCATATTTAATCCATTGGATACTTTGTTTATCTGGCATCTATATATCCTCCCTTAGTGGGTGTAGGTCCTACACCCTGTAGCGTATTTTTAACTCTCCAAGCAAGTCCCACGACATTTACTCTTAGAAAGAGAGCATTTATAATGGGTTCACACCGCTTTCCTATGGAGTGGTGGTTCATATCTCTCCCTCCATATTTAACGTTCCTAGCGACAATATGGGGGGGCCACTATCTACATTGATCCTGACTGGATAATGTCATATAAGCAGCCTCTGCCCTCTCTCGGGGGCTGGCATTAATAAGCTCTGCAATCCGCACAAGTAAGGTTTCAGTAAATATGTGTCCCCACTTGATTTCCTGTAAGTTTTGAACGATGGTCTGTCATGTCCAACATATCTATATTTTTCATTTTTTTCTCAGCTCCACATTGGGTTTATATTTTTGTTTGACCAGTGAATAAGCAGAATTAGCAACTTTTCTTATCCATTCCTGGTTGATTGCTATTTCCTCATCTGACATTTCAGTTATCTCATCCAGTGCTTTGAGCACTTCATATTTTTTCACATCTATCATCCTTCCAACGCTCCAGGAGCGTATTGTATTGGTGGTTACTCACTTAATGCTGTACCAATAATTCCTTCGATCCTATCTAAATCGCCCCACCGTGCAGCGTTATGAACATCGCTTAATGCTTTGCGAAATTTATCTCTTTCCTCTCTCAATGTGTGCAAGTCCTCGGTAAGCTGTTTTGCCCCTGAAGTATGGAGTTTATCCATTTCTTGTAGCTGGGCTACCTGCTGCTGGAGTGAGTCTACCAGGGCAAGCAGATTCATATATTCAGCATTTGGGTCTGTCGTAATCTCTGGGAAGTCCGGTTCCAAACGGTGACTCAGAATTCCTTCTTCCGAACAAATTAACTCTGACCCATCCAACAATTTATATGTCCGTTCACTCACCTTTACCGCCTCCCACCTTTTCGTATTTCAATTCCTCTCCCCGGAATTTTTGAATTTTTCCGTTATGATCCAGCTTGATGGAGTAGTACATTTTCGTGTAAATCTTCTCAGCGTTAACGACTGTGCCGGACTTGCCATATACTGTTACTCGATCGTTTTTTTTAGGACGAATACTCATCACTTATCGCTCCTTATATAGGGGTATAGGGTAAGAGGCTGTTATGCCTCTCCCTCACTTGCCTTCAATCTTGCCATCTCCACTTTGTATCTATCTTTAATAAAGTTAATATGTCTGTCATTCCTCGTATTCGGGTGACGATGAGATTGTTTTAGGTATTCAGTTCCAACATGATCTATGCTTAATTGAGGACTGTCCCACCATGAATCGGTACTGATGCCGCGTCCATCCGTAAAACGTGACATGTAGCCTCGTTTCGTCTGACATTTCCACATTTCAAATTTTAGTCTCGGCATAATGTATTTCTCTCCTTTATAGGTAGTAGGCTCATAAACTGTATTCTTTGATCCACAATCCGTCTTTGTACACTGCTGCACATGGGTGAGTAGCGGAAAGTAATTCCCGTGCCTGTTTCAAGACGCCGCGCAAACCGTTGTCAGAACGAATTGTTTGGACATGGTTTCCGTCCGGATTATATAGCTTTATTTCAAACATGCTCTTAGCTCCTTTGGTATAGGTAGTAGGGGGTGTATCCCCCTTATATCTGTTCTGCCGTTTCTGGCATGTCGTGATAGACATTCCATACAAGCTGGTAGCCTTCCCTGATCCCTTTGATCTTAGTTTCGTAAAAACGACCAACCTCCGCAGCATCTTCCACCCATGGGCATTCTCTCAAATCCTCTTCCCACTGTCGGTGGATCAGGTCATCCAGCTCCTGCGAATAGATAAGCTTTTGCGGTTCCACTCCATGCATCCGGGCCAGTTCCTCATTCTCACGTTCTGCCTGTCTGACAGCCTCATAGAGCTGCATACGGGCCTTAACCGTAAATGTACCTTTGCCATACTCCAGCACCGTACCGTCTCGCTTGCGGCCTGCCTTATTGCATGGGTCCTTGTACATCTCGATCATCAAGTTACGTAATCCTACATACGGCTGAAGCCATGGGTTATGCTTGGCAAACTCTTGCGAACTCTTGTCGATCTTTACGACCGGGCAGATAATGCACCCGGTACGCGCTCCGCACGGATCGTCTGTTTTTTCATCCGCACCAGCCTTATGCTGTCTCAGTCCACATTCCCCAGTAGCCTCCTTGTAGAGCTGGCCTAACTGCTCTGCATCGCCCCATGCCATGCCTTCACGAACCAAGTAGCTCCATACATCGTCCAACGTAAAATTTACGATTGGCATAAACTCTGTATCTGAAAAGAACTCGGACACTTGACGGTTCTTAATGTTCTCCTGCCGGGCTGCCGACTCGCTCATGCGGACCCCTGTTACCGTAAGAGCTGGAGCAATAGCTTTGTGCTCTTTTTGGGATGGCTCAATTTTGAGCCGCTCCGTACACCAGCGGTTCATGCGGCTCTTAGGTAGCGGATATCCGCGTCCCACTGTCAGATACATAAAACTCTTTACAATAGGTGCAGCAACTTCAACGATCTTCACGGGCAGTCCCTGTTCCTCAACTAGCCGCTTGATCTTTGCCAGCTCCGATTGCTTGAGTGGGTCCGTAACAAAATCCAAGTTGGTATTGGCTGTAGTAAGATACACATCCCTCGTAAGCGCGTCAGGCTTGTACGTTTTAAGCTGCATCAGCGACCGGACAACAATGTCAAAAGCTACTGTGCTGTCTTTGCCGCCGCTGTATGCCACCACCCATGGTCCTGGCTTACTCTCATCTGTATATGCTTTAAGCATCTCCGCCATAGCGATCAAGCGCTTTTGCTTATAGTCCAATGTGCTGTTCCCTCCTTCTTATCCCCTATGGGGCTTAATCGTTAATGCCAGGTACCTTAATACCTGCTATTTCAAGAGCCTTTGCCATACCTTTTCGATATATTACGTTCTCCGTGTCATATTCAGCTAAATAACCTTTTGGTTCTTTGAAATGTGCAAGCATCCGTTCTTCCATCGTTAATTCAACTTCATAACCGTTATAAAGAGCACGTATAAGCAAATCCAATTCCATGCCGTTTGCACCTTCAAAGTCTTTCGACCATTTTTCGGGATACTCAACATGCATTCTTACAATGGACGACTCAGAATGTACTTTCCTAAGCAGATCAACAGCCTGCGCCTGAGCCTTCGTAATCTTCACTTTATCCATGTGTTTGTCCTCTCTGCCCTTGGGGGCTATATATTTAATCCTCTGGAAGCAGCTTGTTAAATGCTCTACGGTATAGCTCCGATACTTTTACTTTCTTAGGTCGCCCATCTTGACGAACGTTTACCATCCGGTTGCTCTCTTTCACCAAAACCGGGAATCCTGTTTTCGGATGTGATGCAAATACTTTTTCGTCTTCGTCGATACGATATGGATAATAGCCAGGGATATATTTAAGAGTTTTGTTCTCCATTTACAACACTCCTTTATACGTTGTTATATGAATTATTTATATTATTTCTTGCGTTTCCTCACCGATCTGCCATACCTTTACCTCAATCTCTGGATGGTCAGAATAATATTTGCGCGTTACCAGCGCCACTACCTGAGAATCATCGTTCCACGCTATCTTATTTAAGGCATCGAATATACCTTTTACACAGTTGTCAATATCAGGTTTGATTGTCGGCAGTTCTTGGGACTCTAGCGCCTCTTTTAATCGCTTTTTAGTCCACGACTTAGGAAACGGGTATCTGAATCCTACTTCGACCGCTACGGGCCCTTCTAGCGGCTCTAAGAACTGTTTCCGTGCTACAAATCCGATCATTTGTTTGTAAGACAGATACCTTTGAGCGCTCTTGCTTGTCCATTTGCTCCGTTGCGTCATTCTTACTGCTCCCATAGGAGGTTCGTTTATCACAAAAGTAATCATGCCATCGCCCCCAATGCTCCGCCTGGACGCTTACCTATACAGCGTTTTTTAATACGGTCTACTGCTAACATCATTACTTCGTCTGGGTCACGCCCAAGTTCTTCCCCAATTTGCTGCAAACTAATTCCCGATGACCACATTTCGTCAAATTGTTGTACTTGGTGCTGATCCCATGTAAAGTCCATTTCTTCACACGCCAGATAAATGCTCCTACGCTTGTTTTTCAGCTTGTTGTATTCTTCTCGTGCCATCCGTTACACCTGCCCTCCGGTAGATTTCTTTAGCCAGTTCTTGACGATAATCCGTACAAAGTGTGTTGTCATAAAAGTTTATGATTAAATCCGCATCGTCCAATTGTTTGGGGTCTATTGGATTCATGGGGTATCCTCTCCTTTCAAAGCTGCACGTGCACGTTCGCCTTTGTCGAATACGATTGGGGCGGAATTGGTTCGATAACTTGGCATTCCTTTAGGAGAAAATACATTTTGAATCTCTTCCATCGTTTCGGTGTATGTGGATGTATCCTCATAAAACTCTAGTGCCTTATCCTTAATCTCTATCTGTTGTAGGAGGTAGCCGATTATGTCGTATGCTTTCTGAGAAGGTTCATTTGGATATCTCACTTGTTTGGATTCTGGGTATTTTTTAATACGTCGTTCTTCTCTCTCATGCCATTCTCGTATCTCTTGTATCTTCTTATCCATGGTTTAGACCTCCTTGATTGATAATGATTTAAGCGTCATACACACCTAGTTGATTTAGCTCATATCCAGCGCTAACTCGACCGCCAGACGTTATTTCTGATTCTTCATAATCTACGTGAAACACTTTTCCGTCCAAGTTGATTTGCCAAGCTTCTGGCAGTATCAAGATGCTGTCTACCAGCAATAGAGAAAAATCATCATTTGTTTCAACGAAAAACCGTTGTTCTGGTTCAAGTTTAATTTCGATTTCCTTGGTCACTCTTTTCATATCCCTTATTCCTCTCCTTGCCCTTTAGGGGCTGAATTAATAGCTATCCTCGTAAGCAACAAACTCTTGTCCGACCAAATCACAAAGCTTTTCTAGCGCACTGTCATAGGCATGGGATAAGGATACGATTCGTTCTCCGTACTCTTCCCGTTCTTGTTTCAGGTCTTCGATTATTTTTTCTATATCCTTTTTCATTCCTCTATCCCCTCTCCTTGGGTTAATACGGCTATTAGAGCTGCTAAACATACCGCTTCCTGCGCCGTTGTGGCAGGCACTTCAATTGGACCCGAATCTGCATCATTCCAAAACGTGCAGATGTACTCCGCTAGGCTTATTTCAAAGATTTTTGTTCTGGTCAGTTTCATGATCGGATATTTTTGTGATACTTCCCATGCTGCGCCTATGTCAGTGCTGTACATTGCTGGTGACGTTGAATAACCTTTACTGTTAATGATCATCCCCGGTCTGATTCGATCCGCCTTATATCCCATCACAGCCGTAGCAACCCATATATCTCGCTCTTGTGGTTTCATACTATTCCATTTAGCTATTACTTCATCCCTGGTCATAGGGTATCTTCTTCCCTTCTTATTGGACTATGAGCCTTGCTGTATGCGTTTCATAGCGTCTTCACGCCGTTTTGATGTTCCGGTATTGTGGTAGATATCCAAGCTTTTCAAGATGCGGTCAAATAGTCGGCCTTTCTTATCAATGACGTTCCCCCACTTATCTTTAAATAGCCATTGCTCCAATTCGTCTAAGTCAAGATTGGATGTAATATTAGTCTTTTTACCTTGTCTGCCGTTAAGAATAGGGAACAGTACGTCCTTATATTCATCCGCCAGCAAGTCCCCAGCTCCTAATTCATCTAACGTCAACAAATCGCACGATACAGCGCCATTGATTACGTCAGTTAAGTTTATTTTTGAATCGAATCTAGTAGCTGTTTTTGCTAGTTTCATGAGCTGAGGTACGTCCAAAAACAAGCAAACATAACCTTGTCGATTCAACTCATGGTGTATAGCCGCCATCAAATGGCTTTTCCCGTTCCCAGGATCCCCGTAGAACAACAATCCGGTCTCTCGGGTCTCGTAGGTATCAATAAAGTCTAACGCCGCTTTATACACCTGTTCCGTGCCTGTACGTGGCAAGAAACTTTCAAAGGACGCTCGTTTAAGCTCTTCGTTCATTATGCTTCTCGCAAATACACGTTCCATTTGCCCTCTGCGGTGCCTTCGGTCACTTTCTAACTGTGCCTTTTCGCTTTCTTCCTGTACGCATTTACATGCCCGATTAAGGCCCCATTGTTTCTTAGGTGGGAAATAGGTTCGTTTAATCTGCTGGCGACACTTGATGCAGCAGTACACACCCTCAAACTCGCTATCTGCGAACAAACATGTCGTACTTCGAACCGGCGCCCGTGGATCCGTGGGAATCTCCTTCCGCTCCGAGCCGATCTTGTTGATTGCTTCCGCTATCGGTGAACGACCAACTGTCCTGGCCGGCTTGTGCTTGACCGTTTGCATCATGTTTTGCAGGAGTTGCTTGTCCTCCGCTGAAAGGTTGAGATTGTTGATGTCCAAATGCTGAACCTCCTTCCAGGTAATCTTTGTATCTATCCTCGTTTAAAAAGGTTTTAGGATGCTTGATAAACTGAGATTCTGTTTTGAGTTGCAGACATTGAACACAGTAATTAATTGCACATTGAATAATAGTCTCCGGTCGCTCTCCTGCCTTAATGATTTTCTGCCATGTTTTATAGCAATCTTTCTTTCCGATCTTTTTCGGGTATTCATTCCAGAATGATTCAAATTCATCAGAGTACATATCTTTTAAATCATTTTTATTTCTTTTACTTTCCTTTACTTTACTTTCCTTTAAAGCATCGTTTTTTGATTCGTCCGCATATGCGTTCGCATCCAAATCGCATTTATCATTTTCGGTCGATTCGGAAGAACCCTTATCTGGCGCGGCTTTTTTGCCCCATCGTGCTTCTGCTGATTTTCTAGCTTTTTCCGATTTCCGTTCCCGTTCCTGCATTCTTCGAAGCAATGAAGCACTCCAAAAGTGCGTTGCATCTGCTGCAAAAAGGTCAAATTCAGTTATGCAATCTTGTATGAATTTATGCGCCGTTTCAGAATCGCATTGCATTTGTGATGCGAACGCATAGTAAGCGTATTTCGATCGCATATCCAATTTGTATCCGTTAGATTCCCTCATCATTTCTACTAGAATCCAGTACCACCCGTACCCTTCCGATCCATAGACACCTCGCATGGCGGTAATCTTAGGATCGTGACGGGCGTTACTGTCATGAGAGAAGTAATATGCCTCTTTCATTTCACCACCCGCTATTCTTTTGCTGATTTAACCAGCGTTGCCATCGCCCTTCTAGCCCGTATTCCTTCTGGCGTTTCATCAAGCCAGTCGTGGCATGCCGTGCATAAATGTAATAAGTCCGTTACTCTCGTTTTATGGTTAATATGCTTCCTACCGATCAAGTGAGCTCGTTCGGTAGCCAGTGCGTTGTCACAAAGCTCACAGAGCCCATGTGACCGCGCTTTAAGCTGCTTATCTACCTGCTGGCTTATATCGCCTTTCTGCTTCTGTGTGAGCTTCACACGTTTGCTTTTGGCTGGTTTAGGAGCTGGATGAAATCCGTACTGTATCATGCTGCATGCCTCCAATCTCTAAAAAGGAAGATCTTCGTCTGCGATATCAATTGGTTTTCCATCATCGGAAAATGGATCATTGTTATTTTTGGACCCGGCCTGCTGTCTACCAGCACTATCATTCTTGCTTGATTCAAGGAACCGGACGTTATCAGCCACAATTTCAGTGACGTAAACACGCTTTCCCTCACTGTTTTCATAGTTCCTCACTTGAACCCGACCTTCTACAGCGGTTAGGCGCCCTTTTTTCAGATAATTAGCGCACGTCTCGGCAAGCTGCCGCCAAGTTACGACCTGCAAGAAATCCGCTTCCCGTTCGCCATCCTGATTTGTGAAAGGTCTGTCCACTGCTAGGGTGTATGTGCAATTCGCCACACCAGACGGTGTATATCGTAATTCAGGATCTTTGGTCAAACGCCCAATCAATATCACTCGATTTAACAATGTGGTATCCCCTTTATCTATTAATCAAATCCGAATAGTGGATTATTTGGTTAAGTTGTTTCGTCTCCCGGCAATAACGGCAGCGTTCGCAACGGTGTGGTTTTACTAAGCCCGCTTTGACTTCGATCAAGTGCGGCATGTTCGCCGCTATACCTTCAAGTTCACGTTTTATGTCAAAACCATTTATCCCTATAACCGCTTTGTCTGGCGGGTCCTGCTTGGATACCGCGACAATAATAGGTTCAATCCATCCGTCGCGCCCTTGAACAATTCGCTCAATCTCCGCATACAAAGCCATTTGAGTTACATAATGATTCTGCTGAACAAATGACACATAACCATTCTCTGAATCCCAGGATTCCTTATGAATTTCTTGAACTGTTTTGATATCTGAAAATCGGTTGCGCTCCAGCGCGTAATTATCCATCTTGATTTTCCAATTAGCTCCCGCAAAATTGGCAGTCATAATGACCTCTTTTTTTCCTTGCAGAACAAACATACAAAGCGCATCATTCTCTATGGTTTCTATCATTTTGTTAGCATATTGGAACTGCGATTTTAGTTTTCCCTTAGTCCCACCACGAGAGGAAATTATTTCAGGGTTACTATCTTTGAATCTTTGAAAAGCTTCTGGTCCCTCAAAATAGGCATGCACATAGGAGCCGACTAGAAGCGCATCTGTAGCTGGTTCTGTCCAGCCTTGAAGCCTAGCCATAGCTCGCGCTTCACAGTCCCGGAACTCCTTATACTGGCTGTTACTCCAATAGGCTAGGTTGGCTTCCTGAGAATAATAGTTTTCTTCATTCAGCAGCATCAGGATCACCGTCCGCCTTTGCTTTTTCCGCTTCTTGTTGCGCCTTAAACTCCAATTCAGCAGCGCTAGGAACATGGACCGCCCCAAAGTCAAAATAGTCTTCGCGCTTCGCCATGTTGTCCCTTAGGGACCGCCATACATTACCGATACGCAAATAGTCATTTTCCGTAAAAGCATCTTGAGAGCAACCAATATACTTTTCAATCATTTCCTTGCTCACGCCGTATTTTTCTTGAAATTGTTGGAACGCCTTTCGTACACGATCCGCAAGCGGTTCTGTATAAGCGTTAACAAGCGTTTCACGGCATTTTGCCAGTGCTGCATCTACTATATCTCCCGGGATTACCCCAAGGATGCATGCACGCATCCTACGGCTTCCCATATTAGCTACAACCTCGTAAACGTCACGTGCTTCAGTGAGCTGCTTTGTGGTGCTGCCCGCCTTGCGCTCGTGCTTGACTGTAAAAACGATTTGACGGCGTGTATTCGTTTCAATGTCCCATGCATAGGCCATAGCCTTTGACTCACCGTTCCGTTGCTCCAGCTCAATCAACCCATAGTCAATGTTCCCCCAGGACTGCGCCAAAACCTCAGCCAGTCGGATAGATGGACCAGAAACCTTGCTACCACCTTTCGGATATTCATATTCCGCTTCTTCTGCAAGCTTCTTCCGCTGACAAGAGAGCATGATACGGTTAAAAGATGCCTGTTGATCCCGTGGGAACTGCTTAGCCATGAAAATAGCAGCTTTTACTTCTTCTGTTTGGCGTGTCACTGCCATTTCTGTAGTTGTCGATCTAAAGGAAGGCGGCGCCTCTGGTAAGTAATTTTGGTAGTCAATTGGTTGTTGATCGTCAAAACTCATATTTACATCCTCCTAAAATTTTGTTATAGTGACCGTGAAATGTTTATTAATTCGTTCGATTCGACTCTGGTTGCACCCAGGGTCGTTTCACTTTCTATGGCATTACGCACGTCATACAGAGCTTCAAGCACATATTGTAACTTTCCGTCCCTGAAGATAAGCAAAGGCTCTACGATGTTATTGAGCGATTTACCACGTATCTCCGTATCAGCTTGAAGCTCCTCCAGAACCCGGATAGCTTGTTCTAACGGCGTTTTCACGTTTGGCCCCCTCCTTCTGCTCACGTCTAATTCGACGATATTCCTGATATGTTACATCGCTGCTGAATTTGAAAATCACAGTTCCGTTCGGATGCTCTATAGCTTGTCCGCCTACTTGGGATAAAGCGCACAGATCCGCGTAACTACTACTGCCTTTGCACCTTACTTGCATATGCATCATCCATCACCCTCACTAGGACCTGATTTTTACATTCAACGGCATCTAGCATGCATTCCTTACAATGTGGTTCCTCATGTTCGTATACCAGATACTTTGCCTCAGTTCCGCATCCGCAAGTAATCATGAGACACCCAATACAACGCGCAAGTCCAAAATCTCTTTAAGCATCCAGCCAAAAGATGCTTGAGATACTTCTGGATGAACCCAACTCGGGTTATTTGCTAATGTATCGTACATATTTTCAAGTTCGTTTAACCGTTTTTGTGCGTCGTGCATAATCATTCTCCTTTCTTAATAGGGAATTAAAATAACTTCTGACCATTCGTTTCTTCAATCTCGATCATTAGATTGTTAGGCGGCGTCCAACTGGCTACATACTTTAAGCCCCGCTCACAATCTTTCTTCAATGTGTTGTTATAAGAGTTAATGCCAAAGTATTCTTGGTAGTCGTTCCACAAAGCAGAATATGCGCTAGAACGAATGCCGCTGTGCTTGTAAGCTGCTGATTTTCTTCCTCCAAGAAACCCAACCACCCTTGAACTACCAGCTTTTTTAAGGGCTCGCTGTTGTCCATAGTCAATCGTTGTAGTGTTTTCGATCCTATCCATACGGCTTTCAATCTGTGGAAGCTTGTCCATTACATCAGCAGTCTGGCGAAGTGCTATGGCGATAGCAGCGTTGGAATCAAGTACAGGCGGCTTACTCATCGTTTCCTTCATCCGATTGAACTCTGTGATGTACATTTCTTTGAAGCGTGCAGCTTCTTTTCCTGTGTAGCCCATTGCCAAGAACGAGAAACCGTCTTGAGAGATAATGTATTTTTGTTGTGTACGATTGCGTGAATCAGTGTAATCAATGAGTCCAAAATTGGACTCTATAAATTCCTCGCTGCACTCAAGTGATTTGATATCCCGTAGCACATGTTTGTGTTCCTTTTTAAATACCTCCGCTACTGTGAGGCTGTCTGTGACGGTTTGTCCATTTTCAATGAATACTAATTGAGTCATACTGTTTCTCCCCTCAAGCAAAATTTTTAAGGTGTTTTTGTTTTAAGTTATCTTTCCACGCTCTTACATCTTCTTTATCCGCGCGACGGGAAGTGCCTATGAAATAATTCGGGATGCCACCATGTGAAGGACTAAGGTCGAATATGTCATAAACAGTACGCCGGGTTAGTCCAAAAAAATCAGCAATGTCTTGAGCAGTCAAACTGTCTGGGAGTTCATCCCAATGCTTTTTTTTCGTCTTTGTCATTACATACACCTCGTTTCTACTTAGGTTAATGCTGGAACGCTCTTCTTTTTCTTTTTCACATCTTCAACTTCTTCAATGTAAAAATAGTCTTCGAATCTCCCGCCAAAGACTTCCATCACACCAGCTATGAACTGGTTACCAGGTGCATTATGGCGTTCATCATCTACAGGAAGTTTAGTTCTCCAAATTTGAGTAAGATTCACATTCATCAGATCAGCAAGTTCTCTATCCGTAGTGATATCCTTATCAATTTGAGCTTTCATTAGCTCTTTAACTTTTAGTCGGACGACGAATTTTTTCATTGTATCACCCCTTGAATTGCGTCCTCGCAATTTATTATTTTGTAATTTCGTCCTCGCAATTTAAGTATATTACAGCGATTACGAGCGCGCAATATGTTTTGGGTAAATAATTGCGTGCACGCAATATTTATGTTATAGTTTCTTTAGCCATTAGATGAAGGGAGATTTTTGAAGGCAATGAGCGAAAAAACAATAGGTGAAATTATTAAAGAAAAAAGACTTGCAAGCGGTTATAAAACAAAGAAAGATTTTGCTGACAAGAGTGGAATCTCGGCTGCCACTCTCACTCGAATTGAAAAGAATGCGCAGTTACCTTTGCCTAACACTCTTATGCAAATTTCTCGTCATCTGGATGGGGTTACATACGGTGAACTAATGAAAGTGGCGGGTTATCTCGAGGGGTTAGAAGAAAATCATGAGACGTTTCTTGCTAATTTCATGAACGAAAACGAGGAACTCGACAACCGAATTTATGCCCTTATTGATAAAGTGTTCTTATTTACAAATGTTGATAAAGACTTACATAGAGAAATTGTTAGCTTATTCGTCGATCCACAGACTGCGGATTTGTTTTCCCATGCTACTTTAGACGATATTAAATCTGAGTATCTGCGTGGCGATCTTAACATTGAACAAAAGAATGACGTAATTAATACTCTTGAAAATATATTGAATAAGTATTCTCCAAAACTAGGAGAGTATTTGACTCTAGTCAAATACGCAAAACCGATACCTCTGATCGGATCAATCTGTGCTGGTGACGGGATAATTGCAGAAAACAATATTGAAGAATACATAAACTATCCTTTTATGAAACAAAAACAACCAGACTATGCTCTAAGAGTAAAAGGTGATTCTATGGTCAATGCAGGCATTAATGATGGCGACATTGTTTTCATGAGGAGAGAAAACTGGGCGGAATTCAATGGACAAATCGTTGCTGTTATCGTTAACGGCGAAGAAGGCATTTTAAAGAGAATGAAATGGTCTGAAGGTTCTGCAAAATTTAACCTTGTTCCAGAGAATGATTCTTATCAGTCCATGGAGGTGACACCAAATGAATTTATAGTTTGTGGAGTTTATGTAGGGCATTTCAGACAATAAAAGGAGTGTTAGAAATTGGAAGGAAGTTTCTATAAAAGAGGGTCAACCTGGTCATTTATGATTAGCATAGGTACTGATCCGAAAACAGGTAAAAGAAAGCAAAAGGGAAAAGGCGGGTTTAAGACTAAAAAAGAAGCGCAAGCTGCCGCCGCGGATATGCTGTCCGAGATAAATCGAGGCGTATTCAAAGAAGAAACCAAAGCGACTTTTGAAGAATTAGCGGACAAGTGGTTGAAATATTATAGTTCTCATGGTAAACCAAAAAAAGATGGTACGATCCGAATCAGAACTAATGAAAAAGAAAACTTGTCACCATTCTTTGCAAAGCTCAATGCAGCTTCAATCACTGAACAAATGTATCAGGATGCACTCATAAGTCTACAGAATAAACTAGCAGACAATACGTTATCAGGTGTACACTCAACCGGCAGAATGATATTTTCATACGGTTTAAAAATTGGGGCTTTGAAAACAGATCCTACATCAACTGCTTTTGTGCCTAAGCGTCAGAAAACAGTCCAAGAGCTTGAAGAAAATAACGAGCTACCTAAGTATTTAGAAAGGGATGAACTCGTCCATTTTCTACAGATCGCTCAAGACCATGGATTGGATAATGATTTTGAAACCTTTAATACATTGGCCTATACAGGCGTGAGAGTCGGTGAGTTATGTGCATTAAAAAGACTGGATGTCAACTTCGAAGATGACAAGATAAGAATAACGAAAACTCTATATAACCCAAATAATAATTACGCTCTTTACAAACTCAACACACCTAAAACTGTATCATCGGTTCGCGAAATAGATGTTGATCACGAAATCATTATAGGATTCCAAAACTTGTTAACCATTCAACAAATAGAGAAATCAAAAAGACCAAAAACTTATCACGACCAAGGTTTCATATTCGCAAGAATCGGTAAATTCGCTGGATATCCTCAAGTAATAAAAATGGTTGAACTTCGGATGAAGCGATTACTAAAACTAGCTGGCCTAAATCCCGATCTTACCCCCCACTCACTTCGCCACACTCATACATCACTATTAGCTGAAGCCGGAGCCACTCTTGAACAAATCATGCAGCGGTTAGGACATGCAAACGATGAGATAACACGCAGAATATATCTTCATATAACTAAGCCAAAAAGAAAAGAGGCTGCTCAAAAGTTCAGCGAACTAATGAGAGCCTCAAAAAAATCTGATCAGAGTTAACAAAATGTTAACAAATCAATATAGCAATCCATCAAACCCTTGGTGCAACAAGGGTTTTTTGGTTTATTACATCATGCCGCCCATTCCGCCCATGCCGCCCATGTCAGGCATTGCAGCCTTTTCTGGTTCTGGCTTGTCAGCGATCACTGCTTCAGTAGTCAGGAACATAGCCGCTACGGAAGCA
The DNA here is from genome assembly GCF_011800655.1 of Paenibacillus sp. EKM10P. Taxonomy (NCBI): domain Bacteria; kingdom Bacillati; phylum Bacillota; class Bacilli; order Caryophanales; family Paenibacillaceae; genus Paenibacillus; species Paenibacillus sp. EKM10P. The sequence continues at coordinate 357,765 of NZ_JAALET010000001.1, read as the reverse complement.
GCGTTTTGCAATGCATAACGAGTTACTTTCGCAGGGTCAACGATACCTGCGTCAATCATGTTTACCCACTCGCCAGTAGCTGCGTTGAAACCAACGCCTACTTCTTCGCGTTTCAGACGCTCAACGATAACAGAGCCTTCTTCGCCTGCATTAGCAGCAATTGTACGGATTGGAGCTTCCAGAGCGCGCAACACGATGTTGACGCCTGTTTGCTCGTCGCCTTGCAGCTCAACAGCAGCAACTGCATTGTATACGTTCAGGAGCGCTACACCACCACCGGATACGATACCTTCTTCAACCGCAGCACGGGTTGCGTTCAGAGCATCTTCGATGCGCAGTTTGCGTTCTTTCAATTCTGTTTCAGTAGCCGCACCGACTTTGATTACTGCTACGCCGCCGGACAATTTAGCCAGACGCTCTTGCAGTTTCTCTTTGTCGAACTCGGAAGTAGTTTCTTCCAATTGCGTACGGATTTGGCTAACACGAGCGTCGATGTCGGCTTTGTTTCCAGCACCGTCAACCACAATCGTGTTTTCCTTTGTAATACGCACTTGACGTGCTGTACCCAATTGGTCCACAGAAGCTGTTTTCAGGTCCAGACCGAGTTCTTCTGTGATTACTTGGCCGCCTGTCAGGGCAGCGATATCTTGCAGCATTGCTTTACGACGGTCACCAAAGCCAGGAGCTTTAACAGCTACAGCATTGAATGTACCACGCAGCTTGTTGACAACGAGCATAGCCAGCGCTTCGCCTTCGATGTCTTCAGCGATCAGAACGAGTGGCTTGCCTTGTTGTACGATTTTTTCAAGCAATGGCAGGATTTCTTGTGTGTTTGTGATTTTCTTGTCAGTAATCAAGATATATGGATTGTCCAGTACAGCTTCCATTTTGTCCGTATCTGTAATCATGTACGGAGAAATGTAGCCACGGTCAAACTGCATACCTTCAACTACTTCCAGTTCTGTTGCAAAACCGCGGGATTCTTCAACAGTGATGACACCGTCTTTGCCCACTTTTTCCATAGCTTCAGCGATCAGTTCGCCTACTTCATCATCAGCAGCGGAAATACCAGCTACTTGAGCAATGGATTGTTTGCTTTCGATTGGTTTGGAGATAGCTTGCAGTTCAGCAACTGCTGCTTTAACCGCTTTGTCGATCCCTTTACGGATACCGATTGGGCTTGCGCCAGCAGTTACGTTTTTCAAACCTTCAGTGATGAGGGCTTGAGCCAAAACAGTAGCCGTAGTCGTACCGTCACCAGCTACATCGTTTGTTTTGGTTGCTACTTCTTTAACCAGTTGAGCGCCCATGTTTTCGAACGCGTCTTCCAGCTCGATTTCTTTTGCAATCGTTACACCGTCATTAGTGATGAGCGGGCTACCGAATTTTTTCTCCAGTACAACGTTACGGCCTTTCGGTCCGAGTGTTACTTTAACAGCGTTAGCCAATGCATCTACCCCGCGCAGCATGGAGCGGCGAGCGTCTTCACTGAATTTAATGTCTTTAGCCATTTGTGATAAACCTCCCTATGGATTATGAATGATTTGTTTCAATTCCTATATTTAGGTCTTGTCCGGGTTCCGGTTAACCGATGATCGCGTGAATATCGCTTTCTTTCATAATCAAATATTCTTTACCTTCATATTTGATTTCCGTTCCAGCGTATTTGGAGAAAATGACACGGTCGCCTTCTTTTACTTCCAGAGGAATACGGGCACCGTCTTTCAATGCGCCTGCGCCAACCGCGATAATTTTGCCTTCTTGCGGCTTTTCCTTGGCAGAGTCAGGAAGTACGATTCCGAAGGAAGTCGTTGTTTCTTGCTCAATTGCTTCCACCAATACGCGTTCACCCAAAGGTTTGATCATGAAAAATAGCCTCCTTATTAAGTGTTTATCCTGTAATTTGGTTGTTATGTTGTATGTATTAGCACTCAACAGTCGTCAGTGCTAACAACCAACTTTATGATACTCAACTTGAGATTGAATTTCAAGTCCCTAATGTATTTTTTATGGGAATTTTTATGGGCAGCCATTCTCGATTATATCCACCTATCCTAAAAATAACCGTTAACTCAAGGCTAATGGTTATTTTTAAGACAGCTATGTTGATCAATTTTAGAGAAATTAGTTATTGAGCCGTTCAGGCCCTGCTTATTATTCCGCAGCTACACGCAATTGGGCCTCCCGTTCCTCCTGTGCACGCAGTTGCTTGCGGTACACGACTGATGACAAGTATACACTCGCTTCATACAGCACCAGCAACGGAATCGCCACCAAAAAATCGGATATAAAATCCGGCGGAGTGATAACAACAGCGACAAAAACAAGCAGGAAATAAGAAATCTTCCGCCATTTGCGAAGCCTCATCGGGGTTAATACACGAATCCCTGTCAGAAACATGATCAGCAGGGGGAGTTCAAACAGCAACGCTACAGGCAACACAATATTAAACATAAAGGTGAAATATTGTGCAATACCGTACGTTTCCTGCAATCCCATACTTTTGGTGACGGACGATGTAAACTGAATCGCCATCGGGAAAATAATGAAATAAGCAAAAGCTGCACCAATAATGAACAAAAGCAGCACATAAGGCACATATCGCAAGGTTGCACTCCGTTCTTGCGGCCTTAATCCCGGGCTGACAAACTTCCACAATTGGTAGCATGCAAATGGTAACGCCACTGCAATCCCAATGATCATGGCGATCTTCATGTAGATACCGATTCCGTCCCAAAAGGAAAATGCATTTAACTGAAAAGCTTGCGCCGAACCGGAGCGAATAAGCCAGTTATAGACAGAACCCGCCGCGAACAATCCACCAACCAGCGCCAATACAAATACAATCAGCACATAAATTATTCGTCGACGAAGCTCACCCAGATGTTCCATTAGCGGCATTTCATGCTCTGATGGGGTCAAGCCTATTCCTCCTTTCTGAACGGAACGCAGCAGCGCCTCCTAAAAAATAAAGCCCTTCACTGAAGAAGAGGCTCATGTATATTATACAAGCAGCAAAAATGAATAACTAAATCTATGACAAGCGTTTATCCTCAGGCTGAGGTTGAACTTCTGAAGACGTCGTCTGTGTTGCTTGGACCACACTATCTTTGCTTTCTTTACGCCCAGTCCGTTCATCTTCAGATAAGATATCGCGTGCCCCGTTTTTAAATTCACGGAATGTACGCCCTACAGCTCGGCCCAGCTCAGGCAGCTTGTTCGGACCAAAAAGCAGCAGCGCCAGAATAATTAACAAAATATAACCCGGTGCTCCAATATTGGGCATGTGTAGTAATCCTCCTTATGTTGACGGACAAAATGAGAACCTCTGTCCATATACGGCCATATAAATTCTTACAGGTATCATACCACACACACGGGCTGCCTTCTACCGGAACTGACCTGTCACCATGAGCAGCGCTTCCGGGAGCTGATCCATAATTGCTGCCAAGTTTTCATGCACGCCTTTGGGCGTTCCTGGCAAATTAACAATCAATGTACGTCCGCGTATCCCCACGATTCCACGAAAAAGCATGGCCGCCGGATTTTTCTGCATCACGATCATTCTCATGGCTTCCGCCATACCTGGCACTTCCCGCTCCACGACCCGTCTGGTCGCCTCAGGTGTCACATCACGGATCGCCAGTTCGGTTCCGCCCGTAGTTAGCACCAAGTCTGCATGAAAATAATCGGTCATTTCGATTAAAGCCGCAATAATCTCATCCGGTTCATCGGGAACGATCCGGTATTCCACAATCTCTCCGCCCAGTTCTTCTTCGACGAGTTCCCGGATGACCTGTGCGCTTGTATCCTCACGCTCTCCCCTTGCCCCTTTATCACTGGCTGTTAGGATCGCCGTTTTCCACACCATAAGATCACCCTTCTCCTATCATGAAAGAATACTTTCTCTTCTGAAAATCAGAAACAGCCACGCTGCATCCTCCATCACATCACAGTACCCTCTCGGCGACAATGTTGTCTATGTCAAGGTTTCCGGTGGTCCTCCCTTTGAAAATCCCCATGCTTGCCACCCGTTTTGGATTGCAGCATGGTAGGGCCGATGATCATATCTTTTTGCAGCGCCTTGCACATATCATACACGGTTAACGCTGCGGCTGAAGCCGCTGTCAAAGCTTCCATTTCTACACCCGTCTTACCCTCGGTCTTCACTTCAACTTCAATATGAAGCACATCATGTCCATTATCGGAAAAAGTAATGTTCACGCCTGTCAGAGCCAGCGGATGACACATCGGTATCCAGTCTGACGTTTTTTTCGCGCCTTGAATCCCCGCGACCTGGGCCACAGCAAGAACATCACCCTTGCCGATTCTGCCTTCTTTTACAGCCGTCAATGTAGCCGGGTTCATCGTAATCTGAGTCACGGCGACTGCTGTACGAACCGTAGACGTTTTGCCCGAAATATCTACCATACGAGCTCGTCCCTGTTCGTTAAAATGAGTAAAGGAATCCACGACTCCCTCACAGCTCCTTTCACATACCCAACTTTACTTCATTCATCATTTGTCGATTTTGCATGGTTACAATCTAAGCGTCCTTCAGGTGTAAACAGCACGTCCACTCGCAAATCTCCTGGCTCCATGGGTACTTGTGCCAACAATTGTCCCGGCAGCAGCAGCGAGACATAAAGCGGACCTAAAGAGCCGTTTTTACGCTTCTCTGCTTCTACCTGTGCGGTAAAGCGATCATAGTAGCCTCCGCCATAGCCGATTCTGCCTCCACGACGATCAAAGGCCAAGCCGGGCACAACAACCCAGTCGATTCCCGTCCACATTTCAGGCAACCATTTCTTGCATGTCAATGCAGGCTCAGGGATGTTCCATACGCCGGGCACCATATTTTCATACTGATCCATCTCCCTCAGCTCCATGGTTCGGGTTACCGAATCCACTCTCGGGGCCAAGACACGATCTCCCTGTGACCAGCAATGCTCAATGAGGGGAGTCGTAGAAATCTCGCTGCCAAAAGAGAGATAACTAAATAATGTTAGCTTATCCCCGTTTCTGTCTATTCTAAGCTGCTCCCATGCCTCGATTGCATGCCGACAGGCCACAGCCGATGCCTTCTGCCTTGTCAGCGGGTCCATGGAGTCACGCGCTTCCCGTTGCTGTACACGCAGCGCGTTCTTCACATTACAGACATCCACACATCCGCCCTCCCGCACAATCGTCGATAATCATCAAAACGTTACAATTGTCCCATTTGTCAGTAAGTGCTGTACGTTGCAAGTTTTTTTCATTCTTTTTCACTTCTCGTTTAAGTTTATCATTGTTTATACAAATTGACTATACGAGGCTCAAGGGTTTCGGGGGTGAAAGCAGTGCAATAGTGGGTAATTTCATGTAAACTGGAAAGAAGGTACCTGCGAAAAAGGCAGGAAGAACTGTGCAAAATGTAATGGAGGAACGATACGCTATGCTATTGCAAGTAACCGGAATTACTAAATCCTATGGAATTGAGCCCGTTCTGGACGGGATTAACCTTCAAATATTGGAACGTGAACGTATTGGGCTGGTAGGTGTGAACGGTGCAGGCAAATCGACCCTGCTCAAAATCATTGCTGGTGAAATATCCTATGACAGTGGACAAATCTTTAAAGCGAAGGAAACCAGCATCGGTTATTTGGCGCAAAACAGTGGCTTAAATTCTGACCGTTCGATCTGGGATGAAATGATGCTGGTGTTCACACCGCTGATTGAAGCAGAACGAGAACTCCGGCAAATGGAGCAGGAAATCGCCGATCCGGCCAATGCGCAGAACGAAAAGCGTTATGCCGATCTGCTCGAACGCTATGCACGACGCTCAGATTGGTTCAAGGATCACGGTGGTTATGAAATGGAGACCCGTATTCGCAGCGTGCTGCACGGCATGGGCTTTGGTTCATTTGCACCCGAAACGCCTGTAGCCACCCTAAGCGGAGGTCAAAAAACCAGACTTGCGCTAGCGCGCATCCTACTGCTCGCTCCAGATGTCCTTATGCTCGATGAGCCTACCAACTATCTGGATATTCAAACACTGACCTGGCTGGAAGACTATTTGCGCGGCTACTCCGGCTCGCTGCTGGTCGTATCACATGACCGATATTTTCTGGATCGACTAGTGACGACGATTATTGAAATTGAGCGCCATCGCTCCACCCGCTATACAGGCAACTACAGCCGCTATATGGAACTAAAGGCTGCCGAGTATGAAACAAACATCAAGCATTACGAAAAGCAACAAGAGGAAATCGCACGGATGGAGGCATTTATACAACGCAATATCGTGCGAGCCTCTACAACCAAACGTGCCCAGAGCCGCCGCAAGCAGCTGGACAAAATGGAGCGCATGGATCGACCTATGGGCGATTTAAAAAAAGCCCACTTTTCTTTTGAAACTGCCTATATGTCGGGTAAGGAAGTATTAGAGGTGCGTGACCTTTCCGTAGCGTATGAGGGGAAAAAGCCTTTATTTCAGCATGCATCCTTTGACTTAAAACGTGGAGATACGGTGGCACTGATCGGTCCGAACGGGATCGGAAAATCGACTTTGCTCAAATGCCTGACTGGCTCACTTAAACCTGCTGCTGGGTCCATCCACTGGGGTACGAAAATCAAAATCGGTCTGTATGACCAGGAGCAGACAAACCTGAACCCCGCCAATACTGTACTGGAGGAGTTGTGGAGCGAATACCCTCATATGGAAGAAGCACGGATTCGGACAGTGCTGGGTAATTTCCTATTTAGCGGTGACGATGTACTAAAAAAGGTAGCTTCATTAAGCGGAGGAGAAAAAGCCCGCGTATCCCTGGCCAAGCTAATGCTGCGCGAAGCCAACGTATTAATTCTCGATGAGCCTACCAACCATCTGGATCTATTTAGCAAGGAAGTCCTGGAAGCGGCTTTGATGGACTATGACGGTACGCTCTTGTTCATCTCCCATGACCGTTATTTCCTTAACAAAATGGCTGAACGTGTCATTGAGCTTCATCCTGAAGGAATAGAACATTTCCTGGGGAATTATGATGACTATGTAGCCAAGAAACAAGAGTTGGAGGAAATCGCACAGGAGGCGCTCGAGGCAAATCAGAGCAATCGTGGCAAGGCCCCATCTGCCTCTGCGTCCGTAGCAGACGAGACCACTCCAAAATCACGCGCGGCCACCTATGCGGCAGACAAACAAGCCAAAAGCGAGGAACGTAGTCGTCAACGCAAGCTGGAGGCATTGGAAAACAAGATTAAAACGCTGGAAGAACAAATTGTAGGCTTGGAGGAACAAATGACCATGCCTGAAATTTATCAGGATTACACGGCACTTCAGGATATTCAGGCACAACTCGACACCCATAAACAGGAATTGACTGAAACCTATGCATCCTGGGAGGAACTGCTTGAGGCATAAAGCTGCTGCATAAAATCTTAGCCATAAAAATTTCACATTTCCCTCTTCTATTTTTTGTACACAAGAATATCCACAACTTTTGTGTATGGACGATATTGAAAAATGGCCTTTTAGGCCATTTTTTTATTGATAAAACGCCACCTTCAAATGAAAACCAAATTTATCCACTCTTTTATCCACATTATCCACAGATTTCACAATCAATATAGCTATGAAATATCCCCCATCCTACTATCACCTAAAAGTCTTAGCCTGCTTGCTTCGAGCCTGTTTATCCACATTTTGAACGGTATATGTGGATAACTTTGTTCACAACTTGACAAATCACATCATTATTCGGGCAGTATAAAATTTTCATGTTTTTTTGGTGGAACATGAAAAATCGTGAACAATTGTGACGAATCATGCGAGGAAATAAGATGCTGGCAATCATTCGCTCAAACTCCTGTATTTTATCCTCTTGAAATTCTATTTATATATATGTATAGCGCGGAATAAAAAAAGACACGACCCTGAATGTGTCGTGTCCTTCCTATTCGCTCAATTAAGTTTGAACAGACCACTCTTCCAGAGACAGCCCTGGATCAGCTTTCATGTCCAATGAGGTGAATTCTCCGCGCTTCCACTTGGCGTATGCCGCGGCACCGATCATCGCTGCGTTATCTGTACAGTATTTCATGGAGGGTACAAGCAGTTCGATGCCTTCACGCTCACAGCGTTCCCGCAATGCTGTACGTAGTCCACGATTAGCAGCAACACCGCCGCAAAGCAGCAGCTGCTTCGCACCGTATTCACGCATAGCACGAATCGCTTTTTCCACCAGCACCTCTACGACCGACTCTTGAAAGCCTCTTGCAATCGCTCCCGCATGAACGGTTTCTCCGCGCATTTTCGTCTGGTTAATTACATTCAGCACCGCCGATTTCAAGCCGCTAAAGCTAAAATCATAAGAATCCGGCTCCAGCCATGCACGCGGCAAAGTAACCACTTCCTCCGATTCATGGGCTACACGATCCACATGCGGACCGCCGGGATATGGAAATCCGATGGCTCGCGCTACTTTATCGTAGGCTTCTCCAACCGCATCATCCCTTGTACGACCAATAAGTTGAAAATGACCTTCGGACTCCATCAGCACTAGCTCGGTATGCCCTCCTGACACCACGAGAGCAATGCACGGATATACAATATCATGCTCCAACTGATTTGCATAAATATGTCCCGCAATATGATGCGTTCCGATTAACGGTTTGCCGAACGCCATAGCAGCGCTCTTGGCGGCGACTATACCAACCAGCAATGCGCCAACCAGTCCTGGTCCTTGCGTCACGGCAACCGCTGAAATCTCACGGGGGCTGATTCCCGATGTTTGCATAGCCTCGTCCAGCATATAGGTAATGCTTTCTACATGTTTGCGCGACGCTACCTCTGGCACAACACCGCCAAAGGCTTTGTGTGTTTCAATCTGACTGGAGATCAGATTCGAAAGCACCTCTGTGCCATTTTTCACGACAGAAACAGCCGTTTCATCACAACTCGTTTCCACTGCCAGTATATAGCAAGGCTCGCTAGAGGCAGAGCCTGTACCTGCTTTTTCCGCTTGCGTCATTGCTCCTGCACGCTTCCTTCCTGTTCACCGGATGCCCCGTGTGCGGGAAGATCCGCCCACATAATCACGGCATCCTCGTTATTATCCGAATAATAGCCCTTGCGTACACCTGCAGGCTTAAAGCCCTTTTTCTCATACAAGCCCTGAGCGATCCGGTTCGTTACCCGGACCTCTAGGGTCATACGCTCCATCCCTAAATAAGAGGCAGTCTGCATCAGCTCATCCAACAGCTTGTCTCCAAGCTTGCGTCCACGATAAGCCTCACGAACCGCAATATTTGTAATATGCGCCTCATCCATAATCGTCCACATGCCTGCGTAACCAATAGCTCGTCCATTAAGCTCCATAATCATATATTTAGCGAAATGATTCATCGTCAGCTCATTGCGGAAGGCTTCCTCCGTCCACGGCAGCGTGAACGCTTCATGCTCAATCTCCAGCACATCGGGGATGTCATCCAGTTGCATTAAGCGAAACTCAAGTTTCTCTTCCCGCTGTATGTTCTTTGCCATGTTGCTCACCGCCTCTTCAGCGCTGACGAAGCAGATTGGCTTCCGCCTCCGCCAGCTGGGTATAATTCGGAACCAGCGTATGTAGCTCGTCATATTCCTGACGAAGCAGCTTATCCGCCCCAAGGCGGCCAACCCATTTTCCTTCCAGCTCATACGGTACAATACGAAGCTCGCTCCATGCACGCAAGCGCTCCGCTGTTTCGGCGTGAATCGTCGTTTCACCGACGAGCCAAATCACCGCAGGACGCTCTTCGACAGACAAAACCTCCAAACGTTGCAGCAGATCATCGGTCCACGCAGTCATCAACCGGATAGCATCCGCCTCTAACCGCTGCGGGCTACCGCTGTCGTTAACTGAATTCGCAGTGAACAGCCCCGTGTACACTTGACCACGGCGGGCATCCAGCACAGGCACAATCCAATCTGCTGCCTGCGTCCCAGACGAGTCGTTATTCGCAGACTCATGTTTACCTTCTTGCCCCTTCATTTCGATACCATGATTCCATCCACCCCAAGCCAAAGCCTGCAAAGTGGAAATGGATGTCACCGGAACTCCCCAGGCCCAAGCTAGCGTCTTGGCTGCGGTCACCGCGATTCGGATGCCAGTGTAAGATCCCGGTCCAACACCTACTGCAAGACCGTCCACATCATCGCGTGTCAGTCCTGCTTCGCTCAAAAGCCGTTCCAGCTCAGTAATGACATGCACCGAGTGATTGCGTTCGCCATAAACATTACTTTCTCCCAGCAGCTCTTTTCCGTTCATCAGGGCGGCCGCCATTACAGTCGTCGCTGTATCTAATGTCAAAAACCGCTCACGCGGCTTTTCATTTACATCTGTATGCTCTCTTTGCATGGTTCAAACTCCATTCTCCCGCAAGCTGCGGCACCATTGTTCATAAGGCGCGCCGTACCCGGTCAGGTGAATCAAGCGCTCCCCTACATCCGTTGTTTCTATATACATGTGAAGCCGCTGATTCGGCAATATATCCGGTATAATACTACCCCATTCCACCAGACATACTCCTGTCCCGTAAAAGTATTCGTCCAGCCCCAGATCCTCCGCCTCGTCCTGAGAGATACGGTATACATCCATATGATACAAAGGCAATCGGCCCTCGTACTCCTTAATGAGGGTGAAGGTTGGACTATTTACGATACCCGGCACCCCTAAATGGCTGGCAAAAGCCTTGGAAAAAGCAGTCTTGCCCGCTCCCAGATCTCCATCCAGCACAATCACGGTTCCGGGAACTGCTTGGGCTGCCAAAAAGCCTGCTAATGTCCCGGTCTGTGCCTCTGAGACAGAACGGAATACAAACTGTTCCTGCGAAATTGTCATCTCTTTTAATCACCTTTCGTCCGAATCGGACCGTTCCAACTTGTTCTTTATTATATAGTTCACCTTATGTCGCCGCAAGGCATGAAGACATGCTATTGTAAGTTAAGTGTTACACATAGGGAGGGAATCGAACTGATGGGACAAACCGTTTTACTCTTGATTGATGTTCAGCAGGCTATGTTCATGTATGATGAGAAGCTGTATCGTGAACAGGAAGTTGTAGCGCATTTGCAGCAGCTTTTAACCGAAGCCAGAGCTTCTGGTACACCGGTCATTTTCGTGCAGCATACCGATGAAGCGGATGAGGATTTCCGGGAAAACAGTCTAGGCTGGGCCATCGCAGACGTGGTGCGTCCTCTTCCTCAGGAACGAATTGTCCGAAAATCATCCTGGGACAGCTTCTACCAAACTGAATTGCGTGATGTGCTCCAGGGATTGGGGGCAAGCCAGCTGATTATTGCCGGAATGCAGAGTGAATTTTGTCTCGACACGACTTGCCGAAGTGCCTATAGTCTGGGATACCAGAACAACGTGCTCGTATCGGATGCGCATAGTACATTTGATAGCAAGGTACTAAGCGGCGAACAAATCGTAGCTCATCACAATGCAGTGCTAGGTAATCGTTTTGCGCGTTTGCTCACGACGGCAGACGTACATTTTTCGTGAGCTGTTGAAGTAAAATTTTTACGTTCCAAGCCGATTGCTTTCAAGCAGTCGGCTTCTTTTTTGTTCACCCGAGCAAATAAAAAAACACTGACGTTATAACGTCAATGCTATAGGTGGCCCAGACATATATGGATTGATATTTATCCGAATTCCAAATGTATTCATTTGGATTGGCAACCTGCTTTGCTCTTTTAGATGCTATAAGTCGGTTGCGAATTTACATATAGAGGGAGTTTTCCCCTGCGATGAGCTAAATGAAATTTACCAAGAAATTTTTTTCACAGATTGATTTGCACTTTCGTATTTAACATAAAATTCAATTTTCGATCACTATTTTCAGAAAAATCAAGAAATTAACAGAAAACATTAGAATGACCTACTTATTGTGGACGATATGGCTCTATAAACATCTGTATTTGGATCTATGTAAAGATTTGAACATTGAGCAAAATCTGTATTAGAACTATGATAATTCTGGTTTTAATTTCCAGAAAGGAAAGAAGGCGATCGGACCGTCATACTCACTGTCTTAGGCACCATGATATGCCCGCATGTAAATGTATCTTGCAGTTTTTACGTTTCGTAGGTTAGGACCGGAATTACGAATGGAAGTGCAGTCATGGATGTAGTGTGTCCTTGAACACAGCGAAAGGAATGTGAGTTTTTATGAAAAAAGTAGCTATAGTAAGCCCGTTGAGAACAGCGGTCGGTTCATTTAATAAAGCTCTTGCCCCCCTGAGCGCTCCTGAACTGGGAGCAACCGTGATGACAGCATGCCTTCAGCAAAGTAAATTAGAGCCTTCTTTGATTGATCAAATTTTTATGGGAAATGTTCTTCAAGCGGGCAATGGTCAAAATCCTGCCAGACAGGCGGCACTAAAAGCCGGTATCCCCATTGATGTACCCGAATCAACGATAAACACGGTTTGCGGTTCAGGACTTCATGCCGTCGCGTTAGCTTACGATTCCATATTGGCAGAACAAGGAAACATCGTCTTGGCCGGTGGCATGGAGAGCATGTCGAACGCCCCTTATCTGCTAAAAAATGCTAGAAACGGCTACAAGCTCGGTAACGGTGAATTGGTAGACTCCTTGGTGGCCGATGGCCTAACATGCCCGATCAACCATTACCATATGGGAATTACCGCCGAAAATGTTGCCGAAAAATATGGAATTTCAAGACTTGAGCAAGATGCATTTGCTTATGAAAGCCAGATAAAGGCTGTCGAAGCAAAAAACAACAAGGTTTTTGAAGAGCAAATTGTTCCGGTCATGATCAAAAACAAAAAAGAAACTACTTATTTCACAGAGGACGAACACATAAGAGGAAATACGACGAAAGAAAAACTTTCTCAGTTAAAACCTGCGTTTAAAGAAAACGGAACGGTTACTGCGGGAAACGCTTCGGGCATCAATGATGGTGCGGCGGCTATGCTAGTCGTGTCGGAAGACAAATGTAAGGAACATGCGTTAAAGCCGTTGGCATATATCAAAGGTTACTCGCTTGTTGGTGTTGACCCTGCATATATGGGAATGGGACCGGTAAAAGCCATTTCGTCACTGCTGAAGAAACAGGGAATGTCTATAGATGACATTGATCTCTTTGAAATTAACGAAGCGTTCGCTGCACAAGCTCTAGCGGTGCAAAAAGAGCTTGGAGTTAATCCAGAGAAAGTCAATGTCAATGGCGGCGCGATCGCAATTGGTCACCCTGTTGGTGCAAGCGGTGCTAGGGTATTGGTTACGTTGGTTCATGAAATGGTACGCAGATCTTCACGTTATGGCGTAGTCTCGTTATGCATTGGAACGGGAATGGGAATAGCCATGCTGGTTGAAAATGCTCTCATTTAAAGTGCTTGTTCAAGATAATTGTTGAAATACCTCTTAAAAAGGAAGGGAGATCGCTATGAATCAAAAAGATGTACTTTCACTCCAATCCATGCCTGCGGCCAGTGGTAGTTATGGACGTCCGCCATGCCGGTTCATCAACCGGGAATTCTTTATTATTACCTATGAATCCGATCCCGCAGCGATTAGACAGGCGGTCCCTGAACCTCTTCAGCCGGATGGAAGTAATACGGTTTCCTATGAATGGATCAAAATGCCCGATTCATCCGGTTTAGGAAGCTATGAGGAAAGCGGCATTGTCATTCCGTGTACTTATAATGGAGAACCGTGTAATTTTGTTGCCCAAATGTATCTGGATAACGCACCTGCTATTCTGGGGGGACGTGAAATCTGGGGATTTCCGAAAAAATGGGCGAAACCTCGCCTGATCGTTGAGGATACAGAGACGCTGACGGGTACCTTGCATTATAATAACGCCCTGGTAGCCATGGGAACCACCCCTTTCAAATATAACGTTCTTGATGAAAAGGAAACGGCTAAAGCCATTGCAAAAACGCAAGTTAATCTGAAATTAATTCCTGATGTGGACGGTACCCCTAAAATTGCTCAGTTAGTGGCGTATAATCTCGAAGATATTACTGTAAAAGGCGCCTGGTCAGGACCTGCCAGATTAAGCCTGATCCCCCATGTCAACGCTCCGGTGGCAGATTTGCCGGTTAGAGCTTATGTTGGCGGAAAACATTTTATTGCCGACCTAACACTTCCATATGGAAGAGTCCTATACGATTATCTCCAATAAAGCTTGCTTCCTAAAAAATAGATAAGGAGACAGAACCATGAATAAAAAAGTAAACTCCGCTGAAGAAGCAGTTAAGAAAATTAAAGACGGAGACACAGTGATGGTTGGAGGTTTTATGCAAGGAGGCATTCCGGAGGAGCTGGTGCGTGCGCTTGTCGACACCAATTCCGCTGATAATCTTACGATTATTTCCAATGACACAGGCACACCGGAATTATCTATTTATAGACTTGTAAAAAGTGGAAGAGTCAAGCGAATTTTCGCATCCTATATTGGCTCCAATCCCGAAACAGGAAGGCTCTTGATGACAAAAGAAGCGGACGTTCAACTCTTCCCGCAAGGAACGCTTGCTGAAAAAATACGCGCAGGTGGTGCTGGTTTGGGTGGTATTTTAACCCCTGTGGGTGTAGGCACCATTGTAGAGGAAGGAAAAAAGAAAATCAAAATTGACGAAAGAGAATATCTGCTCGAACTGCCGCTGAAAGCCGATGTGGCGCTTATCAGAGCCCATAAAGCTGATGAAGCAGGGAACCTTGTCATCAACGGCTCTTCACGCAACTTCAATTTGGTGATGGCTACCGCAGCCGAGTATGTAGTTGCTCAGACCGATGAATACGTTAAGGCCGGTGAAATTGACCCCAATCATATCAATGTTCCTGGAATATTTGTCGATGCGATTGTAAAGGTAGGTGGAGACAATGAATAACAGAGAATTGATTATTAGAAGAATAGCCCAGGAATTCAAAGACGGCGAAGTGGTCAACCTGGGTATAGGATTGCCTACCATGGCAGTGGACTATATCCCCGAAAACGTTAATATTATGCTGCAGGCGGAGAACGGAATTGTCGGCGTTGGTCCCAAAGCAGCTCCGGGAAAAGAAAGACTCGATTGTATCGATTCAGGCGGAAACTACGTTACAACCGTGAAAGGAGCCTGCTTTATTGACAGTGCGCTTTCGTTTTCCATTATACGTGGAGGGCATGTGGACGTTACCGTTCTGGGTGCCCTGGAGGTCGATGAGAAAGGCAACCTTGCAAACTGGATGATCCCAGGGAAAAAGGTGCCAGGCATGGGCGGAGCCATGGATTTGGTGGTTGGAGCCAAGAGAGTGATTGTAGCCATGGAGCATGTGAACAAAAATGGGGCGCCGAAAATACTGAAACAATGCAAGCTGCCCCTAACCGCTGTAAATGTGGTAAAGACCATCGTAACCGAAAAGGGTGTCATCGATGTTATTCCGGGTAAAGGGCTGATGCTCAAGGAGATTGCTCCAGGTTTGTCGGTGGAAGATGTTCAAATGGCAACAGAGGCTGAGTTGATGGTTTCTCCACATTTGAAGACCATTGCAGTGTAAAAACCAGTTCCACCTTCAAATTAACTTGTCTTGCGTTTAACTTGTCTCCCCAATCGCACTTATTATATAAAATAAGGTTCGCTAATTGCTCATTGAGCAATTGCGAGCCTTTTTAGGTTGGATTCCCTCTCCTATTGTTCTTCCAATCGATCCACACGAACGGTTTGTGTATTGCCGGGTCTGCTGCCGATCTGTATCGTTGCCATACCGTTCGCTTCATCTACATGCTCAATCCAAATCGGTTTGCCATCCAATTGGACGGCAATCGTTTCGGATGAATCATAAATGGCTTTTGCTCGTTCCACATTCATACTGTGCTCCTCCTGCTCCTTGTTTTTGTGCAATATTTAGAAAGGTCACTAGTCTTCGTCTATAATCCGTTCAACATCCAATGAAGGAAAGCTATGAGAAGGCGAAGTTGAAACTACAGCCTCCAAGTCCACATGAGCGACAGCTACAGGAAAAGGCGGCGGCGTTCCATGTGAAAGGGCAAACTCGGGTGGCAATGCATCCTGTTCGCCTGCAGCAGGCCCTCGAAAGGCAATCTGACTTTGCCCCACACGATGACTGATCTGCTGAGGATAAGGTTTTCTAGGCATCAATGGTGTACCTCCTTTTGAATCGGATATAACTTAACATTCACCAATAAAACCGAAACCATGCGCAAGTGAAGGCAATTCGTAGCCTACATTTGCACCTCATACATTCCTTTGTGCGAAGCATACTAAGTGAAAAAGGAAATGCTCACAGCCCGGGTGTCCGGAATCGAAATATGAAATATGCGGGTAAAAAAGGAGGACTGGCGGTATGCATACAGTCTGGAAAGGCGCGATCAGCTTTGGGCTGGTTCATGTGCCAGTTAAAATGTTTTCAGCTACTGAGGACAAGGATATTTCCATGCGTTATATTCACAAGGAATGTGGGAGTCCACTGAGCTATGTACGGAAGTGCCCTGTTTGTGATAAGGAGGTTGAATGGGAGGAAATTGGAAAAGGCTACGAATATGAAAAAGGAAGATTTGTCATGTTCGACAAGGAGGAACTGGAGCAAGTTAGCGGACAAGCCGATAAAAATATCGTGATTTTGGACTTTGTGGATTTACAGGAAATTGATCCGATCTACTTTCAGAAAACGTATTATTTGTCCCCGGATCAGGCCGGCTCCAATGCGTATAAGCTGCTCATGAATGCAATGAAGGATACCGGAAAAATCGGGATTGCCCAAATCTCCATCCGCTCGAAAAGCAGTCTGGCAGCCATTCGCGTGCTGGATGAATGCTTGGCGGTGGAGACCATGTTTTACCCGGACGAAATCCGTCCCATCTCTCAAGTTCCCAACTTACCTGGACAGGAGGAGGTTAAAGAGAAAGAGCTGACCATGGCAAAAATGTTGATTGAACAGCTATCTACCCCTTTTGATGCAGCAAAGTATACGGATCAGTACCGCGAGCGTCTGCTGGATCTTATCCAGCATAAAGTAGCTGGCGAAGAGGTGCGAATTGCCCCAACACAGCCTCAGACCAATGTGGTTGATTTAATGGCTGCCCTCCAAGCCAGTATTGAGGCAGTGAAGCCTGTCGTTACCGATCCTGGTCCTGCTGCGAAAAAACGTCCTGCGCGTAAACCAGCAGCCGTGACAGCACAACAAGCTGTGGCAGGCGACGCCATCTCTCCTGCTCCAGTCAAAAAGAAAAGGAGCCCTGCTAAACGAAAAGAAACTTGAGCTTTATAGAAAAGGCTGACTAAGGGGCGGCGCTGACAGTGCTTTGATACGAAAGTAGCTGACTGAACGCCCCCCGCTCCTCTTCTACCAGTTGGTGGTAGTTCCCCTGCTGTATGACCTCGCCTTGATCCAGAACAACAATTTGATCTGCATGTCTGATCGTTGACAGACGGTGAGCGATCACGATCAACGTCATTTGACCTTTCATCCGTTCCAATGCTGCCTGAATTGCAGCCTCGTGCTCACCATCCAGCGCACTTGTCGCTTCATCCAGGATGAGTACAGGAGGATGATGCAAAATAGCCCGCGCTAATACCAGCCGTTGACGCTCTCCCCCGGACAGACGAATCCCGCGATCACCAATGACTGTGTCCAGCCCTTCAGGCAGTCTGGATATAAAATTGTCTGCGGCTGCAAAATGCAACGCCTCCCATAGCTGTTGTTCACTAGCATCCTTATCGGCCAGCTTCAAATTTTCGCGGACGGTCGCATGGAACAAAAATGGGTCCTGTGACACGTAGCCAAACGACTGCCGCCACAGCGGCAGCAATTTGTCGTCCAACACATGACCATCGATTTTAATCTGTCCCCCAGTTGGGCGTAAAAATCCCATCAGGACATCGACCAAGGTGCTTTTGCCTGCTCCTGATTTTCCTACAATGGCGGTCATTCCCCGCGCGGGTATCAACAAATTAATATGACGTAGTGCAGGCACTGCTGCACCCTCGTAGCAATAATCCAAATGGCAGCATTCTATTCCCTTACGAAAGGATAGGGGTTGCCGTGCAGATGTAGATGACAAATGATTTACCGATGAATCGAATGGGACATGATTCTCAGAGGATGTAAGCCCAATTAAAGAAGGATCTGAGAAAGTCTCGCATTCCCGTTGCACTTTAGTTACACTCTCAAAAGCAGAGATCATAGACATGATATACTCGAGGCTCGCTTGAATGAGGGCAAACCTGGGCCATAAGCGGGAAAATATAAGGATGAGCACGATCAGTTTTTCAGGTGCAACATGCAGCCACTGGAGCGACACAAATAGGACACTAACGACAAAAACAGCTGCCGCTATGCGATGAAAAAACTGTGTGGTCGCATTTTGCCGAACAAACTGAGTTGTATTATCCTCCATGCGCTGCGTCAGGGAGCGAAACCAATGAATATTCGCTACTTCCAGCAGATTGCTTTTAATATCTTTCATCCCGTTCATATGATCCGTAATTCCAGCAAAATAAATCTGTGACAGCTCAGTGGTACGATCCCCTAATTGTTTGGCATTTCGGATAGAGCGACGGAACACGACAAACAACACCAATCCACTCAGAAACACCAGCCCGGTTAAAGAAGGGGATAACCAAAAAGCCAGCGCAATCTGGATTAGCGTAAACATGGCGGCCGTGGTCAGTTGAAGAAGCAAATTCGTTCCCTGACTGACACGCGCCAGCTCGGTCGTCATCACGTGGCTAAAATCAGATTTACGCTGACGCAAATAAAAAGCCCACTGCGCCTTCATAAAGGAAGTGTATACGTCTATTCGAAGGGAACGCATAAAACGCTGCTGAATCCGTGAGTTAAGAATGGATTGGTAACGCTGAAGCCAAGCCTGCCCGGTAAGCAGCATGACGAAAAACATTAACATTCCCGGCAACAGCCAACTTTTAGGAATGTACGGCAAAAAATAATCAAATCCATCCGACAGAAATGGCATCTCTGAATGACCGCCAAATACGCCGATGGCCGCCAGCATAGGAACAAGCATATAAATACCGACACCCTCCAGTAGGCTGACGATCATCATACATCCAATATTAAGAAATAACGCCGCGCCGTTCACGCTATACAGCTTGGTTATATATAATCGCAGGTGTGTCATCATGTACACTCCTTATCAGGTCAGTGCTTTGAAAATCGACGTTTTAGCCAAAGAAATGGACGTAAAGGAATATACAAAAAATGCAGCTGGCGAGGCAGTGGGCAAATGACTGAATCCCTCGTAGAAGGAAACAAACGGCTGATGAGATACCATAGTCTGTGTCTTGGCTCCTTTAAGGAAAGCAGGTAAGCGCGGCTAACCGGTTGAGGAGTAAACGCTGTTGTTGTAGCTCCAGCAATGGCTGGACTGGAGGCGACTGTAGCAGCACCTACAGGCTTGGCAAGGCTACTTACAGCAGTGTTCACTGTATTCACCGGGTCACCAAGGATGCTGCTGGCATCTTTCGATATGCCAGCAGCACTACTGACGGCGTACAGAACAGCTTCGCCCGAGGTTCCGTTAGCTGAAATACCGCCATCCGAAGGGGCGGTATTCATTGACTCGGTTAAAGCTACGTTAGGCAATAGCTCTGGCCGAACGAGTCTGCCTGTACCCGCCCCATTGGCAACCGGGTACGGCGCAGGGACGCTGGCCTGCATAAAGGCCAGCGCGCTCAGCGCAAGCCTGTGCGCCTGCCGGGTAGCCGATATCGGACGCATCGGCTCCGGGGTTGGCGTACCCAACAGCGCAGCGGCCAGTGCCCAAGCCTGCCCGCCCGCGGGCAGGCCCCCGTAACGGCGCATTAGCGGCAGTAGCGCCCCCCAATCGACAGCGCGTACCGCAAGCCTGTCGATGTCAACCAACCAGCGCAGCCTGAACCAGCCGTGACGCGCTCCGTGTGCGCTGAGGTACAGAAATTGATGCTCGCTGCCAAGCGTATACATGCAGGATGTCGTCACATTCCTGCTGTCGGCAGAAGTCGCTGGTGCCATCTGACTGGCTCGAACTGCTGGGGCTTTACCCATTTGCCGGCAGCCCCAAAGCTCATCAAAGGAGGGCTCCCGCCCCCCATCCGGGTGAAGCCGCCAGTGCAACTCGACTTCGACCCTCTTTTGCGGATGTAAGAAGGAGGCATGATGATCCTTCCACTTCCAGCTGCCAAGGACGCGCACTTCTCCGCTTTTGGACGCATACCCAGCTTCCTTCATCCAGTGCTCCGCTTCATCCATGTCATCCGGGGCAATAAGTAAATCAATGTCTTTAGAGGTACGCAGGGAAACATCCCCGTACAATTGCTGCGCCAGAGCAGGACCCTTCAACATCAGCACACGAATTCCATGAGCTGTGAGCAGCCTGGTCAGACGCTCGGCTTCTGCTTGAAGATGGAGCATGCGCAGCGTGTTTCGATGATATTGCGCCTGAAGGTTTCGCAGCAATTCTGCGGGAATGAACGGGTGATTCAACGTTTTCAGCTGGAGATACACCGTAGGTATCACACGATGGTGTTCTGTCAGACGCAGCAAGCGGGACCAATCGATCTCCTGCAACTGGGAAACAGTCATCGTATTCTGCCATAGATTGACGTCTTTACGAAGTAGAGAGAGTAACAACTTTAATTCTTGATCCTCATTCCAATTCGCAAGTTCCAAAATAGACTTGGTGGTCATGGATTCTTCTCCTTCGATTCTTTGAACGTTCTTTGTTCCTTTTATATCGCACTAAAACTAAAACAGAGAACTGCCTTTATCCGCTGTCCTCGTATTTGTAGCTGTCCCAGCACGTCTCCCGAATATTCCCACCACGGTAAACGCTCCCATCTCCCGTTCTCCCGTAACATAGATCGGCCCACTCCGTACCCATGCATGTGCTGCCAATTGTCCCGCAGCATTTTTGGCTGTGCCCAGATACAGTGTACAGTCCAGTTTTCTCCGTACCAGCAACGTCATAGCGGCAGCGGCTTGTACAAGACAGCTACTGCGCCAAGGAGTATAACGGCTGGCTACATCCACAGCTTGTGAAATGTGACGGATAGACTTCTCCTGCCCGATCTCGCACTGCCAAGAAGTTTCTTCCATACATGTCCCCCAAGCCCCTGAGTAATCTCCAAAAGAACGACGCTGGCGAAATCTCGCGCATCCCAGCTCCAGCCAGGCTTCCGGCAACAATCTCCCGACCTCTGGAGACAAGAGAAGAAGCCGTTGTATCCGCATGTTAGTCCAACTCCCGTAGGAGCCTCAGCAATCCTTCCCGCTCCAATTCAGCTACAAAGGTATGTACCTGCTGTCTGCACTGTTCCTCGTCCACTTCATATTCATTCGTCAGGACAGTTACAATATCTCCAAGTGAAGGACTGGATTCAGCTAGTTCCCAGATCCGTCCTCCTGTGAAGCCTAAATTATAATACTTTCCCGTATGAATACTCATCATCACTTTTTCTCCGTCCATATCACTTACATAGACTTCTTCACCATACGTGATGCGATAATGATCCTTAGCTGGATTAATGGCTGCCATAACTCTTTTCCTCCTTATGAATGAGTTCAAGTACGCGTTGTACAACCTCGGACGCCGTAAAGAAGGAGCTATCCCTCAGCAGCCGCCAGCCTTCCACTTTCCGAGCCATCCGGGCCGCTGTATCAAAATACCATTCACCCAAACCCATTCGCGAAATGATCGCCCTACGATATGTATGCTGTAGTAATGTATGCAAGCACTCCAGTTTGTTCAAGGGCTGTTCCGTAACCACCACTGGCTCCCCTTCACGCATCGACTCACGGTTGGGAGAATCGCTCACAAGCTCGAATACACCGCCCAGGGGAAGCGGATCGTTATAAAATTCGTCCACAGCAGGCACGGCATATTTATTGAGCTCACCTGCAATCCTACGCAAATCTTGGTATTGTGCCCTTACAGGATTACCGTCAGTTAGGGAAAGAACATGCTTTCTTTGCCGTACATGCTTGTTCTCCCGTAATGCCTCCAATTGAAGCAAGCTTTCCAGTCCCAGCTTCTGCTGCGGATATGCCGGATATACGATGGCTGCGGAAGCTGTCACGTTTATAGCAATCACATCATCACTGATCATCTGATAGCCAGCCTGTCTAAAGGCAGCAGCCAGCGTCGATTTTCCCGTGCCGGATTCACCTACAAATGCATAGACCCGACCTCCGATGACGACCGCACTTCCGTGAATAGGTAAAACCCGTTTTTGCAACAGTAGAACACCCATGCATGTGCCCAGTACAAACAACCGCACGGTGTCAGGATCAGCCCCAGGCAACATACTTACCTCGATTTCCTTGCCTCCCCTGATGGCATAAATGGCCGTGTCCGGTATTAGGAACATAAAGCGTTCACCCTGCATTACAAAATTGGCCTGCTCCAGTTGGTCCCTCCATGCTGACAAATCAACCTGCCGGATGACCACATCCTCTACCAATCCCGCTTCTGCTGGGATCAGCTCAGGCAGAGTCAGCTCACTGGCAATCCTGAGTCCAAAGGCTGTATATTTCACCCAACTGTTATGGGCACTCCTGTCATGCGCGATAGGACTCACTCCCTGTTCTTAAAATTCCGTCTTTATTTCTTCCGGTCCAACCTAACCCGAATGAAATAAAGACGGCTCGTGATCAGTAAGCTATCTGGATCTCAGCCCAACATCGGCTCATGTATAATTATCTTCCGTTAGCTCGGATTATACAGATCGGCATCATGGTCTGACACCCAATCAATCTGTTTCCAGCCTTTACCCGCCATAGTCTGGTTAATATCCAGCACCTCAATCGTCGGTTCCTGCCATTCTTTTTTACTCATCTCATCACCTCCCCTCCCACGAATGGCACGCCGTCTGATCGGTTAGATCCAAATCAGTTCAAACCACAGAGAAAACGGTACACGATCAGGCTGTGCATGAATAGTCGTATATTCGGATCGGATGCCTGGTCCGGACGGGGATGTCGGTATTTCGCCATAGCCGTCTTAATGTAGTCCATATTGAGATATTCGGCAGCTCGTAAATCATGACACATCACTTGCAGCTCTCCCATAAACGTGTCCCAGCAAGGAAGCATACGATGTAGCCAATCCGCAGGCTGTACGCCGCGTACTCGCTGGTTCAACCGAACATCATCGGGGAGATGATCACGCATAGCTTTACGAATGAGGGCACGGTCCCGGCCATTTTGTACATATTGTTCAAAAGGTACCGATAAGCAAAAGCGAATGACACGGCTGTCCCCGGTCGGATCACGTTCCCACAGGCCATAACGGAGTGAAAGTTTGGTCGCCATGACACCATTTTTGTTGGCAATCGCCAAATTTGAAAACTTCTCTTTTCTTGTCTGATCGGCATTTTTTCTCCAGCCAGTTCCACTCAATACGGGAATATCTTCTACATTCATCCGCTTGGCAAACTCCGGGTGAATCAGTGAAGGAATCGGACTTTGCTTGCCACGTCCCCACCATGTGCGAGCGTCAAGTGAGGTGGCTTTTTTCAACATCACGGGCAGTAAATGAGACATACGACTGCCTGTAAGCTTGCTATACTGCCTCACTCCCTGCCAAGATTGCAGCCAATGCAAACGGCGAAACTGACGGGCATAATAGTCCAGTGCAGGCCCCCACGATACGGTAAAATTGCCCCGTGCCCCAGTCAACAGAACTCCGACATTATGTTCCTGTGCTTTCTCATAAAAACCTCTAATCCAGAAGGAGTTTTCAAAATATTTGTAGGGAGCCTCCATCAACTCCAGCCAAATATCAATTTCAGAAAACGGACTTTTCCCCTCAAAATCCATATAATTTTCACGAATGTTGCCCACATAGCGAGCCGTGGACTGAATATAGCTGCGTTCATTTGCCAGCAATGTAGGCGGTGTCCAATCTGTAAAATCTTGAACAGGTACATAGCTGTAGGCATGTAGCGGCTTGTGTTGTAAGTGCAGCGATGGCGCGGCAAAGCTGGCAACCGCTCCGGAATCCAATCCCCCACTCAGGGCAGCCCCTACAGCGCGATGCGTCCGTAATCGGGCAGTTACCGCCTGGGAGAATACCTCGCGGAAAGCTTCTATGTATTCGCCGCCTGTTTTGAGCCGCAACGGCTCTACCTCATCCAGACATGCATATTTACAGAGCGATTGCTTTCCCTCTTCCATAGTGAACCAATGTGCAGGAGGCAGCTGGTTGATATGCTTGTAGGCGGTTGTCCCGATATCGACGGATTCCTGCATTGCACGGATAGATAAGAATTCGGCCAGCCATGGTTCATGCAGTTCTTTTCGCAGAGAGGAAAGAACCAATAGCGGAGCGACTACCGTGCTAAACGCAAATCCTCCGTCATGTTGGTAGGTGTACAGCGTACGATTGCCTGTCATATCTCTAGCACCATATAACCGATGTTTCTTGGCATCCCAAATGACAAAGGCAAAATCACCTATCAGATAACCTGCTGCATCAACACCCCATTTGTCGTATGCCAGTAAAATCAGCTCGCTGTCCGTGATATCTATCCGCCGCCCCTGCTCAACTGCTAGTCGTTCAAACAGCTCAGAACGGTTGTCAATGATCGCATCGGCCGTGATGGCCAAGTCTCTTAGCTCATCATAAAAGGGAAGACGCTCATGAACAGATTCTGGGGTCACATGCTGGGCATGACATCCCAAAAAAATCGAACCTTCACACCAAGCGCACACGCGGTCAGCGGGATATTTTTGCAGAGTTTGCATCATTTTTTCGCCTTCTTCAGCATATACAGACTCATGCCCAAATCTATAGATTCCGGCAATTGCACTCACGTTCTCCCCCCTTTTCTTTTCCGATACTTGATAATACTTCAGACGCCCAGCGCCCGAACTTACGGGCCAATAAATGGGACCGGAATCCTTGGCTTGGGCGCTGATAGCTTTGGAGCTGCGCGATCAGCCGGTTCCGTTCCTCAAAGCTATGTGCCAGTCTGTTTTCCAGTGATTGAATTCGTCGATCACTCACGATCTGTGCCATATCCATCCTTGCCGGGTTGTGAGGTGCAGCATGACAGGTTGCATTTGTCATGAATTCTTTGTTATCTGCATCCTGTTCTTCCAGCATTCGATAAGCTGCCTTCCATTCAAAGCCACTTTGTTGGAGGAACTGGTGTGTACGTCGACTCAACAGCTCTACATCCGGGTCATCCTCAAACCGGACTCCCGTCAACTGCTCAGCCTGTTCCAGCGCTTCTCCGTAACCAAGCTGCCTAAACAAGCGAGCTCCAATACTTCTGCAATACAGTTCAATTTCCATTGTACTCAACAGATGTTGCCAGCTATGTATCGAATTCTGATGCGCCTGTTCATGCTCCATGACAAACGGATCACCCGCTCCCATGCTATAAAAAAGATTGGATTGGGGCGTATCCGCAAAGTTCCCGTACCTTTCCATCCCCGGCTCATAATGGATCTCCAGAAAATGACACAGCTTCTCAATCTCCATCCTTGGATTGGCTACGAGCTGTTCATACATCAGCGGGTATGCAAGTGGATGAGGTGTGGCAAAATAATGAGCGTACCGGAACAAACCAACCGTAATATCTGTCATTTTCATATTAAAATGCGGACTTCCCAGTTCCTTCAGCAGGTGAAAGTTCCCATTTCGGAGCTGATTGACCTTTTTAAACGAGGCCACGATGGACAAAGGATTGCGGATAAGCCACACTCGACGGGCAGCCGGGAACAAACGGTCTACAAATTCAAGCACTGTATAGTAACGCGGTGATTTGTCGATAAGCATATCAGCGGTCGTCCCTTGAAGCAGGCCATTATATATTTCAAGTGCATACGAACGAGCGGCCTGCTCCAATACATGTGGAGGGACCATACCTTTAAAAAATTGCCGGAGTATTCCTGTTCCTCCATATGGCCGTGCATGTGACTGAGGAAGATCATATAAACTGAGCAGAAACCACATTTCCTGCGTGGCAAACAGACGGGAATGGTTTTGCAAAATGGCGGTTAGCATCGAGCTTCCACTTCGAGGGACACTCAACAGAAATACTAGCTTTCCGCCCTGCTTTTCAATCAAGCACACTCCTCCTCTACCTCTGCTCAAGACGTTTTAATAGATACATATCGTATTTTTATTATAATTTATGATACATAATGTATCTTGTCAATCCCTTTGATGGATAAATTCTGTGCTGCACGCTCATGTTAAACCTTATGTAGATGTAGAAATGCTGCCAGTTGTCTGTAAATAATGATCTTGCTGCATGTTAACCAAAGGAGCATAGCACTATGGGACGAGCTGTTAAAGGTACGATTACGATTGAAGGTCATGAAATTGCAATCACAAACCCGGATAAACCGCTGTGGCCCGAAGCAGGTGTAACTAAGGCGCTATATCTTCGCAAGCTTGCGGTATTGGCCCCCTACCTGCTCAAATATTGTCATCAGCGTCTATTGACTGTCATCCGTTGGCCACATGGTATCCATGGAGATTTTTTTTATCAGAAAAATGCCCCACATCCTCGGCCAGACTATATTGAAACCGCTCTGCATGATGGCATTGAGTATATCGTGCTTGGCAAGCTGCCCCAACTACTCTGGCTCGGTAATCAAGCTGCGTTGGAATTTCATCCCTCTCTGCACAGAACAGGAAGCCAACTACCCTGTGAATGGATGATTGATCTGGATCCATCCAGAGAAGTCGAGCCACGTATTATGGAGGCCGCCTCCATTGTAGGCGAAGTATTGGCTTCGCTTGGGTTGGACTCTGTCCCCAAAACCTCCGGGGCCACAGGTGTACAAATTATCGTCCCGATCCGTACAGGCATCACCTTTGACGAGCTACGCAGCATCGGACTGTTGGTTGGACAATTTGTGACGGAAAAGCACCCGCATCTGTTCACACTGGAACGGTTAAAGAAGGATCGTGGAACAGCCATCTATTTTGATTACTTGCAGCATTATCAGGGAAAAACCCTAGCCGCTCCTTATACTCCACGGGCACGTCCCGGTGCTACGGTCTCGACTCCGCTAACCTGGGAAGAGGTACGGCAAGATGTGTCACCACTTGATTACCATTTGCTAAATATTGAGGAACGGTTAAACCAGGTAGGCGACTTGATCGACAAGGTGCCTCCCCAGCCCGTAGAGGACCTCCTCAAACATATGCGCTCCAAAACACACCCAACCTGATCCATGCTTTGAAGCACAAAAAAGGGGACGAACCCCGCAGCCATAGGCTGAGAAATTGTCCCCTTGCGCTAGTGTATTCCTTTTTTCTTAAAACGTCCGCCCTTCACATCGTGAATATTACCAATTGCAATGAAGGCGTGCGGGTCCCAATCCTCAACGATGCTCTTGAGTTTCGCTTCCTCCAGTCGGGTAATGACGACGAAAATCACTTTTTTGCTCTCACCTGTAAAGCCGCCTTCACCTTCCAGGTAAGTTACCCCCCGTCCAAGACGGTCCGTCAGGGCATCTCCGATATCACGGTATTTATCACTAATAATCCAGACCGATTTGGACTGATCCAGACCCTCAATTGTAATATCAATCATTTTCATAGCAATATAATAAGCAATCATGGAATACAGGGCATTCGGCCAACCGAATACAAAACCCGCACTTCCCAGAATGAAAATATTAACGAACAATACGATCTCACCGACCGAAAAGGGAGTTTTTTCACTGACGAGAATAGCCACGATCTCTGTCCCATCCAGCGAGCCGCCGGACCGAATCACAAGACCCACTCCCACGCCGAGAATGACACCCCCGAAGATAGCGCCAAGCAGCGGTTCCCCAGGCGTCAATGCACTTACATTGTGAAGTAACGCAGTTCCGATGGACATAACGACGATGCCGAATAATGTGGATAAAGCGAAGGTTTTACCGATTTGTTTGTAGCCGATAAGTAAAAATGGAAGGTTCAACAGGGTCAGGAAAATACCGAGCGGATAACCAGTAATCTTGGAGGCCATAATGGAAATACCTGTAACGCCGCCGTCAATAACGCCGTTAGGAACCAGGAATATTTCCAATCCCACGGCCATCAGCGCTGCACCAACCACGATCATGGCTGCACGCTGCAATAAGCGTTTTACTTTGTTCTTTGGATTAGCTGGAATTTTGCTGATCTTGGTCAACTCTCCGGTTACATCTGTGATCTCAGACAGATTTTGGACTTCCTTGCTCACTACACTCATATATAAATCCCCCCGTTACAGTATGGTATATTGGACCGAAAAAGGGGCTGCTCTCCGCAGTCCCCTCTCCTTTACGGCGCTTAGTTATGTGATTAGTATATCATAAAACTGTGATTTTGCGCAAAAAAGTTAGCAAAGAGCACATAAATCACAATAAAGCGGGATTATATTGATAAAAACGGCGAAAACCGCCTCTAAAGGAGGGGAGAGAGCATGCGAGTTAGAATTTCAGCTATTTTTTGAGATCGAGGGCGTCTGCGGAACACGTTCAAATCTATTTTGGAAGAGTTGGAAATGTCCTCTACAAAATCTGCCGAAAGCCGTTCCAACGCCGAAGTTGCAAAAAGTACAGCGGTCAACTCAAAATTATAGAAAAAGCTACGCATGTCCATATTGGCGGTCCCAACCGAGCCGAGCAAATCATCCACAATCACCACTTTAGCGTGAATAAATCCTTTTCGATATTGGTAGAACTCCACTCCTGCCTCCAGCAGTTCTTGCACATAGGAAAGTGACGCCAGGTGGACCAGTTTCGAATCTGATTGGTAGGGAATAATAATTTTCACATCTATGCCGCTGACGGCCGCCAGCTTCAGTGCCTCATAAATCCCCGGATCGGGAATAAAATACGGCGTCGTTATCCAAATCCGCTTTTTGGCAACCGTAAGCGCTCCAAAGCACAATTCCTGAATCGTATCCCATACCTGATCGGGCCCACTGCTCAAAATCTGTACTTCCTCATCCCCTGTGCAGGTATGTGGAGGAAATAAATTCACGTCCATTAGCCTCTCTCCCGAAGCCAGCTTCCAATCGCTAAGAAACACATTTTGCAGAAAATAAACGCCATCTCCTTCAATCTGCAAATGCGTATCCCTCCAAAATCCCACTTTGGGGTACTTTCCGAGATAATCGTCGCCTACATTGATTCCCCCCACAAATCCGATCGTGCCATCCACCACCACGATTTTCCGGTGATTGCGATAGTTAATCCGGCGGTCCAGCGTGGCGAAAAACGGCGGTAGAAAATAATGAAATTCGACCCCAGCCTCATTGCAGGTGCGAATAAATGAATAGGGTAAATGGTAGCTCCCTACGCCGTCCACAATGAATCGTACCTTAACTCCCTCGCGTGCCTTACGGATCATGACCTCCTGAAATTTTTTCCCGATTTCGTCTGCCCGAAATATGTAAAACTCCACATGGATATGATGTTGTGCCTGTTCCATCGCTTTCAGCATGGCGTCGAAAGTCTCTTCCCCGTTCGTCAGCACACGTGTACGGTTGCAGCCAGTCAACGGGTTTTCCGACATACGAATCAACTGGTTAAACAGACGCTCCTGATGCTTGAAATGGGGATTGTGCATTTGCTCTACATTTTCAATCACCTTGGTTTGCGCCCACAGATGTTCACGGAATTCACGAAATAGCTGCGATCCTGCTTTACGAACCACTTTACGCTTCTGGTAATCCTGAGCAACAAAATAGTACACCACAAAACCAATAAGCGGGAAGCAAAACAAAATAAAGAGCCAGGCTACCGCTTTGGACGGCTTGCGAAATTCAAAGAGCAGAATCGTCCCGGTCTGAAAAATAAAAATAATTAAAACCAACAGCAACCACAGCATGTCTAAGCCTCCTTATATATCTACGTTTTATACAAAGCCCCAATTTTTTTGACATGTTTGCCTCTTAAGCTGAATAGATAGTAACCAAGCACTATAGGAGCGATGTCCGGAAAGGAGCGATTATGAAAAAAGGAAGCCTAAATCGCCGGATGACCCTGCTTGTCATTCGGGATGCACAGCAACCGCCCAAGCAGCTACAATGCTCCGTAGCCGCTGTCATTCTCGTCCCGACCCTTGTGATCGCATCAATCTCTACGCTCGTGATCGGGCTGCAAATCCGTTCTTCCCATATTATTTCCCAAATGGAAACCAATCTTGCTGTCCAGAGTTTGCAGATGGAGGTCACGGTAGCAGACAAAGACGCAGCCATTGGGCGACTGCGGCAGGAAGTCATGGAGCTGACGAATCAAGCCACCAGTATTCGCGAACGTCTCCAGCGTGTAACTGAGCTGGAACAACAAATGCAGCAATTCATTCGTAAACACGGAAATTCCTCCAGCGCCAGCAGTAATAAATCAACCATCACCCCCCTCTCCTGGGATGCTTCCGGCCATACCGGGGGTGAATTGATCGCAGTGCATGAAAATACAGCTCTTCTAGCCCGCCAGGCCATGGATGATTTTCAGGAAATCGAAGCTCTGCTGGACACAGTGGAGCGCACGGTTCCGCGCTCTATTCAACAGGCAAACGCCGTACAGCAGAACCTGGAGCGCCAACAAGCCGCGCAGCTGCTCCAGACCCGAAGACTGGCACTTGCTGAACAAGGCAGGCCCTCCATTTGGCCTGTTGGTTCGCGGCGCATGACCTCCAGTTTCGGCTATCGCAGCGACCCATTTACAGGGAAATCCGCTTTTCACTCAGGCGTGGACATTGCCGGTCAATCCGGTGATCCTGTCTATGCAGCAGGGGCAGGCACTGTGCTGGAGGCCGCTTCCAGCGGAGCACGCGGCAAGTGCATCATCATTCAGCATCCTGACGGACTCCAAAGCTGGTATATGCACCTAAGCGGTATGCAGGTGGCTCCGGGGGACCGTGTTCACAAAGGACAGACCATTGGCCTGCTGGGAAGTACCGGGAGAAGCACAGGACCTCATCTTCATTTTCAGATCGTCAAGCATAACCAACCTGTCGATCCATTGCTGTATGTACAATAAGGTTTTTGCAAAATACCGACAATAAAGGATTGGAGGAAAACGATCATGTTCAAGGAATCCAAAAAAAAGCTCTCCACCCCGGCGACGGATACACTGCTCGCGAACGGCACCAGCTTTGAAGGTACGATTGAGGCAGAGGCCAACATTCGCATTGACGGTCATTTTCAGGGCGATATCTACAGCACTCGCACTGTCGTCATTGGAGAATCAGCAGTTGTACGTTCGGACATTATTGCACGGGACGTCATTCTTGCCGGCAAGGTATTCGGCAGCATCACCACAGAAGGACGGCTGACCATTACATCGACAGGCGAACTGTACGGAAATACGGCGACCCCTACATTGGTCATTTCTGAAGGCGGCGTACTGAACGGCACAAGTCAAATGAACCAAACTATGGATGCAGAGTCGCCAGCTGCTATAGAGAAATCAGAGGATGAAAATCAATCCAGTTTCAGCCAAGACATAGAGGACAGCCAAGCCTCCCTACAACCTGAAGCGGGATAGGGCCGGCTTATACTCCTATATATCCAGTACATCCTCCAATCACTCCATAATATCCTCCACTCTGCGTTCCAAAAATAAATGGTACACCTTGCGTATGACGATTTTGCCGCACATATATAATGGAATAACCAAAATGATACCCAAGATCCCGAGCAGGTCGCCACCAACTAGCAATAAAATGACGACAGTCAACGGATGAATGTCCAGCTGCTTGCCAAAGACAATCGGCGACAGCCAATTATCCTGAATTTGCTGTGCAACGATCACCACCACCAGCGACCAGAGCGCCATGGAAGGCGATTCGAGAAATCCAATGATAACCACAGGTATAGAAGCAGCTACTGCCCCCACATAGGGAATAAAATTAAGGAAAATCGAAATAACGGCAAGCAGCAAGGCATAAGGCAAACCAATAATCAAAAATCCAAGGAACATCATCAAGCCCAACGCGACATTGATCAGCACTCGACTGACGATAAAGCTGCTGAGCGCATTATCAATATCCTCCATAACTTCCAGCGCGTCCTTATGATACTTTTTAGGAAAGAAGTTAAGCATTTTTGGACCAAACTTGCTCCCTTCCTTCAACATGTAATAGAGCAATATGGGAAAGGTAGCCAATACGATAAAAAAGTAGGATACGAACGATACCAGCTTTACCGAGTAATCTGACAGCGTTGAAAAAGCTTCGTTTAACGTATCTGACAGTTGTGACAGCGGGTCTTCACCCGGAGGCAGTACTTGTCTCAAGGATTGATTATGCCGCCATTGGCTCAATTGATCAACCAGACTTTTAATAAGCTTCGGCGCGTTCTCAAATAAATTGGTTACCTGATCACGGAGCGTAGGCCACACTCCCCATGAGAAGAGGAACAGTAACACGCCAATAACCAAATAAATCAGCAATATGGAAATTGATCGTTTGATTTTTCTCCGTTCCATGACATCTACGATCGGTCTCAATAAATAATAGAGGAAAAAAGATAGCATCAACGGTACAACCAGCAAGCTGACCAAGGATACAAGAGGACTGAATATAAAGCTTACTTTGGTGCCCAAGTAAATAATGAGCAATAGCATGACGATTCCTGAAGTCAGGCGAAAAAAACGATTATTTTGCAGCATATCATACGCCCCCCTGTTCTGTTTCTCTCTACTTCTTTAAACGCAAACCGACCCTATTGATTGATTCTTGCTGAAAATAGATTACAATATCCCCACACTTACAGAATATGTAGCAAAAATGACATAGATACTGAATAAAACAGTGCCAACATAGCAAAAAAGGAAGTCCAAATGGCTAGGCATTGGACTTCCTTTTTGTGATCTCAGCATTTTGCCAAAATCCTCGTGTCATTCAATCACACATGCTAAGAGATACGTGTTTAGGTGGAGACATCGCGTTTTACGAAAACCACCCAGGCAATCGCGATAAAAACCACATAATAAGCGGCCAGCACGGCGAGCGAAAAGGTTAGATTGGAACTTACTGTACCCGGCGGCATATCTAGATATTTTTTCAGATCCATATGCGTAAAGAGTACGTATTTGGTCCATTCAAAACGATCTGTGCTGAACAAGCCAATAGAGTTATAAATCGTTTTGGTGAACATCATAAACAAGGACAAACCAATCGCCAAGGCGCTCGAACGAAACACCGCGGATAACATAAATGCAAAAGCCATGGTCACGAATAAGGCGATATAGCTATACAAGAAGTTCAGCGTTACGTAAGATATCGGATCACTGAACAGCGGAACAGAGCCCGCTGGTGCGTCCTTAGATAACATCAGCCAGGAGGACAGCGTAACCATCAAGACCAAAACGATTGTTCCGAGCAAGCTGAACAAAATCACCGATATATACTTGGACAACAGAATTTTGCTGCGAGTCCAAGGGCGAATGAGCAGCAACTTAATCGTTCCCCATGTAAATTCGCCAGCCACCGAATCAGCAGCTACAATGACCGTAAACGTCGTATTGAGGAAAAATGTAAACAACGTTGTCAATGCGATGCCATCCCACACACTAACCTGATCAGAAACTAGAGAAATCAGCATCGGAATCACAGCGGTGATGACCGCCAGCAGCCCCAGCATGATCCATGTGCGCACACGCAAGTAGATTTTAAGATTTTCATTATGTACCAGCTTGAAGAAATCAGCCAATGGACCCGCCTCCCGTCACTTCCAAAAATTGATCTTCCAACGTACGGGCAACCGGACGAATCGCATACACCTTGACTCCATTTGCAGCCAGCAGACTGTTCATCTCTGCAATCTGTTCCCGCTCCAGGTGAAGCAGTAGTTGATTGCCTTCGACGCGTCCGGCTCCAGCAAGCGTATAAGCTTGCTCAGCATCATTGACTTCAAAAGCAATTTCCGCCGTCTGCACTTCTCCCTCTGTATACTTCAACTGCTTAATATCAACCAATCGCCCGCTCTGAATAATGGCCACGCGATCGCACATCAGCTCCATTTCGGACAACAAATGGCTTGATACAAACACGGTAATTCCTTCGGTACGGGTCAATTGACGCAAATAATCCCGCAGTTCACGAATACCCTGCGGGTCCAAGCCATTGGTCGGCTCATCCAGCACAAGCAGCTTCGGTCGATGTAAAATCGCCTGAGCTACCCCGAGTCGCTGCCGCATCCCGAGCGAGTAGGTTTTGACTTTATCATGAATTCGGTTTCCGAGTCCCACCAGACGAATCGCTTCATCTATACGTTCTTGGGTCACCCCAGGCGACATGCGCGCAAAATGCTGCAAATTTTGATAGCCTGTCAAAAACTTGTACATCTCCGGGTTCTCAACAATCGCACCGACATGGGAAACAGCCTTTTCGAAATCGGTATTGATGCTGTCTCCGCATATATGAATATCACCCTTGCTGATCGAAATCAGGCCAACCATCATACGAATGGTGGTCGTTTTTCCTGCACCGTTCGGTCCGAGGAAACCAAATACCTGTCCTGCCGGAACCTCCAGTGTCAGATTGTCCACGATCGCTTTTGAGGAAATGATTTTACTCACACCCTCCATCCGTATGACGGGAACCTGCCCTGTCGCTTGCTGCATGCTATGAAACTCCTTCCACCCGGAGTGAAGCTGTCATCCATTTTACTGTACATTTCCGGTTTTGGAAGTATTGTACCATATTTATCCTGCCAGAAACACCTTTGGGAGCACCTTATCACGTCTGTTCCTTCTCCTTGTATATCCAAAGCACTCTCCACTCCTCATCTTCCTGCGTCACATAACAAGGCTGTACGATATCAAAAGTACCGAATCGGGTCTTGTAGTGCTGAGTGACCGTAATACGGTAGACCTTCCCTAAATCTTCCCCATTCGAATCGGTACGAATGTCATATTCAGCCTGCGGCTCCCCCAGTTCAAACGTAAACGTATCCGTCCCCATATCCTGCATAAAAACGTGCGCACGCTGCTGCACATACGTGGACTTCTCGAATTTCTTCTTCATTTGTGAATGAAAAAGCTCCCATGAGCCGCCAAAATTCCCCGATTGCTCCATCGTGTAGAACTCGTTCAGCGCTTCTACGGCTTGATCCCCTTCCCCTGTAGACATCACCCCACGTAGACCCATCCACAGCAGCCATAGCAATCCACATATGATTGCAAAATACAGTAGCTTACGGACGAACGCCGAAGCCGCTCTCCTTCTAAGCAGCACACCTGTCCCTCCTTCTGTCGGACTGTACCGAATACTCTACAGATGTATGTGGGACAAGAGGAGTTTAGAAGAGAATAACAGGGTCTCCCTAAAGGACATTCGCCTATATAAGGGATGCCTAAGGTGATGCGGGAGTGGTGAGCAAATGCTTCTCCAGCACTCCATGGATACGTTGGCGTTCCTGCTCATCTACGATGTAATAATAAACACCGTTGATTTTGCTCCCATGTCCCTTTATCTCAACGGTATCCGTCTGCTTAAGAGACGGGCCGATCCGGGTCAGGAAGGTCTTCATATCGTCAAAGCTAATGTCTGTGCGAATCTGCTCCCCCGCTGCCTCCAGTATCGGTTTTACTCGCAATAGCCCTTCCTTGCTGATGGACTGGGCAAGAATTTGCTTGAGCAGCTCTCGCTGGCGGGCGTTTCTTCCGAGATCCCCACGCGGATCATCAAATCGCATACGGGCATAGGCCAATGCTTCAGTTCCGTTCAAGTTCAAATTCCCCTGCGCAAAATGATGCCCCTCATACTGAAAATCAAGTGGATTGTAGACCTCCACTCCTCCCACAAGGTCCACCATTTTCGCAAACCCTTCCATATTCATTTGTACATAGTAATCTATCGGATGGTTCAAAAAATGCTCTACCGTACGGATCGACATATCCACGCCCCCAAAAGCAAACGCGTGATTGATTTTGTCCTCACGCCCTCTACCGACCAACTCTG
Organism: Paenibacillus sp. EKM10P; assembly: GCF_011800655.1. NCBI lineage: Bacteria > Bacillati > Bacillota > Bacilli > Caryophanales > Paenibacillaceae > Paenibacillus > Paenibacillus sp. EKM10P. Next base: position 321,873 of record NZ_JAALET010000001.1, on the reverse strand, counting down.
TTCGCGTATCACGCGGAATGTTGAACATCAACATCGAACCATTGGCGGGATTCACAGATAGAACGATCATCGTATCCGATCGTCCTGGATCGTGCGGTCGCCGATCAACACCCAGCACCAGCACGGTGAACGGCTTGAACTGAGAGATGGATGCCGGATTGGGTGTACTTGATCCAGTGTCTGTACCTACGGAGCGCCCTGCTCCGCCCGTTGCAAGGGTAGAGACCGCTCCGGGCTGCACGATGCTGCGCGGATGATACATCGCATTTGCCGCTGTTTTAAAGGAATGATACACATAGACGGTATAGGCGGCACCTCCTACAACCAATAACGCCACAGCCCCCAATGTCACCTTCAGCCATCGTTTCATACGCAGCCTCCCTTTACGGATTCACTACAGACTGATGACGATCTATATCCAGATTGTTCATCTGTGGCCTGCCGACAGAATAGTATGCAAAGGCAGATTGTCTGATTTGTTCTTCGCTGTACACATTGCGCCCGTCAATCATAATGGGATACTTCATCAGCTCGTTCAGCTCACCCAGTCCGACCTCACCAAACTCCTCCCATTCCGTCAAGAGACATAATGCATCGCATCCTTCTGCTGCTTCTCGTGCGCTATCGGCCCACTTTATTTCCGAGCTGTCCAGTAATCGGCGGAAGTTAGCGGTAGCGATCGGGTCATATGCACGAATGTGTGCCCCTGCCTCCAGCAGCGACTGTATGATATCCAGCGCCGGGGCATCTCTTACGTCATCTGTATTTGGTTTAAAGGCCAGCCCCCATATGCCAATCGTAGCCCCTTCCAGCTCACCCAGTGCCTCTTTCAGCTTGCGAATCACGTTAAAACGTTGTCCCTGATTCACCTCTACCACGGATTTCAGCAGCTTAAATTCATAATCCACGTTGCCTGCAATTTGAATTAAAGCCTGCGTATCCTTGGGAAAACACGAACCACCATAGCCGATACCAGCAGACAAAAAGGAGGAACCGATCCGCTGATCCAGTCCCATACCGTGTGCCACGCGTGTAACGTCTGCACCCACCTTTTCACAAATATTCGCAATCTCATTAATGAACGAAATTTTGGTCGCCAAAAAAGCATTCGAGGCATACTTAATCATCTCGGCCGAATGGATATCCGTGGTTAAAATATTCGTTGTCAGCGGCTCATGCAGAGTAGTTAGCACTGCGGATACATGCGGATCGGAAGCTCCAATGACGATTCGATCAGGCTGTAGGGTGTCCATGACCGCCGAGCCTTCTCGTAAAAATTCAGGAACCGAAGCGACACCAAAAGGATAGTTCGTGCGGCTAGCGATCCAATTTTGAATACGCTCGTTCGTTCCGACAGGCACCGTGCTTTTGGTAACTATGATCTTGTAGCCATTCATGGCAGTTGCCACCTCGCACGCTGCTTCTTCAATATAAGACAAGTTGGCTTCACCGCTCGGCAATGAAGGCGTACCCACCGCCAAAATAACAATTTCAGCTGCCTGCACTGAAGCTGCGGTATCTGTTGTGAAGCTTAGCCGGCCCTGCTCGACATTATCTTTAATTAGAGCCTTTAAGCCTGGTTCATAAATCGGTACTCCGCCTGCACGCAGCTGACGAATTTTGTCTTCATTCTGATCGATACAGACGACGTTATTGCCAAGCGCGGCAAAACAGACCCCTGACACCAGTCCGACATACCCGGCACCTATAACACATAGTTTCAAACCAATTCCCCCTTTTACATGCTGTCTCATTTCACTGTACTTTTGCCCTGCTTCACTTCTCTACGCCTCTCCCTGTATGCCGATTATGATAGAGCGTGAGCCTTTTATTATGCCGATAGGATTTGAGAAAACGATATATATACATTGGATTGTTATAGGCATACCTCTTCCATAAACGCTTTGGCTCACAGAGCAGACGGTACAGCCACTCCAGTCCCAACCTTTGTATCATTAGCGGCGGTCTGCGAACCTTGCCTGTAATATAGTCAAAGGCAGCCCCTACTCCAACCATCACGCCACGGATACGATCCTTGTTGCGATGCATCCAGATTTCCTGCTTCGGACAGCCCAGACTGACGAATATGAGATGCGCACCTGAAGCATTGATTTCCTCAATGATCCGTTTCTCCTCCTCTGGCTGAAGTTCACGAAATGGCGGTGAAAAGCTGCCCGCGATACGAATTCCAGGGTAATCCTGTCCTACCCTGTCTTTTAAGCTATCCAGCGTATCCGGCGTACTGCCGTAAAAATATACGCTCACCTCCGTTTGTGGCGCACGTTCGCACAGCGTGAGCATCAAACTGGGACCATCTACTCGATCCTGACGCTCGAACCCGTACAGCTTAAGGGCCCAAACCAGTGGCATACCATCTGGAGTACACAAATCAGCCTGAGTGAGCGCTTCGTGGAACTCGGGATGATTCCCGGCCGTGACAATGGAATGGGTGTTGCAAATACATACATAGCTGTCCTTTCGTCCGACTGCCCATTGTTCCAGCGTATGTACCGTCTCCTGAAACGTCAGCGCTGCAACATCTGTGCTCGCAATCCTTCCGACTCTATACTGGGGCAGCTGCTTCATCATCACATTCCTCCATGGCCTCGCTATATATCGCCAGCAGTTGCTTCACATTCACTTCTTCCGTATAGTGTGCTGCATAGTTTTCCGCCACTTTCTGTCTCATAGCTGCATAGTTCTCATAGGCTACTGCACGGCGAATCACGGTCTTTATATTTTCCAGATCATCATGTTGAAAATGGAAACCCGTCACTCCGTCCTCCACGACTTCCTCCAATGCGCCAATTCGGCTGCACAATACCGGCGTTCCCACGGAATAGGACTCTACAATCGTCATCGGAAAACCTTCATACCAAATGGAAGGCACCATCACATACATGGCTCGGCTCATACAATCCAGCACCGTGTCTCCATCCTGCTTGCCGAGAAACTGAATGTCTTCCTGCGAATAAGCAGCAGCCAGTTCAGCCTTTTCCGGACCATCGCCAATGATGACCAGTCTCAATCCACCTCGATCTTCCAGCTGTGACCAGGCTTGCAACAGATTGCGAACCCCTTTTTCAGCTGAAATCCGGCCCACGAACAACAAATAACGATCATTGGGGTCATACTTGGCTTTGGCTGTTTGATGATGGATAAAATTCGGTTTTACTGCGATGCGATCCAGCGGAATGCCGCTTTCGGCAAATTTGTCCCGTGCAAACTCCGTCAGCGCAATATAGCGACTTACCTTGTGCTGCCATGTGCCGATCAGCTCGTTGAACTTAATCATCGCCGCCACCGGAATCGTCTGCAGCTGTGAGCCTCGGTAACATCCATGACGGATGGAGTGCAGCAGCGTGCCGTGCAGGCATTTTTCACAAACTTCATTCCCTCGCATAAAGGTTGCCGCCGGACAAATCAGCCTGTAATTATGCAGTGTCTGGACAACCGGAACCCCCAGCCGTTCACAGGCATGATAGACCGATGGGGATATGACCGGGAAAAAATTATGCACATGTACCACATCCGGTTTCACCCGCAAAAGCAGCTCTTTGATCCTTTTGAATTCTGGGAAGGACCAGGCTGCCTCTACCGCCAGCTTGGCCATGTTGGCCAATCCTTTGCTTTGAATGCTGTCGTTATGCACATAGTAATGCTCCGTCTCTATTCCTCTGGAACGCAGCATAGCCGATTCCTGCTCGACAACCTTGTCTTCTCCCCCTCTTTGCTGATAAAAGTTATGGATGATCAGTACTTTGCTTACAGGCGGGGTCATTCGTCTGCTAACCTGTTGACTCACGTGGCCGCCCCACTTTCCTGTGTTGATTGCATAGCGTGATTGGAGCTTATGGGTTTGATCCGCTGCTGGCTTATGATTTCATCCGCAATCCGATCCCACGACATACGCTCGAGCGTAAGAAACGCTTTCTCGGCCAGACTTCGTCTAAGCCCAGCATCATCCAGCAATGTGCCTATACGACCAGCCCATTCCTCCTCCGAAAAGCTTCTCAGCATCACTCCGCTCACTCCGTCCTCAATCAAGGTAACCGAGCCACCGTTCACCGAAGAAATAATCGGGACACGGAACAGCATGCTTTCCAGCAGCACCATGCCAAAAATATCGTATTGGGTCGGAAACAGCATCACATCCGCTGCTCCGTAAATCTGCCACAGATGACGTTGCTCCACTCTTGGAAAATGTATAATACTATCCGTCAACCCCAGTTGCTCAGCATAAGCCCAATAACGATCCGTATCTATCTTTCGTCCATCCCCAACCATTAACAAAAGGCAGCCGGGATGCTTTTGGAGTACTCTTTTGAACGTATTCAGCATAAAACGTATATTTCTCCGTTCCTCCAGCACACCGACATACAGCAACACCGGGCGATTACCGATCCGACGCAGTTCATTCGCAACCTCACGGTTTTCCTCACGCTCTCCGCTTTGGTCGTCACTGTTGAATTCTCTCTCTACATTGCTGCGATCCAGTCCGACCCCAATCGTTATCACGTTGTCAAAGCCTTTATTCTCCAGATAGCGCTTGGCAAGATCGGATTTGACATAGGTTCGGCGTAGAGACTTTGTCACCTTAGGCAGCAGCATAACATCGTACAGTTTGCGGATCAGCGCATGCGTATTATCCCGGTATGGACCGTGATACAGCGCCAGCTTATCGGGACATTTGCGGGAAAGCAGGTAGGTCATGATCTGGTTGTATTCTGTAGTAATAACCAGATCATAAGCTGCCAGAAAAGAATCTTTGAGAACATCTCTGTAGATGCTGTTGCTTAAGAACTTGAAACCGTGCAGCCAGATAATGCGCAAGGTGCAGCCTGCGTGACGATAGACTTGTTCCAGATGGGTCTCCTTACGATCGTTGTAGTAAACAATATCGCAATCGTAACCTTTACGGACGAGCGCTTTGCCCAAGCCGACTTCCTGCAAATTGTATGAGGCTCCATTCACCTTGCTGGCAAAGTTGCGAAGATACAATATTTTTGGAATCATCATCAGTACTCCTGCCATTTCATATTGGGTGAGTTATGGCACGCGGGGGTTAGAGTCCGCTACGCGGATGGATCATTCTTCCGATCGCTGTTATCCCCGGATTTCATCTGATTTATATAAACCCTTTAAAGGGTAAAATCCGGGGATAAAGGCGAACGCTATCGCTTCTTCAGAACGATTCCATCCACTCCGCTGCTGACCGCCGTTTCCATAAAGTCACCCCATCTTAAAAAAGGGAATGCTGTGCATGAAGTGCCATCGCTGCGGATATACGCGTGCGAATGCATGCAGGGCGTTGACTTCGTCAAACAACTTGTAAGCATGGCTATACTCTGCTGGGCTGACCAAGATGCCTTATCTAGGCTTGATTGTTGCTTACCGTAAGTACTATTCATCAAGCTCTTTCGCCTTGAGAGAGAACTATGCAGAGCATTAATTACACCGGTTGCATGCTCGGTGTGAAGTTCGCGGCGATAGGGCGCAGCTATCGCCAGGCGGCCCTTACCTCCCCCACCTTATAGGCAGGGAGAAATTCTTTTTGGCGGCGGTGAAACGTAGCGGAGGGTAAGGATTTGAATCTGAAGAAGCGTTAGCGTTCGCCTCAAAGCTTTCCGAAGGAAAGCTCGCTTCGAAAGCATATTCCCCGTGGGATTCCGCCCGCTTACAGAGCTTATTTAATCTAGGGAATCCCTCGTCAACAGCGATCGGAAGATCAAACCCGCCCCGAAGCGGCCTCTCCCCTCCAACTTGAATGTTCCCCCTGCCGCTGTCTTTCCTCCATCATCTGCATATTAAAATGGTCTGCCCCTTTGATCTGGGCAGCTGCCATATCCGCTACCAGTGTCACGCTCGATTCCATCGGTACAAAGCGATATTTGTAGGCTGTAAGCCGATGGTCCGTTTCATGAAATAAAATGTCCTGGGCATAATTGCCCCATCGGTCCTTAGGCATCAAATCAATCGTCATACCTGCATGTGCAGAAGGCAGCAGCATATTGGAGCCATGAATACCAATGACTAATCGGCTGGCTGCGTATACCTCGCATACCCGCTTTTCACTATCCCGATCGAAGCGTGAGACGCGCTCGTCAGCAATCCATGCTGGGAAGCTTCCCGTGCGCCCAAGTCCCGCAACTGTAAAGCAATGATCAGGGAAGCTTTCTCTCAGTCTGCGGAACAGTCCAATGATTTTGCTGCGTTGATGATAAATTAGCGGTTTCAGGCCACGTTTGAGCTTCGGAAATTTTTGCACTGCTCTGGCAATATGATGGCTGCCGCTCCACAAGCGGTCTTCCCTCCATACAAAGGTAATGCGTGGCTTCCGCTCACGTTCCTCGTCATAACGGGAGATCCCTGTAAATTGTTCAATCTCAAATTGGCTGGGATGTGAATATGACGGACTGACATACACCTCATCAAAACGTATCAATTCCTCAATCATCCGATGATGTAGCAGAGGATAAAAGTTTCGCGCCTTGTTGAACGGGACATCGACAGTCCAAATTTCTGACACATATGCCGGCACCATCCACTCCAGCGACTTTTGCACAATAACGATGATCCCCAGTTCCGGCGATTGCTCATATTCACGCTGAACATTCAGCAGCTTGAGCAACGCATGACCATATAAATAATCTATAGTGTTGATGATGATCACACGCGAAGAAGCTTTCTTTTTATGCACGGTCATACCGACTGCCAAATCATAGGAAGGATTCATCAACGATTGCCGCAGAGGCTCTCCGAGCCATTTTCTTGACTTCGCATTACCGGTCAGGATATAGTCAGGCATTTCTACACGATAAGGTGAATACGTCGCATGACCAACCCTCATGTCCTCGAGATATTCACGTCCGCAACCCTCACACTTAGTACTGACACATACGTGGATTCCCTGCCACAGCACCTCTCCAGCACGTAACGTGTCTCCACAATGCGGGCACTGTTCCTCATGCCGAACAAATGGTTTAATCGGTATCATGATTGTTCTCTCCAACTTTCGGTACTGTAATATGAACATGCCAGAAGGTCAGGATAGACTTCATCATCCAACCCAAATTGGCTTTGACTTCCTTAAACAACAAATCCAATAGAAATACAGATATCGTAAAAGACAAAATCGTCGCCACTAAGGATCCTCGGACACCAAGCCATGGAATCAGCGCGTAATTGAAGGCTATATTCGTAACCGCACCTATTATCGAGGTCAGCAGCGTGTATTTGAACAAATTTTCATTGGTGATAAACAAGCTTTTGGCGACACTAAAGTTGGTGAAAAATAGACGAATCGCAAACAGTGACAACAGCGAGCCTGCTTCAGCAAACTCTCTCCCATACAGCACAACGACTACCCATTGAGATAGAAAAAATAAGGGGACTGAGGTCACAAGAAAGCATATAAACATCAGCCGATACACGTTAGACAACGTCTGTCTGTATTCGTCGCTTCCTTTCTGCTTGGAACGCGTCACCACCGGGGCATAAGCTGTCGTTAGCACGACCGGGATAAAGCCCAGCACCTCGATGAGTCGGAGTGCAACAGAGTATTGCCCGACCGCTTCGTTTCCCAACAATTCTCCGATAATGACCTGATCAATTCGTGCCTGTACATATACAGCGGAGGAGGACAAAATAAGCGGCCAGCTGTGATTCATGATTCGCCGAGCAGTTGTGAAGCGGAACGTCCACTTGTTCACACGCCGCCCTTCCTTATGGAAGAAATACAGCAGCAGCAGGCTTCCCAGCAGAAACTCTCCATGGGCACACAACGCCACTACCCAAACTGGAATACCGGACAATAATAGAATGATTTTGACGGTGGAACCGAGGACAAAGGCGGTATTCTTGGCAACAACCGTATATTTGGACAACATCTGCGCACGGAACCAGTAGTCGATAATATCAAACAACTGAAATACCGAGGCCGTAGCCAGGATCAGATTGATTAACCGCACTGAACTGTCTTCCGGTCTGAGCAGTGAAATAAAGGAATAGGACAGTACAATGGCTACCAAAGTACCTAACAACTTCAGCAGAACCGCCGTACCCAATAGCTCGTGCTCATCCTTGGGGTGTTTGACAAGATCGCGTACTAATATAGAATCAAAGCCAAGGGTCGTGAAAATCAGAAACATCCCGAAAAAGGATTCCGCATAATTCCATTTTCCCAGTTCCTCTGGTCCCAACACTCTCGCCATGATGATGCTGACTGCCAGCCCGAACACCATGCGAATCATTTTGTCACCGAATAGCCAGGATGTATTCACCAGCAAGCTTCTGCGCGGTTTGGCACGTTTCTTGACTAATGTCATAGGTTCTACTCCATCTTGAAAAATGACCTCAAACATTGCTTTATGATCTGTTGATCTGTCATACAGCTGAAATCATGTACAACGAAGAGACCCCCCGGCCAGGCGGGCGGCCTCTCCACCTCTTACACGACGACAGAAGCTTCAACTGCAGCCTGCCTTTTTACACGCTCCAAGTCTGCATCCACCATCATACGAACGAGCTGGTCGAAGCCGACTTCCAATCGCCAGCCCAGCTTTTCTTTCGCCTTGGCACAATCGCCAAGCAATAGATCTACCTCTGCCGGTCGAACAAATTGCGGATCAATCACGACATAATCTTCGTAATTTAAACCTACATGAGAAAAAGCAATTTGCAGCAGTTCACGCACAGAATGCATTTCTCCTGTAGAAATCACGTAATCATCTGGTCGATCCTGCTGAAGCATCAGCCACATCGCCTTTACATAATCCCCTGCAAAACCCCAGTCTCGCAGTGAATCCAAATTCCCCATGCGCAGCTCCTGCTGCAATCCCAGCTTGATACGAGCTACTGCATCCGACACTTTGCGTGTTACAAACTCCAGCCCTCGGCGAGGTGATTCGTGATTGAACAAAATACCGGAGCAAGCAAACATATCAAAGCTTTCGCGGTAGTTGACTGTAATCCAATGGCCGTACACCTTGGCTACACCATAAGGACTACGTGGGTAAAATGGGGTCGTTTCTGTCTGCGGCGTCTCCAGTACCTTACCGAACATCTCGCTGCTTGAAGCCTGATAAAAGCGTGCATCCGGCTTGGCAATTCGAACCGCCTCCAGCATATTGGTAACAGATAATGCTGTGATTTGCCCTGTAGCCAAGGGCTGCGGCCATGAGGCCGCTACAAAGGATTGAGCAGCCAAGTTATAGACCTCATCCGGGTCGGACTGACGGACGGCTTCGATCAGCGAAGCCAGATCGGTCATATCACCGGAAAGCCAGTGAATGTCATTCTGGATATGCGCTACATTTTCAAAGTTCGGTGTGCTGGTTCGTCTGCGCACCCCGTACACCTCATAATCCTTGGACAGCAGCAACTCAGCCAGATAAGACCCGTCTTGTCCGGTAATCCCAGTGATCAGCGCTTTTTTCATTCCAATTCCCCCACCGTTATTTATTGTTCAACCAGATCCAGACCTTGAAACGCCTGGTATACAGACCTTAATCCTTCTTCTAGTGAAATACGCGCCGACCAGCCTAGCCCGGAAATCCGGGATACATCTACCAACTTACGCGGCGTTCCGTCAGGAACGGATGTATTAAAAGTAATTTCGCCCTCATAGCCGACTACATTTTTGACTCGTTCAGCCAGCTCACGGATGGAAATATCCTCACCCACACCGATATTTACAATCTCATTCCCCTCATAGTTATTCATCAGAAATAGACAGGCATCAGCCAAATCATCCGAATGAAGAAATTCTCGCCGAGGCGTACCGGAGCCCCATACTTCTACAGTTGGAGATTGATTCAGCTTAGCCTCATGAAACTTGCGGATCAGCGCAGGCAGCACATGAGAGGTTTGGAGATCAAAATTGTCGCCCGGACCATATAAATTCGTAGGCATCACCGAAATAAAACGGGTTCCATACTGACGGTTGTAGGACTGACACATTGTAATCCCGGCAATTTTAGCAACCGCATAGGCCTCATTGGTAGGCTCAAGCTCACCTGTAAGCAGATATTCTTCTCGCAACGGCTGTGGAGCAAATTTGGGATAGATACAGGTAGAGCCTAGAAATAACAGCTTGCTTACATTCTTCCGGTATGCCGCATCAATCACATTTGTTTGTATAAGTAGATTGTCACGGATAAAATCGGCTGGATATTCGTTATTTGCCAAAATCCCGCCCACCTTGGCTGCTGCCAGAAATACATAATCCACGAGCTCTGTATCAAAAAAATGATCTACGGCCTCTTTATTGCGCAGATCCAGCTCATGGCTTGTGCGAGTAGTAATATGACGATATCCCGCTTTCTGAAGCGCTCGAACAATAGCGGAACCCACCAGCCCATTGTGTCCTGCCACATAGATGTTGGAATGAAGCTCCATCCTTCTCTCCTACCCCTCTTTATTAAAATTGACTTTAATAAGCATCCTTGGAGCCCAGCAGCACACGAAATGTTTTCAGCATGATGATCATATCCGTGCGGAAACTGCGTCTAGATATGTACTCCAAATCCAGTTCTACCATCTGGTCAAAGCTTAGATGATTGCGACCGCTGATCTGCCATAATCCGGTGCAGCCCGGTGTAACCGTCAGACGCAGCTTATCCCTCATGGTGTAATCATGGACTTCTCTTGGCAATGGGGGTCTGGGGCCTACAAGGCTCATATGCCCACGTAGTACATTGAAGAGTTGCGGTAGTTCGTCGATGCTCGTTCTGCGAAGAAAGCGACCCACACGGGTAATTCGGGGATCGTCCCGCATTTTGAACATCGCACCCTCAATTTCATTTTCCACCAGCAATGCAGACAATCTGGCTTCGGCATCAGACACCATGGAACGAAATTTGATCATGCGAAACGGTCGCTCATGTTTACCAATACGTATTTGATAAAATAATGCACTTCCTTTGGGGTCCTCCAGCTTGATCAACAAAATGACGAGCAGAAATACCGGGCACAGTACGATGATTCCAATAAAAGACAGGATAATGTCCATACTTCGCTTCACGAACGGATATACGCTCCATCCTTGTCGTCGTTCAAGCCCATGAGCGACCGAATATACATCTACTGACGCGCCCAGCACTTTGGCCTCGTTCGAGCGGGAAGAAGACACGTCTCATCACCTCACTCCTTATTGATAAGTATTATTTATTCATTGTTAAAAGAATCTTATATACTTTTATTTTCCCCGATTTATTCATGTCAGATTGCGTTCCTCCATACCACGCTCGGCGCGGCGCTTCACGTTATTGAGCACTACACCTAGAATGCGCGCCTTAACTCTTTCTAAATTTGCCTTCGCCTTCTTAACGACATCCTTTTTGACCTTCCCTGCCTGTACTACCAAAATGACACCATCACACATGGCACTTACAATGAGGCCATCCGGAAAAGGCAGCAGGGGTGGCGTATCCATCAGAATCACGTCATAATGTTCTTTGAGCTCAACTAGTAGAGCCTTCATTCTACGGGAACTGAGCATCTCGGACGGATTGGGTGGATTCGGTCCAGCTGTGATTGCATGCAGATGATCAATCCCGGTTTCCTGAACCACATCCTGCCATGTCTGTTGATTGGCAAGTACCCGTGTCAGCCCTGTATGATTGCGCAAACCAAACATATGATGCAAGGAGGACCGACGCAGATCCATATCCATAACCAGCACCTTTTTTCCCTCTTGCGCATAGGTTACAGCCAAATTGCTAATCGTGACTGTTCTGCCTTCACCCGCCTGAGCGGACGCCACCATCATCACCTCAATCGGCTCGTCTATAGAGGAAAACTGGATGTTAGTGCGAAGCATGCGGTACTCCTCCGACACGGAAGACTGAGCATGCAAGGATGTAACAAGCTGATTATTGATTAATCGCGGCATATTGTCCCTCACCTACCTGTTTAGGAGTTGTAGTAGAGCTGTCAGAGCGTCTATCTTCTTTTTTCATTTTTGTAATCAGGGATAGGGTAGGCAGACCGAGTTCTTTTTCAATATCCTCCTCATTTTTAAATGTATCATCCAATACCTCCAGCAAAAACGCCAAGCCTATGCCCAGTAATAAAGAAATGGTAAAAGCAATAAAAATTTGTATAGCGGGATTATTGTTCACGGGAACTGCTGGGTCATTCAGACTGGCTTCGCTTAGGATGGTGACATTGTCCATTTTCATGATAGAGGGGATTTGCCGTTTGAATACTTTGGCTACCGCATTGACGGTTTTCACAGCCTTCGTATACGATAAATCGCGGACTGTAACATCCATGACCTGTGAATCACCTGCGGTGTTTACTCTTAATTTTTGCGCCAAAGCTGACGGAGTAACCTTAAGATCGGGGAAGCTGGCGACCACCTGATCCATAATCGCCGAGGAGATCATAATTTGCTTATAGGAGTTCGTTAGAGCTATATTGGTTTGCACCACACTGTAATCGACGACACCTGCACGGTCCGGTCGTGGCGTCTGATTAATAATGAGCTTGGCGGTAGCTTCATAAACCTGCGGGGTAAAATATACATTTTTTATGCCTACTACAGTACACACCAGCAGTACAATGCTACCAATCAACCACATTCTTTTGCGGATCAAACGGATGTACTCTTTCAACTGCACAAGACCAGTCCTCCCTGCTTGACTTGTTTTCGATGAATAACGCTTGTACTGATCCTCTGCATGACGGGGAAAAGAACGATGCATGACCCTCTAATCTATAGTAAAATGTTGTATAATAGCGCATAGAAGGTCTAGCCAGCGAATAAGCACACAATGCTCAATCATCGTTGGCCTCTTAAGGGTATATAAATGAAGATATAAGTGAAAACTATGAAATAAGGATACGTTATGTAACCTACATAATTAATTTATGATACAAATTGTATCTTGTCAAGCGTAAAATTGCTCTTTTTACCTTTCTTAACCTTGCCTTCAGGAGGAAAAACAGATGAATTATGGAACCCGCATCGCTGAATTACGAGAACATAAGGGATTAAAACAAGAGGAATTAGCACAATCCCTCGGAATTACGCGGGCGGCTCTTTCTCACTATGAAAAAAATAGACGCAAGCCAGACTTTGAGATCCTGACCAAGCTCGCTGATATTTTCGGGGTAACCATCGATTATTTGGTGGGACGTACGAGCCAGCCGACAGCCATATTAGATTCAGGTGTGAGGGAATTTGTGGATCAGCTTGAACTGTCCGACGAGGATATTCTGCGACGTTTTAACCTGACGATTGACGGACGCACCTTGACTGAGGAAGAAGCCAAGCGCTTTATCGCGTTTGTTCGAATGGAACGAATGATGGAATAATGAAAGCGCTACTGCTCGGTGTTTGGATCAAGTAGGACCAGCAACTGAAATTTACATGCGCTTGTCCTCCCGGCACTTGATATCATCTACATCGCCATTTAGCCATTCCGGTGTCGTGATCCCACATTGGAGCAAAATGTTCCGTATGTCCAAGTGGATAGCCGCTTTGCCTGCTTTTCGTGCGTTGTTTTGAATAAGAGGGCTGTTCTCCCCTAATTCTGTTTCCTTATTCATTCAGCATTAACCTCACTTTATTATTCTTGGTCACCGGAAAGAAATTCCTTACAAACCATGTATGTATAGTCATGAACAAAACTATTATATATGAATACATAGCTGCAATGTTGTCGTCTTATGACGAGAATATAAAAGGATTTTCTTATTTTTTTCTCCATTATACGTAAAGTATTGGCAATTCAGAACGATTTACAAATAAAAAAGAACCTGTCAGGTCCTATTTTTTCCTGATAGGTTCTTCTTTGTTTTTTTTCGAAATGATATTAGATATTCATTAGGTAAGGTCCTACATGCATTCCGGTGTAACTAAGCGACCTCGGCTGCCTGAGAAACCTGAGTACCTCCGGTCGCTCGGACTTTGTAGACGTAATGACTTCCAGCTTTTACAGTGCGGTCCGTATACGTGCTTCCTTCTACTTGCGAGGCAATCACCTGATAGGCACCGTCTGTCCGGTCAGCACGCAGCACATCATAGGAAGATATGCCTTCTGCTTGAAGCCAATTAATCTTTACCACCCCATCCTGAATAGAGGCTGCTTTCACCTCTGTTGGGGCAGAGGCCGTGGTTTGATCTGTACTTTTTAATTCCAAAATATATTGTACCGATTCGCCAGGGCCCAGCTTTTCTTCAAAATCAAGGGCAGGAGAAGCCTTCAGCCCTGATATGGAACGCTGCGCCTGACTGTAGGTGGAACCCGCCCCAAAACGTTCCCCCGTGTACAAACCAGCTTTTGGCATCGTCACCCGTACACGAACGGTCTGCGTAGTGGATTCGAAGTTCACTAGGTTCACCAGCAATTTGTTCGAGGTAGCGCCGCTACCTGCCAGCGGTTTAAGCTTGGACGTATCCACCGCGCGAACATAAACCATCTTATCCTTGGTTTCCTCTGGATTCAGTATGGTATAAGTCAGCGGTTTGCCATGCGTGGCATAGGCTAGACTTAAGCGTCTCATGATCTTAACGCGGGTGTCCTGCCCTTGCCCAAACGGATAGATTTCCGTGTTAGCCGGATTGTGGCTTTGCAGATCAAAGCCTGTTTTAAACAGCGTGTAATCCTTATAAAAAGCAGCGTGCTGGATAAACATATCGGCAAACCCGATTTGCGATCGCATAATCCGATCGAATGCAGCTGCTTGTGGCTGACTAGCCCCGTAATCAGGATTGTCTCGATGCGTATCGTTAGTACCGAACTCCGTGTTTAGCATCTTTTTCGCCAGTCCGTTGCTCGAACCACCGAAGGTTTTCAAATTCTGAACGAAGCTGCCCCCGCCCTCTTCATTATACGATTCACCGTAGGCGTGTCCGTTGGTCAGGTCGGTGACTTCCTCCAGCTGTTTACGCTGCGCTGGGTCCCGTTCCCATCCATCCGGATCACCGCATTTCTGCGTACCTCCGGTTTGATTTTTGCACGCCTTGGTAGAATAAGTCGGCCAGTAAGCCCAGCCCGGCGCTACGGTTTTGAGATGCGGTGCCAATTGCTTGCCTTCCGTATTCAACCACTTAGCCACAGCTAGGTCTACTGCCTTGGAACGGTTAAACAATCCAGGCTCATTATCTACTTCATAATATTGAAGGTATGAACCATATTTTTTTACATAATCGCGCAACTTTTGCTTGGCCGTCTCTGGCAGAGTACCATCTATTTGCAGCTTAATATCACCTGTATATAGATACAAAGCAGACGATTGCATATTATACTGCTTTAACGTTTGATAGTAATCATCCACGTCTGTGCATGCCTTGCCCACATTACTGGCACAGGTGACCCTCATGACGTTGCCGCTATAGGCAATTCCCAGCCATTTGAGCACGTATGGTAGATGCTTAACTGCACCCTGATCATAATAAAATTCTTTATTGTTTACATTCGTACCAGTCAGTATATATTTCCCATGTACCGGTTCGGCCGCAGGGGAAGCTAACGTCTCCAAGCTCAAGTCATCCCAAGTCCACCACACATTTTTATCTTCTGCAGAGGAGCAGTATAGGCAGCGCGCTGTCTTTAGCTTGAGTACGTTAACACCGCTTTGCAATTGTTCTTTGGGGATATACAGCTCGTAGTTATTTTTGAAGTTATAGGTACTCCCAGTACCGGATACCCCGGCAATCTGAATAATTCCGGACAGCTGATGATTTGAAAAGACAGCCATCTGCGGCACCGCTTTGCCCGCATCCAAAATCCGAACACGGAATATCATACCATTGGGAGGAACCTGATTCAGCTTATATTGAAGTGTTAGTTCTGGATTCGTGGATGCATTCAAACCGGGAGGAATATCTCCACTGCTGAGCAATACCGGAACTGTTGTACTTTCTGCTTCCGACAACGCCGAAAATGCTGCTTTAGCAGATAATTCGGAAGAAGCTGCTGCTGCAGAAATATCGATATTATCCCTACCGACCACTCCTTTAAATTCCGCTGAGGAGTCATCCCTCTGGCCCAGCTTCCATACTGGACTGGCCGCCGCTACCTTATCTGTCTGCAATTCTACACTTTTTGAAGGCGTGTATATAAACCAAGCGATCATGGCTAGAGCTGCGACCCCTAGTAATCCGGATAATACGACCGTATACCTATGGGTCAACCATTTTTTCATCATATGATACACCCTCTCTCCTCAAAATTTTTGACCGGGAAAGAGTATCTATCAAGGAAGAAACAAAGCGTTTCCGGGAACCACCGCTTTCGCTTCATGCTGACTTTCCCACATCAGACGTGCCATCGCATCGCCTTTTTCATCATAGTATTCTACTTTTAGATCTACCATTTTACCTGCTTCCAAAGCGATACTGCCTTTTCGTTCTGTCCAGCTTTGTTTGAACCAACTATCGATCACTAACTTGCCGTCTACCCATACACGAATACCATCATCGGATATGGTTGTGAACGTATAGGTCTCGCAGTATTGTGGCTTGATTTTACCCGTCCAGCGAACCGAGAACTGGTCGGCATTTACCTTTGGATCAGCAGCAATGGCACGCCAGTTGTAGTCCAGCTTGCTGTCTGTACGGATCAAAACAGGACTGCCGCTCACATTCATATTGTTGAAATATTCGCCCCGTAGCCCGTTCACATATACTACATCAGGAACGGAAGGAGGAGTCGGAGCTGGAGGAGCAATCACTACTGGTGGAGCTGGGAGAGGCTCACTTTGTCCCTCATCCGGTAAGGTCGGTACATCTCCGGGTTGTTGGATGGCCTCCAGCCCATTTTTCACATCATCCCGTGTCAAACTCTTCGCATCGTTCATATAATCCTGTATTTGAGTGGTTGTGTTATTCTCGGTCAGCATCTTGCCCCAAGTCATGGAATACACCCATTTTGGCTGAGCCTGCAACACCTCAGAACTAGGTATCTCACCGTGCTCGCCAATGGCAATCGGCTTATTCCGTGCCAACTCGAGCAGTCCTTCATAATGACTTTGCTTAAAATCATTGTTGTAGATGTCTACTGCCAAAATATCCACTTTGTCATCCCCCGGATATTTTGGGGTATACGGGACAGTGTAGGAATTGGGAGCATTGGGACTCCACACCCACAGCAGATTGTTCAATTGATGCGTGTTAACAAAACGGTCGTACATGATATTCCATAGCTGATTGAAATTGTTTTTGTTTCCCCACCAGAACCAGTCACCATTCATTTCGTGATAAGGTCTCCACAATACCGGAACCCCTGCATCACGAAGCTGCTTTAACGATACAGCGACCTTATCCAGATCGGCAATGAGGAGGTTATACTGCGCAGTGCCTGGTGTGACATATTTATTGAACTCCGCCTGACTTACTTTGGCCTGCACATTGGCCCAAGTCAGCGGTCTACCCGGCAGCGCTTCATGAAAAGTCATCGTCACAATGCCACCTGCTCTACTCCAACGAATAGCGCTATCGACGACATTTTTACGTTGTGCTGCTTCTGTAGCGTCAGATTGACCAGAGATGGCTCCCATCTCATAGCCGTGCAGACCCACATACGCCTGGCTGATTTTTTGGACCTTGTTGCTTAATTCATCTGGACTTTCCAAATAATCATGCTGACCAGTGACTGTTTTCTTTCCAGAGATGCTGAGTAAATAATTGTATAGTTCACGGGCCTGAGTACAAGCGTCCGAATTAACAGGTTGTAATGAAGCGGCATTCACCACAGACAGAGAATCACCAAATCCGACGGGAAACAAAGAAAAAATTATAACTACGGGGAGTACATGACGTATCAGTCGATACAGAGGAATAAAATTGAATCTCACTTTTGCTCTTCCTTTCGGTAGCCAGGCTGCCATCCTTACGGGAAGGCCCTTTAGCTTTGCGTACCTGCCTTTCGACAGGGCTGCGTTTATCGTTGGAAGGAGTTTGGATTCCTTCTTAACCTAAGTATCGACTTTTTTTTACCAAAATTTAATAGGTCATGTTCATGAATTTACAGGTTTTCGCCCAATTTCGACAGTTTGGGCTATAAATTTTCATCAAATCTTCTTTATTTCGTTTTTACGAAAACGATTATGAGATAAATTGATGACGGGCAATTTCATTCCAATCCATGCAAAAGCGTACAATATCCTCTTCAACCAACTCAGTGCCAGTCTGCACCTCTATAAAATCCACATCGGTTACAGCCAAAATACTATGCTTGGTTCCTTCAGGGATACGGACTACGTCACCGGCCTTCACTTTGTGCAGCTTCTCATTCAAAATAATTTCCGCTTCGCCGCTAATAATGGTCCAGATTTCGCTTCGTTTGAAGTGAAGCTGGTAGCTGATATTTTTACCTTTGTGTACGCGGATTCGTTTGGTCAGTACCTCATTACCCTCGTCATACTTTACATAGTCTACAACTCGATACTGCCCCCAACGACGTTCTTCATACATTGGACGCTGATCATGAGCCTTGAGCACTTCCTTGATGCGTGGGCTTTCTGCCTTATTGGTCACAAGAATACCATCTGGGCTAGCGGCTACAATCAGATCATTCGTTCCAATGATCGCTACCGGAATGTCCAACTCATTAATAAGGCTTGTATTAACACAATCCTCCGTTACTACACCTCTGCCCACTTGCTGATTAGACATTTCTTCTGTGAGCGTATTCCAGGTGCCCAAATCCTTCCAAAAACCATCATAAGGAAGAACAACAATGTCCTTCTCCTTCTCAACGACTTCGTAGTCAAAGCTGATTTTCTCCAGAGATGCGTATTGCTTTTGCATTTCTTCATAATTCAGCGGCAAACCCTTGGATGCCAGGATATCCAGCAAATAGCTTAATTTGAATGCAAAAACCCCGCAGTTCCATAGAGCATTGCGTTCAATCAGACGCTCCGCCTGCTCCCGGTCGGGTTTCTCTTGAAAATGGCTCACTTCGCGGTAGCCTGTGCTACCTTGAGTGGCATCGTTTTTCGGAATAATATAACCGTATTTCTCTGAAGGATAGGAAGGGACAACCCCGATTAATGCAAGCTTGCCTTCACTCTCCTGAAGTGTATGCTCCAGTTGGGCAACGGAAGCAAAGAAAGCATCCTCTACATAAGGATCTACAGGCAATATAGCTATAATTTCATCAGGCGAAACACCCGCAATGGAATATAGATAAGTCGCTGTCAGCGCAATCGCAGGAAAGGTATCTCTGCGTTCCGGCTCAACTATGATGCGCGTATTCGATCCGATCTGACTCTGGATCATTTCGACCTGCGCTCTCCCTGTCGCAATAAACGAGGATTCGGATAATCCGTTGTCTCCCAATTGTCTCCATACCCGCTGCACCATGGATTCCGAAATCCCTTCCGGGCTCTCCAGTACCTTCAAAAACTGTTTGGAACGGGAATCGTTGGATAACGGCCATAATCTTTTACCGGAACCACCAGACAAAAGTACGAGCTTCATAACTCTCCACTTCCTCTCTATTATGTGTGGGTGATCGTTCTGATGATGAGTTGCTACCCGCTACGGTATGGATTTGATCTTACGATCGCTGTTGCCGTGGGATTCTTCGGATTGTGTAAGACATTTATATGTAAGAATCCCACGTCAAAGGCGAACGCTCCGCTTCTCCAGATTCAAATCTATTCCTGCGCTACTCAAAAATGCATCATATCGATCATACCTTGTGGTGCAAAAGGCACGACCGGACATTATTAAGTCTGGTCAGCCTGTTAAAATCTCACACTTTCGGGGCTTGCCCGCTGGGCTTGCAAGCTTCTAGTAATCGAGGTTTCGTAACGCCTTGCCAAGATTGCTGCGACAACCGCGATGGCAGCTTTGCTCCGCAGGAGCAACATAGCGTATCCGCATGGTAGGCTTGCTCCACAGGGGCGCCGCGGTACAGCGCATGGCGCCTTAATCGGAAGGAGCGGCTTCAACTGTGCCGCTCCTTCCGATACGCCCTTACTACTCCCATCCCCTAAGATGGGAGATTAAACATCGTGACTTGGTGCGGCAAAAGCAGCGGAGCGGGCAGAATTGTTCTGAAGAAGCGTCAGCGTTTGCCTTTATCCCCGGATTTTAACCTTTGAATGTTTTATACAATCCAGAAAATCCGGGGGTAACAGCAATCGGAAGAACAATCTGCACGCGCAGCGCCTTCAGCGCCTCCCACATCACCACAGTCACTTTTTAATCTGTTACTTTTTAAACTTCCACTTTATCTCTGTTCCATCCACTCATCCGCGGACGACCCACGGAGTAGTATTCCAGTCCAGAGCCTTGAATCTGTTCCTCGGTGAATACGTTACGACCGTCAATCAGAACTGGCTTGTGTAGAATAGAGCCCAGTTGCACGAGATCAACTTCTTTGAACTCTTCCCAATCCGTCAGCAGGCACACAGCGTCGCTTCTTTCGGCGGCTTGCTGCGGGGAGGAGCACCATATAATATTCGGGTGATCCACGCGCTCCTTGAATTTATCCATCGCAATGGGATCATACAGCTTGACAATAGCACCTGCCTGAATGAGCGTTTCTACGATTTCCAGTGCTGGAGCTTCGCGGATGTCATCTGTATTAGGCTTGAAGGCGAGGCCCCAAATGCCAATCGATACGCCGTTTAGCTGACCCAGCGATTCACGCAGCTTGGATACAATCATAAAGCGCTGGTCAGTGTTCACCTCGACCACCGATTTTAACAACTTAAATTCATAGTCTACATTACCCGCAATTTGGATGAGCGCATTCGTATCTTTCGGGAAGCAAGAGCCCCCGTATCCGATCCCTGCTTGCAGGAAAGAGGAACCGATCCGTTTGTCCATGCCCATACCTTCTGCCACACAGGTAACGTCCGCGCCAACCTTTTCGCAAATATTAGCAATCTCGTTAATAAACGAAATTTTAGTTGCCAAGAACGCATTGGAGGCATATTTGATCATTTCAGCACTGCGGATATCGGTCACATAGATTTTATCCGTGAATACCTGATGCAGAGTGACCATTGTTTCACGCAAACCTGTATTGTCCAAACCAATAATGATGCGATCTGGATGAAGCGTATCATTGATGGCTGAGCCTTCTCTCAGGAACTCCGGCGCGGATACAATATCAAAAGACAAACTCGTATGTCGAGCCACTACGTCCTTAATCTTTTCGTTCGTTCCGACAGGTACGGTACTCTTGGTCATAATAATCTTGTACCCGTTCATGGCTTTGCCGACATCGGCAGCCGCCTGTTCAATGTAAGACAAATTCGCCTCGCCGTTAGCCAGTGAAGGCGTACCTACCGCTAAAATAACGATATCCGAGCGACGTACCGCATCGGCCAAATCCGAGGTGAACTCCAAACGGCCAGCTTCCAGATTCAACGCGATCAATTCCTCAATACCCGGTTCATAGATCGGAGATTCTGCCCGATTCAACATGTCGATTTTGTACTGCTCCAGATCGACACAAATCACCTCATTACCTTTTTGCGCAAAACACACACCCGAGACGAGTCCAACGTATCCAGTACCGATTACAGCCAGCTTCATTCCGTTCATCCTCCTTTTAGAAAGTTCACATAGGCTTGTTCTACATACTTTTTCAATTGATCCTTGAAGTTATCTTCATCAAATTTGCGGGCATGGGTAATGATATCGTCCACATTCCATGCATGTTGCTCGACCTTTGCGACGGCCTCCAGCACATCGTCTACCTGATGCTTGCGGAAAAATACGCCGTTCACATGAGGAACAATCGTATCCAGCGCTCCCCCGCCCTGAAAAGCGATAACTGGCCGTCCAGCCGCATTCGCCTCCAAAGGCGTAATACCGAAGTCCTCTTCCCCCGGAAAGACAAGCGCCCGGCATTCGGCCATCAGCTTGTTAACCTCTTCGTCCTCAAGCCTGCCGAGGAACTCAATGTTCGGGCCAGCCATGGCTTCGAGTCGTTTACGATCTGGTCCTTCACCAACGATGCGCAGCTTGAGACCGTTACGTTTGAATGCCTCGATCGCGAGATCAATGCGCTTGTAAGACACCAATCGGGATACGATCAAATAATAGTCACCGATGCTTGTAGCACGTTTGAAACGGGATGTATTGATAGGAGGGAAAATAACATCTGCCTCCCGTTGGTAATAGTGCAGAATTCTCCGTTTGACGACGGAAGAATTGGCGATAAACTGGTCTACGTTGCGAGAAGTTTTGGCATCCCATGTTTTCAGCCTGTTCATGTACAGCTTTAGCATATTTTTGAGCAGGTTGGATTTGGACTGCCGGGCCATATATGTATCGTAATCCCAGGCAAACCGCATCGGTGTGTGACAGTAACAAATGTGAAACGTATGTTTGGGTACCTGGATGCTTTTCATAAATGCGCTGCTGGAGCTTAAAACAATGTCGAAATCCCTAAAATCAAAATCACGGATAGCGATGGGATACAGCGGCAGCACTCCTTTGAAATTGGTCTTCACTCCTGGGACGTTTTGTAGCCAAGTGGCTCTAATGTCCGCATCCTTCAAGTTGCGCGACAGGCGCTCGTCGCTGAACACCGTTGTGAAGATGGGAGCCTCCGGATACATATCATGGAATACCTCTACTACCCTTTCCGCTCCGCCCATTTGGATTAAGTAATCATGTGCTATCGCTATTTTCATCTGAATCATCCTTTAACGCGAATGTCGGTCAGACTCCTGCCAACAAACCCTTATAGTAATGAACTATATCCTTAACAGTGTTCTCGATGACAAAATGCTTCTTGACCCGTTCCATCCCTCTCTCACCCATCTGCTGACGTTCCTGTGGATGCTCCAGCATCCAGCGGATGGCTTCTTCCAGCTTGGCCGGGTCTCCCGGTTCAATGAGCAGCCCGGTTTCATTAGGTACCACCGTTTCCTTGGGACCACCTTCGTTTGAAGCGATCACTGGCAAACCTGCAGCCATTCCCTCAATAATGACTTGACCGAATGGCTCCGGTGTAATGGAAGTATGAATTAGCAGGTCACAGCGCTGCATCAGTCCCTGAATGTCATCGACGTGTCCCATCAGATTGACGTTGGTCAACCCATATTCGCGCATCGTGGATTCCAATCGTTGTTTGTATTCCTCTTCTCCGAACAACGCATCTCCAGCCAGCCAGAATTTCACACGCTGATCTGGTAAAAAAGAACGTGCCGCTTCCAATAAAATATGTTGTCCCTTCCATTCCGCCAATCTGCCGACCAATACGACGTTAAACGAGTCATCGCCACGCAAATGCGCAGCCGAATCACGAGCCGTAATTGCTTTGGCAAAAGCGGAGTAGACGACGAGCGTCTTTTTGTCCGGGGGTAATTCCAATGCACTCAGCGTGGATTTGGAATTGGCAATCACACCGTTAGGCAAAAAGCGGGACATCAGCCGAATCCCTTTGGCTACAATCGGCTTCAGATACGGCGGACCGATGTGGTCACGGATATGCCAGATCAACGGCAGCTTCGCCGATTTGGCGGCTACTGCACCATACAGTGCAGATTTGAGTGAGTTCGTATGCACACACACGACTTTTTCCTCACGCAGCAATGGCGCGAGTTTTCTGCCGTAAGCCAGCAATCGAAAGGCTGCTGCAGGCGCACCCAGATTAACAGCATTTCGTCCTCGATTGCGAATCGAATCATCTAGTGGAACGATGCGCACATCAATATCACGCTGCCGAAGCCGATCCGCCAAATCGCCCTCCTCCGCCAAAATAACGAGCGGGTCGATATGTTCCCCAATATTCGTCAGGATGTTATACAAAGCGACTTCGCCGCCGCTCCATCTTGCCGTATGGTCAATATAAGCTACTCTCATCATTTCGCCGCCGCCTTTCTGTCAAGGACCTGTCGGAACACCTCTTCTACCTGCTCCGCTACATGTCCCCATGTGTATCTGCTCAGGACATGGTCCCGGCATTCCCGTGCATTCGGTAGAAGTTCACGATGATCCAGCACACGCAGCAGCCCAGCAGCAATGGCTTCACTGTCCGTCCCCTGGAACAAAAGCTCAGGACGGAATCTTCTTAAGATTTCCTTGTTGCCGCCTACAGGAGTGGCCAGCACCGGTAGTCCCGAGGCCATCGCCTCGACTGTAATCAGACCGAAACCCTCTAGTGCCTGTGTTGGCACAACGAACAAGTTCGAGGCTTGATGGTACAGGGGCAGCTCCTCATCCGACACATAACCAAGCAATCTTACGTGATTATGAAGATTGTATTCCGCCACCTTGGAAGCCAATTCCTCCATCAAGGGGCCCTTCCCACCAATCAGCAGCAGATGATCAGGGTGTCGCTCGGTTACTCGCCGCCATGCTTCAAGCAGCTGTAGCAGTCCCATGCGATTAACAAGACGACGAACGGTTAGCACAATCGTCGCATTTTGCGGCAAATTCAGCCGCTTCCGTACGGCCTCCTGATCCTCTGCCGGATGGAACCTTTCTACATTCGCCGCACCAGGAATAATATGAATTTTACTAAGTGGAACTTTATAGTGCTCATGTAAAATATCCCGAAAAGTCTCGCTTAGCACTATAAATTTATCCGCCAAACCATAAGCTTTCATTTCAATGGATTTGGCCAACGTCGTTTTAAGAAAATGCTTAATTCCCTGTCCTTCAATCTTCATTTCCTCCGTCCACGGTCCGTGGAAGGTGGTAACGACCGGGATTCCTCTTTTTTTCGCCTCCAGTGCCGGTCCGACACTATAGGGAGCAAAGTGGGAATACAGCACATCTATCGGTTGCTTGTCGAACAGTTCTGCTGCATATTTTTGCATCAGCTCTCGACGCTTCCAGATGGATTGCTGCTTGCTACCAATTGAATGAATACGAATACGTTCAGGCGCCTGAGGCTGCTCATCACTACAGATTAAAGCATCCAGCGTATTGCGCTCTAGCGTAAGCTGCTCACAGATGGATTTGAAATATGTGTTGAGACCTCCTGGCTGCAAGGACGGCCAGCTCAGCCCGGTTGCCGCAATACGAAATCCGTTATTGTACGACATAGCTGGTTTCTCCTTTCTGCTCGGTTTGTCCGCCATCCACAACTTCAATCTTTTTTCGCCGCTTGGTTAACTCATAATGCTTGAAGCAGACGAGAAACTCATACATCACCCAGAAAACGGCTACGGCAAAACCCGCCAACCCCTTGCGGTATAAGCCTTGAACAAAATACTTCTGTACAAAGCGGGCAGGCGGCCTCCACAACAGTCTGGTAATCCGAAAGGATCTTCCTTTGTTAAATGCCGTCTCTGCTTCCAGATCCGTATATTTGTTAAAACGGGTCATATGATCGCTGATGCTGCGGAAGCCATAGTGCCATAACACGCCCTCCAGATTGATGATCTGGGAAGAGGCTACATCCGGCATTTCATGAACAAGACTATTCGTAATGCCATAAATTCGCCGATTGTACAAACGAACCAAATACTCGCCTTTGTTCATCCATTTGCCGAGAAAATCGCCAATGCGAAATACAGAATAGGCTTTGGCCGGATCGTGGAGCGTTTCCTTTACTTTCAACAAGTCACCAAGCAACTCTGCATCCACTACTTCGTCTGTATCAATCAGGAAAATCCAATCAAATTCCGCTTTATCAACACCAAACATGCGCTGTTTGGCATAACCAGGCCATGGGTTGGAAAACACCCGACAGCCCAATGATTCAGCTACCTGAATCGTATTGTCTTTGCTCCCTCCGTCAATGACGACGATATCGTCCGCAAAGGGCTGACAGGATTTAATGGCGGCTGTAATTCGAGTGCCATCATCCTGAGCGATAATAACTACGGATATCCGGTTGTCCGCGGGAACGCTAGACATGTGGTTCATTAGCGGGTGCCTCCTTCTTTATCTAACCGTTAACTGGCTTTTTCCGGATGTAGTGTGACATCGTTGATCGGAGCCATTGAAAATCTTGTTTGGAAATAAGCAGTCTTGGAATTTTCATTTTTAGAACGAACTTAACATTACATAAAATGAAAACGAACCGTAAAATCCCCGAAGACAGCATTGCTATCCCTGCACCCGTCAATCCATATCTCGGCACGAGTATGGACAGCAATGGAATGACGAGCGCCAATCCGACACCCTGTAGAATGGTAACCAGTTTGGGCTTACCCAGCGCCATAAATTGTTGTGCCAGCACCATGGTACCTCCACTGATAGCAACCTCAAGCACCAGAAACCGGAATACCGTAAGCGCTTGTTTAAACTCTTGACCATATAACAATGTAAATACGAACGGAGCAACCAGCATTAACATCACCGCAGCCAAAAAGGTTGCCGTTGAAGTCACTCTAAATGCCCGGAATGTTATGGCCACTGCCTCTTCCTTATCCAGACCAGAGGCTTTGGGAAACAACACGACAATGATCGAGGTTGAAAATACATTCACCATCCGGGCCAGGCTGACCGCTACCGCATATAAACCGAGATCAGCAGGTCTGAGCAGACCTGCAATCAAAATCTGGTCAATGTAAGTGGAAACCTGCCCCATGAGATCATTCCCGTATGAACCCATACCGTAGGTAAAGAGATTTTTAAATTGCGTCCAGCTGTTCTTCACCTTTGGTTTGTACAGCCGAATCATTCGTATCGTGACACCGATATAGATCGGCAAGCCTGGCAGTAAGTAAGCCAATGCTGAGGTGTACGGATTCATTGTCCCCGTCAGGATCAGAATCGCCAGACCCAGCAGTGTACTTAGTGGTACCAGG
This sequence comes from Paenibacillus sp. EKM10P, assembly GCF_011800655.1. Classification (NCBI taxonomy): domain Bacteria; kingdom Bacillati; phylum Bacillota; class Bacilli; order Caryophanales; family Paenibacillaceae; genus Paenibacillus; species Paenibacillus sp. EKM10P. The sequence goes on along the minus strand of NZ_JAALET010000001.1, from coordinate 295,188 downwards.
TACCGGAATAAATTGTATTGTTTATATTCCGAGCGAACTTGAAGCAATGCATTATTGATCTGTGAAATCGCTATGAGCGGACACATCATCATAGAACACTGCGCGAAAAGTATGACCGATGAAGAAAAAGAGCGCAGCCAATAAGGAATTAGAAATACTCCGACGAGTGTCGCCATTCCCCCGAATACCGTAGCCAGCAGCAAGGCCAGACCATACAGCTTACCCGTTTCCTCAGGTTTCCTTTTGGCATTGTATATCAATGCAGATGGAACACCGAAGCTCATGCAGAAGGCAAGAAATTGGGACCAGTTCACCATCGCTGTCTGTTCCCCGCGTCCAGTAGGACCCAAGAATCGTGCCGTCAGCACACCAGTCAGCATATTCACGACGAGAATCAGCATACTGAATATCATCGTTTTTACTGCTGCAGAGCTGTTATCCTTGCTTTTGGCAAACCGAATCACCGTGGACCATAGTGTCCGGACAGGTGCGGATAATGCTTGTAAGTTTTGCACAGCCTTTACCTTCTTTCCGCGATGACATCTTTTGCCCATAGTCCTATTCCGATCATCATCCAGATCAAATAGCCGCGCATACCGGGGAAACCATTATCCGATATGAGACTGGCTACAGCTCCGGCCCATGTAGCCAACGCCAGTCTGATATAAGGCTGACTGGAATTCCGTTCGGCAATACGGACGAGAAGGCGCTTGATGATAACGAACAGACCACCGAAGAAAAAGAATGCTCCGCAAATACCGAAGGTGAGGAAAATGGCAATATATCCATTATCCATAATCCCAAGTTCACCGAGATCGCCGCCGTTATCAAGCTTGGTTCCGATACCTACACTCCCGATCCCCTGCCCGACCGGATTGTTAGTAATCGCCGGAAGCATTGTATGCAGTAGATCCAAACGTTCATTGTATGAATGATCCTGTTGAATATCTGTCAACGTCTGCATGCGAGCCACCAAACCTTCTGCCCCCGGAAGTTTTGGAACGATGATATAGAGAAGAAGACCGACGATAGCAAGTTGAAACAGGGTCTTCCACTTTCCTTTGGAGGATGAGCTGAGGATGTAAGCCAGCAACATGACGAATGCAATCAGCCAGGCTGAACGTACGAGCGTGACCAAGAGACAAACGACTGTTAGCAGGACTCCAATCCATCCCAATGTGCCTCGCCACCGTTTCTCCATCAGCATTGGTACAAGTGCCATTGCCAGGAAAATAGCGCATGGGCCGGGCGAGTTCATGGAAGAAAACACTCTAATTTGAAGCGGTTCTGGCACGCCAATGGAATTCATTTCCACATGATTCATCCAAAATGCATCCCAAGGAGGCACCGTCAAGTACTGAATAATGCCGTATATCGCTACTAGAACAGCAATGTTGGCGTATGAATACAGCAGTCGGTCCAGCTCCTTGGCTTTCATAGGCTTAATCGCAAGATAAGGCAATAGAAGCAATGGAACCACATAATTGGCCAAATCATAAGCAAAAACAATACCATTTTTGAATAACCCGACCACACTTCCGTAGGCCAACTCTATGCCGAAAAATACAGCAATCCGGGTTAATGGCTTTTCCGCCAGATGAATCCCCCGCAGCACAGGAATGATCAGCATGCTGCTTACCAGCAGCGGCGCTACGCTCAACAAGGAAACCGAGTGATACGTTCCCTCCAACCAATCTGCAATGCGGCGGATTTCCGGGCCTACTGCCCACACCACCAATGTGTAAGAAATCAATAGCCGTGATTGCAAGATCGCCAGCAGGAAGGCTGGAAAAACGATCGCCAGCAATATGGCTCCTTGCTGGCTCGTGGTGGGATTCATCTTGGCGCTGACAAATCCGATGGCGAGTGGTAGCATACAAGCCAGCACCCCCATGCCGATCATGCCGATTCCACGCCGACTTCCTAGCCAGAAGGAAATCTGCTGATCTGCCAACCGACTCATGTTTCTCACCCCTGGCCTCCCTTCATCCGCTTCCGCTTGAACATCTCTTTAAACAGCAGAACGAGGAACTGGGAATCCTCAATCAAATATCTTTTCCACAATCGTTTAGGCTCCTGAGACAACCTCCAAAACCATTCAAATCCTGTCTTCTGCATCAGCTCCGGTGCTCTCTTTACATTTCCCGACAGGAAATCAAAGGTCGCTCCCACCCCAATCGAAACTGGAGCGCGGTAAGTCTCATAATATCTGTAAATCCATTTTTCCTGCTTCGGTGCTCCTACACCTACAAAAACGATGTCTGGGCGAGCCTCTTGAAGCAACTGGATAATGTATCTGTTCTCCTCTTCGTTTTTCTCAAAACCATAAGAAGGAGAATAGCAGCCTACTACATTCATGTTTGGATAGGATTCCTGGAGATTAAGCATAGCCTTCTCAGGAATACCGTCAGCTGCACCCAGAAAAAACAAGCGATAGCCCCGATCCTCAAAAGCCTCTCCCAGTCGGGTGAACAAATCGGACCCTGACACTTTTTGTTTGAGGGGCTTTTTCAGCAACTTAGACGCCCAAATGATAGGCATTCCATCAGCCACTACAGCTCCGGCATCCGAATATACCTTGCGGAATTCATCATCCTTACGAAGCTTGATCACATGATCGACATTACAGGTCAAAATGTAGGAATGACGCTGATGCTCAATAGAAGTATCTATAAATTCGAGTAGATCATTAAAATCGTAATTATCAAAGTTGACATCGAACATGTTCACTCTGCTCATCGTATCACTTCTCTTTGCGAAAATCGGTTTGAGTAGATGTCTGGTATAATGCGTTCAAATACCAGCAAAACGGAATAATCATCTGAACCGTCGACAACGTATTATCTGAAAACGAATAGATCAAAAAACCTGCAATTAAAGTTGCAAAATAAGGTTTGATAGACTTGGCAAGTGACCGGTAAATGAGAGCGAACACGATCAGTAATGAAAGCATTAATAGCCCGCAACCGATATATCCGGTATCAAAATAAAATCGTATATACTCGTTATGCGGTACAACAAAACCATTGAATAACGTCCCGTCGTTCGCAACCGTTACCGCGCCAAGGCCTCTGCCTGACCAAGGGTAATCATGTACTCTGTTCAAAAAATATTCCCATGCCTCCGAGCGTCCCGATAGGTCAATGCCTGTGTCGGTCTCCCGTTCGAAGGAGCGTTTTTTTAAATTGTTCCATTGTAGGGCCACCGCCCCCAGAGCAACCAAAAACGATCCGGCCAGCGGTAGCAAATAATTGACTTTTCCCTTGAGGTACTGACGGGCAATATCAAACAGATACACAGCAAACATTAATAGCAATGCCAGAATCGGCCCACGTGTACCGGTGGCGATCAGGATTAGAAAGTTCAGGGCCAACACCGTGTAATAAAAAGCAGCTTGCCTAGGTTTGCGCTTGACCTCAATCAGAGAGACGGCAATTCCGAGAAAGGAGAGCATTGCCAAATGCGGCGGTATGTTCGCTCCTTGTACTCTGACTGCGCCCGTAAATTCCACATCCGTAAATGAGTGCAATCCTAAAACCTGCAAGCCTAATCCAATGATCACACTAATAATCGGCAACAGGCTGATCAGTCGAATATGCTTTTCCGCCACATCCTTTTTCCACTGGATCAGTAAAAAAAAGAAGGGCAGTGATAGTCCCACGAACGCCTTGACGGCAATCGAGGTCGTTAACAAAGGCAGCCATGCTGAAAATCCAAATGTAATCCCCAGCATGATCACCAATGCCCAGACTGGATAGCTGAACTTGAGACGAATGCCATACACGAGCATGCAGGGCACTAGCAGAGCCAAAATGCCCAATTTGTACAATGACAATATCTCAATGCCGAACACGCCACCCTGATACAGAGAATCGACCGAGACCGCTGTGCTTAGCAAAACCGCATAGCTAATGCGCTCTGGATGATGGATAGAGACAGCCAACAAAAGCAGTAAGCATACCGCCGCAATACTGACCACAGGTTGATAGGTAGCTGCAATTCCTACAGCAAGAGCGCCTAGTAGAAAAATAAAAACATGCTGTATCGTGTTTATTCTGGAAGTCCAAGGATAGTTACTCATGTTCAATCTTTCACCCCGCAGCTGACTCGCTTTTCCGGTTGCGCAGTGTATCCAGCGTTCCGCGGATATTTTCAAGCCTGCACCGATTCAACAGCTTCCTGCCCTCAGTACGTGCCAGCAGGGAATCCACCGTGATGTATAACACTTTGGCTGCCACTTTTGCCATCAGCACCGCGTTGCCGCGCAGACCTGTAGCCTGAGCAGCATTAGACATGCCCTGACAATAGTAGCGATTCAAGATCCATTCTCTCGTTAAGCGTGAAGCCGGAACAAAATGTTCTACAGCCATGTGCGGATGATACATAATCGTTCCACCATTTTTACGGATTTGCTCAAATACCCACGATTCTTCACCAGATAGGAGGATATCTCCCTTTCTGCCCAAGTGAAGCGGGAACATGACGGCGGCGAAAGCCGTTTTGCGCATAGCCATATTCGCCCCAAATGGATTCAGGCCCGCCGGATATTCCCGAACGGATTTCCCCAGATCAATAATCGTGTAGGGCAGTTCAAGCGGCCCTGTCAACCAGTTCGGCCGTTCCGTCTCAAACTTAGGATCAATCTTCCCACCCATAGCCGTTAGCTCGGGATTGTTCCCAAAGGCCGACATAATCGTTTGCAGCCATGTAACACACGGAATTGCATCATCATCCAGAAAAGCAATGACGTCTGCTTTTGATAACGTAATGCCAGCATTACGAGCGGCAGACAGTCCTTGTTCGCGCTCATAATGATACCGAAGATGAATATGCTGACCATGCGCAACGGTGAATCTTTTGATCGTCGCTGCTGTATGATCGGTGGATCGGTTATCGACCACAATGATCTCAGCCAGTGCAAGGTCTTCCAGCTTCAGTAGAGACATTAACGTTTTCTCCAGCAGGTCCGCCCGGTTATAGGTGCAAATAACGACGGACACTGCGGGACATCGCTTAAATGCATCCATCAGTAAGCATCCTTGGAGAACAGCATTTTAACGCCTGTTTTCATGATGATTTTCAGATCGAGCCACGTATTGCGAACATGAATATACTTCAAATCCATTTGCACCATTTCTTCGAAGCCTACACTGTTACGTGCGCTCACCTGCCAGTAACCCGTACATCCCGGTGTTACAATCAGGCGCTGCTTGTCATAATCGGAGTATTGCTCAACCTCGCTGGGCAACGGCGGACGCGGACCGACTAAAGTCATGTCTCCAACCAACACATTCCACAGCTGCGGAATCTCATCAATACTCGTCTTGCGCAGAAAACTGCCAATTTTCGTGATCCGAGGATCGTTTTTAATTTTGAACATGGCGCCGCTCACTTCATTCAGCTCCATCAGGTCCTTTTTCAGTTCCTCGGCATTGGACACCATTGAACGGAATTTATACATATCGAATAACTTCTCATTCTTGCCCACCCGAGTTTGCTTGAAAAACACACTTCCCTTTGGGTCTTCGAGCTTAATCAGAATGGCCACCACTGCAAACAATGGAAGCAAGACAATTAAGCCCACAAAAGACAGCAGCATATCAAGGAGGCGTTTTGTGACCAGGTAGGACGTTTTATCCTGAATTTGTGTATTTCCGTATGGCATGTAAAACGCTTTACCTGACATGACAGCCTCGCCATCCTCCGGTAAATTTTCCATGCTCATGCTGACGTACCTCCTCTCAACCCGCTGTGGTTGCTTTCTCGGTTTTTTTCAGCCATTCATTCATGGCCTCCATAACCGGATACTTCAAATCATCGCTGGCAAGTGCAAATTCAAGAGTGGTTAAAATATATCCAAGACGTTCACCTACGTCATAACGCGTGCCTTCAAAGTCGTAGGCGTACACACGTTCACTCTGATTCAGCTTTTGGATCGCATCCGTCAACTGAATTTCGCCGCCAGCTCCTTTTTCCTGAAGATCAAGATATTTGAAAATTTTCGGTGAGAACACATAGCGACCCATAATAGCCAAATCGGATGGGGCTGTGCCTGGAGCCGGTTTTTCAATAAAATTATTCACTCGGTACAATCGTCCGTCCTGTTGGTCCGGTTCAATGATGCCATACCGGTTCGTGAATTCCTGTGGTACCCGCTGCACACCGATCACAGAGTTTTGCGTTTCCTCATATTGATCCATCAGCTGGCGCAGGCAAGGTTTTTGACCTGTTACGATATCGTCGCCCAGCAGCACACCAAATGGCTCGTCCCCGATAAAGCGTCTTGCGCACCATACCGCATGTCCAAGACCTTTGGGTTCTTTCTGGCGAATGTAATGAATTTCCACACCTGAAGAACGCTGTACTTCCTCCAGAAGCTTCAGCTTACCGTCCTCGAGCAGTTTGGATTCCAGCTCAAATGCGTTGTCAAAGTGGTCCTCAATGGCACGTTTACCTTTACCCGTAACGATAATGATGTCCTCGATACCAGAAGCAATCGCTTCTTCCACGATATATTGAATCGTAGGCTTATTGATAATCGGGAGCATTTCCTTAGGCATTGCTTTGGTGGCAGGGAGGAAGCGCGTTCCCAATCCTGCTGCTGGAATAATGGCCTTTTTCACTTTTTTCATCATCGCACTCATTCTCCTTGCTTCATCGAATTTTGGTGTTGCTTACTTCACCTGATTCATCACAATTCCAACCAGCGTCGCGCTAGCCTGCTCCATGAGTTGCTTCGTTTTGCGTAGATCTTCCCGTTTGGTCCGGCCATGTTTGGCAACGAGAATCACACCATCCGTCAAGCCTGCAATCAGGCGAGCATCCGTATAATACAGCGCTGGCGCCGAATCGAGTAATATGATGTCATATTCACGTTTGAGTTCTTCCAACAGCTCTGCCATACGTTCGCTACCGAGCAGATCTGCTGCGTTATACAGACTGTCCCCACCAGGAACAACCGATAGTTCCAGTCCACCATGCCTAACGATAGATTTGGAAGAAGCCCCACCGCGCAAATAAGCCGATAGACCTCCGGTATTCTCCATTCCGAATATCTCGTGCAGCGCTGGTTTATGCAGATTGCAATCCACCAGAGCCACCTTCTTGCCTTCTTGAGCAAAGGAAACTCCGATGTTGGCGATCATTGTTGTTTTCCCCGCTCCGCTTTCCGGCGAGGTTAACAAAAGAACCGTCCCACGGTCCTTTTGCCCGACCACCTGCTGCCGGATGTATGTACGGAGGGATCGAAATGATTCCGAGATATACGATGATGGATTACTTTCTGTAATCAACATGTCATTCAATCGCAGCATATTTACGCTCCCCTACCCGTTCTTTGGAATTTCCGGCCACTCCATCGATGTCCTTCTTGCGAATGACAGGAATCGATGCAATTACCGGAATGCCGATGTCTGCATCCGCTTCTTTTTCCGTGCGCAGCGTGCCGTTAATGCTTTCCAGGAACACAATCGTGCCCAGCGCAATCATCAGCGATACGAGAAAACTAATCGCAATATTCATGAGCGGATTCCCATTAATCGGGTCAGGATTGGCTTGCGGGTCCGCTTCATTTAAAATTTTCACATTATTTAATTCCATCAATCCCGGAACCGTCTGCACGAATTTCTGGGTTACTGCGTTTACAACCGCTGCGGCCTGGGGATAATTCCCTGCCTCAAACGTCAAGCCGATTACCTGACTTTTATCCGAGGATTTAATTTGCAGCTTCTCTGCCAACTTTTGCGACGTCAAATTGAACTCAGGATGAGTCGCTACCACAGCGTCCATAATTTTAGGTGAAGTGAGAATTTGCTTGTAGCTTTCCACCAAATTAAGACTTGTGTTGACGTCATTCAGATTGTTACTCCCCTGCTTGGCGGAAATATGATTAACCAGCAGTTGGCTTGAAGCGGAGTAGACTGGCTTTACGACATTGTCGCTCACAATGTAAGTCGTTACACATGAGAGAATGACAAAAATCGCAATCAGCCACAATCTTTTTTTGATCAGGACTAGATAATCCAAAATGGTTTTCTCCACAAAAATCCTCCCTCCCATACAATTTCTCTTCTTATTTTAAGTATGATCTAATTGTAACAATCCGTTGTATTAACGACATGGAACCGAACGGCACTTTCTCCCTCACTACAGAGGAAGGGAGATGTATACTTTTGGACACGGCATGGTATACTTTTGTACCATACTTTGTCGATTATGGTAAATACACAAGAAAAAATCCTCAAAACCACCAAAGTTGGTGATTTTGAGGATTTCTCTATACCACTCGCATATTGAAACTACTGCGTAGCTTATGGGGTTAGCGCATCATCATATTGGTTGGCTCGTACTTCGCTAGACCAATCGCATTGGCATATAATGCTGCCTGCGTACGATCTGCCAGTCGCAGCTTGGCCAAGATCTGACTGACATGCTTTTTGACGGTGAACTCACTGATAAATAACCGGGATGCTATTTCACGATTGCAAGCCCCTTGTCCCAGCTCGACCAGCACTTCCTTTTCCTTGGGTGTCAGGTCGTCCGTGAGATTGCCAGCATCTTCACGCAGCTTATTTTCGAGAATAGCCGGATCATAATATTTGCGTCCTTTGTTGACAAGATGAATCGCGTAAATTAGTTCCTCAGGCAAAGCCTCCTTAAGCACGTAACCGTCCACAGAGGCTTCCTCCGCTTTCAGAAAATCTTCACGTGTTGCAGAAGAGGTCAGCAAAATAAATTTGCTTTTGAACCCGCGTCCGCGCGCTATCTTGATAATATCCAGACCTGATTCATCAGCTAATTTCAAATCCAGCAGCACCAAATCCGGATCCGTTTCCTCGATCACCGCAAGTGCTTCCTGTTGATTCTGGGCCTCTCCCGCGAACTGAACATTGGGCTGCATGGATATAACCGCAGCGAGTCCTTTCCGTACTAAAGGATGATCATCGACAATGACAATTTTCATGATTCGGCCTCCTGTCTACAGTTCAGGATTTGCATAATCCCTATGTATCCGATTGTTACCGCAGATTTTGTATTGCAGAATGTTCACACAATTTATTTAAGGATTTTGTAAAATCCTCATTCATAAGCATTTACCGGAATGGACAATCGGATCTGTGTTCCCTCTCCGATTCGACTTGAAATATCAAATTCGCCTCCCATCGATTGAGCTAAATATTCCATATTCATCATGCCCAGGCCCCCGCCTGCACTGACCGCCTCACCTCCTGCTACCATTCTCGCCGTCTCAAACCCTACTCCGTCGTCATGAATAGACAGTCTAATCACTTGGGGCGTCAATTTTAACTTCACATCAATTCGCTTGGCCAATCCATGACGGATTGCGTTCCCCGCCGCTTCGGAAATGATGCGGAACAAAGCCTTTTGGTACAAATACGGAAGTGAATAATGATCACCATGGATGTCAAAATCAATTTGTACATGGTTCAGCTTGGAGAGTGTATGCAGATGACTTTTCACCGTCCCCAACCAAGTTGATCCTCCGCTTTTTTTCGAGCTTAGACTATGAATTGCCCCCTTCAGCTCTCTAACCGCTTGATTGGCCGATTGCTGAATTAGATCAATTTGTTCCTCCACCTGCTCCTTAGGCTGATGGCACCAAGTCTGCCGGAGAGAATGCGTTGCATACACAATACCAAAAAGACTTTGTGAAACATTGTCATGCATTTCATTTGCAATCCGGTTCTGCTCATTCGTCACAATCAACTGATTCTCAATACGCTCCAGCTCATAGCGTTCCAAAAACACAGCACTCAGCTCAGCTAAGAATATCAGTTGTTGCACAAGCCAGCGTCTTCCTGTCAAACTTTGATCCGGTCCCAGCTTGAGGCCAATCGTCGCTACAAAGCGGGTCGTCATCGGTACGGTGATCATGAGAAAGTCGCCCCATTCCGGCAGATGTCTGAAAAATGGTTCGCGCTCTTCCCTGAACTCCTCCCGGTAATTCTCCAGTTCCTCGAATAGCTGTTCCTCTTCCTCTACCGTCCAGCCTGTCTGGCTGCTTGCCGGCGCATCTTCCTCCTGACTATCCAGCCAGAAAAATGCACGGCTCTGCTTGGTTAACTTGACAGTGTAATCCGAGATGACCTGACCTAGATTTAATGCCTCATTATGGCTGGTCGTCTCCATGATGTGGTAAATCGACTTGATATGATCCATCGTCTCATTGGCTTGTTCTTTAGCCACCTTCAGTTCGTCCTTCATGACGCGAATAACCTGCATTGCCATAGTGGTTACGATCAATACCAGAAACAGATTAATGTTCTGCAATATAAGATCCCACAAAAAATATTGACCTGGTGTAAAAAAGATATAACAAAATGTGAGCACCAAACCGATATAAAAAAGTAGGAGCGTCCAGCTGTACCTCATAGATAGATGAGCACAAGCTACCAGCATGGGAGTAATCACATACCATTTGAACGGGCTATTGATCCCTCCGGTCGGGAATAACAGCAAAATGATCCCTGCGGTTTCTAGTGCAATACTGCATTTCAATACCATATCATGAAGTCTGTATTTACGGTAAATCCAAGTAAATGCTGTAACGGATAAAAATAGAAAAACAATCAGTAATAGCTTTTGCCATACCATTAATCTAGATGTTTCGAACAGAAAAACAAGTGATGTTAAAGATAATGATACATAACGGTATAAAAAAATCATTTTGTCTTCTGCTGACTTCTTCAACTTCATCCTGTCACCCTATTCTGTGTTTTGAAGGGACGATGGGCATATTAGGTTTGTTTGCGTACTCTAAAAAAATCATAACCAATCCAAAAATAAATAACAAGACATAAACTCTTACGTAAACGGTTACATTCCAAAAAATTTGGTACTTTTTATAACATATTTACCGTTTCAGGAAAACATTTTGGGGGTAATGTCAGAATTTATGACGTTTGTCAAGGTAATAAATCACATTTTTATCAGCCTAAAAAAAGGACTTGCTGGCACCGCCGTGACTATAACAGCGGTATTCAGCAAGTCCTTTTTAGTGAATTTGGCGGTCTGCTTTTTAGCCCCCGGTACGCGCCAACTCACGCATATTGGCTTCAAATGCTGCCAGTAGAGCTTCATCCCCGCTCAAACCGGTCGCCTCTTCTTTTTGGATCTGTTCAACCATACGCTTGTAATCCTTTGGAATCACCCGTACAAATTGCTGAATCGCAGTCTGCCATTCATCCAAAATACGTTGTCCTGCTTCACTACCCGTGTAAGTGACATGGCGCTGAATCAAGCCGCGCAAATCCGCTGCTTCTGCAGGGTCCTCCACATCTTCCAGCAACACCATCTCCAGATTACAACGGCTCAGGAACGTTCCTTCAGGATCATAGACGTATGCAATACCTCCGGACATCCCGGCTCCAAAGTTCCGTCCGGTTCCACCCAATACAGCTACACGTCCGCCCGTCATGTATTCGCAGCCATGATCACCAACGCCCTCAACAACAATACGTGCGCCGGAATTCCGAACGGCAAAGCGCTCGCCTGCGATTCCGTTAATATAAGCTTCACCACTGGTCGCTCCATACAAGGCTGTATTTCCGATAATAATGTTCTCTTCAGCCTTAAAGGTCGCTTTGTGAGATTTCTTTACAATAACTTTACCGCCAGATAGCCCTTTACCGACATAGTCATTGCTATCGCCTTCGACGCTCAACGTGATACCTTTCGGAATAAAGGCTCCGAAGCTCTGACCTGCCGATCCAATGAAGTTAAAGCGAATCGTATCCTCAGGCAGACCTGCCGCTCCATACTTACGTGTAACCTCGCTGCCCAGAATCGTACCTACCGCCCGATTCACGTTAGTAATAGGCAAGGTACCCTCCACAGGCGTTCCGCTCTCCAGTGCTTCCGCAGCCATCGGTACGAGCTTCTGCATATCAAGTGTTTCTTCCAGACCGTGGTTTTGGCGCTGTACACGGTAACGTACACTTCCATCTTCCAACTCAGGAACATGCAGTAGCAAGCTCAGATCTACGCCCTTCTTCTTCCAGTGCGAATCGGCGTTCACGGTATCCAGACAATCCGTACGGCCAATCATTTCCTGAATCGTGCGGAATCCCAGCTCCGCCATAATTTCACGGACATCTTCTGCGATGAAACGCATAAAATTCACCACATGGGCTGGATCACCCATATAATTTTTGCGCAACTCTGGATTCTGCGTAGCCACACCAACCGGACAGGTATCCATTTGGCATACCCGCATCATAATACAGCCCAACGCCACAAGCGGCGCTGTGGAGAAGCCGTATTCTTCCGCACCCAACAGGGCAGCTACGACCAAATCACGTCCAGACAGCATCTTACCGTCTGTCTCCAGTACCACGCGGTCGCGCAGGTTGTTCAGCATGAGCGTCTGATGCGTCTCAGCCAGCCCCAGCTCCCACGGCATACCCGCATGGCGGATGGAGCCTTGCGGGGAAGCGCCTGTACCACCGTCATAACCGCTGACCAGAATAATGTCAGCACGGCCTTTGGCTACCCCTGTAGCAATCGTGCCTACACCTACCTCTGATACCAGCTTTACGTTAATATCAGCACGTGGATTGGCGTTTTTGAGATCATAGATGAGCTCTGCCAAATCCTCGATAGAATAAATATCGTGATGCGGTGGTGGCGAAATCAGGCCTACTCCTGGCGTTGAACCGCGTACCTCGGCGACCCAAGGATACACCTTGCGTCCTGGTAGTTGCCCACCTTCGCCCGGCTTCGCGCCTTGCGCCATTTTAATCTGAATTTCGTCGGCATTCACCAAGTAGTTAGACGTGACACCAAATCGGCCAGATGCCACCTGCTTGATCGAACTGCGACGTGAATCACCATTAGCATCCGGGATGAAACGCGCAGGGTTTTCCCCGCCCTCACCCGTGTTGCTCTTGCCACCGATCCGATTCATCGCAATCGCCAAATCTTCATGCGCTTCCTGGCTAATGGAGCCAAAAGACATAGCCCCTGTTTTAAAGCGGCGCATAATCGATGCAGCAGATTCCACTTCATCCAGCGGCACAGGCTCACCAGCAGGCTTCAATTGAAGCATGGAGCGAATCGTCAAATGTTGTTCAGATTCACCCTGTACCAGCTTGGTATACTTCTTGTAAAGCTCGTAGTCTCCCGAGCGAACGGACTGCTGGAGCAAATGCACTGTTTGCGGGTTAAACAAATGCTCTTCTCCATCGTTGCGCCATTGGTATTCGCCGCCCGAATCGAGCACCTTGTCATTGCCGTCCTTATCAGTGAAAGCACGGTTATGGTGGGCCAGCGCTTCCATCGTCACTTCCTCCAGACCAATACCGCCAATGCGGGAAGGTGTCCATGTGAAATAACGGTCAACGAAATCCTGCTTCAGGCCTACGGCCTCGAAAATTTGCGCTCCACGGTACGACTGAATCGTGGAAATACCCATTTTGGACAATATTTTAACAACGCCCTTGGTTGCCGCTTTAATATAATTTTTAACTGCTTTTTCGTGCGAGATGCCGCGCAGCAAGCCCTGTTGAATCATGACATCCAGCGTTTCAAACGCCAGATACGGATTAACCGCGCTCACACCGTAGCCCAAAAGCACCGCATAATGGTGAATATCTCTTGGCTCCCCGGATTCCAGCAAAATGCTCACACGTGTGCGTGTACCCTGCTTAATCAGATGGTGATGCAGGCTGGAAACAGCTAGCAACGCTGGAATGGCTGCATTTTCTGCGTCCACTCCACGGTCAGACAGAATCAGAATGTTATGACCTTTGTCAATGACACGGTCAGCCGCCTCAAACAGTCCTTCCAGCGCCTTGTATAAGCCCTCAGCACCTTCTTTTGCTTCAAAGAAGATCGGAATGGTCATGGATTTGAAGCCTGGACGGTGTACGTGACGAATTTTAGCAAACTCTTCATTCGACAGCACCGGCGAATCCAACCGAATCTGGCGACAGCTTTCCGGTTCTGGGTGCAGTAAATTGCGCTCTGGTCCAATCGTCGTTGCAGTTGACGTCACTATTTCTTCACGAATGGCGTCAATCGGCGGGTTGGTAACCTGAGCAAACATTTGTTTAAAGTAATTGTACAAACGTTGCGGACGGTCAGACAATACCGCCAATGGAGCATCATACCCCATTGAGCCAATCGGTTCCGCACCTGTAAGTGCCATCGGCTCCAGAAGTTTGCGTAGTTCTTCAAACGTATATCCAAAAGCGAGTTGCAACTGATTTACATTTTCATGTTTCGGCTCTGGCTGCTCCAGTGCTTCAGGCAGATCATCCAGATCAATCAAATGCTCATCCAGCCACTGCTGATAAGGTTCTTCGGATGCAATGCGCTCCTTTAACTCTTCATCAGAAACGATGCGACCTTCTTGGGTATCCACCAGGAGCATACGCCCTGGACGGAGACGATCCTTATAAAGCACATTTTCGGGAGCAATATCCAATACGCCCGCCTCAGATGACAGTGCAATCAGATCGTCCTTGGTCACATAGTAACGTGCAGGACGCAGGCCGTTGCGGTCAAGAATCGCCCCGATTTGGATACCGTCTGTAAACGCCATCGCAGCAGGTCCGTCCCACGGCTCCATCATGGTGCTATGATATTCATAAAATGCCCGTTTCTTCGGGTCCATGGTCTCATGCTTGTTCCAAGGCTCAGGTACCATCATCATGGCTACATGAGGAAGCGAACGTCCACTCAGATACAGAAACTCCAGCGTATTATCAAACATAGCTGTATCCGAGCCATCTGGGTTGATGACAGGTTTAACCTTCTTGATATCGTTGCCAAACGCTTCGCTTTCAAACTGTGCCTGACGCGCATGCATCCAGTTTACGTTGCCGCGCATGGTATTAATTTCACCGTTGTGAATCATAAAACGATAAGGATGCGCACGGTCCCAGCTCGGGAACGTATTCGTACTAAAACGAGAATGGACCAGCGCGATCGCCGATGTCACCCGCTCATCCTGCAAATCCAGATAAAATTTACCTACCTGCTCGGTTGTCAGCATTCCTTTGTATACAACCTTGCGACATGACAAACTTGGAATATAGAACGACTCACCATTCATATCCTCTTGGTTATAGCGAATAGCAAGCTCTGCACGTTTACGAATGACATACAGTTTCCGTTCAAAATCCAGTTCTTCCTTCAAATCGCTACTGCGGCCGATGAACACCTGACGTACGCCAGGTTTAGCTGCTTTTGCCGATTTACCCAGCATTTCGTCATACGTTGGAACATCGCGAAAGCCCAGACAGTTCTGGCCCTCGTCCACAATGATTTCTCTAAGCTTCTGCTCATGCAGCTCACGAACTTTTGGATCATTGGATACAAAAAGCATACCCACGCCATATTGTCCGGCCTTTGGCAATTTGAAGCCCAATCGCTCCGCTTCCTCTTGAAAAAACAGATGCGGAACCTGAATCATGATCCCTGCTCCGTCACCGGAGTTTGGTTCACTTCCCTGACCGCCCCGATGCTCCATGTTTACGAGCATGGTCAAAGCCTGACTTACAATATCGTGCGATGGTTTTCCCTTGATGTGGGCAACAAAGCCCATGCCGCAGGCGTCTTTTTCGAATTGGGGATCATATAGTCCCTGTTTGGGTGGTAAACCTGTCTGTCTCATGGAACGCAACCTTTCTGTTATAAAGTCATGCTGGCCTGAAATACAGGCGGCCGAATAGAAGACAGTGGCAACAAGAGGTAAATCAAAGAACAACTACGAGGAATGGGGGACAAAAAACATAAGACGTATTCAAGGCGGTACGGTCCGCCGAATGCGCATGTTTTTCAATAATTATGCAATGGCTTGACTTGAAAAACACGTCGATTCCACTGATGAATCTAATTAGTTCTATCATTTTATCATTGACCTATTGTGTTAGCAATTCAAAGTTTTTATGGTTGTGATAATAAATCTTTTACATTACAGCTTCAACGTACCAATGCAAAAATATATCATTTTTATGTATAAATATTCATTAAAAAAATCAGCCTTTTCTATTCCTAAGGAACAGAAAAGGCTGACAAAGGAGTTTAATATACATACGGACCATCATGTACATTCCCGCAAATCGACAAACCGTATTAAAATTCGAGACTTTCGCCTGGCTTCAATGCTTTCCCTTCAATACCTTCTTTATGAAGACGGTCACAGAAGCCGTCTCCGTCCTGCTCTATGCCGGGAAAAGTATTGTAATGCACCGGTATCACGCGGCTTGCCCGTAGCCATTTCGCTGCCAGCAAAGCATCCTCCGGTCCCATTGTATAACCATCTCCGATCGGCAATACTGCGGCATCAATGGAGTTGGTTTCTCCAATGAGACGCATATCGCCAAACAAGCCGGTATCCCCTGCATGGAAAAATGTTTTGCCTCCCATAGTCAATAAAATCCCCGCAGGCTCTCCCATGTAGATGGTTTGTCCGTTCACTGTCAAAGAGGAGCTGTGGAACGCCAGCGTAAATTTCACATGAAAACCGTCAAATTGGTGACCACCACCCAGATTCATACCGTGAGCTTTCGTTCCCAAGGATGCACAATATTCAGCCAGTTCCGCCACCGCAATTACAGGGCAATCATTGCGCTTGGCAATTTCAACTGCATCACCAAAATGATCGGCGTGACCGTGTGTCAACAGCACTGCATCCACCTGAATATCTTCGGCCTGTACGGTTGCTTTAGGATTCCCCGTCAAAAAAGGATCGACAATAATCCGTTTCCCCTCTGCCTCCACCAACACAACTGAATGTCCATAATATGTGATTTTCATAACATTTACGCCTCCTTTGTCACTTTCATTATTTAGGTTACTTTCCTTTACCTATTATACCTCTTTTGCATACCGGCTTCACCTGCGCACACAAAATACGCTCACAAAGCTGAACCCTGTTGTTTAGAAAGGGCTGTTATTTGTCGCTCATGGGATTTATACCAAATGCTCATTTATAAAAGGTATGATGACCGATTGTTTTAACCTTGGTACGCGAATGATGAACCGTAAGGTCCTGGGCCAACGTAAGCGAAAGGAAAAAACAGGTATTATCAGGCACGGCTTTATGGCCATTCAAAGCGGCCGTAACTGCACGTATGCAGTCCTGGTTAGGCTGAACACGACGAAGACGCCCGTTCGCAACCGGACTAAATTGCGCTTTTTGATAAATCACTGCCTGAATCGTATCGGGAAATGAGGCTGACCGCAGCCGGTTTAAGACAACGTTGGCAACTGCCACTTTGCCTTCGTACGGTTCGCCTTCTGCTTCTGCCATCACTATTTTTTGCAGCAGGAGCAGTTCTTTAGCGGAGACAGGATAGCTCCAGGTAGACAACGCCTTGTCATCCTGAGTGAGCATTTTTGTCTTCGTAAAGTAGATGGTTGTAGGAGGGGTTAGGATTGCGGACTTGCTATGCTGGACCTCAGGCTTTTTCTTGCCTGTAACAGCGTTATTCCGAGCTTGTTCCACCTGCTTCATCTGGGAAGCGGGTAACGGAGTCGGCATGATTTCTTTCCAGCTTGGCTGCCCATGAGCAGCGACAAAGATGGGGCTTGTCCTGTTTGACCCGTTATGGGTCCCCATCCTGTCGCCATATGTAGGAACCGAAGTGTTCCCTGACCAGCTCAGAGATTGCATAGGTGCATTTTTATGATTATTCTGTGTTTGCTGAACCTCAGCGTAGAGGCCTATCCCCAATATACAAACAAGCAGCACACTCAAAAGAGGTGCAAACCAACGATGTTCTTTAACGATTTCCATAATGTTCCTCCCGTTAACTTTAAGCACATTCCTCAGATATGTAACCCAAAATGCGCTTTTTGAATAACGCTGAAACACTATATCACTAAATTCGCTGATAGATCAAGGGTTTCACCTCATTAATGGGAATGTTTGAATTATTTGGTACATTGGTTTTTGTCCCATTCGGGTTGCATATAATACAAATTCCCCCACTTCCCAAGGCTCGCCGCTTCGGTCATCTGACTGCCACACAGACGCTGAAACAGGCTCCCCTCCTGTATATGAACGTGCTACAGTGATATGAGGTCGATAAGGTCGTTCCTCGGGTTTAAAACCCAGCGGTTCGGTAGCTCGAAGTATGGACTGGTACAGCTGATCCAGTGACTCTCGCTGCCCGGTCACTCCCCTCCATAGTACACGCGGAAAATCTTCGCGTCCAAAAAAGCCTGCTTGACCCATGCCAAGCGTGAACGGGCGATGCTCAGCTGCAGCATGAACTAGAGCCTGCTCAAGTTTTGGAATAACCGAATTCGCCACATCACCCAGAAACTGAAGTGTCACGTGGTAATCTCTGAAGTCACTCCATTTGCGGAAAGACAAATTACTCAAATCCTGCTCTACCCAATGACGTAACTTCTTCTTGTGCTGGTCCGGGAGAGCTATCGCTGTAAAGAGTCTTTGCGATTCACCTTTCATCAATCTCTTCTCCTTTCTTATAAATATCCCTTACATATCCCAAAAAGTAGCTGTTTGGTTGGTCCCCAATCAGGGTAAAGCCACTTGTTGTTATATATGATGACACCGCGGGCTTGTTTCTACCCTTCTTATGCAAATTTTCCGACAATCTGTTATCCTTGAAGGGATGGTTCGCCAGAATATATTGGAAACTCCAAGGAATCAAACATCGAGGAGGCTATGAATCATGGGAAGCATTTTAAGTTTACATCAATTGACGGATGATCAAAAAAAACAGGTTCGTGCAGCGGCTCCAGGCTACGAGTTGCTTATTGGCAAAGCCCAGGAATTGGAGACTGAACAGATCCGTGAGGCCGAGGTTATTCTAGGCTGGTCCAAGCATATTGCCGAGGAAGCATTACATCCAGACAGCAAGCTAAAGTGGATACAAACCTGGTCGGCTGGGATTGATAAGCTCCCGCTTACCGAACTGGAAAAGCGCAACATTGCACTCACGAATACGAGTGGTGTACATGCGATTCCAATTACAGAGCAGATCTTTGGAATGCTGCTATCACATACCCGTTATTTACAGCAAGCGGCTCTCTTGCAGCGTCAGAAAACATGGCAGCCACCGGAAGGTCAACTGACGGAATTACGTGGCAAAACGCTGTTGATTACAGGCGTTGGCGAAATTGGCCGTGAAACAGCTCGGATTGCAGAAGCCTTTGGCATGCGAGTGATCGGGGTTCGCCGTTCCGGCAAGGAAGCTCCCCATGTAGAACACATGTACACAAACGAACAACTACATGAAGCATTGGGCGTTGCGGATATTGTGGTTAATATTTTGCCATTCACTGAAGAGACCCATCACTTCTTTGACGAAAAAGCATTTGCAGCGATGCGTAAAGGCGCCTTCTTCATTAATGTCGGTCGCGGCAAGACTGTTCATACAGATGCGCTGGTACGCTCGCTGGAACAAAAACATATTGCCTTTGCCGGACTGGATGTATTCGAGGAAGAACCGCTACCTGCGTCACATCCACTATGGGGCCTAGAGCATGTCCTGATTACGCCGCATATTGCAGGGGATACAGACCGATATGCTGAACGAGCGGTAGATATTTTTCTCACTAATTTGAAAGCCTATGCTACTGGTCAGAAGCTACCGCTGAATTTGGTTAACTACAAAACTCAGTATTAACAAGCTACTTACAGATCCAGATTTCCCGACTCATACCTGTCTTATAGATACGGCATTGCTCCATAACGGTCCAGCCTGACTCGGATAGCAATGTTGCCATCGGCTCCGTGCTCACAATCACTGTCCGCGCGGCCAGGCGTCTCAGACTGCGCAGCATCTTTTTTTGTTCGTCAGCAGGGAGCACGGAGCACAGGTTATAAGGCATATCCAATATAGCTGCATCATAATTACCTGTGAGCATGTTCATATCCCCCAGTTTCACCAGATCCTCTTCATATCCAAAATGGCGTAAATTCACTCGTGCCCCACGCACCGCCAACGGGTTGATATCACAGCCGCGAATATCCTTGCCCATACTCAATGCCTCAATCATTACATTGCCCATCCCACAACACGGGTCCAGCAGTTTCAAGGAGTCTGACTTTCCCTTAGATGCAGTTAGATCCGTTGCTGCCAAATTCACAAGTGCTCTGGCTACCAGAACGGGTAGTCCAGTAGAATAGTTTTGCGGCTTCTGACGACGTTCCTGCCACGATCTGTCGCTATACTCGCATATGCCCATTAGCCATCGTTCTCCTAATCGTATGACTCCTAGGATTACATCCGGTGTCTTCATTTGCGCCTGCCCCTGAATACGTGCGCCAATCCGGCGTTCTATCTCGCGCCGCTCGTCATAATCAGCCTCATTGTCCCCTTCTTTAAGGTACAGCACCTTAAAGGTCTTTCCTTCCTCAAGCTGTAACATGGAAGCTGCCTCGCATAGCTCCTCCAGCGTGTCCGCCTCGATGATGATATCCAGACGAAGATGGATAAACGGGCTGATCCCCGGCTCCAGCCGAAGATGGGACGACAGCATGGAACTATGCACAGGCTGTTGACCGAACAAGCACTTTAGTTCCAAAAGACACAATTCACGCTCGGTCTCATGACACGCATAGGTATATATGTAGCGAGGCTTCATTTTATCTGTATCGATTTTATATTTATTCATGTCAGTTCTCTTTTCATCTTTTCATTTGGAATCAAGACTACCATTCACAGCCTCCGCTATTAGTCGGTAGGAATGAAGCCGCTGCTCATAATCGGGAATGGGCGTGACCAACAGAAACTCATCATTATTATATTTGATCTGCAAGCTACGCAACCGTTCGGCAATAACCGATGGTGTTCCCACCAGCCAACTGGCTCGGATCGCTGGACCGCCTAATGAAATCTGAGCAGCCCATTGCTGCGCCAACTCATCTGTCGACGCACATACTGCTCCTACAGCAACCATAGTACGGGGCTTGTCCATCCGTGTGGACGGTTGAAAGCTAGAGCGGTAAATGCTTAGCATTTCTTCCGTTTGCTGTTCACTCATAAATTGGCCGAATACATAGCCCGTTGAATACTGCGCAGCATATTCGGCACTTTTTCGGTTGGTACCCAGCATCCACAGCACTGGCGGCTGTTCTGGCATTGGACGGGCACACACGGGGGTTTGTTCATATTCATATGTGCCTTCCAACAAAGCCAATAGAGCTTCCATCTTCTGTGGCAGCTCAGTCACATGTTGAAGAAAATTGCCGCTTAGTGCCATCGAAGCATGAGGCCCCCCGCCAGGGGCCCTCCCCAGACCCAATTCGACTCTGCCTGGATATAGAGCAGCCAGCAGATGAAACCATTCGGCGACCTTGACTGGACTATAATGCGGGAGCAATATAGCCCCCGCCCCCAGTTGGATGGTCGTCGTCACCGCCCCGATATGAGACAACAGCACTTCCGGACTGGAGGAAGCCAGCCCCTCCATATCGTGATGTTCGGAGGTCCAGTAGCGTGTATATCCCCATGCTTCCGCCTGTTTCGCCAGCTTTGCCGCCCATTGAACTGCTTGCTCCGGACGATTGCCGGGCAGCAGCGGTACCATATCAAGCACACCGAGATTCAACGAGTTAGTAGCTAAAGACTGAGGTTGCATATACGCCTTCTCCTCTCCCTTCTATCCGTTCTAAACAAGTTTCTTCTACTATATAGGGTTAAATAAAAACGTTAGTCCAGGTCATAAATGGAACCTACCTTCAGGCCATATAACTCATTATAAATTTTTTCAGCAAAAGCATCAGTCATGCCTGCAATATAGTCAATGACCATATGCTCCCATGTCCAGATTGGTTTGGCCTTGGCCTGGTCCCGCTCGTAGCGCTGGAGCCAATCGGTCGGAATAATGGACTTGGATGTTTCAGGGTCCAGAAAAGCCAACCATAACCGTCTAAGCATCCATTCACTGCGTTTTTGCAGACGCTGTACGCGCAGATCGCGGATCATGGTGACCCAAGCAAAGCTTTTTAATACACTCACCGTGCGCAGCATATCCAAATCCTCGCTTCCATCCCGTACGAAGGTTACCTTTTTCCAGTTTCCATCATCAATTACACCTAAGCTGCTGACAAACAGGCTGACCCAGTATGCTTTGACCTCCCGGCGGGTGCGAGAATAATCGTGTTCACATATCGGCATCTTCCCATTCCACACCTTCAAAAATTCGCTTAGTACCGCTGCGACCTTCTGCTCAATCTCAGCCAGTTGCCAGCCTTGCCAGAAGCTATCCTCCAACGTAGTGATTTTTTCCGTGATCAGACGAATTAAATATGGGTCATATAAGAAATGCTCGTGCACCTCAATTTTCCCTGCCTTAATCCCATCCTCCAAATCATGCGCGGAATAAGCAATATCGTCGCACAGATCCATGAGCTGGGCCTCCAGCGTTTTTTTACCGTCAGGGATGCCCCAATCCTCGCGGATCGAACGTATATATTCCCACTCATGCAGGTACAACCCTTTTTTGTTCAGAATCCCTGGATACGGGTATTTGTTGATTCCGAGCAATACAGCGTCCGACAAATTCAAACCATCCACATTCTCACGCTTCTCCAAAAACATAATCAGCCGAAAATTGTGCGCATTCCCTTCAAAATGCTCATAAATTTGTCGCTCGCGTGCATAGGCCTCAAGCCCACGCTTGGACTCTGGCGTAAAGCCACCAGCAGCGGATATCTTTTCTACCTTCGTCTCAATCAGTTGATCCAAAATCCCGTCCAGCACCTCTTCTCCCTTGTGTCCGAACGGTGGATGCCCAAAGTCATGTGCGATCGACGCACACTCCACCACCTCAGGGTCAATGATCAGTCCTGCGTTAGCCGCCTGTTCCAACTCTACCTCTGGATGACGGCGCAGCAAGCTTCGTGCTGCCTCACGCGCAATTTGTGCTACCTCCAAAGAATGCGTTAGCCGTGTGCGATAATAGTCGCCTGTGCCTGCGCCAAATACTTGTGATTTACCCTGCAACCGACGGAAAGTCGGTGAATGGATCAATCGGGAATAATCCCGTTCATATGCTGCCCGTGAAGCGTCGCTTCGTGTCTGCTCCGCAAATTGTCGATGCTCTCTTTTATTTTGCCATGTCATAAAGCCCACTCCCTACGTACTCAATTGGAGTGATTATACATTTTTTTCACGCCTCAGGAAAGTTTACATGACTTTCAGCAAGTAAAAACTACTTTTGGCACCATTGCTCAGTCGGATGGTGTTTCCGAAACAGCGAGAAATATCATAATAAAAAGATGTCCTCCAGCCATATATTCAGGCCAGGGAACACCTCTTTTTTCTTCTATTAAAATAGAAGTATATTATCTAAACTTGTAAAAACATATTAGAAACACGAAACGAAGTTCTAACGCTTCGCTCTTGGGTCCAAAACATCCCGCAGGCCATCACCCATCAGATTAAAGCCCAATACGGTCAGCATGATAGATATCCCCGGAAAAATAACTGT
Organism: Paenibacillus sp. EKM10P; assembly: GCF_011800655.1. Taxonomy (NCBI): domain Bacteria; kingdom Bacillati; phylum Bacillota; class Bacilli; order Caryophanales; family Paenibacillaceae; genus Paenibacillus; species Paenibacillus sp. EKM10P. Next base: position 271,752 of record NZ_JAALET010000001.1, on the reverse strand, counting down.
CCACGGCGCATTTTGGATATATTGCCGCGAATCGGACAGCATTTTGCCCCACTCGGGCTCAGGAGGTTGTGCACCCAAGCCCAGAAATCCGAGCGCTGCTGCTTCAATAATGGCCGTTCCGATCCCCAATGTTCCTTGTACGATGATCGGCGTCAGGCTATTAGGCAAAATATAACGGAGTATGATTCGCCGATTATTAGCTCCAAGCGCTCTGGCAGACGTAATATACTCCTCCGTTTTGACACTCAGCACCTTGGAGCGAACCAATCGTCCATACGTTGGCACATTGACAATGGCAATGGCGTATAACGCATTTTCCAACGAAGGCCCCAGAATGGCCACAATAGCAATTGCCAGCAAAATCCCCGGAAATGCCAGTAAAATGTCGAATAGGCGTGAGATGATCATATCAGCCCATTTTCCATAAAATCCAGCAATTAATCCTAAGGCAGTTCCTACAATCATGGAACCAATAACGGACAAGAAACCGACCCATAACGAGATTCTGGCGCCATACAGCGTACGAGTCAGCAAATCTCGGCCAAGATCATCGGTACCGAACCAATGCTCTGCGGAAGGAGGCTGCAAGCGGCTCACCAAATTTTGCTCTTTATAGTCAAAAGGAGCAATCCAGGGCGCGATCAAAGCAATGATGACAAAGAAGATAATAATGCTGAGACCGACGAACGCCATTTTATTGTGACGGAACGCTCTCCACGCGTCTCTCCAAGGGCCCGACACCACAGGCAATTGCGCCAATGTATTGCGTGTTGTCGGTATGTTATTGGGTTCGATTGAAAATTGTGACATCGGACATGCTCCCCCTTGACCAATTGACGACTTGATTACTGATAACGAATACGCCGGTCGAGAACAGCGTACAGCAAATCGACAATCAGATTAATGATGACGAACAGGAACGCAATGATTAGAATTCCGCTTTGGATAACCGGATAGTCACGCGAGCTGATCGCTTCAAAAATGTACCGTCCGATGCCGGGCCAGGCAAATATGGTCTCTGTCAGTACGGCGCCTCCCAGTAACGATCCGGTCTGAAGACCGATGACAGTAAGCACAGGGATCGCAGCATTTTTAAGCGCATGTTTGTATACGACTTGAAAAGATGCCAGCCCCTTCGCCCGAGCCGTTCGGATATAGTCCGCATCCATCACCTCCAGCATGCTGGAACGGGTAATACGCGCTATGACCGCCATTGGAATCGTTCCCAGTGCGATACTGGGCAGGATCAAATGCTTGATGACGGTCCATACCTGATCCATACGTCCACCTATGACCGCATCAATCACGGCTAAATGTGTCACAGCTTCCACCGGATCACGAGAATTCATACGTCCAATGGAAGGGAGCCAATGCAGCTTATTAGCAAAGATCCACTGCTCCATCAAGCCCAGCCAAAAAATCGGCATCGATACTCCGACCAGGGCAATGACCATGCTGACATAGTCAAACCAAGAGTTACGCTTCCAGGCACTTACGATGCCTGCATTCATACCCACGACAACGGCAAAAAACATGCTTGCTACCGTCAACTCCAGCGTAGCCGCCAGATAAGGAACCATTTCCCGGGCAATCGGCTGCCGGGTTCGAATGGAATCGCCCAAGTCCCCTCGTGCCAGCTCACTTAGATAGGTCCCATATTGCTGTAACCACGGCTTGTCCAGCCCTAATTGCTCACGTAGCGCCTGTTTGGACTGTTCCGTGGCCTTGTCCCCCAATATCGTTTCCGCCGGATCACCAGGAATAGCATGAATAATCGAAAACACGATAAGCGTCATCCCCAGCAATACGGGAATCAATATGGCCAGCCTTTTTACAATATATGAGTTCATATGCTATTCACCGCCTGCTTGCGTTTGGGCTATTCAAAATAAATATTACTGTACGCTTCAATACCTGCCGGACAAGGTACAAAACCCTTAAGATTGGCTTTGCCTGCCATCAACGGCGTGCTGTGAACCAAGGGAATCCAAGGTGCATCTTGTTTAATAATGACTTGTGCTTGTTTATACAATTCCGCACGCTTCTCTTGATCAACCTCAACCTGCGCCTTTACCAGTATTTTGTGAAGTTCCTCATTCACATAAAAACTGCGGTTATTGCCTGGGATCGTGTCCTTGTCGAGCAATGTGTAAAGGAAATTATCCGGGTCGCCATTATCCCCATTCCATCCCAACATGTACAGATCATCCTTCTCTCCAGCTTTAAGATCATCCAGATACGTAGCCCATTCTGGAGATTGAATGTTGACTTTGACTCCTATTTTTTCAAAATCAGCTTGAATGGCCTCTGCTACCTTTTTGCCGTCAGGCATGTATGGGCGAGATACAGGCATTGCATAGAAGGTTAACGGCTCTGGAAGTCCGTTAGGAAAACCCGCTTCCGCTAGCAAAGATTTAGCCTTATTTAGATCATATGTGTAGTCCTGAATGCTTTCGTCATATCCCCATAACGTAGGCGGCATCGGATTGACCGCAGGCTTGGCCTCGCCCGCAAACAATGCATCAATAATGGCCTGTTTGTTCACTGCGTGATTCAGTGCTTGCCGTACCTTGGGATTACTAAATGTCTTTTTCTTTAAATTAAATCCAATGTATGCCACATTAAAGGAGGGACGTTCGATTTTTACCAACTCGCTGTTACCTTCTAACTGCTTCGCATCATCCGGATTCAAATCTTCCATCAGGTCAATTTCCCCGTTTTGCAGAGCATTAAATCGCGCAGTGTTGTCTGGAATGGAACGAACGATGACCTTAGCCAACTTTGGCTGTCCTTCTTTCCAATAAGTAGGATTCTTCTCCAAGGTGATCGTATCGTTACGTTTCCATTCCTTAAATACAAACGGCCCTGTGCCGACCGGATTATTTTTAAAATCAGCCTTTTTCTCCTTAATAGCCTTGGGACTTGCAATACTAAAGGATGGCATAGCGATATTTTGTAAAAAAGGAGCCTGCGGCTTGTTCAGTGTAAACTGGACGGTATTCGCATCCACCGCTTTAACCTCCTTAATCACTCTGCTTCCATCAGGCCCAAACATAGAATCATAATAGTCAAACGAGTCACCCTCAAATTTGTATGGACTTTTTGGATCAACCCAGCGGTCAAAGTTAAATACAACTGCTTCTGCGTTAAAGTCACTTCCGTCATGGAATTTTACGCCCTGACGCAGCTTGAACGTATAGACAAGTCCGTCCGGTGATACTTCCCAGCTCTCTGCGAGCCCCGGCTGAATCTCCGTGGTACTTTCCTTGTATTCCAGTAGTGTATCGAACACCTGTATTCCGATTTTTAACGACTCGCTTTCAGTCACAATGGCAGGATCTAATGCCACGGAATCTCCGCCACGCCCATAGATCAACGTGTCTTGCGCGCCTTCTCCCGCTCCACCTGGCGGTTGTCCTGCTTCTGGTTTTGCTCCTTCACCTGATCCCCCACAACCGGAAAGCACCAAAACCGTTCCTAGCGCAAGTACCAGCAGTACGGCCCAGATCTTGTGTTTTACGTACTTTTTGCTCATGCAGCGAACCCCTTTCGCACCTTATATATTGTTAATTCGTTGATACCGGATGAATACCAATTCCTTTGGATTGGCATGACAAGCTTGTCCTCAAGCTGTAGTCCCAAGTTCCGAGTTCATCAAATAGGTGTAATAGTAGGGAAGGTATGTAGGTTATGGACAGGCTTTTTTTGAAGGATACAGGCACAGAAAGCATTTATAATCTAGTGGTGTTAGAGATGCAGTAGGGTAGTGGAATAGATGTAATATCATAAAAAGGAAGAGGATTGTGTTAGGTCATGGAGAATGTGTGATAAATACTCACAGGTAGTGAATATTAGTTTCATACAAAGTTGATTATTGGATACTTTACTATAAAATCTGGAAGCAGACAAGGGGTTTTTTCATACATTACCATATGTTTTTATACACCATGTTAATTAATATTACAAATCAACTCACATGTTCATATTAAACAAAAGCTCCTGCTTGTGGTCCTCAACCTCCAAGCAGGAGCATGTTTTTACCTCAAAAATGTATTCAGCACCAAACCTACAGACACAGCTTGAGCCCCTTTTACGATGGAAAAATGATCGCCAGGCACTTTATGGGTACACATTTCCCCCTTACAATACATTTCCCACCCTTTATATCCCAATTCCCAGGTATGTTCTGAAATAAACAAACATACAGGGGCTGTTACAGCTCGATCTGGCTGGTAAACATGCTGCATTTTCACCCAATGATTTACGCTTTTAAAGCGTTCTAGTAATTCATTCCGTCCCAACTCATTGAATTCAGGCAGCAAAGGAAGTACACTGTCTGGAAATGCTCGCTTCCACAGCGATAAATCCAAATCTTCGTCCATTCTTTCCAGCTCTTGAATATGACGGTCCCAATGATCTTCCTTGCCATACTTCAAAGGCGGAAGTGTGTCCAGAATCGTCAAGAGCTCAACACGTTCTTTTTGCTCTTCCAATTGGCGGGTCATTTCAAAAGCAATCGTTCCCCCCATACTCCACCCGGCAATATAATAAGGACCCTTCTCTTGAATACTTTTGATTTGACCTACATACCGATGTGCGGCTTCCTTCATTCCAGCTGTTTTATTTCCAGCAAGAATCGAAGCATCCATTTTTATGCCCCAATAATTCCATGTAGCCGTAAGTTCGTTTACCAATTCCATGTAGCAACTGACATCCAAACTTCCATCATGGATGAAAATAAGATGTTTATCCTGCGATGTACCAGGCTTTAAGAGGACTAGCGTGTCTGGTCTGGCTGGAAACACACTTTTCGCCCTTCCCTTCAATACATCTGCCAGTTGACGAATGGTAGGGTAAGTAAATAATTTGGTAAGTGGCAGGTCGATGCCCAGTTCACGCAAAACCAGTGAAACCAGCTTAGTAGCCTTGAGCGAGCTCCCTCCCAGGGTGAAGAAATTGTCCATTACCCCGATGCGATCCATGGGGAGGTTCGAGGGCAGAACCATCGACCAGATGCGAACCAGCTCCTGTTCCAGTTCGTTACAAGGTGGTACATATTCATTTTCTCGCAGTGCTTCAAGATCAGGCTCCGGCAGAGCATTCCGATCCACTTTGCCATTCACGTTCAGCGGCAAACGAGGAAGCCGGATCAAACAGGCAGGAATCATGTAATCCGGCAAATACGTTGCAAGCTCCAATCGAACTTCCGCTGGTGACATTTCTGCATCGGAGACAAAGTAAGCACAGAGGTATTTGATCCCATCGTTGTGTTGGCGAACAAGAACGACTGCTTCCTGAATCCCCTCGATGTGAGCAAGCCGAGCCTCAATCTCGCCAGTTTCAATACGGAAGCCCCGAATTTTGACCTGGTGATCCATGCGACCCAAAAATTCAAGCGTTCCATCAGCCAACCATCGAGCGCAATCTCCGGAACGGTACATTCGCTCTTCCGGCAACCACGGATGCGTAACAAATTTGGCTGCCGTTAATTCCTCACGAGCCAAATAGCCACGCGCTAGTCCTTCACCGCCAATACACAGCTCACCCGGCACACCAATGGGCTGTAGTTGATTGGACGCGTTCAAGATATAGACCTGCGTGTTGGCGACAGGCTTGCCAATCGGCACGTTATGGTCATAGTCTTCTTGAATCGTATGAAACGACGTAAAAATTGTGTTTTCCGAAGGACCGTACGCATTCACAATCGTTAAATCCGGCTGTGCGGCGCGAAGGAGCCTCATATGCTGGGGAGACAAGGCGTCTCCTCCAGTCATGATCAGACGAAGTCCGGCGAAGATGGATGGTTTGTCATCAATCAGCTGATTTAGAAGCGGGGCTGTAAACCATGCCATCGTGATTTGATACTGTGCCATCCTCATTCCGAGTATGTCGGCAGATAATAGCTCTTCTTTTTCAATGAGATACAAGGTTGCTCCACTCAGCAGCGTTCCCCACAATTCATAAACCGACACATCAAAGGCCAGGGAACACGTCTGCAATATTCGATCCTCTGGCGTAATCTTCAGCGGTCCCGGCTCCAGTACCAGGCGGGCAAAGGATTGATGTTCAATCATTACGCCTTTCGGTTGTCCTGTTGACCCTGAAGTATAAATAATGTACATCACATTGCGTGCCTGATTGTTGTCCTCCAGATTACAGGACTCTCCCGTATATAGACTCGGGTCTGTGAGCAGCAGCGTTTCCGCCTGAGGAAAACGTCTGGTGCTGGCAGTTGGTAGAAGGCATATTTTCGCCTGGCTATCCTGTAAAAGGTATTGAATTCGTTCATCCGGGTAGAGCGGATCAATCGGCAAATAAGCAGCCCCCGCCTTCAAAATAGCCAATATACCGACAATCATTTCCAGCGCAGGCGTAGCTAAAATTCCAACTACATCCTCAGCCTGAACCCCCTTTTGCCGTAAAACCCGAGCTAATTGATTAGCACGTTCATTTAATTCCTCATACGTTAGTTGCTTTTCTTTCCAGTTCACAGCTGGATGGTCAGGCGTCCGTATCACTTGCTGTTCGAATAGACGATGGATGGGTACTCCATGCAATTTTTTTTCATATGCATTTTTGCTGCTGGTCTGATTAAAAGTATGAAGGAGAACAGTGCGTTCCTCTTCTGTAACCATATCAATATCTTCAATCCGAATATCGGGTTGTTCGCCAATGATCTCGACAATTCTGGCAAAATGCCGCAGCATGCGGCTGGCGCTTTCCTCCTTAAACAACGCTTTGCGATATTCCAATTCCAGCCCTATACCCTCCTGCATTTCGTATGCATACAAGGTGATATCAAATTTTGAGATTTTATGCTCAAAGCTATAAGGAGAAAACGTGACCTCTGTTGCCTGCACGACAGGCTGCGGTACATTTTCCAATACAAAGCATGCATCAAATAAAGGATTGCGTCCGCTGATTCGTTCAGGATTGACCTGCTCCACCAGCATATCAAAGGGATAATCCTGATGATCAAAAGCAGCGAAGGTTCGGTCTGCCACTTCTTCCAGAAAAGCAGAGAACCGCTTGCTTCCCAGCGGCTTCTGGCGCAAAGCGAGCGTGTTCACGAACATGCCCACAATCCCTTCAAACTCTGAATGAGTTCTTCCAGCGACAGGTGTTCCGATGACCAGATCCTCCTGTCCGGCATATTTGGACAGAAGGATGCTGTATGCGGCGAGTAGAACCATATACAACGTAACATTGTGCTGCAAGCATAATGCCCGCAAGGAGTCAGCTGTATCAGCTTTAATAGAAAACGGTACAACCCCGCCGCTGTAATCGGATCTTAGCCCTTTTCCATCCGTAGGCAACGACAGCAGCGGGACATCTTCTGTAAATTGGTTCAACCAAAATTCACCCTGCTTCTGAATATGAATGTCGCTTAATTGATCGTTTTGCCAAATCGTATAATCGACATACTGAAACTCCAATGGAGCAAGCTCCTGCCCGTGATACAGAGCCATCAGCTCTTCAAATATAATGTTGATGGTTACCGCGTCTGCAATGATATGGTGGATATCAAACAGGAACAGGAGCTCCTCATCAGCCAAGGGTACTAGCTCAGCCCGCCATAGAGGGACTTCATGCAGACTGAATGGACGGATAAACTCGTTAACAAGCTTATCCGTACTCTGACCCGAATGTTCTCTATAAGGGATGGATACGTCAATGGATTCATGGACGAGTTGCAAAACCTCACCGTCCTTTTGTAGGAACGATGTTCGCAAGCCCTCATGACGTTCTGTCAGCCTACACCATGCCCTGTACAATCGCTCCGGCTTCAGCGGTCCTTTGATCATTCGGATGCTGGGCATGTTATAGATAATGTTAGGTCCGAGAAGATCATCTATCAGATATAGCCGCTTTTGCGCCGAAGATGTTTCATATCCTTCATAATGCATGATGCTAAATCTCCCTCCGTCGGCGTTCTTTTTTCTCTACTTTTACCGATGACAGTGCATGCTGCTGAACAGGGACGACTTCCTTTATTAGCTTTCCAGCGCCCCGAAGTATGTTGCTAATCTCCGTTTCCTCTGTTTTAAAAAACTCAATATTTAATGGAACAGATTCATGAATCTGCTGGATAATTTCACCGTTGATCACATCAAATGTCGTCCTAAAATTTTCATGACGCTGAATAAGCGCTTGGAAGGCTTCTTGAAGTTTGGCGATGTCCAGCTCTCCTTCCAGCATAATAGCGCCTGGTAGGTTGTAACTCAGATCCTCTGGATTCAGCTCGTGCATCATAAAAAGACGCATTTGAGCAGATGAGGCTGGATAATAGGCACTCGGAGCGGCGGCAGGAATCAAGGAACAGACCGTCTCTTCAACCTCGTGATGGTATTCAATTCTTCTGGAGCTTATGAGATCCGAAAGTTGTCGAATGGTCGGAGCTGCAAAAAGATCTTTTAAAGTCATCTCAATGGCCAACGTTTGACGCACACGCAAAATAAACTGGTGAGCCAGCAACGAGTCTCCACCGAACTCAAAGAAATGATCATCTATACCTACTGCACCTGTTTTGAAAATGTCCGCCCACAACAGGACCAGCTTCCGTTCCATTTCGTTACGTGGCGGTGTAAGCTCTTTGCCGGAAGGCAGCTCTATCCCCAAGGCATCTAACGCCTTACGGTCCAGCTTTCCGCTTGAACCAAGGGGCATGTTCTCGACCCTCATAAAACGTAAAGGGATCATATATTCCGGCAATCGTTCCAGCAAAAATGCCCTTAAATCTCGAACGGTACAGTCGGTTTGCATAACCAGATAAGCGCACAAATACTTGTTGCCCTGCTCATCTATCCAATCCAGCACAGCTGCCTGTTGAATCGCCGGATTTTGCAAAAGAGCTGTTTCAATCTCACCCGTCTCAATTCGGTAGCCCCCGATTTTCACCATTTGATCCGACCGTCCCAAGTAAACAATCTCGCCGCTAGGCAGCATACGGGCAAGATCGCCTGTGCGATAGATTCGCTCACCCGGTACAAAAGGATTGGGGATAAAACGCTCTGCCGTAAGTTCATCCAGATGTACATACCCGCGTGCCAGATGGCGCCCTCCCAGACAAAGCTCTCCTACCTGTCCCAAACCTACCAATGCCAGTTCCTGGTTTAGGATATAGGCCCGAGTATTGCCCACGGGTCGTCCGATGGAAATCGGACCTTCCGGGGATACAGATGTACACGTATAGGCTGTTGCAAACACACTGGCTTCCGTAGGTCCATACAGATTTAGTAATTTTGCCTCCGGGAACTTTAGATTAAAGTTTCGCACTTGCTCCTGGCCTAACGGTTCGCCCCCTGACATGACCCAACGCAAAGTGGCTGCCTGAAGCGTATCCTCGACTGAAAGCTCTGACAAAAACATCTGCAGCACAGTAGGAATGAAGAAAGCCACCGTAACCTGATGCAGGTAAATGGTATCCAGCATTTGACGGGTATCCGTTTCTGCACCAGCCTCCAGTAATACCAATCGTCCTCCGCCCATAAACCAGCTGAACAGTTCGACGATGGAACCATCAAAGGTATAGGATGCTTTTTGCAGTACTGTGTCCTGCTCACTTAATTCAAGCTGTTGTGCTAGCCATACCACTCGTGAACTAAAGGCGTGGTGTTCCACCATTACCCCCTTGGGCTGCCCGGTTGAGCCGGAGGTAAAGATGACATAGGCCAGATGATCAGGCTGAATGGCAAGCTCTGGATTATCGCGTTCTTGCTGATCCTGACACAATAAATCAACGTCGATGACCCGCTGAATTTCTTCATCCATCCAGTTGTCATGGCAGCGCTGATGGGTCAGAATCCACTCGGCACCAGCGTCTGCCAGGATATAGCGAATCCGTTCCTTCGGATCGGCTGGATGGATGGGAAGATATGCCGCCCCTGCTTTTAACACGCCTAACAAAGCAACAATCATTTCCGGTGAGCGCTCCATAACTATAGCTACTACTTGCTCTGGCTGGGTGCCGGAGTCTAGTAAAGTATGTGCGACCAGATTCGCCCGCCGATTCATTTCCTGGTAGCTGATCTGCTGCTGTTGACCGGAAATAAGAGCGATCTGTTCAGGGTTACGACTTGCTTGATCCTCAAAGTATTGATGCAATAGCTTTATAGATCCCATATCCATCTCTGTCTGGTTGAAATCGTGGACGAGCGTCTTCCATTCTGCCTCACTCACCGAATCCGAAAGTGCAACCGCAAGCTCATTCGTCCAGCCCTCTTCCTTATGGATACCTGCGGGCTCAAGCTCTTTCTCTTGGTAATGCTCATTCGGGTTAACAGCCACCTCTTCTATTCGAAGCTCTCCAATCTTTTGCTGTGGATTGATAAGGATCGAACGTAAAATTTGAAGATATTCCCGGCTCAAGCGTTCAACCGTCTTCTCAGTAAAGAGATCTACATCGTATTGAAGGATACATTCGATATGCTGGTCGGTCATGGCTGCGGTAAATGTTAAATCAAATTGTGCTCCTGTATATTCCACCTCATCACATGGGGTCAATTTCAGGCCAGGTAATTCCACGATGGTACGGGAAGACTCGTTCAATATTGCAAACATGGTATCGAACAGCGGATTACGGCTTGTTCGGCCAGCCAAATTCAGCTTCTCAACCAGTTGCTCAAATGGATAGTCCTGACGCTCAAAAGCCTGAAGAGAATGTTCCTTGACCTGTATTAAAAATTCCTGCACCGTCATGTCCTTCTTCGGCGTGTTGCGAAGGGCTAACGTATTGACGAACATACCCACCAGGGGACTCAGACTCGCATGGGTTCTGCCGGATACGGGAATACCGACGATAATATCTTCCTGCCCGCTGGCTTTGGCCAGCAATAGGTTGTAGACCGCCAATAAAACCATAAATACTGTGGCATTTTGTTGCAGGGCAAAGCGTTTTAATCTCCACGTCCATTCCTGATCCAGCTCAAAATGAACGGCTCGTCCTTCACCTCTTCTCACATCGGGGCGTGAATAATCCGTAGGCAATTGCAGTTCTGTAATTTCCCCTTGAAAAAGCTCTAGCCAAAACTGCTCCTGCTGCCGGAATTCGGTACTGTTCATAAACTCACGTTGCCACACAGCGTAGTCTTTATAATGGATCATCAATTCCGGCAAGTTCATGCCACCGTATAAACGGGCGAATTCCTCGACGATAATCTCCTGAGAAAGACCGTCCGTAATAATATGATGCATATCAATGAACAGCAAATGACGGTTTGCGGGCTGATGAATAACCTGAATGCGGAACAACGGCTTTTGCCGGAGATCAAAGGGCTTAATTAATCCGTCTTGTTCCACTAATACTCCATGTTCACGGCCTGATTGAATTTCTTCTATCCATTTCGCTAATCCTTGAACCGTGCCTGCCCGGAAGAAATCACGCAGCGACAGATTTACATTCCATTCTTGATTAATAAGATAGACCAGCTTGGTTGCCAGCAAGGATTGTCCACCCAGCAGGAAAAAATCATCCTGTGTACCAATCTGCTCCCGGTGCAGGATTTCCGACCAAAGCTCAACCAGGCGCTCTTCTAAAAGTGTAGCTGGCTGTACATAGGTCGTGCCGACCTTGATGCTTTCATTTACCTGCGGTAAAGCATGACGATCGATTTTTCCATGATGTGTTAACGGGATTGCATCGACTCGAACAAAGTAAGACGGAATCATATAATCAGGCAAGATTGCCGACAGATGGGTCTTCAGTTCTGCCACCGATAACTCCTGATCCGTCACGATGTAGGCGCATAGCTCTTGCATACTTGGTAGAACTTCCTGCACCAGCACAACCCCATCCTGTATATGCGGGTGCTGGAGCAACGATTTTTCAATCTCGCCCGGTTCGATACGGTAGCCCCGCACTTTAACCTGCTGATCTTTTCTTCCTAAAAATTGAATTTGCCCATCTTCGAGGTATCTGCCCAGATCACCCGTTTTGTACATCCGCTCGCCTGGTATCCATGGGTTTGCTACAAACTGCTGCTCCGTCAGTTCGGGGCGGTTCATGTAGCCGCGTGTAACCCCCCGGCCTGAGATACAGATTTCACCGGGTACCCCGATAGGCATAACATCCGTACTATTGCGATTCATGATGTATACCGCAGCATTGGCAACAGGTCGTCCGATAGGCAGCGGATGAACATCTGGAGTATCCGGCACACGATAATAGGTCGCACAGACGGTCGCTTCTGTCGGTCCGTACGTATTGTAGACCTTTGCGGAGCGCAGCAAGCGGGTAACATATTCACTTTTCAGCACATCCCCACCGCTAATATAAATGCGAATATGCGGGAAAGGAGGCAGTTGATTCAGCTCATTCAAAATAAATGGCGAGGCACTGACCACGGTCACTTGCTGCTGGCGAATGAATTGATTGAGCAATTGGATGTCCTTCAGTTCATCCCGTGAAACCATAGCCAGCGTTCCCCCTGCTGCCAATGTAGGGTATATTTCCTCCACGGATGCATCAAAGGTAATGGCTGCCTGCTGGAGCACCACGTCTTCAGCCGTTAAGTGGAACTCATGCTGAAAAGCCGTGATATAATTCGTTACATTTCTGTGCTCTACCATCACACCTTTGGGCTTACCGGATGATCCCGACGTGTACAAAATATACGCCAGATGGTGAGAGGCCAGAAGCTCCTTGCCCGCCAAAGCTATATTATCCGCATCTCCGCTGTACAAGGCCGGATCACTTACATCAACGACAGCCCCTGTAAAACGAAGTGAGGTTATGCTGACACTTTCCACAGAAGTTAGGAGCACAGTTGCGCCACTGTCCTCCATCATGTAGGCCACCCGCTCCGTCGGATGTTCCGGGTCCATAGGGACATAGGCTGCTCCTGCTTTAAGTACAGCAAGCATGCTGGTCAGCATATCCAGCGAACGGGGGACCAAAATACCAACAGCTTGGTCTGGTGCCAACTGATAGGCAAGCAAGTGCCGCGCTAGCTGATTCGCTCTAGTATTCAATTGTCTGTATGTCAGTGAATGCTGCCCATAAACGGCAGCAATCCGATCAGGGTGCTGTTCAGCCTGTTCTTCAAACCACTGGTGAACCAGCTTTTCCTGCGGATAATCCACCTGGGTTTGATTCCACTCGTACAGGGATCGCTGCTTTTCTTCCGCATGATTCATGGAAATGAGGCCAATCGGGCGTGTAGCATCCGCAACGACTTCTTGTAAAAGATTTTCGTAATAAGTGGCAAGTCGACGTATGGTCTCTTCCTTGAACAATTGGGTCGCATATTCAAAGTGAAAACGCAGCCTGCCTTCATTTTCAAGCCATATGACCGTTAGATCAACTTGTACAGCCTCCATTTTAGCTTCCAACGGAGTAAAGCAAAGCCCGTCGATGCTCATCGGTTCCCCCTTAAAGTTCTGGGAAATAAACTGAACATCAAATAGCGGATTTCGGCTCCGGTCTCGCGGCACGTCAAGCTGATTCAGCAGCATTTCAAAGGGATAATCCTCATGCTTATATGCTTCAAGCGCGTGTTTCTTAACCTCCTGCAAATAGGTCGAGAACGGCTTATCTTCGGTTGGTGCAGTCCGCAGGGCCAGTGTATTGATGAACAGCCCAATCATGTGTTGCGCTTCTTCCGATTGACGGCCTGCGCTTGGCGTGCCAATGATGATATCTTCCTGATTCGCATATTTTGCCAATAATGTACTATAAACAGCGTACAGAAGCATAAAAAGCGTAACCCCGTGCTGTACCGCTGTTTCTTTTGCCAAAGCTGTTAGTTCCTCGCTTAGCTCAAATGTATAAACATCCCCGGCATTGCTCATTTGCGCAGCCCGCGGCTCATCTGTAGGCAAATCAAGTACAGGCAGCGTTCCCTTAAATACGTCCAGCCAGTATTCCTCCTGCTTTTTCATCTCGGCACTGTCCAGACGCTGATTTTGCCAAAGTATAAAATCGGTATATTGCATAGGCAGTTGCGATAGATCATATCCCGAATAGCCTTGTATCATTTCACTTAATAAAATACCAATTGAGGCTCCATCGGCTGCAATATGGTCAACATCACACAGAAAGAGGTGAACATTCTCCTCCAGCTGGACCAGCTTTGCCTTTAAAAGCGGCGCGCAATTCAGATCAAAGGGACGGATAAATTCGTCCACATACGCCTCCAACTCGCGCCCATCCTCTTCACTATATTCCAGCGAAAAATCTACCTCCGGATACACGATCTGTACCAGTTCGTTATCCCGCAGTTCATAAGCGGTGCGCAGAGAACTGTGACGCAGAATCACCGCATATATGGCTTCCTCCAACCGATGATGATCCAGATCACCCGTGATGGTCATCGCACTGCATAGGTTGTTCAAAGTACTGTGCCCTGCCATCTGACGCATCATATAAAATCGACGCTGTGTCGATGAAGCAGGATACACCTCGCGTTGTTGCGGCGGACGAATAATCAGATTTGAGCCGGCTGATCGGGGTGAAGGCAGCTCCGTTTCTGCCAGAAGGGGCTGCTTCGCTTCTCCATCCGTATACAGGGCTAATTCGTGGACCGTCATATAATTGAAAATATCGCTGATATCCACTTTTGTAGACAAGCTCTGATTCATCTGTCCCACCATTTTACTGGCAATCAGGGAGTCTCCTCCCAGCTCATAAAAGCTGTCATAGATGTTCAGCTCATCAAGCCCCAGCACATCCGCCCATATGCTCGCGATCACCTTTTCCGATGAGCTGTATTCTCCTGTCCCTCGACCATGCAGCTGTACAGGACGACGCACAGCATCGGATGACATGACCGCACGATTATGTAGAAGCCGACGATGACGTTCCAAAATAGCGCGCATTTCATGAGATAAGCCGAAAGGAATGGCAGTAGAATCGAGCGCGGCCACCTGAGCGTAGTGCAATCCGCCCACAATGACACGCGAAACGGGATGAAGCAATAATTGTTCAAAAGCGGCCAGTCCTTCTTGTGTGGACAGAGCATGGAATAAGCTCTCCTGGAAATCAACCTTGTGCTCAAAAGCCATCCCGGTTTCCTGCCAAGGAGCCCAGTTGATGGAAAGTGTGCGATGGCCGGATTGATTCCGCCACTCGGCAAAGGCATCCAGATAAGCATTGGCCGCCGTATAGTCGCTTTGTCCTGGTCCACCCGTCAGCGAAGTGACGGATGAAAAAAGAATAAAAAAGTCCAGTGTATCCGAAGCTGTAATTCGGTCAAGCACATGTGTGCCTGTTATCTTGGGAGCCAATACCTCGTTGAAGCGGTCCTGACTCTTGAGCGCCATATAACCGTCTCCTGCCACACCCGCAGCATGGATGATGCCGTGAATAGCCCCATACTTGTGGCGAAATTCATTCATGGCTTGCTTCATAGCCGCCTCGTCAGCTACATCAACAGCATAATATTCTACCTGAGCTCCCTGCCGCTCCAATTCCAGCAAGGCGGTAATCGTATTCAGCATTCTTGTATTCATATTTGGCTTTGAACTCTGCCTAAAGTTTGGACTGATGTTCGAATCTGCGTATGCAATGATTTCCCATTGCTCTTTGGGTGGCAATGGTGTGCGACCCAG
Organism: Paenibacillus sp. EKM10P; assembly: GCF_011800655.1. Classification (NCBI taxonomy): domain Bacteria; kingdom Bacillati; phylum Bacillota; class Bacilli; order Caryophanales; family Paenibacillaceae; genus Paenibacillus; species Paenibacillus sp. EKM10P. The sequence continues at coordinate 256,206 of NZ_JAALET010000001.1, read as the reverse complement.
TAATCCCAGCGTGACCTTCCCTTTCGTAGCAAGCCATTGGCCGACTGCCAACCCCAGCCCGCCAGTACCACCAGTAATAACATAGACTCCCTGCGGTCTGATCGTAATCGGGTCAGCCTTACTTTCCATCAAATCCACGGGCTCAATTTGCTCTACATAACGTTCTCCGTTACGCCAAGCGGTCAGAAATGTATCATCATTTCCGTGCCATAAGGAGTGAGTGATGTCGGAAATCCGGGTGTTCGTATCTATATCAAGACAACGGCAAGTCAAATCGGGATATTCCTGACCGATGACCCGGGCCAGTCCAAACAAGCCCGCATGTTCCGGCTTTAATTCATTTTCCAATCCGTTCACTTGATAAGCCTGCTCAGCGATCACTGTCAGTTCCTGAACAGCAGGCTTGGTCTGTGTGATTGCTTTGGCCAGATGAAATAGCTGAACCATAGACTGCCCGCTCCAGAGATATATCAGTTTCTTAGCGTTCCGGCATCGCACCTCTGTCAACAGGTGTATATGATCTTCCTCGGTACCATTAGAAAAGTAAGCATGGTCTGACAGTTTAGCGAAGCTGACTCCCCGCTTTACTTCGACCACATCATACCCTTCTTGGGCCAACTCTCCACGTAGCGTTACACCGATCGGACGGTTATCTGTGAATAATAAAATCGTTTCCAGCGGTGCGGAGAATACCGAATTATTTGTGGTCCGGGTTGCTGTGTCTGCTTCATGCTCGGCATATGCTTGCTCCTCCTTTTTCCATACAAGCTGATGGTATTTATGATGTTCTGTGTACCGATTTCGTTTGAAATCCGCCTCGTGCACTCGTTTGACAGCATAGTCTTCAATTTCCACCAGTACCTGACCTTCAGCATCCAGAATGAGCACATCTACCGTTAAAATTTCTCCACTTTCTCTAACCTTGCTTTTTTTACGCAGATAGCTGTAAAAATGCTGTGGGAGTGAGTCGTAAATACGCAGCTTTTGATATGAAAATGGCAAGAACAGACCATTTCCCAAGCTCTGGCTTGCTACCCCGACTGCCACATCCAACAAAGCCGGATGGAGCACGTATTGTCTCAAGTCCATATGATAGGCTGCGGGCAGCTCCAGTCTAGCCAGCACTTGGTCTGTTCCAATTGCAATCGTACGCAATGTCTCCCATCGCGGTCCGAATGAAAAGGCAGCGGCTGCTTCAGCGTGATTTTCGCCCACTACTACTTCCTGGTCGTTAAATTCAGTCCGAATATCGTCCAGATTCATAACAGGGTGGCTAGCCTGTACAAACATCGCCCGCCCCTGTGCATGCCTTACCCAATTCTGTTCCCACGGCTGAGTTGAGAGTCCCGTTCGACTTATCACCTTAAACGAAAACGTCTCACCTTCCTGCTGCAAAATGGTGTGTACTTCTCTTTCTTCCTCTACTTCCAAAATGAGCGGAGAAATAAACTGAACGTCATACAGTTCCAGCACCTTGCCTGGACGCTTGTATTTTTCCAGCCCTGCTCTAACCATTTCCAGATAAGTGGTTCCCGGTACAATACAGCTTTCCATTATCTTGTGCTCGCTTAGTACCCAATGACTCCCCACAGAGAAGCGTGTCAGATAAATATCCTGTCCCTCGGTTTCTGCCAAACAACGATCCAAAAGTGGGTGCATTTCTTCCAACTCTGTGAATTTACGAACTTGGGAAGCTTGCGAGGCTGTAGCCTTTTCCTCTACTTCCACCCAGCATCGCTTAGGTTCAAAAGGATAGGTGGGAATGCTGCGTCTGTGGCAAGCTTTGCCTTCATATAACCTCTCCCATTCCACATCTGCCCCCTCAACATACATACGGCACAGAGAATTCAGGGTGTGAAATTCGATTGGAGACTGGGTCAGTTTCTCTTGGGCTGCAGCTGTCAGACTTCTGGATTCCTCCAGCGTAAGCTCACCCGCTTCTTTTTCCTTTTGGGCAGATACCACCTTATGACGTCCAAAATATACGCCCGGTATAAGCTCTCCTTGTTGTGCTTGTCCGCTGAAGCCGAAGGCAGAGGTCTGAATCTGATCCAGTTTTGCCCCCAGATCATTCCAGTCCCGGCATAAAATCGCCAAACGATAGCTATGGTGCCCCCGCCCCGTATTGGCGGTGTAACAAAGATCGCGTAACGGATAGGCTTGGGGTTCTGTGACATATTGCTGATATTGCTTCACATAGGCTGCAAGCACTGTTTCATTTTTGGCAGACAACGTAAAAAGCTGAATCGTCTCTGCGGTTCCCTGTCCCAACTGACCACCGTCCTGCATATCAGCCCAAGCCGGGGCTTCCTCCAGAACGACATGACAGTTCGTACCACTCAGACCGAACGAGCTTACTCCGCAGCGTCGCGGAAAATTCTCCTTAGGCCAAGGTTGCAGATTATCGTTCACATATACAGGTGAATCAATAAAGCTGATGTCCGGGTTCGGACAGGTAAAATGCAGGCTCGCCGGGATTTCTGCATGCTTCAAAGCAAGTACTGCTTTCAAAAAGCCCGTGATTCCCGCACTGTTATCCAAGTGACCCACATTAGTTTTGACTGAGCCTATGGCACAAAATTGCTTCCGGTCGGTATACTGCCGAAAAGCTCTCCGTATACCATCAATCTCTACTGGGTCACCCAGTTTGGTGCCTGTCCCGTGAGCTTCGATATATGTAATGGTATCCGGGTCAATCCCAGCATCCTTCCAGGCCCGTACAATGACATCCTCTCCGGCCAGCGAATTGGGCGCCGTAATCCCGGCGGAAGTCCCGTCATTGTTCACAGCACTTCCTTTAATGACAGCATAAATATGATCGTGATCCTGAATGGCCCGCTTCAAGGGCTTGAGTAGAACAGCAGCTACACCTTCTCCCCCGCCTGTGCCATCCGAAATGCTATCGAATGTTCTCGTCCGGTCATCCGAGGAGCCTACCCCCAGCCCCCCGCCTTTTCCCTCTTTTACAGGCACGAGTGTAACTTTTACTCCCCCAGCAATCGCCGTATCGCAATCCCCGTGCCGCAAATCCCGACAGGCTAGGTGAATAGCTACCAGAGAAGAAGAACATGCTGTATCCACCAACAGACTGGGTCCTTTTAAGTCCAATAGATAGGCAATTCGACTGGCAATCATAGAATGGATATTGCCTGGAATCGCTGAGGAAGCTAAGGAAGGCGCCATTTCTGCTACAAAACGCTTGTACTCCTCGCCAAAATCACTACTGTAGCCCACATAGACTCCCGTCCGGCTACCAGAGAGCTTGTTGCCCCCGTATCCCGCATCTTCGATCGCAGTCCAAGCAGACTCCAAAAATAACCGCTGGTTCGGGTCCATTAACCGTGCTTCTGCTGGAGAAAGTTGAAAAAAGGGATAATCAAACTTGTCGATCTCCTCCAAAAACCCACCTTCATTTAGTGCCGTTTGTTCATTCAACAGTCCGACTTGGAAGAGACTCTCCAGCTCCTTTTTGCGACTGGCAGGAAAAGGACGTATAGCGTCCTGCCCCGCCCGTAGAAGCTCCCAAAACTGAGCTACATTTTCACTTTCGGCAATTTTGCAGCTCATTCCGATGACTGCAATATCCGAATCTCGCAGCTCATTGACCGCGATCGGACCTGCATCCAGAAAATCTTGTTCACTAAATTGAAGAGCCGCCAGATTGAATCCTGTTTTGGTCATCATCGTACCCCCTTCCGTTCCTCATGTTCGCTGCAATTAGCTGGCCTGAAACGCGGGAAATAATTCGCGTGTATGCGTATTGCTGAAAATTTGCTCAAACCGCTCAGCCCGTTGTTCCGCAGGCGTTAATTTAGTTTCAAAAATGGACTTTAGCTTGTCCAGAGCTTGCTGCATTTGTTCAATCGTCGGCTCGGTCCCGGTCGCGATCAATTGTTCGCGCATGTTTTGCAATTCTTTATATGGAACAACTACACCCTGCTCATATTCATCATTGTTCCAGTTCCGATTTTGGGTTGAAACAGCAATCGCAATGCAGGAGGTCACAAGCCCCAACCCATCCGGCTTGCACTCCATATCAGCATTCCGTAGCAACTCCAGACCGGAGGGATGCTCAAAGGCAAAGGATTGAGCTGTGGAAGTGATACCTGTCATTAAATTTCTCAGCACAGTTTTGGGACCGATTTCTATAAAATGATTCACGCCCTGATTCAACATGTATTGAACGCTTTTATACCATTGCACAGGCTGGGCCATCTGCGACGTTAGGTTAGATATGATATAACGACGATCCGTATAGGGTGTCGCTGTAACATTAGAGAGCACAGGCCATTGAAAACGGCCATAATCATATCTCTCCAGCTCATCCCGAAACTTGCCCGCAGCGCTCCGCATTAAATTCGTATGGAACGGAAAGCCCACCTTGAGACGAATCGTTTTGATTCCTCTTCGGTTTAATTCCTCTTCGGCCTTTTCCAGCGCCGGAGTATGGCCCGAAATAACAAGCTGCTCGGAGGAATTATAATTTGCAATGCCGACCGACACACCACCTGAAGAGGCTTGTTGGCACACCTCCTCCACCTCACGCTCATGACTCCCGACTACCGCCAGCATCGCTCCTGCACCGGGAGCGACGGCTTCCTGCATCAGAATACCTCGCTGACGTACTATTTTCACCGCATCCGAAAAAGCAAGCGCCCCTGTACTCACCAATGCCGAAAATTCTCCCAGACTGTGACCCGCTACCAGGGATGGCGCAAGCTTCAATTCCTGCATCAGTACACGATAAGCAGCAATGCTCACGGTCAAAATGGCGGGCTGCGCATTAGCGGTCTGAGTCAACTCATCCATGGAACCTGTGAAACATAGGGACTTCAGATCAAAGCCTAATGCATCTTCGGCCTCTTCAAAGGTCTCTCTCGCTACTGAATATTCATCGTATAAGCTTTGACCCATGCCTACATATTGGGAGCCTTGTCCCGGGAATAAAAAACCTAATTTTTTCATCGTTCCATCCTCCTTATAGTAGGTCAGCAATCTTGTGCAGGACGTGGATATAGGCTTTCATCAATTGTTCTGCCCAAGTCTTGTTTAGTTTTCCAGCTTGATATTCGCACAGGAACCGTACCTGCTCTGCACGCACATCCATATAAATCACCCAGTCCAATTGTCGGGTCACTTCATGTCCCGCTGGCGTGTGATTCAAAAACACACAAGTGTGAAAAGCAGATGGATCGGCGTTTCCTCCCCCATTCGGCAACATGACGGGGGTTGGGTAAAGATCTGTCTCTTTCGCTTTTTGGCGATGACTCGCAACCTCTTTGCACAGGACGCTAAAATCATCATTTTCCATCAATCGTACACGCAGTGGATACAAGCTCTCCCCGGTATGCTGTACAGCCGGATAAACAGAAGGTTCACGTTGCATTGATGGTTTATTGGGATATAGGTGTCCTTCCCCGATAAGCACTATAAGCTCAGGCTGACCTGTCATTTGTGACAATACATACGTATAAACGGCCAGTAGCAAGTCTGATAGGGCAAAATCCTGACGCCAAACGGCTTTCTGCAACACGGTCAGCAGGTCAGTAGGTAAGGTAAAAGTGAACGTAGCCTGACCATCTGCTCCTCCATCTGCTCGCATCGCTTCATTCCACGGAATAGAAGGTAACGGTTCGACCAAATAACGACACCAGTAGTACTCCTGACGCTCATAGCGTTCTTGTTCTGCATCTGTCCATGCTTGTTCTTTTTGCTGTTGTTCCAGAAAATCAGAAAGTCTCGCAATCGTCGGATAGGCGAAGCAGTCCGCCACATTGATTTTCCCTGGATAGATTTGCTGGAGACGAACATTCATTTGAATGAGTAACACCGAATTGCCCCCCAGCTCAAAGAAATTATCGTGGATGCCAAGTTCGCTTCTGTGTAATACTTCTTCCCAAATCCGGCTGACCTGCAATTCCACCTCTGTAGCAGGTGACGCATATTCCACTTCGAGAAGAGGGCGGTTATGATCCGGCTTAGGCAGCATTCGACGGTTTATTTTTCCATTCGGCGTTAAAGGCATCTCCGACAACATAATAAAATGCGACGGAATCATATATTCCGGCAGTCGGACAAGTAGATGATTACGCAGCTCACTCACCGATAAAGTCTGTTCGCCTATCCAATAGGCACAAAGAGGGCCGCTCCCCTGTTCATCCGATTTGTCCTGAATGACTGCAGCTTCCCGAACGCTGGGATGAGCCAGCAGCGCTTGTTCAATTTCCCCTAGCTCTACCCGGTAGCCGCGGACTTTGACCTGATCATCCATCCGGCCCAATACTTCAAGCTCGCCCTGATGCAGCCATCGCGCCAGATCTCCAGTCTTAAACATTCGCTCACCGAATCGGAACGGATTAGCTTTGAACTTCTCCGCTGTCAGTTCAGGACGCTTGTCATAACCGGCTGACAGCCCTTTGCCTCCAATCCAGAGATCACCCGCTACAAGATCAGGTACAGGCTGAAGCTGACCATCCAGGATATATACTTGTGTGTTCGTTATCGGCGTACCCACGGTCACTCGCTCCTGCTGGGTAAGCTCCTGCACAGTTGACCAGACTGTAGTTTCAGTTGGGCCGTACATGTTAAATATGCGTGCAGTCGTCATATCCTGTGCCTGACGTAGCAGCGACTGTGGTAAAGCCTCGCCTCCCACCATCATGATCTGCAATGTGTGCAGACCCTCTTGGGCTGCCGGGTGCATAAGCAAAAGCTGGAGCCGCGAAGGTGTCATTTGCAGCAAATGCGGGCCTGTTCGGCGAATAGCTTCCAGGAGCAGTTCAGCATTAGCCTGCTCTTCTCCCGTAGATAACACCACCCGTAGCCCCTTCGCCAAAGGCAGCAACGTTTCCAATACAAAAATATCAAACGCGGCTGTCGTTACCGAAAAGAAGGTCTGTCCTTCAGCAAACGGAATACGCTCGGTAATCCCATAGATCAAGTTAACGATAGCTTCCTGACGGATCATCACGCCTTTCGGGTTTCCAGTCGAGCCTGAGGTGAAAATCATATACGCCAAGTCATTGGGTCCCGGTTGTGTAATCTCCAGCCTTTTTCCATCCTGTCGATATATATTCTCATCATTCAATGAGATGACTTCGCCTCTAAAATCAAGTCCTTTCAGTAACGTGTCCCGACTTATAAGCCATTTCGCTCCGCTCTCTTCCAGCATGTAGGCAATGCGGGCCGCAGGATAATCGGGGTCGATCGGCAAATAGGCGGCTCCTGCCTTTAAGATCCCGAGCATCCCTATCAGCAAATCTACTGATCGTTCTAGCAGCAAGGCAACCACCGTATTCACGCCCGCTCCTTTGCTACGCAAGGTTCTCGCCATCTGATTGGACAGCATATCGAGCTCACCATAGGTTATACGGCGGTCCCCACATTCTACCGCTATGGCATCCGGTATCCGTGCAGCCTGCTCTTCAAACAGATGATGCATCAGCTTGTCAGCCGGAAGCGCAAACTCAGTCGCATTGCGAGCGACAAGAATATGCGATTGCTCCGCAGAAGTCAGCAGGCTGGCAGCATATAGAGGACGGTCTGGCTGTGAAGCCAGTTGAGCCGCCAATTCAATGAAATGCTGCGCCATCTGGCGAACAGTCTGCTCGCTGAACAGTTCCGAGCTGTATTCAAAGGTACAATGCAGACCAGCCTGTCCATCATCGCCTTCATTCTGGGCGATCGGCTCCACGACGGTCAGCATCAAATCAAATGAAGCAAAAGAGCTTTCCAGTGGATAAGGCTTTACTTGTAGCCCTGGTACCTCCCTGCTGACATCCATAAAGTTTTGCAGCCGAAACATGGTGTCAAACAGCGGATTGCGGCTTAAATCCCGTTGAAGATGCAAGCGATTGACAAGCATATCAAAGGGGTAGTCCTGATGTTCAAACGCGTTCAATGCATTGTCTCTAACCTCGTTCAAAAACTGCCGGAAGGTCTTTTCCTGTACGGGAGCATTTCGTAACGCAAGTGTATTCACAAACATACCGAGCATCCGTTCCAGCTGAACATGTGATCTTCCGGCTACTGGCGTACCGACCACGATGTCTTCCTGCCCACTGTAGCGGGACAAAAATACATTGTATGCTGCAAGCAAAACCATAAATAACGTGGCGCCACTCTCCATGGCCAGCTCTCGCAAGCTTGTTGCACTTGCTGAAGGAAGGCTAAATTCTAACGAGCCTCCAGCAAAGCTCCGCTGTTTTGGTCTTGGATAATCTCCTGGCAGATTCAGAAGCGGGACTTCCTGTCCAGTGTGCTGCTCATCGAACAATCCCACCCAGTATGCTTCCTGTTCTTTCAGATGTTCCCCGCTGAGCTGTGTATGCTGCCATGCAGTAAAATCTTTATACTGAATGCACGGTATCTCCAGATGGCTTCCTTCCATTAGGGAGATAAACTCATCAATAAGCACTGTCGCAGATATACCATCAAAAATAATATGATGTACATCCAGCAGCAGCACGTGGCTCTGCCCCGCTAGTCGAACGAGCATTACTCGTAAAAGCGGGGGCTGTTGCAAATCAAACGGACGTAAAAACGATTGCTGAATTCGCGGCATATCAGCCGCCGCCCCTTCGGTATATTCCATTTTCCAAGCCACGTCTGTGTGAATCCGTTGTACTACCTCACCCTCCAGCAAGGTAAACCCCGTCCGAAACACCTCATGGCGGAGTAATAATGTATGAAAAATACGCTCAAGCTGCTCTCGTTGGATCACACCCTCCAATTGCCAGGCAGTGAACACGTGATTACTCAAGCTTTCTCCTTCCAGCTGATGCAGTACATATAATCGTCTTTGAGCGGCAGAAACGGGGTAATATTCCTGCTCAGGCAACGGTTCAATAGAAGCTGCATAAACAGAGGTCTTCTGACGAAGTAAATCCGCCAGCCCACGAATCGTTTGATGGTCAAAAAGTTCTTTGAACGTCACATTCACTTGCAAGCGCTCCTGAATCCGGTAAATCATTTTTGCCATCTTGAGCGAATGTCCACCCAACGCAAAAAAGGGGTCCTGCACACCCACTTGCGCTATATCCAAAATTTCTCCCCAAATAGCGGACAATTCTTGCTCCATATCGTCCCTTGGGGGTACATATTCTGTTCCTGCGAGACTTCTTCCCTCAGGCTCCGGCATATGCTTACGGTCGATTTTACCGTGAGGGGTCAAAGGCATAGCTTCGAGCGGGACCAACAAACCGGGAACCATATAGTCTGGAAGCCGTTCCTTTAGATATTCGCGCACCTCTTCTGCCGTTATTTCAGGCGACTGCAATGTGTAATAGCCGATTAACCCAGTTAATCCCGTTTCCTCGATATGTGCAATTACCGCTGCCTCGCGTATACATGGAAGTCTGACCAGCGCCTGCTCAACCTCTTTCATTTCGACGCGAAAGCCACGTACCTGAACCTGGTCGTCCTTACGCCCAAAATACTGGAATTGCCCGTCCGGCGTCTGACAGCCCAAGTCTCCTGTCCGATAGAGCCGTTCTCCAGTCAACGGATGCGTAGTGAAAGCCCTGGCTGTCAAATCCGGCTTGCCCCAATATCCGCTCGCGAGTCCTGTCCCGCCGATACAAATCTCGCCCTGAACATGGTACCCAGCGAGCTGTCCGTCCTGATCCAGCACATACACACGAGTATTCGCAATCGGGAATCCCAGCGGAATACGTAATGTACCTTCATCTGGCTTGCGCTGAATGATATGCTGGGTCGCATAGATAGCCGATTCCGTCATGCCGTACAGATTGGCGATTTTAGCTGTGCAAAAAAGGGAATACCATTCCTGCACGACGTTCACCGGAAGCGCTTCGCCCCCGTTAAAAATCCACTTTAAATTGGGCAATGGATGAGCTTCTCCCGCACTGCGTACAGCACTTAAGAAAACACTCATAAGCGCAGGAACAAATTGAGTGACTGTTACCTTTTCCCGCTTCATAAATGGATATAGCTGTGCAGGGTCCTTGACGATATCGGTGGGTACAATGGTTAATTTGGCTCCCACCATCAGCGGCCAGAACCATTCCCACACCGAGTCTGTGAAGCTGGTAGACGTCTTCTGCGCAATGACATCGTCTGCCCCCAGAGCAAAGGTATCCTGCAGCCAAAATAATGTATTCAGCACAGCCTTATGGGTCATCCTCACCCCTTTGGGCTGTCCCGTCGAGCCGGATGTGTACATGATATAAGCGAGATCATCCTCGCCTGGAATGTTTTCCAAACCTAGATCATGAACGGGGATGTCTTGCACCTTAACAGGAATAAATGAAGCTTCATGTCCTCGCACCTCACGCAGCCTAACGATCCACTCCGATTCTCCCCATACCGTTTCATCCAGACAAATGACGGTTTCAATGCTGGCAGGCAAATGGTTTAACATCCGCCCGAAATAGCGTGTATCCGTAACAAGCACGCGGCACGAGCTGTCGTTGAGCATATACTCTATTCGTGATTGCGGATAATCGGGATCAATGGGCACATAGGCCCCGCCTGCCTTCATAATCCCCAAAATAGCGGTGAGCAATGGTACATCCCGATCTCCCATTATGGCAACCAGCGAGTTGGGACGAACTCCATAACGGCTAAACAATTGGCCCAATTGGTTGGAACGAAGGTTCACTTCCTCATAGGTCACCACTTTGCTACCGTCCACGACACTAACTGCATAAGGGGTGCGAGCAACCTGCTCCTGGATACAGGATGTAATCGTGACTCCAGCCGGATACGTCTTCTGCGTATCATTAATGCGGTTCATTTCGGTCCGTTCCTCTACCCCGATATAGTCCATTTTCCAAACGGGCTGCTCCGGCTCCTGAATGGCACCTGCAATAATATTACGGAAGTATGCTCCAATCCTGCGCATCGTTGAAGGTGTAAACAGATCCGTTCCATAGCTGAGTGAGATGACCATTTCGTCGTTCACCGACTCCACAATCACAGTCCAGTCAAATTCATTCGCTTCCGCACCATTCCCTAGCTTGATTCGCTCCATCGGGATTCCCCCGAAGTTCTCTTCACTCTTAGATCCAGCTGCAAAATTAATCAGAACGTCAAACAGCGGAGCACGATTCAAGCGACGCGGACGGTTCAATACCTGCAATAGCTGATCAAAAGGATAGTCCTGATGGGCATATGCTCCTGCGCATTCATCTTTGACTTGCTGTAACAATTGGGAAAAAGTAATATCACGTGAAATTCGATTCCGAAGCACAAGCGTGTTTACAAAAAAACCGATCAGATTGCGCACCTGCTTTTGATTACGCCCCGCCACAGGAGTACCGATAATAATGTCCTCCTGCTGAGTTAGTCGAGCCAATAACACATTCAGACTGGCCACGATCGACATAAACATGGTGGTTCCGTACCTGCGGTTCAACTGCTCCAAGCCCGCGCATAATTCCGCATCCAGAGTGATCTTTTCTACTGCTGCCGGAGCATTCCGGACGGTTGGGCGCGGGAAATCCAGTGGTAATTGAAGGCTTGGTAATTCGCCATCCAATCGGGATTTCCAGTATTGCTCCTGTGAGTTTAATTTTCCGGTAAGCACCTGCTGATTTTGCCAGTGTGCATAATCAATATACTGAATTGGCAAATCTGGCAAACGGAGGCTTGTTCCTTGCTCCAACGCCTGATAAATATGGAATAGTTCCTGGAAAAACAGATCCATAGACCAACCGTCTTCAATCATGTGATGCATACAAATATGAAAAATATAGTCATCTTCCGCCAGCTTATAGATCTGTGCCCGCCATAACGGACTTTGCTCCAGATCAAAAGGCTGATCCATTATGGTCTGTATTTCTTTTTGCACCTCTGCCCACGCTGTTTCTTCCCCTCTGTCCGACACATCCGAGACAGGCACGTTTAAGGTCATTTGCTCCAGTACCACTTGCTTCGGCACACCCTCGACCACTGTAATCACTGTACGAAGGATAAAATGCCTTTCAACGATGATATGGAGCGCCTGCTGTAAATACGCGGTATTCACGGCTTGTCTGATCCGAACGGCTACCGATTGGTTAAAGGCGCTGCTCTGAGCGTCCAGTTGGGACTGAACCCAGAACCGTTTCTGCCCATGAGACAGATCATAGGTCTGCTTCTCTCCCATGTCTAAACCTCCATCTTGTACATTATTCGAGGATAGGCTACTGCTTTTCGTATAACGTTTCATTGCACCAGACATATCGGGTTCCGTTCCACTCGGTTGCAGAACGCACATCCGGGAAAAAGCCGCTGCCAAGCAGATTGGCACTGGTATTGCACAGGACTGGAATACCGCTTAATTTCTCGTACGCATGCAGCAAATCATAAATTAGCGGATTGTCCTCCCGACTTACTGTTTGCAAGCGTGCTGTGCCATCCAGATGACGGATTGCCGGAATGCGTTCCACCCATTCGTCACGCAGCATATGGTCAAACAGCATATACGGATCGCGGGTTCCTGGCGAAAAAATAGCAGGCGCATGCTCCTCTATGCAGATCGGTGAGACTGGACGATAGTCCTCCCGTTGCTTAATGGCATTCAGGCGGTCTTTCATATCCGGTCGAACGGCAGCTGCCAGTATACTGCGATTCCCCAGCGCACGTGGTCCCAGTTCCGCCCGATCATTCAGCACGACAACTGGCTCATCTGTCGCATGCAGCAGCTCCGCGAGCTGTGACACCGTACAAGCACGTGATTCCCAGCCTTCCGCTGGATTATTTTGGATGACCATCGGCCCGCTGTATACAGACCAATTCAAATGGGGATGACCTGTCTGATGAATCATCTCACAACAAGCAGCACCAATGGCCGAGCCTGTGTCATTCGTAAATGGAGAAACAAACACATCATCAAATAACCCGCTTTCTCGAATCGCACTGTTCCATTTAATATTCAGAGAACAGCCTCCTATAAAGCAAAAGTTCTTTGTTTTGCGCCCATGCTTGGTCACACTCGCCTCCAGCGAGGTTACAAGAAGCTGCTCCAAATACTGATGGAAAGACGCCAAAGCGTCTGCATGCGGAATATGATGCTCATCTACATATCGCTTGATTTCCTGGGAAAAGGTCCAGTTAAACTCCATGGAGGGTGAAAAATGCCGCGCATACGTCAACTCAAACTGTTCGAGCAGCTCTGAACGTACCCGCCCCTTGGCTATATAGGCCATAACCTTGCCCGCTACCGAAAGATCATCCACACGTGGTCCTTGTCCTCCGCGAAGGAAAGGCTCAAAGTGCAGCGAAAACAGTGAATAAATGTTGCCGATGTACATGAAGAGAGGGCCCAGGTTTTCTAATCTTTCGTTCGCTGGATCAAAGTAATAAAAACGCGGGTACATACCTCCATCGTATACAAGCGCGTAAGACGGCTCCTTGTTCACCGCATAAGGGCTCGCACAATAGGTGCTGGCGATATGTGTGGTTGAATGCATATAGCTGGTATAATCGAAGGATTTCTCTCCAATAACAAGTCCACTGCCCGAATAGGCTTGGAGTGCGTCCGCTGAAAGCGATACTTCGCGGTAAGGCGCAACCGAAAGGGACAACTCCTGCCCATGAGAACGCGTATCCACCCTGCTTTCCTTCAATCCGGCCCAGCCGTCAATAACAAACCGATCCACATCTGCCGAGGTATAGCCATGCAGGTTAAGTGCTTCTTCAACAAAATCTAAATCAGGAATTTCGCTGTAGCGTTTGTTGTTATTGAATTTTTCAACTTCATAGCTGAAAATAAGCTTGTTATCCTCAATCAAGGCTACACTACCATCATGCGTTAATTTCAGTCCGCAGAATAACATGTTCCTTTCACTCCTCACCTGTTAGCCCAACACAAACCCGTTTTATTGTTCAGCCTCAGCAAAATGACGTGGTAATACCGGAATGATATCTTCCTCTTCAGAACTGCTGCGATTGGATTCATCGATCCAAGTTCCCAGCCCGGCCACCGTCGGCTCCTGAAAAAAGACCTGAATCGGCACATCTATGGCCAGCTGGTCTTTGATTTTAGCAATGACACTCATCAGCATCAGGGAATCTCCATTTTCAAAAAAGTCCTGGTGTATGCTAATTTCCTCATGTCCTAGCACCTCGCCCCAAATCTGACCTAGCTTCCGTTCTGTTTCCGAATAGACCTCTCCGTCACGGCCGATCAAGGTCACTTGGATGTGAGGCCGCATATGCACTCCAGTGTTGGCAAGCTTTGAGTTCGGCTGTAGTGTATGAAATAGCTCTTCCTCAAAGGAGACAAATTTAGCACCCAGCTTCACATTTCGCTGAATCATATCGTTCAGAGCCTCATTTGAAGTAATAAACTGCTTCAGCTCCTGATAGGACTCCAGCAGATGGCTGTAGACTTCTGACTCTTGCTCGTTATGTCCCTGTGCTTGCTCTGTAATTTCCTTTGTTAAGTCTGGGGAAAAGTGAATCTTGAGCAGCGTCAGCACTTGAGCCAGCTTCTGGCTGTGAATGTTGGCGATGACCGCTTGGGTCAGCTTATATTGCAAAAGCCGATCAAGCAGCTTTCCATAGTCCTCGGACGAAATCGGCTGAGATAACATCCGTTGATCCATCAGTTCGTTCGGTGTATCCCCCATCTCCAGATCCGACCAGTTGATCGCCATCACTTCCATGCCGCGACGGCTCTGATAGTGGGCATACTGATCCAGAAATGCATTCGCAGCAGCATAGCTGCCCAAACCTGTGCCTCCCAGTTGCGAAGCCACTGACGAGAACAGAATGTAAAAGTCCAGCGTCTGCTCCTTGGTCACCTCGTTCAACACCCATGTTCCGGTCACCTTGGCTTCCATGGTTCGCTGAAATGCGGCGGTATCCATCTGCTCCAGACGAATTTCCTCCAAATGCATCGCGGCATTAATAACCCCATGAATTGGACCGTAACGTGCTTGTATATCCTCAACGACCTTCTTCATGGAAGCCAGGTTCGTGATATCTGCTGCGTAGTAGCTAACTTCGGAGCCAAGGCTTTCAATCTCCAACAGTCGGCGGATTTTCTTCGCAATCGCAGAAGTATCCGGTCCCGTAGCTCGTTCCTGCCAAGTTCCCCGGTCTGGAAGCTCTGTCCGGTTGACCAGCACTAGCTTTACATTGGCCTGGCGGGCAAAATAGCGGCAAGTTTCTAATCCTACCGAGCCGGCTCCCCCGGCTATCAAATAGACACCGCCCTCGCGTAGCGTAATTTTGCGACGTGGAAGGGCTGCAAGCCGCATCCGTTCCAGCTGTTGTGTATACCGCTGACCGCCACGCCATGCTGAACCTTGATCTGCTTCATCCCGATTCAATTCCAACATGATTTCCCGAGCGATGTCGGAATTCTCCCGTCCGATCGTTTCTACATCCATACAGCTACAACGGTGCTGGCTATATTCCTGTGAAACGACCTTCATCAATCCCCACAGAGGCGCTTTTTCCGGGAACACATATGTATCCTCCGCTACGACCAGCTGTGCGTAGTTCGAGACGACTTTGATTTCTAACGAGCGATGAATCGAACTTGCTTGCACTGCCTTCATTAAATAAAAAAGACTTAAAGCTCCTTGCTCCTGACTTTCATTCAAGTCATCGAGTTGTCGCATGCGACTGCGAATTTCGGTACATGTCCACAGATGCACGATTCCGGTAAGCTCTGCTCCTCCTTGCGTTTCGGTCTCTGCCACGGCTGCAAGCAGTTTGGCATAATCCTCCGCAAAGCCGGGACGAATCCGATAATGTCCCGGATCTACGGCCGAAAAAGCAGATGCAGCCTCTACAATGATCGGCGTTTCTCCTTGGGCCTTCATCAACTCACCAAGTGAATCAGCGACCCCTTCTTCATCCGCCAGAATAAGCCAAGATTTCCCGGCAGAAGGCCGCTCTGGGAGGGTAGAATCCGTGAGAGGATTGGCTATCCAATTCAGTTCATAAAACCAATGATCCACCTGTTTCTCCGGTTCAGATTTCATGGCTGGAGAAGTCGCTTCGTGCTCTAGCGCATGCTCGGGAATATACTCCACCCAATGCCGCTTTCCTAAAAATGGATAGACAGGCAAAGGAACACGGCGCCTTTGCTCCAAATCATGCAGGGCAGCCCAATTGATCTCGCTACCTTGCATATATTCATCTACAACCTTCTCCAGACTGGTGTCGGGCTGCACCTTAAAGCTTTTCTCTTCACGGGTTGTCAGACGGGTATAATAAATCCTCTCTCCCGCCAAAGCTGGACGCACAGCTTCATCTGCGTTTGCAAAACGCTCTATCCCTTCCCTAAGCTCATCAAGGCTTGTAGCTACAATTGCAAGCCGATAAGCATAGTGCCCGCGTCCCTGATTGCTTGTGAAACAAATATCTGGCAGTGTATGAGTTGTACGGTCCAAAAATGTACGGTAACGGTCAACCAAAGCATTGAAGGAAGCTTTGCTCTTCGCAGACAACGTAAATACGTACGGCACGTCTTCTACACTGGCGGACCGGCTCCACTCATCCTGCTCATATTCTTCTAATATGACATGGCAGTTGGTCCCTGCCAGACCAAAAGCACTGACCCCCGCCCGCCGTGGTACTCCTGCCTCCGTCTCCCATGGAACCAGCTCTGTATTCACATATACAGGCGATTCGATGAAATTAATGTGCGGATTCGGCTCGTTAAAATGTAGGGTTGCCGGAATCTCCTTCTTTTGCAACAACAGCACCGTTTTGATCAGACCCGCAATACCAGCTGCGGTGTCCAAATGACCGATGTTTGTTTTTACCGCACCCAGAGCACAAAAATGCCGCTTGTCCGTGTAGCTGCGGAAGGCATTGGTAATGCCTTCGATCTCAATCGGATCACCTAGACGAGTTCCTGTACCGTGAGCCTCGATGTAGGTTACTGTTTCAGGGGGTATGCCCGCATTGCGCCAAGCTTCCTTCATCAGCTCCGTCTGAGCCAAGGCACTTGGGGCGGTAATACCGTTGGACTTTCCATCTGAATTCATGGAACTCCCTTTAATAACGGCGTAGATATGATCCCGATCCTTCTTGGCCTTTTCCAGCGTCTTCAGTACAATGACTCCAAATCCCTCGCCCCAGACAGTTCCATTCGCTGCAGCATCGAAGGTACGAGCGACAGAATCAGGAGAAGCAATGCCGATATCCACCAGCCCCTCGTCTACAGGAAACAGGGTTAGGTTTAGTCCTCCAGCTACAGCCATGTCGCAATCTCCAGTAATCAGCCCTTTAACCGCATGATGTACAGCGGCCAAAGATGCCGAGCAAGCAGTATCAATCAAATGACTACCGCTGGCGAGATTCAGCAAGTAGGCCACCCGACTGGCTACGACCGAAATGGTATTGCCGGGTAAAGCATAAGGCTCCATGTTCTGTATCAACTGCAAGTAGTCGGCATCCGTATCCCCTACGTACACCCCGGTCCGTGAGCCATACAATTCCTTTTCGGCGTATCCAGCATCCTCCAGTGCTTCCCAGGTAACTTCGAGGAAAATGCGCTGCAAAGGGTCCATACAACGGGCTTCCGCTGGCGTAATATTAAAATATTCCGCATCAAAACGGTCAATATGGTCCAAATACGCTCCTCTGCGATACTTAATCTCAGGCGCATATCGTTTGCCTTTAAAATAATCTCGAATAGGCCGATCTACATCCGCCCTGCGACTTTCCGGGAATTCTCTTACAGCATCCATGCCGTTTACGAGATTATTCCAAAATTCATCCGTTCCGTTCGCCCCTGGAAAACGGCAAGCCATCCCCACAACAGCAATATCATCGACTTTTACCGTTTTGGATTCATTTTCGAATAGCTCTTTTAGCATCGGCAGAGCTTCTGTTTTGGAGAGATGTTTTGCAGCCACCTGGCCTAGCAAGTAATTCTGAACCCGTTTCATATGTTATCCCTCCTTCAGATGGTCCAGCGCCCGTATAGACTGGCTTACATCCAGTGAGCCATCTTCAATTTGATCCAGCAGGCTCATGAGATCCTGATCCAGTTGTTCGTCATCCTTGGACTGATTTTCAAAATGATTCATATACGCCGCAATCGTAGGATAGGAGAACAGCTCAGCGACCGTCGCCTTGCTGCCCAGCGCGTGTTGCATCTTACGATGCAGTCGAACAATCGAGATGGAGTTGCCGCCGATTTCAAAAAAGCTGTCATGGATGCCGACGTCCTCTGGACTTATATTTAAAATTCCGGCCCAGATTTTGGCCAGCATATGTTCTCTCTCGTTACGGGGCGCCACATATGCGGTTGAACGATGAACTCGCCGCTCCGGCTGTGGCAGATTTTTGCGATCAATCTTTCCGTTAGGAGTAAGCGGCATCTCCAGCAGTTCCATAAAAAATCCTGGAATCATATACTCAGGCAATAATTCACGCAGGTGAGTTGTCAGATCATCCACTTCAAGCCCTTTTTCCAGCGATGTAAAATAACATAAAAGATTGGTTACACCAAACTCATCAGTTTGGGCAACTACAGCCGTTTCCTTAATCCCTGGAAAGACAGATACAGCCCGTTCCACTTCTTTCAGCTCTACGCGATATCCTCGCACCTGAACCTGATCATCCTTACGTCCGCTGTACTCCAGGATGCCATCTGGTCGTAACAAGCCCAGATCTCCCGTACGATATAATCTTTCGCCCGTTTTGGGATGCTGGGTAAAAGCCTTGTCAGTGGCTTCCGGCTTATTCCAGTACCCCGCCGTCAGACCAATGCCGCCGATACAAATTTCGCCTTTGACCTCAAAGGGGCACACCTGCCCCTCCTTATCCAAAATATAGACATGCGTGTTCGCAAGCGGCCTGCCCAATGGAATACTCAACTCACCTTCAGCCGGAGATGCGTCAATCAGGTAACAGGTTGCATAAATAGCTGACTCGGTCATGCCGTAAATGTTGGCAATCTTGGCTTCCTGGAACGTGCTGTACCAGTCTCGCACCCCATTGACGAGCAAGGCTTCGCCTCCATTGAATACCCACTTTAGTTCCGGCAGCGGATGGTCTGTCTCATCGGTCGGAATCGCATCCAAAAAGAGACTCATCTGGGCTGGAACAAACTGGGTAATAGTAACCTTGTCATCTCGCAGCTGTTCATAGAGCCTTTGTGGATCTTTGACCGTATCTGAACTGAAAATGGACAGCTTGGCTCCATAAATCAAGGGCCAGAAGAACTCCCATACCGAGTCGGTGAAGCTGGCGGAAGTCTTCTGCGCAATCACATCTGCTGCGGCCAGACAGAAAGTATCCTGCAACCAAAAAAGCGTGTTCAGCACAGCCTTATGCGTCATCATGACTCCTTTGGGATCTCCCGTGGAGCCTGAGGTGTAAATCAGATATGCCAGATCATTTTCACAGGCAGGACAGTGCCAAGAAGCCTTTCCCTGGTGCTCCCAATCCGATCGTTGATACACAGTCAGCTTATCTGTTTGCACCTTTGTTTCGTCGAGGCAGACAGCGGTCGTCATACTCTCCGGCAAATCTTCCAGCATCGTCTGCAGCTTGGCAGACTCGGTGATCAGCACACTGCAGGCACTGTCGCGCAGCATATATTGAATCCGTTTTTTCGGATAATCCGGATCAATAGGTACATAGGCCGCCCCTGCTTTTAATACACCGAAAACAGCCACCAAAAGCTCAATTCCCCGTTCCGCTACCACCGCTACCCGCTGGTTAGGCCGCACACCTACTGCGTACAGTAGGCGGGCCATTCGGTTCGCTTGTTCCTCCAGTTCGGCATATGTGATGGAAGAACCATATTCTTCGATAGCAGTATGCTGAGGGGTTTTCGCGACCTGACGGACAAACAAATCAGGAATCGTCAGCTGTTCCTCATAAGCCTTGCTGGTCTGATTCATCTCCGCAATGACGCGTTCCTCATCTGCCGATAGAATTTCAAATGCATCAAAATCTAGATCCATAGGAGCTACTCCTGAACCGGAATTGCAGCAGATCCAGCCGATTGACCTACCAAGCTATTTGTGAAAAAGTCCACTAATCGGTCTATGCCTTCGTTGTATCGCGTTGTAGAGTAGGACAGGCGCAGCATTTTCGGTAATCCAAAATCAGAACCCGGCACTGTCGCCACTTGTTTGGCTCTCATAATTTGTTCCGCCAACTCCAAACTCGTCTCAATGCCGTGCTCGTCCATGTACTTTTCACAATCGAGTGTGAAGTAAAAGCTGCCTTGAGCAGGAATGGCACGTACGAGTGGAACCTCATTGAACCGCTCTACCGTATAATCCCGTCTTGCTTTGTACAGGCTGACCAGTTGCTCAATCTCTTCGGGATGCGCCAATGCTTCCAGCGCGCCAAACTGCACGACAGGGTCGGCTGTCAACAAGGTATGATGCTGTATGACCGTAAGCGGTGTGACCAGCTCGTCAGGAACGATACAGTAGCCAACGCGCCGACTGTACATCCGGTATCCTTTGGAGAAAGCATTCGTCGTAATAAAAGCTGATTTGGTATCCGTCAGCTCCAGTACCGAGGTGCTTCGTTCATCAAAGCAAACATTGGCATAAATCTCATCATTAATGACTACAGCCTGTCCGTCGATGATTTCATCAATGGCGTACAGTTCTTCTTTCGTTAAAATATTGCCTAACGGATTGCCAGGTGAATTAATCACCACAATTTTGGTTTTATCCGTGAAGTTTTCCCTAAAGGAATCCAGATCGAGTGCTAGCGTATCCAGATTAATATCATAGTAGCGAACGTTCGCCCCTACCAATTGAGCGCAGAAATGATATAGGGAATAATACGGACGCGGCAGCAGAACCTCATCCCCCTCTTTCGCTAATAAATAAAACAAATTCCGGAACAAGGCACTGGTGCCCACATTAATCAAGATATTGTTGGGATTAATGTCCAGATCGTAGGTTTTCTTGTATTCCTCCGCCAATGCTTCCTTTAATTCCGGCAAGCCCGGTGGGAATACAAGCGAGCTTTTTTCAAAGGTATCTAATGCATCCTTCATCGACTGAATAATATCCTCGTGCAAAGGTAGCTCGGATTTTCCCAAGGTCATCCGAATGACCTCCTTGGAGCCGTTTTTCTCAAATTCATAAGCCATTTGATCCAGAACGAACATTAAAAACCGATTGTCGTAAAATTCAATAGATGATCTCAATTCCATTTGTAATTGCCTCCTTTGAATGAAACGCACGTTAATGGGATACTTTGGACAGGCTAGACACACTACCCGCAATGGTCTTGATTATTTTGTGATACCTCTCCAACATAGAGTGAACATAGGAAGATTCCAGCAAAGCGGTATTCCACCTCAGGGAACAGGTCAGTCCGGTTGTTAATCTCACAACAGACAGTTGCAGTGCTGCTGGTTCTGAGGGATATACACGTAATCCCACTTCCCCTACCACAGGTAAAGAGCTCGTGCAGTCCTCTTCGCAAAAGATGACGTTAAAACGGGTGGAATACTCCGCCCCGCTCTTCAATACATTAGGGTCCAGCAGCAAATGAAACGGATATAAAACGGCTTGAAGTGCGGCTTGATACTTGTCCTTCACTTTGTCTAGCAAAGGATTAAACGACGAAAGCCCCTCCATTGAAACTCTGACTGGCACAGGATGCTGGATACGTAAAGATGTTTCGCTCCCCTGCACCGGATGTCCCTCGGGATGAACGACATGGATCAAAAGCTCCTCCGCTTGCGTCAATTGCCGCAGCAGCAGGAAATAACAGGCGAATAAAATGTCCGTAACACTACTATCATGACTGGAGGCAAAAGTGTGCAGAGCTTCGGCCTCCTGTGTGGCGAGGGTCAACTCGACGGAATCCCACTCAGACGTTGCAGAAGCATCTTCTCCCCGCTTGAACGGCAACCCGATTTGAGGAAGCGGATTTCGTAAAGCTTCGGTCCAGTACGATTTTTGCGGCTCCAAATATCCTTCCTGCAACAACTGATGCTGCCAATAGGTAAAGTCAATCTGCGGTATGGGCTGAAACGTGTGGACTGCATCCACTACTGAATCCGTAACAGCGGCGGAATAGCGGATAAACAGTCGTTCCAGCCACCCTTTCATGTCCAGACATTCCATTAGTAATGGATGAACAGCCACGATCAATTGGCACCGCTCGTTGTTGTCACACCCCAAGCGCACCCGATACAGCGGCCCTTGTCGTGGCTCAAACGGGTTACGATACTCGTCAGCCACACTAGAATCCGCCCAAGAAGCTGCATCCTCCTCTATGACATCCGTGAATGTGTAATCCAACGGAAGATGTGTCTTCACCTGCTGAGTCGGCTCGGAGGTCTCTTCCCTGAAGATTATTCTGAGCGTACTGTGTTCGGCTTGCAGTTCTTCCAATACCCTGACAAATAACGTCTGATCCACCTTGCCTGTCCACGCTGCACGAACGATCACATGAGGAGTTGATCCCCGATGTCGCCATAACTGCTTTTGGTAAAAAGATAAAGGATACCACTCAGTCACTGGTGGAGGGCAAATCGGAGGAATCGCAAAAGTGGAGTCCTTTGCTCGTCGTTTCCGCTTCATGTTGTCCGCTTCCTCAGGTGAAAAAATCCGGTACTCCGCCAAAGCTTGTTCAGGCTGGTCCAGAATCTGGTCGATCAGGCTGAGCAAGTGTCCTGCAAGTGTAGTGATTGTCTGTTGGTGAAACAACCGGGAATAATACTCAAAGGTGCAATTTAGCTCTCCCTGCATCCCTTGAAAAATGTCGAGCTTCAAATCCATGGTTGAGCTGTGTTTGGCCCAGTCCACCATGTCCAGCGTCACATCTCCCATCGTAAATTGGGTCCTCTGCATCCCCTGATTATGTAAAATAAGCATGGTGTCAAAAATAGGGTTGCGCGAAAGATCACGTTTCTGATCCAGGTGCTCCACCATCTTTTCAAATGGATAATCCTGATGATCATACGCAGCTATAGTCCGATGAGCCACCTCCTTTAAAAAGTCTGTAAAGCAGCGCTCTCCTGCCGGAGTATTACGAATAGGCAAATAGTTCGTAAAAAGACCTATCGTATGCTCTACCCCCGTATAACGTCTTCCAGCAATGAGAGAACCTACAATGACATCCTCCTGCCCTGTGTATTGATACAGCAGCACATTGTATACAGCCAGAAGCGTCATATATAGTGTAGCCCCGTGTTCTTGTCCCAGGGCTCGCAAGCGGTCAGCAGCTACCTTGTCAATCGTGAACGAATACATGCCCCCTTCAAAAGACATCACAGGCGGCCGTGGATAATCACTGGGCAGATTCAGAATCGGTAGTCCTGCCTCCCGCCCTTCCGTTAACGTCTTCAGCCAAAATTTCTCCTGTTGGAGCATCTGCTCGCTGTGCAGAAAAGCATTTTGCCATACTGCATAGTCCTTATACTGAATACGTAGCGGTGGCAAGCTCTGCCCGCTATAAAGACTGGTAAATTCCCGAATGAGGATTTCCATGGAAACACCATCTGAAACAATATGATGCATGTCAAACATCAGCAAATGCTTGTCCTCTTCATCACGCTGATCCGTTAATCGCAGCAAGCATACACGAAGTAAAGGCGCCTCTCCCAAGGAAAACGGCTGTACAAATTCTTCCATCAGCTTTTGCACATCGGCTTCTTCTGAAGCCACTCCCAGTGATATCGCAAGCTCAGCTTCCGGAAGAACAATTTGCACAATTTCATCCTCTGCGACATCAAACACTGTCCGAAAGGATTCATGACGATGAATGATCGCAGCAAATGCGTCTTTTAAGCGCTCCACGTCCAAACGCCCAGTGATCATAGCCGCTCCGGGCATGTTGTAGCTCAAATTATCTTCTGCCAGCTGCTTCAGAATAAACTGACGCCGCTGTGCGTTGGATACGGGGTAAAATGCTTGTGGAGACACTGGTTCAATAGACGGGTAATCCGTTGTTTCTCCTCCTGAAACAAGCTTGGCAATCTCACGAATACAAGGGTGTCCAAACAAATCAACCAATGTAATTCTCGTGTGGAACACCTGACTGATGGCTGTAATCAGATCCGTAGCCAGCAGTGAGTCTCCACCCAATTCGAAGAAATCAGCATCTATAGACAGCTCGTCAATACCCAAAATCCGTCCCCAAATGCGTGCCAGCCTGTCTTCCGTTTCCGTCGGAACATACCCATCACGAAAGGAAACACGTACTTCGTTATAGGCTGGCAACTGTTCGTTACGACCACGGCTTCGACGTTCGATCGGCGGCTCTACCCAGTAGCGCTGCTTGTCCCAGGCGTATGTAGGCAAAGGAACTTTGGCACATCCGTCTGCCGAATAATCCTCCAACCAGCGTCTGTTCTCTCCGTTAACATATCGCCGGGCAATCATTCGTGCATCTGTATCCAGCGTCATTTCTGCCAGGGGCAGGGGCTCGCTATATATAGTGCAAAAAATCCCCTGTTGCTCCAGCCCTGTTCCATCCTGACAGACCAATGCGTTATAAGCCTGGCGCAGCTTTGAGCAAAGACTGATCCGATCCGAAACTGGAATTGCCAATCGATAAGCATGATGCTCTCTGCCCGTGTTCAGGACATAACAGATATTTTCCAAAGACGGAATATCGTCACTCTCCAAAAAATCAATATATCGGGCAGTCAATCTTCGCAGTGAATCCTCACTATATGCCGAAAGCGTAAATACTCGTTCCTCACTGCAGGGTACATCGGAGGACGATGATAATGAGGGCCTGCTGACCGGATACTCCTCCAGCACCACGTGACAATTTGTACCGCTTAATCCCCATGAACTGATACCCGCTCTCAGCGGAATCCCGTCCTCACTTCGCCAATCAGCTAGCTTTGTATGAATATAGACCGGAGAACTATGCAAGTTCATCAACGGATTGGGATACGCAAAATGCAGGGTAGGCGGAAGTTTTTTATGCTGTAAAGCCAGAATCATTTTAATTAGCCCTGCCATGCCCGAGGCCGAATCCAGATGACCGATATTGCTTTTGACTGAGCCGATTCCACAAAATTGTCTTTTTTGCGTATACCTGCGAAAAGCATTTGTAATCCCTTTGATTTCAATCGGATCTCCAATTTTGGTCCCTGTTCCATGAGCCTCAATGTAAGAGATCGTCGACGGATCAATGCCTGCACGCTTCCAAGCCTCTACAATCACTTCTTCCTGGGCTCGGGCATTCGGGGATGCCAATCCGTTGGAAGCACCATCCTGATTGATAGCACTTGCTTTAATCACCGAGTAAATATAATCGTGATCCTTCTCAGCTTGTCCCAATGGCTTGATTAGAACAACGCCACAACCTTCACCCCATCCCGTACCATCGGCATCAGCGTCGAAGCTGCGTGATTGTCCTTGCGACGAGGTGATCCCAAGCCCTCCCGGTTCCAATCTGGTGGGTAAAGCGCCAATGGCTACTCCGCCCACCAAAGCCATACTGCAATCTCCAGCAAGCAATCCTTCACATGCAAGATGCAAAGCGACAAGAGAGGAAGAGCAGGCGGTCGCTACACTGAGTGCAGGCCCAGATAGATTCAAGGCATAAGCCAGACGGCTTGCGATCACGGGCGGAAAATTCCCGACAAAAGCGGTGGATGAATCACTTTCGATCAGCTCCTTGTACCTCGCTTCACTATAGCCGACATATACGCCCACCCGTGAGCCACGGATACGTTCTCCGCCATAACCTGCATCCTCAATGGCCTCATAACCGGTTTCCATAAACATACGCTGCTGCGGGTCCATATATTTGGCTTCCCCTGGGAGGATATTAAAGAATGCAGCGTCAAACGTATCAATTTCGTCTAGATAACCTGCTGGCATATACGGCCCTTGATTGTGTTCATCCAAAAAAGGTCGGATCTGCTCCAAACGTGAGCTTGGAAACATTCGTATCCCATTCAGACCATGAACCAGATTGTTCCAATATTGCTCCTTGGTATCTGCCTGCGGGAATCGTCCAGCTACGCCGATGATGGCTATATCCCTGTTGCGGTTTATCCCCTCGTGGACTGCAGACGATGACGCAGCTTTGAGCTGAACTTGATATTGCTTGATCAGAGAATACGCATGCTCTTCAGATAATTCCTGTTTGGCTACAAGCTGCAAAATGGCTTCAACAAACGTATCCCTCATATGCTTTCATATCCTTTCATAGCCTCATCCACTGAAATAGCGTCCTCCTTTACCCGCTTGATCAGACTCCGCAAATCCTCATCCGCATGGTCAAGGTCAGAAGCTTTGACCGATGATTGCGGGCCTTCGGTTATCACTTCTCTCGTACTGGCAGCAAGCCTGCCTTCTATAAATTGCGCCAGCTGTGAAACTGTACCGTATGAGAACAGGTCTCCGGCCTCCACTTCAGGATCAACCCGTTCATTCAGAAGACTCAGCACTTTTAAAATAAGCAGGGAATCCCCACCAATTTCAAAAAAATGTTGACTCACATTAATTTCCTCGTATCCCAGCACCTCGGCCCAAATTTGAGCAATCTGCTGTTCCAATTCTGTGTAAGGTTCTGTCGGTTTCCCTTTCAGACTGACCTTCACATCTGTCACCAAACGGTTAGGCTTGACGAATGACGGAGCTCCTACCTCCTTAGTGGATTGCGGTACAGCTCGTCGTCGATCCGTCAGCATATCCGGTGCAAGCTGAATTTTCATCATCGGCGCCCATTCACGGAGCTTCTGTGTATCAAACTTGCCAATAGCCACTTGATCCAGCGGACAAGACAAGCTCATGTGGAAAGCAGCCAGTGCATCCGGTACAGGCATATAATCCATACAGCCTGGTCCTGTAAGTCCCTCCCATGCGTACCAGTTGATTGCCAACGTCGTTTGCCCCCGCATGTTCCGCTGTGCGCTGAAGGCATCCATAAAATTGTTGGCAGCCGCATAATCCCCACCGCCAGCTCCGCCCCATAGCGAAGCTACCGAAGAGAAGAGAACGAAGAAATCTGTCTCTCGCTCAGCTAGAAGCTTATCCAGTACTAACGTGCCATGAATTTTGGGGCAAAGTACCTTCCCAAAGTCATCCCTATTCTGAACTTCCAGCGGACGGCTGGTATCGCCGCTAGCTGCTGCGCAATGAACCACTCCTTTAATGGGGCCAAAACGAGCTTGCACATCTTCAAAAATCAGCTGCACCTGCCTAAAATCAGACACATCTCCCGCGTAGTAATGGACCTGTGAGCCGTGTTTTTCCATATCTACAAAGGCTGACAACTTACGATAAGTTGCAGTATCAGCTTGTCTTTCCACCGGATCATGTATGATTTGTGACCAATGCTCTTTTTCCGGTAGCTCCGTCCGATTCAGAATGACCAGATGGATCGGAGCTTGCTGGGACAAATACCGGCAGACCTCCAGCCCCAAGCCTCCTGCGCCACCAGTCACGATATACACCGCACCCGGACGAATGGTGACGGAACGCCGAGGTGGAGTATTCAGATGATTCCGAGTATCCGGGGTGCTTACCATGTCCGATTCCAGACGGGCCATGCCTTGGATATATCGTTCCTGACGGACGACAACGAACGAGTCTGTTTTATTTTCTTGCAGCTCGGTCATGATCAGATCCGCAACTTGCTCCCTCGTGTGGTGGATCGTATCAACATCCAGTCCGAAACATTGCAATTGTGGATGCTCCTGAGAAATAACCTTCACTAAACCGTGAATCGCAGATTTTTCAGGTGATATATACTGTTCATCCGAAATCCGCTGTGTAAAGTTCGAAACCACTCGCAAATCGAACGTTTCATGTAAGCCCTGATGCAGTAATGCTTTTGTCAGAAAATAAAGGCTATAAACACCTGACTCCAAAGCAACATCAACAGTTTCAATATTGACTGGAGTTGAAGGGGGATCTGTGCAGGTCCAGAGATGAACGATACCGTTCAAGCGCTGATTCCGTTGTCTCAGTTCACTCATGAGTTGAAGGTAATCTGCTTCTACACCCGCCCGGATGGTGTATTGATGATGGCTCTGTTTTTCAAACATCTGCCCCATCTCTACGGTCACCACTTGATGGTCAGAATGCGTCAAGCGAAGCGCCAGCTCGTCACCAATTCCCAGCTTGTCTTTAAAGATTAGCCAGTTTCCCTGAACTAGTGCACCTTCTCTTGTCTTCTTCAGTTCTTTTGGAGTCCAGCGAACACGGTACATTAAATCTTCGATTGTACTCACCTGTGCTTGTTCACTCATTCGACCGATAATCAGTGCGGTCTCAGCCTTAGTACGGTTTGGCAAACGCACAGGGAAGGTCCGTACTTCCGTGAATTGCTCTTCCTTCAACAACTGCTCCCATGTTTCCGTCGGAACCAGTGGAGAATCCTTTCGTATATCCTGATCTTCGAACAGCCACCATCCCTCTGTCATTCCCCACACGAGATTTTCCGCAGGCTCGTTCTGCACCTTTTCGATCATAAACAGGGCTCCACCAGGGGCAAGTACCTTTTTCAACTGGGACAAGGAGGTTCGCAAACGGCTCGTGGCATGAATCACATTCAGACCAATAATGATATCAAACTGTTCCGGCACAAAGCCTTGCGTCAAAGGATCTTCTTCAATATTAAAAGTTTGATATTGAACAAACGGATACGCTGCAAACTGCTTTTGTGCTTCCAAAATGATGCCTCGTCCCAAATCGGTATAGCAATACTCCACTTGGAGACCTGCTATGACTGGAAAAAGTACCTTACCCACCGTTCCCGAGCCAGCCCCGACTTCCAGAATGCGGAGTCGTTTTCCCGCTTGTGCTAAAATATGCTGCTTTAATGCGTCCAGCGCCATCGTCTCACACAGATCGCCCAGGGTACGTCCCTGATTGGCAAAGCCCGCCAGAAATTGCGGTGTGCCATCGGGAAACAGTACACTCAAAGGCGATCTTTTCCCCGTTAACACAGCCGGATAGGCGTCCAGACAATACTTCAACACCTTGAAGGTTCCAGCAAATGCCGGATATTGCTCGATGTATTGGGTACATAACACCGACAGGTCGGGAACAGACTGTTCAACGGTCAGCATGATATTTTCACCGTCCAAGCGTACGTGGCCCTGCTTCTCTACGAAACGCAGCATGAACTGGAAGAGACGCTGATATGTGGAGGTGATCCCTATCGTATGCAGCATTTCAGACTCTTTGTATACTTTTCCAGGTTCTGTGAGCGTCCCCCATTGCCTGAATAGTTCGATGATAAGCTGGGCCGCAAATTCATCAACCGCCTCTTTATATCCCTGGACTACCGCGAATCCGCTCTCCTCCAATAACCGTTCACCGAATTGAAAAACCATCTCGGTAGCCTGCCAGAAATCGGGAGCTCCCTTCTGT
This sequence comes from Paenibacillus sp. EKM10P, assembly GCF_011800655.1. Classification (NCBI taxonomy): domain Bacteria; kingdom Bacillati; phylum Bacillota; class Bacilli; order Caryophanales; family Paenibacillaceae; genus Paenibacillus; species Paenibacillus sp. EKM10P. The sequence goes on along the minus strand of NZ_JAALET010000001.1, from coordinate 226,957 downwards.
GTGTCAGCGATCAATTCCGCACTGGCTGGTACATCCGGTGATTGCTGAACTTTAGGTTCAACCCAGTAGCGCTTCTCTTCAAACGGGTAGCCTGGAAGAGGGACACGCACCCGGTTCTGTCCGCGATAATAGTCATCCCACTCCAGCTCACTGCCCTGCATATAAGCCTCCACCAAACGTTCCAGTGATTCCGCAGGCTGGACTCTGTACGGCGCTGGATTTCCCCCTGTTTTGCCTATCGTATTTACGTATATTCGTTCGCGATCTAGTAATATGGAAGCCGCATTTTGATCGCCCTGCTCTGCAAACAGCTTGAGTTTACGCTGTAATTCTTCCTGCGAGCTGACGACGGTAGCCAAACGATAAGCATCGTTTCCACGACTGATATTGGTGCAGTAACAAATATCTGCCAAAGCTTCGTGGTTATTTCCCAAATAAGCCGCAAACCTCTCGGCATAAGCGTAGAGCGCTTGTTCGGTCCGGGCAGACAAAGTGAACAAATATTCTTCGCCCGGAGGCGGAGCTTCTCTTTGGAGCGTATATTCCTCCAATACAACATGGCAGTTCGTTCCGCTCAGACCAAATGAGCTTACACCTGCACGACGAATCCCGCATTCAGGCATCCATTCCTGAAGTGACGGAGCGACATAAACCGGAGAATTGACAAAATCAATATGCGGGTTAGGCACTTTAAAATGAAGGGATGCTGGAATCTGACGTTTGGTCATGGCCAGCACTGCCTTCATAAACCCGGCAATCCCTGCTGCTGAATCCAGATGCCCGATATTGCTCTTGACCGATCCTACCGCACAGAACTGTTTACGATTTGTATAGCGTCCAAAAGCCCGCGCAATGCCTTCCATTTCAATAGGATCGCCTAGCTTGGTGCCTGTTCCATGTGTCTCGATATATGAAATTGTCTCTGGATCAATCCCCGCGCGCTTCCAGGCTTCCTCAATCACATCAGCCTGCGCAGCGGCATTAGGAGCGGTCATTCCGTTGGATCGCCCATCCGAGTTAGCCGCGCTTCCTTTGATCACTGCGTAAATATAATCACCATCAGCCACGGCCTGCTCCAGTGACTTGAGTACAACAGCACCTACTCCTTCGCCACCACCTGTACCGTCCGCCGATGCGTCGTACGCTTTCGTCTTGCCATCAGGCGCTGCGATTCCCATGTTGAAGAGATTTTCATCTACCATCGACAGGTACAGATTGACACCGCCAGCCACGGCCATTTCGCAGCTACCAGACGTGATCTCCTGTACCGCATGATGCACAGCCATGAGTGAAGAGGAACAGGCCGTGTTAATGACCTCTGCCGGGCCTGTCCAATTAAAGACATAAGCAATCCTTCCGGCAATCACAGCTTGTAAATTCCCCGGTATAGCAGAGGGCTCAATCTGTGGCATCAGGTCCAAATATTGCGGTGTACCTGTTCCTACAAATACTCCCGTCTTCGACCCGTACACCGCTTTTTCCGAGTATCCCGCATTCATCATTGCTTCCCAAACAACTTGTAACAGCAGGCGCTGCTGTGGGTCCATCATTCGTGCTTCATTTGGAGCTATATGGAAAAACGATGCATCAAAGCCATCAATTCGCTCCAGATATGCCCCTTGCGGTAACTGCCCTAACTGTCCAGCTACATTATCTGAACCATGAACTATATCCTGTAACCGATGAGTTGGAATGTCGCGAACAGCATCCACCTCGTGACACAGATTGTCCCAGAAGGCATCGCAACTGTCCGCCATGGGAAAACGACAAGCCATGCCAATCACAGCAACATCACCGTGTCTTCCCTTGGCCCCAAGCTCAGCCCTGTGGATATGTTGCCGTCTTGTATCCATTTCGCCAAGGGGTTTGATAGGTTTCTCCACACCGCCGGACTGAATGATTTTGGCCTGCATCGCGATCGTATGATGTGTAAAAAGCTGCGGAATGGTCAGCTGAGTCTTTAGTAAATGGTGGATTCTGCTTTGCAGTCGCACGATAGACAACGAGTTGCCACCTGCTTCAAAAAAACTGTCCTCCACACTAACGGCAGGCACGGACAGCAACTTCTTCCAGATATCCGCCAGTTGTTCCTCCAACTCATTACGTGGTGCCACATATGCACGAGTATGGACTACTCCAATCCGATGCAAAGGCAGCGCCTTTTTATCCACTTTGCCATTTACCGTGACAGGCATGGACTCCAGACAAACTACATGTGCCGGAACCATATAGTCCGGTACATATTGCTTCAGGTACAATTGGATGTCATTGGTTCCTAACGGAGATGCTTTCGAGGTCTTCAGCCTCTTCAATGTATAAAAGGTTGCAAGTTCCTCGGTGTGCTCCCCTGATCCATGCGGGATGACCACCGCTTCTTTGATAGACGGATGACTTCTGAGAAGAGACTCAATCTCTCCCAGTTCCACACGCATCCCTCGGATTTTAACCTGGTCATCCGACCTGCCGACAAACTCCAGATTACCGTCTGGCAACCATCTCACCAGATCGCCTGTTTTATACATCCGCTCTGCTTGGGTTCCAAACGGGTTCGGCACAAAGCGTTCGTCCGTCAAGCGTGGATTGTATAAGTATCCTTGCGCCAATCCAGCTCCAGCGATGAACAGCTCTCCAATCGCCCCAAAGGGCAGCAAGCGTTGCTGTGGATCTAGAACATACACCTGATAATTTAATAGCGGCTTGCCTATGGGTAGAGTTGCCCGTTGCTCTACAGGTTGGCATTCATACAAAGTCGTATTAATAGCCGCTTCTGTCGGGCCGTAAATGTTAAACAGCTTGTCTATGTTCAGCTTATCGCGTAATTGCTGTACCAGTTGCCCGCTACAAACCTCACCTGCCATGATGATAAAAGCAAAGGGATGCTCAATATCCGGTGCCTGCTCCAACAGCACTTCCATTAGTGAAGGTACGGTATTTAACACATTAATCCGTTCCTTCCGTACCAATCCCCAAAAGGCGCTTGGATCTGTCTTGGCTTCTTTTGGAACCAGATACAGTGTCCCTCCGGTAGCTAAAGGCAAAAAAATCTGCTGCACAGAAGGATCGAATGTGAATGGAGCCATCAAAATATGTCTCAATTGTTCATGGAAATCATAGCTGTGTTTCAGCCCAGCCAATTGATTAACAATATGTCGATGCTCTATCATCACGCCTTTGGGCGTTCCAGTCGAGCCTGATGTATATATGACATACGCCATATGATCAGGTCTGCCTTGAACTGGCAGATTGGACGTCTCGCCTGTATAGAAGGCGGGATTGGACAGATCAAGCACTGTTCCTTGAAAAGGATGGGCATCCACATACTGTGGCGGTGAGATCAGCAACTCCATCCGACTATCCGTAAAAAGCTGCTGTACCCGCTCTGCTGGAAACGCCGGATCTATCGGACAATACGCCCCTCCTGCCTTTAGTACCGCCAGGATTGCCACGATAACTTCCACCGTCGGCTCAGTCATGATGCCGACAATATCATCTGGACCCACTCCATGACGTTGTAAAGCACGGGCAAGTTGATTGGCTCTTGCATTTAGCTCTCTGTAACTAATGCAATATTCTGCTTCGACTACAGCAGCTTGCTCAGGCGTTTGTACCACCTGTTCTTCGAACAACTGATGCAGCATATTCACATCCGTCAGTTCTACAGCCGTCTGATTTAAGCCCTTTACTAGAAGCTCTCGTTGCTGTGGAGCCAGCATATTTGCCGCATCATCCTCCAGAGAAACCGCTGATTTCTTAGGCCATTGAGCCAGAACATACAGCAAGTTGGCAGCAAAGGATTCAATCAAGGACATCGAGTACACCTCAGGTCGATAAACGAGTTGCAGTATCCGACCTTCTTCTTCGTTCGGTACAAGCTTGATTATCAGATCGAATCGATCCAGGTCATCGACCGCCGTTTGTAATCCCTCATCCACACATGCCAGTTGCCACAGTGCTTGCAGCTCTCTCCCATGAAGAGATGTCCACTTGTCATAGAGAAGGGACAAAGAATTGGCCTGATGGTTCAATGTTCGGGAAAACTCGGCCTTCATGTCTTCGTTTAGCTCACGCCACGTTCGACTTCCTTGAACCCGAGGCTTGAGAAAAAGCAGACTCCCTGGCTCGGATTGGCCCTGTACAAGCGTCGTCGTACCAATACATATATCTTCTGACTGCGAATAGCGATGAAGCAGCCCAGACAGCGCCGTCAAGAACAAAATAAAACGTCCCAGCTCTGAACCTTTCGACATTTGATCCAGTTGGCGGATTGTCTCCCTGGGAATAACCCGTTTTAGCGTTTCCCTGCGTGCTCCTGGTTGATAGTTAGACTTGCTTTTGCTTACAGGCAATAATTCCCGCGGCAGATCTTGAGACCATTTTTTCATCCAATATTCTTCAATGATCCGGTCTTTCAGATGCGTACTCTTGTTCATACACACTCCCCTCTCTGTCAACCGTTCCCGGCCTTCATGAGCTGACGAATCCACATGATCTTTAATTGGTGGACTACTTGATTAATTCACTATTTAAAATACTCAATCTCTCCTCAAAAGGAGGATGCACGTGCTTCAATTCTTTCTCCCATTCCGCCTTGCAGCTGCAATCCAGATGCTCCAGAACGCTTGGATCAAGAGTGTGATTATACTCCTTCAACGCCTCCATCACTCGATCACTGCATTGCGGGCAATTGTAAGGCACCCCGACAGGAGAAGGATAAAATTGGAATAATCCGACGATGATCTTCCCCAAATGCGCCGTCCGTTTTACCACCTCAACGATGCTCCAGAGCCATGCCGGTTTATAGGCCTCTTGATCACTTAAATACTGAACCAGTGTATAATCCTGTACGGTACAGCTTTCCAGTGAAACAGTCGTCGTACCGATCTCAAAAGCATGTTCAATCGTTTGTACGGCATGCTCGATAGCCTCTTGTTCCGTAATAAAAGGCGGCTTCAGCAACACATAGCTGCGTAAATTTAGCTCCTGAGTCACCAAGCGGGCGGCCTTGTCAAATTGTTTTAATGAAAAGCCCTTGTTTATGCATACATACCGCAAAAAATCATCAATCATTTCGAGTCCCATGGCGACTTCCACATGCTTATCCGGTAAAAGGCGCTTAATTTCCGCCATATTTTCCTTCGTTACAAACTCGGGTCTGGTTTCAATAACCAGCATTTTGATTTCGGGCTTTTCCCCAACCATGCGTATGATCTCCCACAATGCTTCAGCTGGAACTTCATTGTCGTTGAGGATGGAGCCGTTATTATACAGATTGAGTAAAGGATATTTGGTAAAATCAATCCGATTGAACTCCTTCCGAAATTGCTCCAAATAATAATGGGCGGATAGAGGGCCGTCTTTGCGCGTTTGCTTGGCTAAATGACCGCACATGGTGCAGCCGTTTCCATTTTTCAGAGCCCACTCGCATCCGTTCGACATTAAATACATGACTGCGCGTTGGTAGTTTTTCCCTTGAAAGTTTTCCTCACGAATATCCGTTTCTGTCGCTACTTTGTCCAAATGATACTGTTCATCCGGAATTTTGGCGTGAATTTCCTTCATTAAATTAGCAATGAGTCGGTAATAGTGGGCAGTTTCCTTCGTAGTCATCCATTGATAGGAATCCATTTGTTCCCAGTCCTTCGGCTTTCTCATCTTCATACACCCCTTTTCAAAGTATCCGGGCTATAATCAAATTCAATCGCCCAGACCTCTTGCAGTCCCTTTTCCATCTCCGTCAAGGAGTGAATATCCTGAATAGCACAATCTCTTTCTGTAACCATCAGCCTGAGCAAAGCGACATAACGTTCACATAAGAGTTCTATTGTCGATGTTTCATATGTTGAAGGCTGATACAACATTTGGATGGCTGTTTGCTCCTTTTGATGAATACTCACTAGAAGTGAATAATCCGTTACGCTATGCCCGGCAAAGGATTCCAAGGTCAATTCACTTTGTCGATTGATCTCCAGCGGATAATTTTCAATCACGAGCAATGTATCAAATAGAGGCTCTGTGCTTCTGAAATTTCCGTAAGACTGTATATCCACAAGCGGTGTTGTTTCGTAAGGCTGCCTCGCTATACTCGCTTGCTGAACATCGAGCAGCGCTTGTTGCAGCGTATCGCTATTCCCAGACTGCAACCGCATAGGAACCGTGTTCATCAGAAGACCTACCATTCGTTCAATTCCAGGCAAGCTGCTGGAGCGGCCAGATACTGTTGTGCCGAAAAGCACGTCTTGCCGACCGCTAACCCTTTGTAGCAGAACGCCCCAAGCCGCTGTAAAAAGGGTACCTATCGTTACCGATTCTTCCTTCGCGACAACTTCCAACTCACTCACCAGATCTGGCGGCAATATATACGATTCGCAAGCCGTATCGCTTATTTTTGGGGCAGAAGTGGTATTAAGCAGGTACAGGGGCTGAGCTTCATATCCAGCCAGATAAGCTTGCCAAAATGCCTTGCTTCCGCTCTTATCCTGCTTTCCAAGCCATTTCACGTACTCTCGGAAATGCGGCTTGCTTATCTTTTCCGGTTCTCGGCCTGCACGCAGCGTATGATATGCGCGGATAAACTCACCCAGCACAATGCCATTACTCCAGCCATCCATCACGATATGATGGTTGCTGACCATCATGATATGACGATCATGCATTAGCCTAAACACTGTAATCCGCAGTAGTGGACCCTCGGACAGGTCAAATCCTACAGCACGGTCCGCCGCGCGCAGTTCCTGTATTATCGTCTCTTGCTCCATCTCCTCCATTTCTGTGAGGTCATGGAAAGCGAAAGATAGTACGCGTCCTTTTAGGATAATCTGAACCGGGTTCTGGATCTTTTCCCAGCGGAATACGCTTCTCAGCACTTCATGCTGTTGAATCGTCCATTTCCACGCCTCACAGCAGACAGACAGATCAAGTTGGCCACGTAGCGTGTAGCTGTATTGTTCAAAATAAGCTCCTGTGTCCTTGTCCCGCAAATAGTGGTAGAGCATCCCTTCCTGCATGGGAGTCAAACCAATAACATCCTCCACACGTGTTTTGTTCAATGGACGGTGGCTCATGGTTGTTCCCCCTTACATTTGAATGATAGTGCCAATCCCATATGCGAATAGTCCCTCTTGCGGGTGACGGATAAACGGTTCTCGACAGCCTGTTGGGTCTACAAATTCCTGAAAGGACGGATAACTTTGTTTCACTTCGTCCCAAAAAACACCAACATCGTATCCTCTTCCCCACGTCTCAGGTCGCATGCTGATATCATGAAAAGCAATCATGCCGCCCGGTGCCACCAGCTCTTGATACATGCGGAAATCCGAACTCACACCACCGTAGGAATGATCTCCATCAATAAATAGAAGGTCAATCTGGCGATTTCCCAGAACCTTTTTCAAATCCTGTTTGGTCGAGCAGTGAAATGAACGATCGCGAATAAAAGAAAACTGCTGTTTCGCGCTGCCGAAACTGGAGTAAAGCTGCACCTCATTGTCATCCTGACCGCCTCCATACGGTCCACCCGGATAATCAATACTGACGAGCAGGGCTTCCGGGTCGGCCAGTTGGCTTAAGCAATAAAATACGCCGCCGCTGGCTGTCCCGATCTCAACGACTGTTTTAGGCTTTTGGAGCTTCACGACCTCCAGAAAACGACGCAGCTCATAGGGATTCTGAATGGCTGGAAAAACAGGTACATGCTCAGCGACCTGCTCCAAAATAGCTCTTAACCGGATGGATTGCGGACTGGTTACGTCCTCTTTAAGATTTTCCGGGGAAAGAAGTTCAAACAACTCGGGCACGATAACCTTAGCCAAGAGTCCTTCTACATCAGGTTCATCTTCCCCGTCCACTAACCAGGCTTCCGGCAACTTAGGAAGCTTGTCCTCTGCATTCTCTCCTTTTTCAATGGCTGCTTTGAAGTGACTCGCCTGCTCCCGTGTTAGCTTCACATACCCAGGCTTCCACGCATGAATGAGCAGAAAATCACCTTTCACCTTGATATGATCCAAGCCAAACTTGTGCACCCATGGCAGATCGTTGTATCGCTTTTGCAAATAATAATTTAAGGGGCCTGTCGGAAGAATTCGTAAATGGTCCAATCTGTTACTCATGCTCTCACCTCGTCCTCGTTGAAATCCATCCCGACATTACGCAAAAATGAGCCGGTATGGGAATGCACACAGGCTGCAACCTGCTCAGGGGTTCCAGCCACCACCAGCTGTCCACCTCTGGTCCCTCCTTCGGGACCAAGATCCAACACATAATCTGCCGTTTTGATCAAATGTAGATTATGTTCAATGATGAGGACGGTATTACCCTCATCTACGAGCTGTTGAAGGATGGTTAGCAGGCGCTGGATGTCGTCAGGATGCAAGCCTGTGGTCGGTTCATCCAAGATGTATAACTGGCTGCGCACCTTTTTTAACTGACCTAGCTCCTCCACCAGCTTAATACGCTGGGCTTCCCCGCCAGATAATGTCGTTGCAGACTGACCCAGCTTCATATAACCAAGACCCAGTTGGTTCATAAGCTTCAGCTTGCTGTAAATAACAGGCTGGTCAGCAAAGAAAACTGCAGCTTCTTCAATACTCATCTCCAATACATCCGCAATATTCTTCTCTTGATATGTAATGGCCAGTATATCTTCGCTGTAGCGTCTGCCCCGGCACGTCTCGCACATCATTTCAACGTCAGACATAAACTGCATTTCAGTGACGATCACCCCGAGTCCTGAACAAACTTCACAGCGTCCACCCGGTGAATTGAAGCTAAAATGTGCATCCTTCCGTTGCAGCTGTCTGGCTCTTTCAGTCCTGGCAAACAACTTACGGATAGCGTCAAACACCCCCACATAGGTAGCCGGAGTGGATCGCGATGTTCGTCCAATTGGCTTCTGATCGATACAAATCACCTGATCAATCGACGCTTCTCCTTTCATCTCTACATCGTGCTTCAGATATGCAGGCTTACCATCCAGGTGAGCACGCAATTTTTCATATATAACGTTATGAACCAGCGTGGTTTTCCCTGATCCGGATACCCCTGTGACACAAACCAAGCAACCGAGCGGTATGCGTATGTTCAGGTTCTGTAGATTATTCTCCCTCGCTCCCAGCACCTCCAGATACTTCCCGTCACGAGCCTTTCTCCGCCTTGAGGGCAATGGAATACCTCGCCGGCCGGCCAAATATTGTCCCGTCAAAGAATTGGGATTGCTCATGACTTGTTCCACCGTCCCCTGTGCCACAATTTCACCACCGAGCGCTCCTGCACCAGGTCCAATATCCACAAGATAATCCGCTTGGGCCATAATCTCTTCATCATGTTCGACGACCAAGATGGTGTTTCCCAAATCCCGTAGCCTGTGAAGCATGGCTATCATTTTGCCGGTATCCTTCGGGTGCAATCCGACACTGGGTTCATCCAAAATGTAGATCATCCCCATCAGTCCTGAACTTAGTTGAGTCGTTAAGCGTATGCGCTGCGATTCACCACCCGAGAGCATCGTCACCGGACGGTTCAGACTTAAGTAGTCCAGTCCCATGTCGAGCAGCAACGCCAGACGAGTCTTCATTTCCTGTAAAATAGGCTGTGCGACAGCCGCAAGACTCTGGAAAAATCGGGGGGCCGTTCGCAGTAGTTCATCGCAGTATGCATGCAGCTCAACTAACGGCATATTCGAAAAATCACGGATCGTTTGATCCCCTACACGATACAGAAGACGTTCTGCCTTCAAACGGGCTCCTCCGCAGCTCGGACACACTTGTTCTCTCATGACTTCCTTATCTTCCGCTTTCATGGCGCTCATTTCGTCCTTGGCATTAGCGTTGAAGCGCTCATAAATGAGATTTACAATGCCTGCAAATTTTTCATGCATCGGCTTGCCACCTGTAGCAGGGTTCTCAATGGCAATCTTTTCTCCTTGAGTACCGTATAGCACAGCGTGTAACGCCTCATCCGGCAGGTCTTTTACCGCCGTATTCAGGTCAAAATGATACCGGGTCGCCAGTCCCTCTAAAATTTTTCGATTTTTATGAAATTTCTCTTTCTCGCATTGCCAGCCAAGCAGGTGGATCGCTCCTTCGGCCACACTTTTGGATCGATCAGGAATCACACGTTCGAGATTCACTTCATAATGTGTGCCAAGTCCTGTACATGTCGGACAAGCACCCAGAGGACTATTGGATGAAAAAGCTCCTGCCGAGATTTCACTGACCATCATTCCGCAACGGCAACACCCGGAGTTTGGAGTACATGCAGATCGTTTATCGACCATAGGTCGAATTTGCATCCATCCGTCTCCCACATCCAGCGCCTTGTCTACCAGAACTTGAATATCTTTGACTTGCTCCACGGAATTTGAAATCGTCACTCGACCAACCAGTACCTCCAGCCGGTTGTACTCTTTTCCTAGGTGTACTACCTGTGGAGACATGCTGGAGAACAAAACTTCTGCTTGCTGTACATCCAGCAATTTTTGGTTCCAATTTAACTGGGTATAGCCCTTTTTTCGTATTTCCTTCAGCAACGCTACAGGCCCGCCATGTGGCATGGAAAGAATTGGCGCATATACGTCAATAGATGTATCAGATGGATATTGGAGCACCTGCTCTGTGATTTTCTTTCTGCTTTGAACAGGCAATGCTTCCTGGCAATAGGGACAAACGGCCTGACTTGTTCGTGAAAACAATAACCGCACATAAGAAGAAAGCTCGGTCAATGTTCCCACCGTAGACCTTGGGTTCCGCGACAACGTCTTTTGCTCCATCGCAATTGCCGGAGACAGTCCTTCGATCAAGTCCACATCCGCATCTTCCGTTTTTCGCAAGCCCATTCGCTCATATGCGGACAGCGACTCCATTAAGCGTCGCCGTCCTTCTGCATATAGTGTATTGAACACTAGTGACGATTTCCCTGAGCCGCTTACTCCCGTGAAGACGACCAATTGATCACGCGGAATCCGCAAAGAGATATTTTTCAGGTTATGCTGTCTGGCGCCTTTGACAACAATGTAGTTTTGCATGTTTAAGCCCACACTTTTTTATAAATTTGAATGGATTGGTTATGAGCCACTAACTTCAGCACTCAGTACTTCCAGCTCCTTCATCTGTCCCATTTCCATCTTCAGCAGGCGGTCTGCGGTATGAAAATAATGGTCATCATGCGTGATGGCGAACACAATTTTGCCTGCCGCCTTCATTTCAGGCAGAAGTGTATGATAAAAGAACTTTCGGAACTCTGGATCTTGATCCGCAGCCCATTCGTCAAACAAATATACAGGTCGATTCTCCAGATAACAGATCAATAGCGCAAGCCGCTTCCGCTGGCCGCCAGAAAGCTTGAGCGTGCTGAAATATCCATCCTTAACCGTTACTTTATCCTCCAATCCCAGCCTTTTCAGATAACGCTCAATGTCAGATTGCTTTTCCTTATAATCAATGTCGTACAAACGCTCAAACAAATGGAAATCAGAGAACACGGTGGAGAAATACTCGCCCGAGGTACGTGGGTCAATGACTTCTCCATTGATCGTGATGTTTCCCGTTTGTGGCGGGTAAAGAGCGGTCATTAGCTTGGCAAGCGTTGTTTTACCACTGCCGTTGCCGCCTGTAATAAAAATGATCTGTCCTTTAGCGGCCTCCAGTGTAATAGGTCCGACCACAAAGCTGGACTCTCCAGTCACGTTGCTGTACTCAAAGCTAAGATTGTGAAAACCAATGCGTTCCACAGCAACCTCTTCATCTACCCCACTCGCAGTATCATGTACTTCTCCACTGTCATTAGTTGGCATTTCCGCAATAAAGGTTTTAATTCTTCGCCATGAGGTCCGAATCTGGAACAACTCCGGCACAGCCTGCAACAAGCCGTTGATCGGTCCAATCAAATAAAGAAACACGACAACAAATTGAATTAATGTATAATCCTTTATGTTCGGGAAAATCGTCGGGAACACAAAGGTTACTACACCTAAAATTAAAATCAACAGCGTTTCGCCCAGCACCAGCGCATTGGTAAATTTAATACGGGACACCGAGCGTTTTTGCCGATACTGTTCACAGCTATCCTGAATATCGCTCCCGAACTCCGCCTTTTTGCGACCATGCATACTAAGCTCTTTAAAGCCTTTGAGCATGTGATCGATAAATCCCAAATATACGTTTTGAGTATCCCTCGCCTCTTCCCAATAACGGTTAGCTGTACCGCTGACAAGGCTATAAAATGCGGCAATCACCGCAATCACGACCAGTGAGAGAATTGTTCCCCAAAACGAAATCGTACCGAGATAAACAAAGCAGCAGATGACAGTCAGCAAGCTGGTTGCGAATCCGACCGCCACATTAGCCGAGAAACCGACCATCTCCGTATCATTATTTAAAGTGGCTAAAATTTTGCCATTGTCCATGCGCTCTAATTTGTCATAAGAGCTGTGTAGCACTCGTTGAATGAGTTCCATCCGTTTTCGATAAATCATGTTATAGGTGATCTTCACTAATTTGGTTTCAATCAGCTTGCGGCCGAAAATATATACTGCCAGCGCCAGCCCGAAATAATACAGCAGGTATTTGAGCGGAATCTCGCTGCCAATCGAGAAATTGACGATAAAAATGACAAAGGCATTCGCCGCACCGCTCAGCAAGCTCATCATCACCAACAAAGGAAGCGAACGTCTAGTTTCATCTGCGTTAGGGAAAAGCGTACCCAGCACCAAGTAGACAAAGCTCAAGAGCAATCCTAGGCCCAAGGCCCCGATCGCAAACGGAAAGCTAAACGGAGACCAGACAATCGCGGTTGTCCAGGAAACCCCCTGCATCGCAGTAGGAACCAGATAAACTCCATACAAAAACGGTGTACTGCAAAGTAAAAACACCAGCCATGTAAGCAGCTTTTTTGGATTCAAAGACTTATAAACACGTTGTTTGCGGATGATGTCCCGTACAACTGTAATCAGCAGAACTCCTACAGCCAGCACATAACATGCCAGCATAATCGTAATGACGGACCATGCATTATCTGTTTTCTGATCCGGCTCATACGGAGACACAGGTTGACGATCTCGTAAAATATCCATCAGACCGTGACCCGTAATATACGTTAAAGTGGTACCGTTATTCGCCATGATCCCTACAGCGAGCTGATCTTGAGGGCGAAAAACCATATATGCAGAAAAATTCGGATTTAAACCCGCCTTCGACACCTCTCCATTTCCGCTTTGATAATCAGCCCAGCCCATAGCATAAGACGACATATCAAACTTGCTGGGAGCTACAGTGCGGTCAGGCGCATGCGTTTCCATAATTAATGGAGTCATGGGAGATTTCAGGCTGCCCAGTTGATACTTGAGCCAGGTAGCGAGGTCATTACCGTCCATCATGATATAACCAGCAGGACGATTTCCCCTAAAGACAGGGGATTGATATTCACGTGCTTGAAAAAAGCCGTTCTTGTAGCCTGTTGCCAGTGTGGGTGCGGCTTCTGTGGGGTAAAGAGTGGTCTTATGCAGACCCAATGGCTGAAAAATATGGGCCTTCATATAATCTTCGTAAGGCTGCCCTGTGACCTTTTGAATGACAGCTCCCACGATGGCATAGTTAATGGTGGCATATTCAAAGCGTTCGCCAGGACGGTTATGTAATTCTAAGCCATTCACATTCCTCACGACCTGTTCGAGTGAATCGACGCGGTTGGAGATCGGAATGTCGGTAATCGTATACCATGGAATGCCGCTGGAGTGGTGTAGCAACTGTCGTAGTGTAATCTCGACATTTTGGTGTTTGTACTTGGCTTGGAACCATGGAAAATACTTCGAAACAGGATCATCCAGCTTCAACAAACCCTGCTGCTGTAGCTGCAGTACGGCAAGTGCTGTGAATCCTTTAGAACAAGAGGCAATTTCAAAGCTTGTCTCAGGTGTAACAGGAGCTTGCTTGTCCACATTTGCATACCCAAAACTTTTGAGGTAAGCCGTTTCTTTTCCCCGAACCACCACTACTGTCATTCCGGGGATATGACCTTCCTGCATTTTCTCATGAATAAATGCTTCTAGACGTTGAGTCGTGGCTTGATCCAAACCTGCTGCGGCTTCCGCGTGATTAGGCAGAATACATGCTGCCACTAAAGCGAAAATCAGAATAACCGCTGCCATTTTTCTCATGATCATCTTTTTACATTCCATAATCGCTCCAGCTTTCTTTGTAATATGTAATCAAAGCATGCTTGACCAATATATGTAAGACTAATTATCTAGTAATTATATAAAAACACTAGGATAAATAGTATTCAAAATGAAGCATTCAATATGGCGTATAAATATGCGTAATTTTATATTTATTTTATGGATATTTAAGCAATTTATAATGAATATATATTAAATAGGAATGGGTTTATGTGACGAAAAATCGGGAGATTACCAGGTATTGATCTTAATTCGGAGAGTCAATTGCCAAAAATACGTAATAAACTAATAATTATCAATTTAATTGAATTTGTATTAACACCTTAACATTTCATCCCGTTCGGATGTAGTGAGTTAATTCACACTTTTTCGAAATTCCCTAGTAAACCTACAAAAACCTTTTAAAGGGAACTCGTATGTTTAAATTGGTATACAATTGTCGAAAATCCGTTTTATTTTCCTCATAAAAATACAATTTTTCTGCTTGATTGTTTTTATTTGGTCGGATAGCATCATTTTTATGTAGACTCTACGTTTTTCAAAATCTGCATGTATAAGGAGGCTAATGTATGTTCTATGCATTGACGCATGCTCAAAAAAGAATTTGGTATAACGAAAAAATACATGGCACGACAGCCATGCATAATCTGACCGGACTAGTACGCATTCAAAAGGAACTCGAGCTTGGTGCACTGGAGAATGCGATTCAGCTCTTCATTTCCAAAACTGAAGGCCTCCGTATCCGGATCGAAGAGCAAGATGGAGAACCCGTACAATACGTTAAGCCCTATGAAAAGGAGAATATCGAATATCTTGATTTTAGTCATGAGACTGATCCTTTACAGCATTTTGAACAATGGCTGAAGGTCGTGAGCGGACAAGCGATGCCTCTGTTGAACTCCAAACTATATTCTTTTGTTATCTTTCGGCTGGGACCTGATGATGTTGGTTATTTGGGTAAATTTCATCATATTATTGCGGACGGTTGGGCTTTACATATCGTGTCGGAACGAATTTCGCAGTATTATACTCTACTAGTCAACCACCGTCCTCTCCCTGCTGATGAAGAATATTCCTACATACCTATCATTGATCAAGAACAAGCCTATCTAGCATCTGAACGTTTTATCAAAAATAAAATGTTCTGGAATGAAAAGTTTCAAACCTTACCTGATATGATACCCATCAACAAAAGTAAAGATATTTCGGCCGTTCGCTCATCCTTTGCCATCGATAGCGAAACCTCTCGCATCATCCAGAATTTTATCCAAAGCTCCAAGCTTTCTGTAAATGTGTTATTCGTATCCGCCCTTCTGCTTTACATCTACCGAACGACTCAAGAAACCGATGTAGTCATCGGGACACCTGTCCTGAACAGATCAGGAAAAAAGCAAAAAAATACGTTTGGCATGTTCACCAGCACAATGCCGTTTCGTATCCAAGTGGATGAAGCTTTAGATGCCTACTCCTGGATGAAGCAGGTGGGAACAGAGCTAATGAATTTTTACTTTCATCAAAAATATCCGTATGATCTTCTGGCTGGTGATTTGGAGCTTGCCCAAAAAGGATATGACGGCCTGTTTGATATGTGTGTTAATTATTACAATATGAAATTTAGTCCCCAATTTGATGGATGCCCCTATGAAGTTCAGGAGGTATTCAGTGGTTATCAGCCTTATGCCCTGCAGTTGGTTATACGTGATTGGGAGGGGAGCGGAAAAATTACGCTGGATTTTGACTATAGAGTGAAGGCTTTCAGCGAGATGCAGATTGCCAAAATGTTTGAGCATCTCATGCATATGATTCGCGAGATGATCGAGCAGCCATACACTCCGATTGCGGAAATTGAAATGCTGTCTACGCAGGAACACAATGAGCTAATCTATGAGCTGAATCAAACTCACTCCCCCTATCCTTCGTCCCTAACCATTACTCAGTTATTTGAACAGCAGGTCGTTGAAAAAGCTAATGAAATTGTCTGTTACTTTGAAGAGCAAACGTTAACCTATCGTGAGTTAAACGAACGAGCTAACCAACTGGCGAGGTTTTTAAAAAGTAGGGGGATTGGCCAAGAGAGTATCGTCGGAATCATGGCGGGGCATTCGTTTGAACTTATCATTTCGATCTTAGCTGTATTGAAATCAGGCGGGGCCTACCTGCCGATAGATCCACACTATCCAGCTGACCGTGTTAGCTTTATGCTGGAGGATTCCGGGGCTGCCTTGCTGCTCACCGACGCACCATTGGATGATGATATCTCTTTTTCCAAAGAAGCCTATCGTATGGATGATGCATCCCTGTACGATGGTGATGACTCCAATCTGGAGCCGAAAATCGGATCGGACCAGCTCGCTTATGTCATTTATACCTCTGGTTCCACAGGCAAGCCTAAAGGAGTTGCAGTCCACCACAAGGGACTTGTGAATTACATATATTGGGCGAATAAAACCTACTTTACCGCCGCACGTGAGGTCTTTGCCTGTTATTCGTCAATAGCCTTTGACTTGACCGTCACTTCCATATTCACCCCATTAATCAGCGGTCATGCCATGAGCCTCTACAGGGATGACGATTACAGCGAATTTGTATTGTTTCGCATTCTGAAAGACCAGCGTACAACCATTGTGAAGCTTACTCCCGCCCATTTGTCCCTTCTTCAAGAGTCGAATATTCGTACATCGAACGTCCGCAAATTCATTGTAGGTGGAGAAGATTTCAAAGTCAGTCTTGCCCGGAACGTTCATGACATATTTGGTGGTAATGTTACTCTGTACAATGAGTACGGACCGACAGAAACTGTTGTAGGCTGCATGATCCATATTTATGATGCGAACCGAGATATCCGAAGATCCGTTCCTATCGGCGTACCTTCTGATAACGTGGCTATATATGTGCTGGATGCGTACTTAAAGCCTGTTCCTATGCAGGTAAAAGGAGAAATTTACATTTCCGGTCCCGGAGTGGCGAGAGGATATTTGAATAGACCTGAACTCACAAAAGAAAGATTTCTCGATAATCCTTTTGTTCCAGGAGAACGAATGTATAAAACCGGAGACTTGGGAATACGGCTGGAAAATGGCCTGATTGAATACCTTGGCCGGAAAGATCACCAAGTCAAAATCAAAGGCTTTCGTATCGAACTGGGCGAAATTGAAGGTGCGTTATCTTCATATCATGGTATCCAGCATGCTGTTGTCAATGTGGTGGAATCGGATGAAGATAATAGTCAGCCTATGTTATATGCCTATTATGTATCAGATGCTACTGTCTCTCCCGAGCTTCTTAAGCATTATTTACATGCTTGTCTTCCCCATTATATGGTGCCAAACCATATACTCAGGCTGGATACCGTCCCACTTACGTCAAACGGTAAGGTCGACAAGCGAAAACTTCCTGTACCAGACTTGTCCTCTGGATTAACGAGCATATATGAGGAAGCTCAT
This sequence comes from Paenibacillus sp. EKM10P, assembly GCF_011800655.1. NCBI lineage: Bacteria > Bacillati > Bacillota > Bacilli > Caryophanales > Paenibacillaceae > Paenibacillus > Paenibacillus sp. EKM10P. The sequence continues at coordinate 209,347 of NZ_JAALET010000001.1, read as the reverse complement.
AATGAGGTTGAAAATATTCTCGTACAGGTTTGGGGAGAGCTATTCCAGATGGTTAACATAGGTATCCATGATAATTTCTTCGCACTGGGCGGAGACTCTATTAAGGCGATCCAAATGACATCCAAATTAAATAACTATGATCTGGAGATAGGCGTACAGGATATTTTAGCGCATCCCAATATTGCGGAGCTTGCTCATTATACACGTCCAAAGCGTCAGCTATACGATTCAGCGCCAGCCAGCGGAGAAATTCTGCCCACTCCTATCTCCAGTTGGTTTATGGCGCAGACATTTTACAATCCTCATCACTATAATCAATCGATCATGCTTCTGCTGAAAAACGAAATGGATCGTTCCGCTTTGGAAAAGGCCTTTCAGAAGGTGATCGAGCATCACGATGCTTTAAGGATGAGCCTGGAGCCTGATGGCAAGTTATTTTATAATCCAGAACTGGCCACCGTCTCGTTCAAGCTGGATTGTTACGATATGATGCATATTTCAGCCGAGGCCCGGCAACATGAATTCAATAACCTGGTGCATAACCTGCAATCCGGTTTCGATCTGTCCCACCGTCTTCCTATCCGCGCAGTTCTATTCGATCACGGACAGGAAACTCGGGAACTGTTCATCACTGCCCATCATCTGGTTGTAGACGGAGTTTCCTGGAGAATTATATTGGAGGATTTATTGAATGCATACCATGCTATAAAAGAAGATGAGGAGGTAAATTTCCCAAGAAAAACAGCCTCAGTTCAAGCCTTTGCCAAGGAGCTGTACCACTATTCTACGACTACGGATCTACAGAAAGAGCAAGATTTTTGGCATGAAATGGAGGGAGGCAGTCGTCATTTTCCAGCATCCATCACATGCCTACCATCCGCTGCCGTAAACTATGCTTCATGCGCTGTGGTTGAAGAACATCTGTCTCCTGTCCAAACATACAAACTGCTTCATGAGATGCCTCAGACTTACCGTACCGAACCTGTAGATTTACTGCTGGCTGCCTTGGCGCTAAGTGTCAAGGAATGGATCGGATTGGACGATTTCACTTATGAGGTTGAGCATCACGGAAGGAGTGTAGATCACATAGATGTATCCAGAACGGTTGGCTGGTTTACTGCGTTATATCCCTTACGTATTCAAATGCCGGGCACAGAAATAGGCAGTATCCTTGCATATGTCAAGGAACTGCGAAGACGTGTTCCCCATCAGGGTATAGGTTATGGCATCTTAAAATATATGCTAGGGGCTATTGAAAAGCATACAGACATTCGTCCTATACGCTTCAATTATTTGGGCCAGTTCGATCACGAAAGTCAAAGTTCAGACTATGTATATAGGCATACTATAGACAATCAAAATGTAGACAACGCCAATCATCTAACAGCCGCTATCGAAGTTAACTGCCTGGTTGTTAACGACCAATTGGTGATCGATATGATGTACAGCACAGAAATGTTTGAAGAAGAAAGTATAACTGAATTTATGCATATGTATGTCCAAGCAATCATTCGGATCATTGATTTTACCGTTCGTCAGCAGAATGTTCATTTCACTCCTTCGGACTTTGAAACCGTTCAGATTAGTCAGGAGGATATTGAATTACTTTTCGAGTAAAGAAGCATTTTCCATTTACCTTTTTTGGGATTCAGCCTATTCAGAGATCCTAAAAAACATCACTAAACCATAAGGGCAGGCGGCTGCATTTAACCGCCTGTCTATTTAGGCTTCGCTCGTAGTTTCTTTACTCATTTCATATAAAAGTGGGATGGGCAGTGTATAAGTTCTTTCGAAGATCATTTGTCTTTTTTAAACACACCCAGACGGTTCAACACGACCAGTAAGCGATAAAAATCATAACTGCTTGGCAGTTTCGCATCCACAATCGGGCTTGCCGGATTAACTGCAACAGCAGCACCCACCGCTTCCTTGGCCCAGGCCGGTACAGGCATCGCCTGACGCGCCTCCAGTTCAGCTACTCGCTGATCCACCTTTTTAATATACGCGCTCTGTTCATTTAAAGTTTGCTTGAGCACATCTTTGCTGTTTTCAAGGGCGTCTATCTGCTGCTGCAGGGCCTTAAATGCCGCTTTTTCCTCTGCTGTCATTGGCTCATCCCTCTCTTCTCCTGCAAATGCTTGGCGTAGCTCGGCCTCTGTTCCGGCATATACATTCAGATCCACAGGCCCTTGAATGCCATCAACCCGTCCACTATCGCTGTATTGCCAGAAATCCCAGCGCTTCCATGCTGTGGTATCACTAGGGAGTCGTGTACTATAACGTGCAATCCACAGATTATAACTACCCAGCGGGTCTTTAAAATGGGCAGCAAAAGCATTGCCCGTATATACCATCGGCTTGCGGCCGCTTACTCGTTCAAATTCCGTCAAAAATGCCAGCGCAACCTCATGAATCGCGGCCGAGCTAAGCTTTCCCGGATTGTTTTCATAATCCATCACCGCTGGTAAGCCGAGCGCTTTCGCGCCTCCCACCTGATCCAGTACCTCGGCGAAATGTCTGGCTTCCGCTTTAGCTGCGTTTACACTGGTTGCATCTACAAAATGGTAAGCTCCCAGCAGAAGCCCGGCTGCCTTGATCCCTTTTGCATTCGTGATAAATGTTGGATCAACGTAACGCTGTCCTTGACTTGCTTTAATAAATGCAAACGATTTACCATCGGCTCGTACGCGTTTCCAATCAATCGTTCCCTGATATCGGGACACGTCAATGCCTTCGGCAGCATTAGGGATGCGATTTTGCATAAGGCGCTCCCTCCTTGTCATTCATAATGTTGTAGCACTCTGTATCTGTTATATATGCTTGGACCAAGGAAACGGTTTAGGCTTTTCCACTTTTACGCCGAAAAAGGGCGATAAGGTAGTCTTCCTTTTTTGTAATGGCAACAGTCAGCACTTTATAAAGCTTTATTTTGCTTGTCAGAAGGATCGGTTGGCTTTATTTTTTCCCCACTCGACTTGGACTCAAAAATGGCGACCGCATTCCGCAAAATATCCGGCATCGGCACTCCCATTCTGCCCACATTTTCTATAATAGACAACAGCTCGTTCGCTAAATAAAAGAAAACGACGGCATCCCGGAAATAGTGTGCATCCCCGAGAATACCGTCGATTAGATGGGCTACCGTAATGAGCAAAAACACGGTAACCTTGCGAAAAATACCGTAATATCCTTGGCGGCTTTTCAGCTCCCCATTAATCCAGGCCGCTGCCCATCCGGTGAAAAAGTCGATCACGACCATCCACCACAGCAACGTCAACATTGTAGTCCACCCCCCGAAAAAATAACCGATCAAGGTCCCCGTGGAAAACCCCAGCCAAATCTGATCGATCTTTTCATGCATATTTGTTCCCCCTTTTGAACCTAGGTGTAAAATGAATGCCCTTGGTTAATCCAAGGGCATTCAACCATTATTTTTGTTTTGTTCTCTATACTGTTTTCTTGCGGAAAATAGAGTTATACCATTTAACCGTTTCTTCCTGTTCATTCGGAGCATCGGTTGATGATGAATCATCTACGTTATCCGGTACTAGATCGGAACGAGTGGATAAAATAATCTTCATTACGTGTTCCCGCTGTTCTTCATTTAAAGCGTAGCTTCCCATGATCGTTACTATATCACCTTCTCCACGATCATAGCGGGTGATGCAAGCATGAGCACAAATACGCATTTGAGCCTCTGTTAAAGCTGCCATGGTTATGACTTCACCTCTTTTTACAAAGATTGCTGTTACATATAATCGTTAGCACACGTTATTTTCCTATGCCACCAAGCATGAGCTGGCTCAACGTCACTTCAAGATCTGCAATGCGCTGCTTCAGTTGATCTGTCTCGCTTGGCTGTTGCTCCGCTTTTTGAGTCAGTTCCTTAATTTCTTCCTCACTCAATCCTTCACTCCAGAACGTCGCCGGGTCTCTTCGTTCTGGGGTCTTAAAAGTGGGAGCAGGATATATAGGTTCATCTCCACGCTCGTTTTCCGGCTTATTTCGCCATTCATCATACTGCTCCTGAAATAAAGCTTGGGATTCGTTGTTCAACTGATCAAAAGCCTTTTGCGCTTCTAACAGATTTTTTGCATATTCTGCTTCGTAGACCAGCCAACCTTGGATGTCAAATCGAGGATGGTATAGACCTGGTGGTACTGGAATCCCTACTGTATAACCAGCAGGGGTGCTTTCTGAATTGATTACATCTATTGTACTAGAGCTACTGTCAGCAAGCCGATGAGTGTCTAGTTGCTGGTTTGTATCAGATAGCGTAGGCGAAGATGGAGTATAAAAAGGGACGACACCTGAAAAGGCATCGTCCACCAGCTCGTCCTCTAGATAGAGGCCGTTTGTATTTACTTTAGGTACTGCTTTCATTTGTTAGACCTCCTTATTGTTCAGCTATAAACGAAACCCCATCCAGCCAAACAGCCGTGTATATAGTGTTCTGGATCAGTACATTTCCGTTCGTGTTTATAACTACGGTGGAATTGCTGGATTCGTTACCCCCGCCGTTTGATCTTACCCGTATCTCCGTTCTTATAGCAGGTCTATACTGCGGAGGAAGGGTGAACAATATAGTTCCAGGTGTTGTAATTCCCCCTGAAATTGAATCTCTGAAATAGACTACGTTATCGCTAAGTTTAATGAAACCGAACAATGAAGAAGCCCACCCATTAATCAACGTAGGTTTGAGCCACGCGGGATTATCTTTTTCAGCCTTCTTGTTCTCAAGTACACTCACACGCGCGGTGTTTTGCTGTACGCTGTCTACCAAGTCCACAAGCAGCGTTGTTTCGTTGGCTGCGTATGTGCCCACAAATGGTACGACTGGCGAGGCTTCGGTAGTTGTATAGGTCGTGCTGTAAGATGCAGACGGGTCAAACTTAGCGGCAGGAGCATAGGCCTGAACAAGACCATATGTGCTCTTGTCAGCATCGGCATGAGTAATTGTTCCCCATCTATCGTTCTTGCTGTTTTTATAAACAACGAAAATTTTATTGGGTCTTTCACGAAGTTTGCCAAGTCCACCTAAAGCGCCGTTAATCCAGTATTGGTTACTTGAAATTGATGGTTTAGATTCCTCCCTAACAATCATCCCTGTACCTACTTCAACCTGGTTGTCGCCCTCAACAAATGATAGTTGCCCCTCGGATACAATAGGTTCCACGGTAGGCGTTGCAAGCTGGAATACAAGTTGATACGGCGTATACCCTGCATAGGATTGTTGCGGTACGGATTGCGTGAAGTTAGGTGCGCCCACACGCTGAACCCAATACTTTGTACCCGTACCGTTCCAAGTTGCCGTAGTTGCTGCTTGTGCTTGTGCTGGTGTTAGGGTATTAGCGTCATAAGCCTTGTACCCGAAAAAGTAGGCTCTGATGTCGTCTAATGTAGGTGGGTAGCTATCAGCCCATCCACTGTCTGAAACAGATACAGAGATGGCAAAATTGGGCGAAGTCGCATCTATCCCCCATCTGTCGGCTGTTGTGTCTTGACCACCCCACAATAGTATCTTACCGTCAAACTTTACTGCCGATCCACTGCCGACAAACGCATAATTTACATCGGGCACTACAGGATAAAGGGCTTTGAAGCCTGTCCCCGACACTACATTATTCACTTTAGTTATTTTACTACCATCTAGTAGGACACTTTCAAACCTTTTCACTTTGAAGTATTGACCATCACGCTCAAAAACTGTATCCGCATTAACTCCTATAACTGGATCAGCGTACAGGTCTGTTTGCAATGCCAACATGGAATCCTCGCGCGGCTTGAATGCTTTAGCTGTGCTGCCCATGTTGAGCATTGGCTTTGTCATGGTAACGGCTGTTGATGATGTCCCTAGCAATCGAATATTAGCAGCTCGACTCGTTGCTGTGAATGTGGCGCTTAACAACCCCGAACCCACTGCCTCAACTATAATAGCGGACTCAGGATCGTCCGTAACCGTAACCCTACCAGTCGCCCCACCCGATTGAACTGATACAGTGTACTTTTGTCCGGGCACTAGCGGCGACACAGTGTGTACTATTTTGTTATCCAACGTGACAGTAATGCTTTTTTCGTCCACTATAATAGGTGTTCCCTGTTTGGCTGACCACTCAAAGAGAGAAGGCAACATATTCTCCCCATATCTAATCACATACGGATTACGAACAGGCATTATGCTGTCCACATATGGATATTTGGTAACTACCTGTTCAGCGGTCATGCTGTCTAAGGCAGCATAATCTGAAGCGCTAATCTCATAAAGACGAATAGCGTCTGCATAAAAAGTTTGGCCAGTTGCTGTTGAAATTGATGCAACTTCCAAGTTGATAGCAGTATCGTTTGTCGGTGCACATTTTGTATAAATCGTTACAAATCGACTCTGATCTTTGGACTGTTTGAGCGCCTTATTACCACCTGTAGAAAAGTTTACATAGATATTATTTGAGGCATTGATGTTTTTAACATCAGCTAGGGCGATATAGTATCTTCCACCAGTAAGCTTTAATCCGGTACTATACACGTTATATACACCGGAAGCATTCTTCGCAGTAACCTTGATAGATCCCGTACCCTGCGCCTTATTAGATGTATCCACTGCAAGATCAGCTTCCCAACCTAAAAGGCTGTCGATTCGGTCACAAGAGCCTGCCCGCCCCAACAAATTCACCAACATACGTCCGCTTATTCCCGTCAACGAAAATGGCGCAGCCTTCTCCGCATGAACAATCTGTACCCCAGGTTCCAAAGCTACCGCCTTGCGTTCCGTCGTATCCAGACGCTTCTTAATCTCGTTTACACCGTCATTCACGTCACCTGCAAATTTATCTACAGACCGCCAGTTTTCATCCAAGTACTTCTCCAGATCAAAATATGTTGTTTTGGGCGATGTACGGTCAATTTGATTTAAACCAAGATTCGGTGTTTTTTCGCTTGCCATGTTATGCGCCACCTCCTAAATATCTATCCTGTGTTGTATGTTCATTTTCATAGAGGGTCATGGACTCCACTTCCGCAATGGTCAAGTAGCGTAATTTATACTCTACCGCCATATGAGCAGGTTTGATCTCCTCAATGGCTGCTTTAAGATCCTCAACGTTGGGCGGAATTCCGATGGTGTCCATAAATTTGACCGTAAATCCCCATTCGGCAGGGTGAAAAGTAACATCTACCGTGCCTCCGTCATACGCCTCAGCTACATTTTTGACAAGCTTGCCTGAAAAGGTTCCTGCCCCCCGTAGCTTCGATTCCACCACTGCGCGCCGCTGATCCAACGGCTTCCCCAGATCGGTTTCGATCCCCAGCTCCGTTTCCCAGCGTTCCAGCCCCCAGGTGGCGGTACGTACGAAAAACTGTCCCACCGTTGCATCCATTGCAAGATACAAGGCGTCCAGTTCGCTTCCTTTAGCATCCATATCGGAACGCATCACACGTGAGGTTTCATAATAGGCAGGCAAATAGGAAAGCAGCTCGCGTCCCCGCTCGCTGCTCATTTGGCTTACTGTATCTCTCGCTATTGCTACCCGGTTAGCAAAGATGTCACCACGGTTTACACGTTTTCCCTGGTCTGGGTCATTCAATAAATCTTCAAAACTGTCTATTCCGTTGTTACTCACCGACGCTCACCGTCCCCAGCACGGCCACCTGACCTGATCCAATCTCAATATTCTGATTGCTCTGTCCGTTGATTTTCAGCTCAGAGAAATCAATAATTATTGGAATGTCTAACAGCACAGCAGAAATCCGGGTGTACCTTACCAACGGATCTGCCTTGTAAAAAGCAAGCTGCTTCAAATACGTCCGCACACCGTTTTCGATCAGCTTTTTGATTTCATCCAGTGTGGACGGCTTCTCTTTGGTGCGCTGTACCTTGACCGAAATGTTTATTTCCACTTCTGCCGCTGGCATGATCGTCACCACAGGACCTGCTGGTGCTAACCCTTCGCCTTGCCCATCCTGGGTCGGATCGATATACTTCTGCACCGCAGCCACGATTTCCGGGCTGGCAGCGCGTTTATCCGTATCCAGCACATATAACCCCACTGTTCCTGGCCCTTTCCAGAGTGGAACAACTTCCACGCCACCCACTCCAGCAATCTCATTCGCCCACTGGGTATACTGCGCCTTGTTGCCGCTTGTACCCTGGTTCCGCACCTTGGCATAAAAACGCTCCAGCAACAGTTGGTCGCTTTCAATGTCTGTGCCGCTTTTGGTTTCCTCCGTATTGATCACGGAGGAAACCCCGCTAATCGGAGTAGCCATCACCTGAATGACACCCGCTGGCACGTTGCCGCTGCGTCCAGGATTGACCGCCCGAATGGCCGCTTCCCCGGTACCCTGTTCATCCAGCGTGACTGAGGTCGTGGTCGCATACTCAATGGAGGCTTCCCCGGATACATCATCTGCCGGAGTCGCCACCAACGTTCCCGCCGGGACGATTGTTCCAGCTGTGCCTGTGAACTTGACCTTCCCTGATGCAGCAACGGCTTCCCGTCGTGTCACTCCATGCTCTGCTGTACGCAAATCCAGTTCCGGCGAGCGAAAATCCGGGTTATCACTGGCTGCTGTGCTGGCAAACCCCCGACGCAGCAGCTCCTGCGCCCAGATTGCCGCTTCAGAAAGCATAAATGCCACTGGCGCCTGCGCATCCCAAATAAAAGAGCCCTCGGACTTATCGATGTCCGAAGGCACTTTTTCCAGCATTCGATTTAAAATTTCCTCTTCCGTCTGGTCTACCAAATATTCCGGCAAGTCTGCCATTAGATCACCACACTTTCCACAATTTCTGTCTCATCCCGCACGTTCGTAATCTGGCAGCTAAAATAGCATGCCTCACCTTCCCATCGAAACGTGAACTGATCCACACTAGCCGTACGTGCATCTGCTAGCAACGCCTCTGTGACCATGCGCTTAATTTCACTTTCTTGCACACCGTGCCCATAGCTGCTGCCAATCAGCTCCTCCAGCTCACTTCCATAATCAGGCGAATAGATTACATGACGGTAGCGAGGAGTGCGTATGGCTTTTTCACACCACTGTACCCAAGCTTCTTTCTCGCCTGTAGTCACGATTTTACGGCTAGGGCTCATTACAAACTCCCCAGCTTCAAAATCAAACCTCCAGCTTCGCCCAAATACCGCACGGTTATCCTCCAGCACATCTGGATTGGTCACATCTATGTCTGTCCAGATCATATCATCTGTTTCGGGAAATAAATTAGCCACGTCCATTCACCACCTTACACACGACCACCACATCGTTACCACTATTCACCCGCACCGCGAGTACACGATCCCCAGGCTTAAGTCCTTTGTTCAGGCTCAGATTTACATCCTCCAGCTCATCCTCCCCGGTATAAAAAGAGGTTTTCAGCTCTTTGCCTTCCCAATTTTCTGATTCTACCGATGTTGAGGTACCTTTGTACATATGGCGTGGTACAGATAGCAGCCCCGGCAGCTCGGCGACCAGATAATCCTGAAGCTCATGTTTAAAATCATCCAGCTTGAGTCCTGTGGAAGTGATGGTACCTAATACTGCACCTACTCCACTCAGCGCTTGCTTGGTGTGTTTATGAAATGAAGATTGCAGCGCAGTGGCTAAATGCCCGTAGGGGTCCTTATTCAAGGTAAAACCTCCTTTTTACATCGTCATACGTTCCGAGTTCTAGCGACATACTGCCAGGGTTGCCCAATTCCCTGCTTACTGAAATCACCATCAGCTTCATGTTCCCTAACATTACCGCGTCTCCTGCTCGAATCGTATTCATATCTGGCGCATTTACCGATATCGTTTGTTGTATGCCTCTCAGCTTACTTTTGGCCAACTCACGTGCTGCCGCACCCGATTTCACCTCGTCATCCTGTACGATCACCTGAAGTGTTCCATATTTGGCAATGTCCTTTTCCTCAAGCGCCATCACCTTGGAAGGAACCTCTTTCCCTGTTTCACTGGCCGCCGTAGCCAACACCTTTACTCTCGTGGCTGCGCCTTCCAACGTACGGGATTGTGTCGTATCGGTCACTTTCTCCAAAACATATACATCTTTGTTCGTGCCCAGTTCGTACAGCTCCAAGCCGGAAGAAATCATACGTGGATGATACAGCTTGCCGCCCGCCTTGGCCGTCTCCCGCAGATCGCCCAGCATCATGGAATAAATGGACTGCGTCCGGTATACGGCGCGCCCGAGCTGCTTTTTTGTGTCCGGCAAAGAAGCGATTTTCAGCTTCCAATCCCTCGCATATTTCTGAAAACGCTGGGTAGCCGTCTGCTTGGCAGGAAGTAAATATTCATCCTCCGACTTGTCCAAATATACCGTACGGTCATACAGCGTCAGCGTCATACGTTTAAGCCCGTTGTTGGAGGTTTCCACTTCCCAGATCACCGCTGGAGACAACAGAGGAACATAGTCTTTTTTACCATAAGGAATACCACTAACCCGGATTGACATCCCTGGAGAAATGACCGGCATATCGGACGTAACGACCAAATTGACCGTCCCCTGATAGGCGATTTGCTCCAGCGAATCCCTTAAATTAATGTTCTCCACAAGTGGCGAAAGATCATATTTATCCTGTAAAATGACTTTATAGCTCATGACAGCACCAGCTTTTGCCCCGGTTTAATCGCATTCGGATTTTTCCCGATGGTCTTTTTGTTAAGCTGATAAATACGACTCCATTGAGAGCTGTCTCCCAGCTCCAGCTTGGCAATTTTGGACAAGGAATCTCCCGATTTAACCGTGTAAGTTTTCTTTTTTTCTTTCATATCCGTGCGAGGCTTTTTGTTGACTGTCGCGGACTTCGAGCCGGTGCCAGCTTTTTTGGCTACCTTCATTTCACTCCAGGTTCGCAGTGACAAATCAAAATTGACATCCCCATATTCCCCGCCCCGAAAGATTGAATTATGAGAAGCGACAATTACTGGCACATTCACGGCTGTCTCCGTAATGATAAAACGTAGCGGACTCTTGGATAACAAAAAGCCATTCAACGTGTTCATGGCCTCCTGCGGATCAGGGATGTCTTCATATGTGCAATATGCTGGATTGTATTCTTTCGGAAAAAAAGAAGAGAAGGAGATTTCCTTCACCTTCTCCCCTTGTGGAAAGTCAAACTCCCCATAGGATAAAATCGTCGTTGTATCAAATCCCTTTTGCCGTGAAATCGTTACTTCCTCAGGATTTACTGGAAACTGAAACTTTTTTCCCTTACCATCCGTCAAACTAAATTCCATCTTTCTCCTCCTTCCCTATTGCTACCATTTACTGCATTACATAGTTCCAGCGCCCGTTGGCTTGGTGTTCTGCGTTGCACGCAAAATTTCAGCTTTAAGACGGTAGCCAATTTGCGTAATAAGCCCATCCACATCCAGCTTGTTCTCATGTACAGTGACCTGTACAGCCCCCGCAGGAAGATTGAATTGGTTAGTAGTTTCGGTTTTAAAATCCTTCAAAAAGCCAGACAATGTTCCCATTTGTTCAGGACTGATCTGTACTACTTGAGGAGTGGGATTACCGTTGGCCTTACCTTTAGCTTTGGCGCCATTGTTCGCATGCGCCGCAGTATTCAACATTGGGCTTGGGTTTACCCCTTGGTTAGCGATAGCCATCGGTCCGTAAGGATTAGGAACGCCTTTGGCGCCCGGTTGTGGAGGCACGAATGCGGATGCACTATATAAAGGCGGCATAGTTGCTAAGGGCTTAAGGGACGCACCTATATTTGAATTAGGTGGGATTGAAGGTTTATGAACTTCAGGTGGCTTAGTTGGCTCTTTTTTAGGTTCGTCTTTTTTACCGAAAGAAAAGAAATCAGAAAAACTTTTACCAAAGTCTCCAGCCTTATCCGAAATCCAGCCTTTGACCTGTGAAGCCTTTTCTCCAAGAAATTTACCGGCGGACTTCGCTTTTTCCATCATAGCTGGACCATAATCTGAGACTAATCCGCCAATTTTACCTCCGACAAAATCTCCCGCCATACCCCCAAGTGTTGAACCAACCACAGTACCAATACCCGGCAGCAAAAATGAACCTATAGCTCCACCTAACGCAGAACCAGCAGTACCGCCTACCGTGGAACCAATAGCTTCTGCGCGTTCTTTACCAGAGGTGGCCTTCGCGATGTTCACAATATCCATTCCATAGCTTAAAGGCCCCAACAGTTTTTTTGCGCCGCCTTTTAAAAGGTTTTTGAACAAGCCTGATCCGGCTTCCTCAGCTGCACCTGCAACACTACTTGGTCTGATAATACTAGAAGCTGCATCTGCAGCAGCACTCGAACTTGCAGCGCTAGGTACTGCACCAGCAGCTTCGCTTGGATTAATCATCCCCCAGCCTTTAGCCTGCTCAAACAATCCCTGTCCACCTTCAATTAAATCTGAGCCTCCTCCAACCTTTTCTAAAAATTCACCTCCAGATTTCCCTACGTTAAATGCTTTACTAGCAAAATCTTTAAACTTCTCTCTTCGGTTAGCTCCCTGGAGCGGTCCCTTTAAAATACCAAAATCGGTTTTAAATTTTTTAAATGCTTCAGGAACTTCAGATATGCTTTTTACCCCTTCACCAACTTTTTTTACATTACCAAGAAAATCCTTTACCTGAGTTAATGCATCCTTAGGCTCTTCTTTTTTCTCTGCAGCTGGTGTCACAGATCCCAACTTAGTACTCAAATCCGCAATAGCCTTCGTATTGGCCTCTACAGCAGTAGTATTTGCTTTCAAAACCGTACTCAGATTGTTATCAGACTTGACCGGGTCTGCTTTAGCAGTGCCGCTATTTACCTTCACATTCACATTCCCAGAGGCATTAATAATCTGAGATTTAACCCGGTTAATCTTGTTTAACAGATTATCCAAGCCTTTGGAGGCCATATCGTTCAGGACAATTTCCGGAGCCATGCGGGTACGACCGATTTTTAGAACGCGTCCCTGAATTCGCTCAAAATAGCGTTCCATTGCGCGCAATTCTCTGTTGGCCTTAATGACGTTTTTGGGATCGATCACAAGGTTCATGCGGTAATTTAATGCTTCTGCCATCTATCATGTTCACCTCCTTGTTTATGCTTTTGAAGCTGCAATGCTATCCATTTCCTGTTCGGCAAACGCCAGCAGCAGCATGCGCTCACCGCGGGGAAGCCGCCAAAAGTCTCCGGGACGGAGGTGGTGCCGGACCCACAAGTGGTACAGCATCGTCGTCATTCCCCCGGAGCCGATTAGTTTTTTAGATCAGCAATCTCAACGCCAAAACCGGACAGTTCCAGCACTTTATCTCCCACTGCATCCAGTTCACCCGCCAGCAGCATACGGCGGACAGACTGTTCGCCACCGGACAGCTTCAAGCGGCTTGTAATCCGGGGATCTCCCCAACCATTAAGGGACAGGCCCTTCACTTCCAACTTTCCGGTGGCTTCCGAAATCAACAAGGCGTTGAACGTTTCGGTATCTACCTTTTCGTCTACAGCACCCTTCACGGTTCGGCGAATCGTGCAACGCTCACGAATGCTGTCCACCTTACTAGAGGTCAGTCCGTGCAGTACAATTTTCATATCGAGGCGCTTGATACGAACCGTTTCTTCCGGTAGTTTCTCAGCGGCTTCAAACAGACTGTCCAAAATTTGTTCTTCTGTCATATTCTCATTCATACTCATAGGTCATTCTCCCTTATTGTTAATTTCAGAATTTCACAAATTCTTATTTTCATTTGGGGAACGGGACACCTGACAGCATCCCAATTCCCCGTTAACCAATTTAGTTCGCTACAATCGGATCCAGCAGCTCATAGCCTTCGAAGGTGAAGGTCGTTTCTTCCTGTACTTCCTCGCCTGCTGTCCAGTTGGCTAGCTGGATTTTGTCAGCAGTGCAACGGATGAGACGAATACTTTCATGTCCAAAAGCTTCTGGATCATCCAGCTTCGTAATAATCTCAAAACGATTAAAACCACGACGAATCATATCGGACGTAACTTTGTAGCCACTCATCGTCCCCGTCCCTTTTTTGATGCCGCGCTTATGCACCTTCCACTCATTGCCCACGAGATTCAGCTCGCGTTTTTCCATTTCCACGCTGGCTTCCAGCTTATTGATATTCGTCTGCCACACCCCATCCACATGCGCCTGACCAAACGTACCTAAAATAACTCTTGAAGCATCCAACATTTCTTTTTCCTCCTCAAAATAATTCATAATATAGTTCGGGATTTCACAAAATCCTCGTTGTTAAATTGCTACTGCAATCCTACTGAGCGCCACCGAAATGCTTAGGCGCGTAAAATGCTTATTTATTGCACGTAAAATGTGCCGAACAGCTGCTCCATCACGTCGGTGAGCTTCACATTCCATTGCAGGAACACTTGATCCGGCTCCGGTTTGATGACTGGCGCATCACCGTAGTAAGCCGGATCGAGAATGACATCGTAGCCATCCGCCTCGATCACGTTGCTCAGCGACAGCTGTGCCAGGTATTCTTTGATCGCACCGATGAGTGCCAGACGACCTTCTACTGTGTTGTTGATTTTGCCAATGTAAGTCTCTTCGGCTGCACGCTGCAAGTCAGCGTTAATGGCATCCATGACACGGATGGAACGGATTTTCTTCCACGCATTGTTTTGTCCGGCAGACGGGTTCACCAAGCTGTTGATTCCACGCAGCGCTTTGACCTGACGGCCATCGAAGAACAGGAGGAACACCCCGTTACGGACAGCCTGTTCCTGCTCGGAACGTGTCCAGCGGCGAGTTACATCCTCAAAAGGCGTAACCGCATACGTTGCGGATTGGTTCAACCGTTGGCCTGCGATCAGTCCGGCTACATAGGCAGCCGTTTGGGCGGAGCTGTAGTCCGTACCTGCCAGACGTACGCCTGTGCCCACGTTTACGATGCCTTCATGGTTCAGTGCCAAAGAACGTGCAGAAGCCAAGCTGACAGCCGTTTTGGACACATCATCTGCCGCAGAACCGCCGAATACAGCGATGACGCCTTTGCCTTCATTCCGGACACGTTTGATCCAGGCAGCAAAGCTTTGCAGCAATGCCAGATCGGCTGCATAATCCAGGGCCAGCACATTAAACTCCTGTCCTTCCAATGCTTCCTGCATGGCGATGTAATCGGCATTAACCAGCTTGCTATTGCCGCTATTGCCACCTGTCAGATGTACGCCGCTGACATCCGCTGGAATGCCGCCTTCGCCGACAACCTCAGCTTTCACCCATACGTTTTCGCTGTTTTCGTTCAGCGCTTTGGCAATCGAAGCAGCCGTACCGTCGCTGCCTTTGTACGTACCCAGCAGTTTGGTTCCTTCATAGAGGCGCACCTCACGAGCTTGCTCGTCGCCCAAAGTTGGCTGTACCGTTACGGCAAAACCATTACCACGGCTACCTGTGTACAAAGCCTTCAAACGCAGCACGTCGGTTGGGGTCTCGCCACCACTTTTCAGCGTTACAGACGCCTCAGCAGCCGTGTCATCTGCCAATCGGTAAGCGAGCAGTTTTTTCGGACCGCCCAGCAAAGCCAGATACAACGTGGAATATGCTGTCGCACCGTTCTCACTGTCGCCGGAGAAGATTTGGCTAATAGCCGTTTCGCTACCCACCTCTACAAACTCACGTACAGGGCCCCAATTCGCCTTGACGGGTACAACGACCGTACCACGTGATCCACCTTGAATCGCTGAAGCTGCTGCTGCCTGAAAATTCATATACAAACCCGGTAATACCGGTTTATTCGTGTTTTCCCATGTTCCGCCTGCCATAATTAATCCACCTTCGCTTTCATAAATTGTTCGATTTTAGTGTGTGCTTCTGCTACCGTAAATAGCTTGTCCTGTGTGCCAAAAAAGGCGCCTGCCAGCACTTCTACCTTTACAGAAAACAATTGTTCTGCGTGTTCCTTTAGTTCCTCTAGCGTATAGCGTGGGCCATTTGCTTCCTGCCCGCTATGTAGCGGGGTCTTCTCATGGCTTTCCAAGGTCACTCGGACCACCTCATTTCAAAATAGGATGAATTTCCACTCTGCGAATCAATGCCGCTTCCTCAGCCGGACGCATACGCCGCTGTACCAGCGTCAGCCGAAGCTGACCGTCTAAAATGGCATCCGCCTGCAAATCGGCTGAGGCTTCAGCCGTAGACATATAACGGCCCTTGTCCTGCTCCAGAGGAAGCTGGATTTGAGCGGCAAAGCCTTCGACCAGCGCGGAAGCTGCGCGGTTCTCTTCGGTGGTGACCGGGGCAGTGATATGCCCGATGAACCGTTTGCGGAGCTCATACATGGAGGCTCCTGCCATCCGGGTTTCACAGCCGCTCAGCCGCCATAATACCGCGTGGCTTCCCGGCTGTGCGGGCCATGCGTCGGCGTATACCGACCACAATTCGCCCAGTTGCTTCTGCGTCCAGCCGACCAGTGCTGCCAGCCATTCTTCCGGCTGTGCTGCACCAGGTGCTGAAGCGGCCGATCCACCTTCTGTTTCAGGCACATACACGCCAAAACGCAGCGTTCTATAGGCCTTGCCCGTAACCGTGTCCAGCATTTCTGCATCCCGCACGCCCAAATAGTGCGCGGTAAAAGCAGACGTGTCCTCACCTTTACCTGTCACCGATGCTCGGTGCAGTCCGGCAATCAGGGTATTCGCCCATACATCGGCCTGCGCCAGCCCCGCTTGTCCTGCGTACAGCTTGATGCGGACAACCTGCCGGTAACCGGCCCAGGAAGACTTCCAGATTTCCTCGCCCAGCACCATAACCGCATACGGCTCCTCTGCCGTCTGCGACGGAGGTTGAACATCGTATACACGCCCTTGCAGCGCCGGAATAATGTCAATGAGCTTTTGCTTAAAGGCTTGTCTCATCCTGTGGCATGCCACCCTTGCGTATCCTGTGCTCGCATGCTGTGGCTGTTTAGCCAGGCTTTTTTCCACTTCCATGCTCTCAGCCGGCGTAGCCTTGTACTCATGCATTGCAGCATCCCTTGCTTAGGCAACACGACTCCTCCTTTCTATACATCGAATTCCCGGGAAGTGACAAAGACGATGACCGCATGAAAAAACCGGCCCTATTGGCCGGCTAACGTTTGACGGTGTGTGTCTTCGGTATGTCCTCTTGTCTTGATTCCCGATGATATAATCTTACACCCTTATAACGAATGCGTTGCCGGGGAAATGGACGATAAAAGTAGAGACTAGGGATGAAGTTAGATGGTATTTCGCGAACGTTTGTTCTTATATTAAAAATGCGTTTAATCTCATTGTTGATGTGCACACAAAAAAATAACCGCCCTTTAAAAAAGGCGGTTATTACATCGTTCAATTCAATGAATTATAAATATTTGCAGTATACCTAGTGATGGCTTCATCGTAATCTGGATACTCATACTCCAAACTTCTGGCCACAGCCTTAGCGTATTTTCTAAACAATGCATAGCAAGTAAGTAAAGACTCCCACATTTCTCGATAGCCATTTTCAGAGTAACTGGATAGTAAACTTTCCCAGTCTTCATTAGGAAGGTACTGATTTATAAATTTATAGTTTTTTCCTACGCTAAAGGTGTACCCTTGCTCTGAGCCAATCTTCCAAGCCATCATTCGCAGCAAATTAGGTCGTGCTATCTCGTGCAAATGGTCAATAGCAAACAGGATTTCTTTTCTCGCCAATCCTTTTACGATATAAGTTGAAACCATCCAAAACTCATTACAGCAATCATCAAATTCCTTTGCCGTGAGCTTTTTAATCCAATATTGATGGTCATTTGCGATCACTTCCTCTTGGATCAGCACATCCTTGTCGAGCAGAACCTCAACTAAACCATCGCTATTCGTAAAATAATCCTCTACCTCGTTTATAGGGATCAGTGTCAGATCTAATTTGTTTCCATCCTCAAAAAGAATGATATATGAAAACCAGTTACCTAGTTCTGATGGAAAAAGTTCCATATCCTCGGGTTTTTGCATCATAAGCCTATCCCCAAACACGTGGAGCCATTGATCACTTTCCTTGAAAGAATCCATATCTGTTACAAAGTAAGAAATATCATAATCTTGAAATGAATCAGGAGGAATATTGAAGTTTGTACGTGATCCTTCCATCGTGACCAATCGTATTCTTTTATCGTTCATAGCAAACTTTATAAGGATATTCATCATTTCTGGTTCACTTCTCAATACATCCGTCCTCCGTTCCTATTTTAATTGAGACCTATGCTTCTTATTCACCGTTGCGGTTCATACTCCTTGCTGTCTAGGTTAATAGAGCCACAGGTTGTGACCCCTATGCATTTACCTACCCCAGTCTTCGATCCGCACCCTTTTGCAAGCTTGCCAGATTCAGAACGCCTTGGTCTGCCAGCGCTAGCGCCATTTTGTAAAAAGCACGTGTGCGAAGCTTCGTATACGTATCTTTGCTGACTGGCGGGTCCAGCACATAATTGTAAACCTTGTAATCGAACACATCATCATCCTTTAAATAACGTTCACGGATCAGCAACTGTTCACGTTCATTCAAGCGGCTCACTACGGCATCCACCATTTGGCAATAGGCCAAGCGGGCGGCAGGAGCATCTACATTATATACAGCAGTCCGAGCCGTTGGGTCGCTTGTCACATTCGTGGGTCCGTTCGGGCGATCCGTATAGCCAGCAGTAATAAAGCTTTCCCGATCCATAAAGGTTATTGTTTTATAAATCCGGTATTTCTCAAATACACCCTCCAATGCATTCTGCGTTTTGCGACGGTCTAATTCGGGTAAGTTATTTCTCATGAAAAGCAACACTCCTTATATTATGCCTTTTGACAATGATGTATTTTCAAATAAAAATGCACTTGTTTACATTTTGTTCCCCTTTTGTTCGTATCTTGAGTATAACATAACATTATTTAGGATAGGTATCCATCGTGAAAAAAAGCAATATAGCTCCAAAAACAGGATATTCGCTCTACTTTTCTATGCCTTTTGGCATATTACGTGCTTTTACTATTTGCCTAATGGTATAATAAGGCTAATTCTATGATTCTATTGCAGAAAGGAGCTCCATTGTGGAACAGCCAGCATTCGGAACTTACCTAAAACAGCAGCGTGAGCACAAGCAATTGAGCATCAACCAATTAGCAGATGCCGCAGGTATTAGTAATTCACAAATTTCCCGCATCGAAAATGGGCTGCGCGGAGTGCCCAAACCCTCCACCCTCCGCAAAATAGCGGACGCGCTCAGCGTATCCTATACCGAAATGATGAAGGCCGCCGGATATTGGGCGGACGATGATTCAATAGAGCAAAACCCACACGAACTTTATCGTTCTACTGTACCAGAATGGGCAAACTCCAAAGACCGCCGGGATTTTAAAAAAATGCTGGAGGAAGACGACGAATTAATGTTTGATGGCATTCCGCTGGATGAAAAAGACCGACAACGAATCAAGGACGTACTGACAGGCCTGTTCTGGGAAGCCAAGCAAATGAACAAACATAAAAAGCCCGCAGATCCCGGTGCGAGCAAAGATCAGGGATAGTAGGTGATCGTATGAAGGAACTCATTCACCAACTTGTCCGAAAATACCGTACCAATTGCCCCTTTGATATCGCAAAAGCCTTAGGCATCCATATCCGATACTGCGATCTGGGTTCCACAACCAAAGGGTTGTATTATCACAAGCTGCGCAGAAGATTCATCGTCATTCACAATGGCCTTACACCAGTATGGGAACGGTTCGTCTGTGCGCATGAATTGGGACATGACCGACTGCATAAAGGTATTAGTCGCTTTTTTATGGAGGAGCATTCCTACTTTTCTCCAGGAAAATTTGAACAGCAGGCTAATCGCTTTGCCGTGCTTTTGCTGAGTGCAGGCAATCCGCCGCTGGCTGACGAAACATTGGATCACTATTTACCCCGGATCGGGCTGCCCAAAGAGACTGCCCTTTTTTTTGATCACAAAACTGAACAATAGTTCCTATTCTATGAGTTGCTGTCTATTACTGCCTCTACAATATAGGTAACTAGACGGTGTGTTTAACAACCGATATCTCAAAAAAATGTAGTGCTTTGATATAAAATAAGAGTTATTTTTACAATCATCTGATAAAATGTGGACGTAAGCGGTTTCTCTAATTCATTCATTTTATGGGAGGTTGAAGGAACAACATGAACTCATGGAAAAAACTCTCGTCGATCTTGACGACCGCCGCGCTTCTGTTCGGATGTCTCGGTACAGCAGCAGCGGACCCAGCTACTACTGCGGGAACGGGGACAACAACGACTCCAGTCAGCGGTAAACACATCACCATCCTACATACGAATGATACCCATGCTCACGTGGTCGCTAACGACAAGGAAATGGGCTTCGCCAAGCTGGCGGGTATCATCGATCAATATCGCGCTGCCAATCCCAATACATTACTGCTGGATGATGGGGATACCGTTCATGGAACGACCTTCGCTACTTTGGTCAATGGTGAGAGTATCGTAAAAGTAATCAACAAGCTGCGCTATGATGCAATGGTTCCAGGTAACCATGAGTTTAACTACGGCTGGAAGCATCTGGTTGAGCTGAGTAAAGAGATTCAGTTCCCTGTACTGAGCGCCAACATTAAGCAAACCGACGGAACACGCTTGTTCCAACCGTATACTATTAAAGAAGTCGATGGCGTTAAAATCGGTATTATCGGCCTAACTACGCCTGAAACAGCATATAAAACCAATCCTAAAAATGTGGAGGGCATTCAATTCACCGACCCTGCGGCTGAAGCCAAAGCGGCAGTAGACGAAATCCGCAGCAAAGTAGATGTCGTCGTTGCTCTGGGTCACCTGGGACAAGATGCGTCCAGCAAAGACACCAGCCTCAAGGTTGTGAAGGAAGTGCCTGGCATTGATATTTTCATCGATGGACACAGCCATACCGTGTTGGAAAAAGGCCTGGTCGGTGACCATGGCACGTTAATCGCTAGTGCAGGTGAATACACCAAGTATCTAGGTGTGGTGGATCTGTGGGTCGATGGCGGCAAGGTTATCCAAAAGCAAGCGAAGCTGATCGATTCGACTCAAGCTGCTGACGTGCAGCCCAACGCTGAAATTGCTGCATTAATCGCCTCCATTCAGAAGGAGCAAGAACCAATTCTTAAAGAGGTTGTAGCACAAACCAGTGTAGATCTGGAAGGCGCGCGCGAAAAGGTACGTGCGGGTGAAACTAATCTCGGCGACCTGCTCACTGATGCTATGCGTGACGTTTCGGGAGCAGACGTGGCTTTAACGAACGGTGGCGGCATCCGCGCTTCCATCAAAGCAGGAACGGTTACCAAGGGAGACATCATCACCGTACTGCCTTTCGGCAACCAAATCGTTACCCTGAAAGTGAAAGGCTCTGACCTTCAGGCCGCACTGGAAAATGGCGCAGCCTCCTACCCGGAACCAAGCGGGGGCTTCCCGCAAGTGTCCGGTATCTCGTTCAAAATAGACACCTCAGCAGCCAAAGGCAACCGTGTTCACTCCATTCTGATTGCTGGAAAAGCCCTTGATCCTGAGGCAACATACACACTGGCTACCAATGATTTTACTGCCGTAGGTGGTGACCAATATACGATGTTCGCTAAATATCCACAGGCAGGTATGTTCGGATCGCTGGATGAAGCGTTAATCCGCTATATGCAAAAAGTGGGCTCTGCCAGCCTGCAAGTACAAGCAGACGGCCGTATTCAAGAAGCCAAGGCAGACGGAAAAACTTCTGTCCCTGCCACACAAGCTGTACCGTCTGCTCCAGCCACGACGCCAGCACCTCTGCAGGAGATACCGCAATCCGATTCCACATCGGCTGCGAAACCAGCACCTGTGAAATCGACACCTGCAAAGTCTCAAACTAGCAAGCCACAGCAGGCTTCGACTACTGCACAAGCTGCAAATAGCCACGTATATGTTGTAAAATCTGGGGATACACTGTATGACATTTCCCGCAAACACGGTACTACCTGGCAACAGCTTCAGCAGTTGAATAAGTTGAAGAATCCTCACCGCATTTATCCGGGTCAAAAGTTGGACCTCCCGGCCTAATTCAATAGCTAGCATAAACAGCATTCAGAATCCAAGTGGTTTCGGATGCTGCTATATGTCAGGAGTTTTTAGATATGCGATAGTCCAAGCTCATTTGGACATCGCATATTTTTTTTGAAAGCAAGCCTTTTAACCGCTGACAAGTTGTGAACCGAGAGGTATGATGGAGAAGAGTTATTCGGGCAGAGAACATTTGTCCCGGTATCCATCGGGATCAGTTATGTGTGTGGAAGGAGTCCATTATATGCAATACATTATTTATGATCTTGAATTTACCGTTAGCCGTAACGCCAGATATTCCTCCGAAATTATTGATATCGGTGCCGTCAAAGTTATTCAGGGAGACGATGGCCTATTCGTTGCGGATACATTTCACAGTTTTGTGAGACCATCGAATCGACCTGTGATCTCTACAGATACCGTTCAATTCACGGGTATTGCTCAACGAGACATTGATGCCGCTCCACTCTTTCCTGAAGCTGTGAAGCAATTTATTGCCTGGCTCGGTACAGATTCGCCCTATTATTTATGCGCATGGGGACCGGATGACCGTCAGAAGCTGGTATCCCATTGTCGTACCCATCATGTAGATCTCGGTTGGATTCATAATACAAATGATATACAGAAGCAAATTTCCCGTCTGTTTAGTTCCAATGGAAAATATCGTCAGTTGAGCCTGTCTCAGGCGTTGGAATTGTGCAACATTGACTTTGACGGTCAACAGCATCGGGCACTGGATGATGCCGTGAACACCGCTCAGGTTTTCATGTACCATTTTGATCGTCTTACATTAGTTCATAATGCTGCCGACGATGAGGAAAGTCGCGGCTCGAAGCTCGTCTACTCCTCACCAGAAGAAGAACAGGAGCAGTACAGTCCCTTCGGCAATCTCGCCAACCTGTTTAAGGACCGTTAAGCAGATAGCTCCCCGGCCCGTTCCGGGGGATCTCCCCCCTGTTATTCTTGATTTCCTGCCTTTTTATCGAAGTAAAACGCCCCCCAGGTTCGCAGCATTTCTTGCATACGTTTGCGGTACCGTAAAGGTTCCAGAATCTCGGCCTCAGCTCCATAGGATGTGAGCCAATCCAGAAATTCACGGTCATGATTGACCGTCACCTCAAACAACAAACTTCCATCTGGCAAATCCTTGAGAAGAGGCTTGATGAACAGCTCCTCTTCTTTGACCCGATATACAGAATCGGCAGAGAAACGTACGACAAACCGAATATTTTGATTTCCTTTGGTCACCGACCAGGTGCCTTTAAAAAACATTTCCATTTCAGATGTATTTTTTTGAAACGTATACGGCAAAATCCTCATATTCCGAAAACGGCTGATCCGAAAGGTTCTCATGGCGGATTGCTTATGACAAAAACCAAGCATATAGAATCGCCGATCTTGAGGAACCAAACAATAAGGATCTACTTGCACCAATGATACATCTTCATTTTGAGGCGAGCTGTATTCCGCTTCAATTGTCTGCTGCGTAAGACTCGCCAAAACAATCAGCCTGAGCAGATAGGGCTGGTTTTCCCGATCAAGTGTCGAGCCGAGCCGGATGATATTTTTCATTTCCTGCGCGAAGCTCGTCTGGTCCATCTTTTTTTTCTGACTAGAGGCCATCACTTTCTCATAAGCACTTTCAAAAGCTGGCGGTAGAAGAGGCTTTATCGTTTCCATCATCTCTCCCAGCTTGGTAAAAGCCTCTGCCTCTTCTTCTGTCCAATTCAGAGGATACAAAGCAAAATTGCTAATAAAAATGTACCCCTTGCCATGCCCCATATTCGTAATCGGAATATGCATAGCGCTTAGCGCCTCCATATCTCGGTATATGGTACGTTCTGATGTTTCACAACGTTCGGCAAGCTCTCTTGCCAATATTCCTGGATTTGCCTGAACAATAGTAATAATCCGCATTAAACGTATCAACCGATCAGTCAAGGAAGTCTCTCCTTTACAAAAAAATAGTAAATTAGACTCACTAATTTGCACAAATAAACTAGCACAATTACCTATCTCAACCTATTATTCTTCGTAAAACGAACATCTCCTAACGATATTTCCTTATTAAAAAAGACCTTAGAACTATACGCAGTAAACGATACAAAAGACCCACTCCATTTATTGCGTATGGATAGAAGTAACTCGGCTTCCTCAAGATAATCCATGTCTTCGCTTCTAGCTGCACATATAAGCAATTCATCTGCTTGTCTCGTAAGGATGAACGCCCCTCGCTCAGGCTCCCCTTTCTCATACATACGTAATGCCTTTTTTACAATTGGGGACGTCTCATTCAGCTTTATGTATTTTTCCACCTTCGGGTTGGATGGAATGCTCAGCAGACCAAGATGATGCGTGTAATGGATATAAAGCTGGTCTGTGCGGATCAGCGTTCGCTTTTCCTGCGATGGCTTGCGCCAGCTCCACTCGATCATTCCAATCGTATGTCTTCCGGACGCGTGAGCCGGTATAGAAAACGTTAAAATAGCTTGTCTATATTTTCCCCGTCGCACATCACCACAGTGAACCAGCATGCAATCTCCGTTTTCTGATTGTTTAAACCCGAGCCTCACCCCTTCAGCTTTTAATAGATTTACCCCGTTTTCTGGAATGAACTGAAGTTGAAGGTCACATCCCGCTGCCTTCGGTATTAGATTCCCTTTTCTTTTACGTATAGCCCCATAGCCCCATTCTATCAGTAGATTTACTTGTTTGGACCCATTCGCCGATATAGACTCTTTGTCCCATGTGTACGTTACATTGAGCATTGACTTCACCACTGGTAAATTCCCCCTAAAAGAACATGTAACTCTAAATTAACAGTGTTATCTGACACTATATTGTCAGGGAACATATGTTTGATTGTGAAAATTATACATGGTAATCTTTATGAAAGGGGACCTAATTCGGCAAATAACATTTTCATCCATTCTAATTACATAAATACGCAAAAATAGCCCGGCTTTTGCCGGGCTACATGATAGTCTGCTTCTATATTTAAAATTATGAAATCGTAGTTTCTGTTAAAGATACTTTCGTATTTGTGCAAATATCGGATATTGGAGCAAAAGTAGTGCTATCCACGATAAGCTCCTTCGATAATGGCTTGCCATTTACAGTGATTTTTAAAATTGTATAGTTTTGTTCTCTCTCATTCATCTTTCAGGATCTCCTTCTATATCTATTTTAATATTTCTAGTTCATATATTTTGTTCAAGCCCTGATCAGGTGCGGATGGTTCTTAATTCGTTTGTTGGGAAAAATGCCGGAATGTTGCCGCTTCCTTGATATACCCGTTTTAGGTTACACTTAAACTAATAATCGAGTTTTTTTGATAATCTTTTCCCGTATTTGTCGTCTATATATTCTAAAAGCTGCATCCAAATCATTATATTATACGTAACCATGTGATGTGGGTAATGATCTGTAACATCTAACATCTTGGTTTCTCAAAAGGGGGAACATCACTTGGCACGAGCAACTTATCGCTTTGCTTTGTACCGCCGCATTGTCTGCGCTGCTATAGCGCTTTTGTTTATTTTTGGAGTAACCCGTGTACCCGAAGCTCATGCTGCTTATTGGGATGATGTATATCAAGGCTTTGAGCAGTTTTCACGTTTGCCAGGCGATGTATATCAGCTCAAGGAAAGCTACCGCCAAACACAGGAAGACCTGGAAAAGGCCCGTACCAGCATCGAGACCTACCAGAAGCAAAACGCCCAACTGCTGGAGCAAAATCGCAAGCTGAACGACACCGTTACAGAACTAAAAAATCTTCAAACCCAGCGCGATCAGGCTTCACACCGAAATAAAATGCTCATCATCACGGCTGTCATTCTGCTGGCCGGTTATTTTATAGGTATCCGACTGTTACGTTACGGGATGCGTCGACGCTCGGGAAGATACTAACTGCCTGAAAGGATGAAGGGTCTGAATGGACATACAAGCAGGACAACACCATGATGAAAGTGTCGGTTCGGTCGTAACGCTCGACCTGGCTGAAGGGGAAAAGCTGCACGTTCTGCATCCGCAGCAAATCATCGCCTATCGCGGACCCAGCTCAGGTCGCAGTGATAAGCTGATGAATATTAAAGGCATGTATCGCAAGCACAAACTGATTCAGGCCGATTTCACAGGCGCTTGCCGGCTAATTGCCGCACTTCCTCCTGGCTTTAGTCTGAAGATGATCAAGCTGGAAGGAAGCGACGATTTGCTATACGATTTCCGCAACCTGTTCTGGTACAGCTCCGGCATCCAAATGCGTACCAAGCTGCTAAGCATGAAAAACATGTTGTTTAGCCGTGATGTCATTAAAATGAAATTTGACGGTATCGGCCACATTGGCATTTTGACGCAGGGATTGGTATGTCAAGAACAGCTTCATCCGTCGGAGCCGATCTACGTCGATGCGAGCAGCGTCATTGCCTATCCCGAAAACGCCAAGCTGGAGTTAACCGTATATGGTAACCATTTGGCCAGCCAGCATATGAACTATCATTTTAAAATGACGGGGCACGGTACCGTACTATTTCATGCTGGTGAGCATCATCGGCGACTTCAGCAGGATATGAACGACGATGGCGTGATCAAACGATTTTTAAGGGAAGTCATTCCATTTGGTGGAGTGTTTATCAAATAGCCCTGCCATGCTATAATGGCAATGCTATCAAGGAAGCTGTCTGTCCTTGTGGCAGCTGCTAATGAAGAAAATCCATGCATAACGCATGGGAGAGGTTCGCGAACTCCCTCTATAAAAAACTAACGATGCTTTGTCCTCCGCATTGAAAAATGAATTTGCGGGGCAAGGCCTGTTTTTTGTTGAAGCCGGTTCAAGAACTCTCCTTCTTCCACGTGACAAGACTCTGTGTCTTACACCATTCCAAGAAGATCGAGAGGTTTTTTTATGTTTACAAACGAAAAAGCAGTCGTCGTATTCAGCGGCGGCCAAGACAGTACAACCTGTTTATTTTGGGCAAAAAAACATTTTGCCGAAGTAGAAACTGTGACGTTCGATTACGGTCAGCGCCACAAGCAGGAAATTGAAGTTGCCGCCGGAATCGCCAGCGAGCTGGGTGTTCCGCAAACGGTACTGGATATGAGCCTGCTCAACCAACTTGCCCCCAATGCCCTCACACGCACCGACATTGACATTACTCAAGAGGAAGGCGAACTGCCTAGCACCTTTGTAGACGGTCGTAATCTTTTGTTCCTAAGCTTCGCAGCGGTTCTCGCCAAGCAAAAAGGAGCGCGCCACATCATTACAGGCGTTTGCGAGACAGATTTCAGCGGCTATCCCGATTGCCGGGATTCCTTTATTAAATCGCTGAACGTCACACTGAACCTTTCGATGGACTATCCCTTTGTGATTCATACCCCGCTCATGTGGTTGAACAAGGCCGAAACCTGGCAAATGGCCGATGAGCTGAAAGCTTTTGAATTTGTAAGAACCCGTACACTAACGTGCTATAACGGCATCATTGGCGATGGCTGTGGCGAATGTCCTGCTTGCAATCTTCGTCGTGCTGGACTGGAGCAGTATCTTGCAGTTCGCGGCGCTTCGTCCCAAGGAGCTGAAGGCCATGCGTGAGCCAGGTACCTTTCGTATTGTCGACAAGCTCCAGCAGTTCGGGACAGACATTGAACACTCTCAGTTGCGTTATCACCGCAAGCGTGTACTTGTAAGCAAACAATTTACGTTCGATGCAGCCCACCATTTGCACTGTTACGAAGGCAAATGCAAAAATCTGCACGGACATACTTATATCGTCGTATTTGGCATAAGCGGTATCCCGAGCGAAATAGGTCTGACGCTGGATTTTGGTGATATCAAAACGATCTGGAAAGAGCGAATTGAGCCTTTTCTGGACCACCGTTACTTGAATGAAACGCTTCCTCCAATGAATACAACGGCGGAAAATATGGTCGTCTGGATCTTTGAACAAATGGAGTCAGCCTTGACCTCGGATGCATACTGCAATCGTGTTGAAGGCGGACGTACCGAATTTGTACGACTGTTCGAAACACCTACCAGCTACGCCGAATTTCGACGGGAGTGGATGTACGATGAGTAATACTGTAACTACTCACCAACCTATGGCAACCCCCGACAGGGCTAAAGCAGCCCCTATTCCTGTGCTGGAGGTGTTTGGTCCCACCGTGCAGGGCGAAGGTATGGTCATTGGTCGTAAAACGATGTTTGTGCGTACCGCAGGCTGCGATTACCATTGCTCATGGTGCGACTCCGCCTTTACCTGGGACGGCAGCGCCAAGGATCAAATCCGTCGTCTCAGTGCCACTGATATTTGGCAGGAACTACAGTCCATCGGCGGCGAACAGTTCTCGCATGTGACCCTTTCCGGAGGCAATCCCGCCCTGCTGCCACAGCTCGGGACGCTGATTACCCTGTTACGCAGTCAAGGCATTGCCACAGCTGTCGAAACACAAGGCTCCCGTTGGCAGGAATGGCTGTATGATATTGATGAGGTGACCTTATCCCCGAAGCCGCCCAGCTCTGGCATGACGACCAACTGGGACGTGCTGGATGATATCGTGGCCCGTCTGACCAACCGGAAAATGGCTGGAGCGTCCAAGTCTACAACAAACGTCTCAGTTACAACGTGCACCCAGGAATCAAATAATGAATCGGTCAGACTATATGCTGGAGCATGCAGCCTGAAGGTCGTCATCTTCGATGACACCGATCTCGCCTATGCCCGCACCGTTCATGAGCGCTATCCACACGTACCGTTGTTCCTCCAGACGGGTAATCCAGATGTGAACACGGAGAACACCGGGCAGATCGCAGAGTCTCTTTTACATCGTTATGAATGGCTTATCGACCGCGTCATGGACGATTCCCGGCTCAACGATGTAAGAGTACTCCCGCAGCTCCACACCCTCGTATGGGGCAACAAACGCGGTGTATAACATGCATATACAATATATTCCAGATGGTCTGTATGTGATACACAAGATACACCAAATTAGTCGAAGTACACCCTCGACACCCAAAGCCATATAAAAAGAGAGAAACGCTCGTCCGCGAGGACGGGGTTTCACAATAAAATATCGCTCCTTAAATATAAGGAGCGAAATTCCATTTCCGCCCAACCCACATGTAAACGAGCAGGGACTTTATGGTGATGACGGCGGTCGGCCAGCGGAGCGGAGGATTTGAAGCTGGAGAAGCGTTAGCGCTCGCCTTTGAAATGGGATTCTAACCTATAGATCTTTTATCAGAAAGAATCCCATTTCAACAGCGATCGGAAGCTCAAATCCTTCGCGAAGCGACCTCCCCACCACCATAACTCCCTCTCTCTTTTACCAGACTAAACCAACTTTAAGGAGCCTCACTCAACATGACCGGAAGAAAACCTGAAGAAATGACCGACGTTACCCTACTTGGCAATCAAGGCACACAATACACATTTGCCTATGATCCCGCCATTCTCGAAAGCTTTGATAATAAACACCCGTACCGCGATTATTTTGTAAAATTCAATTGTCCAGAGTTCACCAGCCTGTGTCCGATCACAGGACAGCCTGATTTTGCAACCATCTACATCAGCTACATTCCTGATATTAAAATGGTTGAAAGTAAGTCCCTTAAGCTATACCTATTCAGCTTCCGCAACCACGGTGATTTCCATGAAGACTGCGTCAATATCATCATGAATGACTTGATTAAGCTGATGGACCCTCGCTACATTGAAGTATGGGGCAAATTTACGCCACGCGGCGGCATCTCTATCGACCCGTACACCAACTATGGCAAGCCGGGAACGAAGTATGTGCAAATCGCAGAACATCGTATGATGAACCATGATATGTATCCAGAGACGGTGGATAATCGATAGGCTGATCCCCTCTATTCGCAAACAAATATAAATAAGGGGCTGTCCCAATAGTCATAAAATGACTCAAGGACAGCCCTCATATTTTTAGTCTATCGAAATCATCCATAAGAGTATAGCGCTTGTGGCGTCGTTTACACACTCAGATCAAATTTTGATTTTTTATATTCATAAGGGGTCTTACCCATAACTTCCTTAAAAGCTTTTCTAAAAGACTTCTCGTTGGGAAAGCCTGCCTCGTAAGAAATTTCTGTAAGTGACTTATTCGTTGTTTCCAATAAATCAATCGCCTTTTCCAAACAAAGAATTTGCTTGTACTCCGTAAACGTCTGACCTGTATATTCATGAAACATTCTCGACAAATAAGCCTCCGAATAGCCACATATTCGAGCTGTTTTCGCTAGGCTAATATTTTCAGCGTAATGTTCTTTAATAAAGTCCATGATCGTCTTTATCTTTTGCTGCTTTTCACTAAATACCTCCGGCTGTAGGTCTGCTGCCTGACTAAAATGATTAACAAGCAAATACTTAAGTTCAATAATTCGGCTTTGCTCTAAAATATAGTCATATTTCCCTTTGGAAATATGCAGGTTATATATATCCATAAATAACTCTCTTAATTTAGAAAGTATAGTATGTTCAACTTGTTGCTCTTGCGTGTTTAATTGGATGGATACTTGTTCATTGGAAAAAAAGGTAGCTGGAAATTGCAGTACAACGACCTGGTTTTCCGTAATACTTTGGGTGGAATGCGGTACATTGCTATTAATGAACAGTGCATCCTTTTCCATCAAAATGGTTATCTTTCCTTCATGCCACACCTTGAGACTTCCACTTGTACAATAAATTAATTCCATATTACTGTGAAAATGCATGGGGATGACTCTTTCTGTATCTGTCGATTGAAACATAAAGAGGTTAATCATTTTTCTTCTGTCTATTTCAATATGTTCATATATTTTCTTCATACGACACCTCATCAACCAGCTATGAGTAATCAACAGTAATTATATTCAGTCATATACTCTAATACTCATACTATACCGATAGTAAAATGCCTACACAAGCTGAAATCTCTTCAGCCGACTAAGACAAAAAAAGGCAGTTCTTCTCGCAAACGGAGAAATGAACAGCCTTTCCTTGCCTGCTTGTAGCTCTCAGGTAAAAGATAAGAATAAAGTTTTAATGATTGATTATGGTATCACATTCCTGCAACTGATAAATCTCAATTTCTCCTTCATTGTCTCCTGCTTCAAGCACCATACTGCGTTGTTCCGTATCTTCCAGGAAATAACGCAGAGAAAATACTTCCTCGCCTTCGTTCACAAAGATCTCCAGACTTGAGCTTTCTATAAATATTTGCATGCCTGCAACTTGACTGGCTAACGTTGCTTTTCTGTACTCTCTCTGGTTCGTCAACCAGTTGGTTCTCCATACGGTTAAACTGTTTTCTTCCAAATCATAGTCAATTTCCACCGCATTTCTGACTATCATTTTGAAGTTCTCTGTAAGCTTCGAAAAATGAACATTGCACTCCACCTGCAGGGAAGGCAGCAGCCAAACCCTATTTTTGTGAATGTTCTCCTTGGAATGTACACCGTCCATTCTTAGCAATTGTAATTCCGGCAATGGTTTCTGGTATAGCACACCGTTAGACAATACGATTTCTCTAGGAAGAGTCAGCGCATGAATCCAGCCTTCCTGAATGGTGGGAACAGCCCTCTCTGCTTCTTCATTCATGGCGCTCATCCATCCGAACATAATGGTTCTATTATTTACCTTGAATGATTGTGGCGCGTAGAAATCAAACCCCCGATCAAGCTCTTTAAAATGGGTAAGGTTTCCGTTGAATTTTCCTGTACTCGTTAATTTCCCAACAACATATCCCGATTGGTTAGGGTTTCTATAATATTCGCCTGCTTCTGGTAAGCCCTGAGGAGAGAACACAAAAATATCATTTTCCGCAAATTGAAGTAGATCAGGGCATTCCCACATATATCCGAATTCATGATCATGGTCCAAAAATGATCCTTGGCATTCCCAATCAGACAAATCTATAGATTTGTAGATAAGCGCATCTCCAGTCAAATCCTCTCTTTGAGCGCCAACGATCAGCCACCAGTTCCCGTTCCGATCTCTCCATACTTTCGGGTCTCGGACATGTCTGGTATAGCCTTGTGGATGTTCAAACAAAGGACCCATTTTCTCGAAATGCTCCCCATCTTCCGAAATGGCTACGCATTGATAGCTTTCTCGGACTCCATCTTCCCTGATTACATTTCCTGTGTAAAACAGATACAGCTTTTCATCATGGACTATGGCGCCTCCGGAATAAATGCCGTCCTTGTCATACCATTCCGAAGGCTCAAGCGCGATGCCTTTCCTTTGCCAATGCACCAGATCGCTCGAAACTACATGGCCCCAGCATTTATTTCGATGTTCGGTTCCTTTAGGGTTCCACTGATAGAACACATGATATTGTTGATTGAAAAAGGCAAGTCCATTAGGATCGTTTAATAGCCCGTAAGGAGGAGTAATATGATATTTAAGATGATAAGCGTCGCTTTTATTCATGTTTATCCTCCGGTAACAAAGTAAAACTAAAGCTTAACAAAATGTCCTGTGAGCTTGAACCGATATAAACCTCAAATTCACCTGGCTCACTCTTGTATTCCATTTCACGCCCATAAAATTTGAGCATGTCTTCATCAATTGAAAATTCCACAACTGTAGTCTCGCCACGTTGTAAAAATACTTTTCTAAAGTCTTTTAATTCTTTCACTGGCCTTGCAACACTTGCAAATTTATCGCGGATATATAATTGAATCGTTTCTTTTCCATCATACGTTCCAGTGTTGGATACAGAAATACGGATATCCACTGATTCATTTGTTTTTATTTCCTTTTGACTGACGGTTAATAGACTGTATTCAAATGAGGTATAAGATAAACCGTAGCCAAACGGATACAAGGGTTCGTTCACTTCATCAATATATCGGGACGCAAAGCGGTAAGATCCATTTTCCTTTAAATTCGGTCTCCCTGTATTCAGCTCATTGTAGTAGACCGGAATCTGACCGACGCTACGTGGAAAGGTCATTGCTAATTTCCCGGACGGATTTACTTTCCCATACAATATATTAGCCAGTGCTTCTCCGCCCATCGTTCCTGGATACCAGGCCTGAACTATAGCGTCAACCTTTTCAACAACATCGGTAAGGATCAAAGGTCTTCCACTATATACGATCAGAACGATCCTTTTGCCCAATAAGCTTAATTCATGAAGTAATCTCAATTGCGGCTCTGGCAGCGTCGGATTCGTTCGTGATCCACCTTCTCCGCTCTGATAAATACTTTCTCCCAAAGCAAGGACTATGACCTCTGCTTCATTTGCATGCCTAATGGCTTCTTGCAGTAGAACTTCCTCAGAGCTTGTTTCAATAGCCAGTTTGTCCGCATATTTATCGAAGGTTTCCCTTGCATCAAGAGGTAGCAGATAACTTCCTCTACATACCGAGAGATTGTCGGGGCCAACAAGCTGTAACAACCCCGTTTTCAAATTAATAGTGTCTGTCTGCTCTCCCTTGATCGCCCACATACCCAGGGTGGAATTTTCTTCTGCATAGGGACCCAT
This sequence comes from Paenibacillus sp. EKM10P, assembly GCF_011800655.1. Lineage (NCBI taxonomy): Bacteria > Bacillati > Bacillota > Bacilli > Caryophanales > Paenibacillaceae > Paenibacillus > Paenibacillus sp. EKM10P. Next base: position 175,849 of record NZ_JAALET010000001.1, on the reverse strand, counting down.
TAAAGCTACCTTCGTTTCCTTTGACAATGGCAATACATTATTTTCGTTTTTCAGCAGCACAACGGATTCTTCTACCAAGGACAGTGCCGCTTGTTTATGTTCGTCTGACAGAATGCTGCTGGTTGAACGTTTAACGATTTCCTGTAATCCGCGGAACGGGTCCTCAAACAGCCCCAAATCATTTTTCAGCTGTAAGACACGGTATACAGCCTCATTCAGAAGCTCCAGCATATAGTCGTTACCAGATATTACATTCTTCAATTGATTAGCGTACACTGCCGTCTTCATATCCACATCCACACCCGCCAACAGTGCCAGCCTGGCGGCGGAAGTCTCATCTTCGGCATAACCATGCATGATTAACTCTTCAATAGCGGCGTAATCCGAGATCAATACACCGTCAAACTTCATTTCCTGTCTTAGTACGTCACGGTTAAGCCACTCGTTTCCAGTCGCAGGGATACCATTCAAGGTATTAAAAGCCGTCATGACAAGCTTGGCGCCCGCTTCTATTGCTGCTTGATATCCAGGTAAATAATATTCTCGCAATGCATGCTCCGATAGATCCACGGCATTGTATTCACGTCCCGCTACAGGTGCTCCATAAGCGGCAAAATGCTTGACACAAGCAGCAATTTTATTAGCTGGTACGGCTCCATCTTCCAAGTTGCTGCCCTGGATTCCCAGAACTACGCTTTGCGCATATTTCTGCGCCAGCAAGGTATCTTCTCCAGGCGATTCCATCACCCGCCCCCAGCGAGGATCTCTAACCATATCTACCATGGGGGAAAAGGTTACATGAATGCCTTCCTCGTAGCACTCCTGAGCAGCAATCGAAGCCGCATTCTCTATCCCCTCATAGTTCCAGCTACATGCTTGAGCGATCGGAATTGGGAAAATGGTTCGATAGCCATAGATAATATCCGCCATGAATAACAGTGGAATTTTATGAACCGATTTTTCCAAATAATCGGTTTGCAACCGGATTATTTTTTCCGGGTTGGTAATGTTTAATATGGAGCCCGTGTTATAAATATTATAGTCCGTGTTTAGCCCCAATTTTTTCAAAGGGCCCGTCACAACCGTATCCATGTCTCCTTCAAAAAAATCACCAGTCAGTTGGATGAGCTGGCCGATCTTCTCTTCTATTGAAAGACTGTTCAATTTCTCAAGCAATGTTTTGTTGTCCATGATTTTCTCCACCAAATTTTATTTATTCTCTATTTGTTCTCTATTTTTTCTTTAAATCCAAAGATCCACGTCAACGCAAATGCTACACCAAAACCGATTAAACAAACTAAAGCATACAGAAAAATTTGATTATTCAGATACAATAACAAGCCAGGTATAGCTGTAATCGACATGCCTGTGGCTTGAACATTAAAGATACGTGCGAAGAATCCTCCAACCGCTCCTCCAATCAAGCCCATCACGAATGGTTTACCATACCGAATGTTCACCCCAAAAATTGCCGGTTCTGTAATGCCCAGCAGTGCAGACACGGCAGAAGGATAGGCAATAGATTTGGTTTTTAATCTTTTCGATTTCAGGCCGACAGCTAACGCCGCACCTGCTTGTGCACAAATAGAGGCCGAGCTGATCGGGTTAACCATATTCCAGCCGCCATCCACCAGCATCTGTATTTCGATCAGGTTGAGCGCATGGTGCAGTCCGGTAACGACAATAATCTGATTAATGCCACCATAAATAAACCCGCCAATGCCAAATGGCAATTTTAAAATAGCTGTAACTGCCGATAATATTAAAACCTCTACTTCATGGAAGATGGGACCAATCACGAACAAGCCCAGTACCAGTGTGAGCAACAATGTCAGAAACGGTGTTAGAATCAAGTCCAATGCCTCTGGAACGGATTTTCTAATTCTTTTCTCCATCATCGCTCCCACGATCCCTATAATGAACGCCGGCAGAACGGAGCCCTGATAGCCTGCGATTTTGATGAAGCCCAAAAATAAAAGAGGTTCCTTCACATGTTGAGCGACATCCCAGGAAGTAGGTAAAGAAGGACTTACCAGCATGAGTCCGAGCAAAATTCCCAAGATCGGCGACCCGCCAAACACTCTGAATGCAGACCAGCAGACCAGCACGGGTAAAAATGCAAACGCGGTATCGGTCAGTATTTGCGTAAATAATATGAAATTCGCAGAAATATCATCCGGTGTAAGTCCAAATAACTGTAGCAGTGCAGGCTGAGTTACCAAGCCCCTAACTCCCATAAACAAGCCGGTAGCTACCAATGCAGGGATAATGGGAACGAATACATCCCCAAAAACCCGGATCATTCTTTTGAAAAAGTTGTCATCTTGCGTGGAGGCCTTCTCTTTCAGCTCTGCCTTTGATGTCGCAGATACGTTCTGGCCAACCATCGCTTCGTAAACTTTGTTCACGGTACCGGTTCCAAAAATAATTTGATATTGTCCGGAGGTAAAAAAGACCCCTTTTGCCTTATCAATATTTTCAATAAATTCATCATCAATAATATCCCTGTCTTTTACAATCAATCTCAACCGTGTAGCACAATGTGCCATAGAAATAATGTTGTCTTCTCCGCCAAGCCCTTTAATGACATCCTGGGCTATTTTAACGTATTCTTTCTCAAGACTCATCAGTCTTCTTCCTTTCCTCTGTTCCTCTTAGTTAGTCTGAACCTTTAAAACTTGGACTAATATGCTTCTTAAGAATAACATGACTGCGCTTTCAAACAGTGCGATTATTTTACTACATTAAGGTCAAATTTTGACCTTTTTATACCTTTGGCTATAAATAACTCCGAAAAATAGGCTTTATACTGGAACAAAAAATGCACCTTCAGAATGGGCACTGGATAACTTCATGGTTTATCCGGTGTATTCCAAAGGTGCACTTTTTATTGTCCTATTTGGTTACTTCGTGACTTTCAACTGAACACGATCAGCTGTATAGACAACCTTCACTTTATAGTTGCTCGGCAAACCTGCTACTTCGATGGAAGAAAATTCTCCGCTTCGTTTACCGTAGGTTAAAATGGTCGCACCGCTAGCTGGTACATATTTGTTAGCAAAATTCAGGCGTAATTTCCCGTTAAGTTGGGCGGTTCCCTTAATTTTGAGCACGTCATTTTTACTGCCCAGGTTGAGTTCAAGCTTGCCCTTGGCAGTTTGTTTGTAATTGCTGCCAACAATCAGCTTTCCAGCATTGTTTTTAAGAAGAGTCCCCCCGTTATTTGTAACTGTACCACTTCCGAAAGCTGTCTCCGAATTACCTTCAAGTATACCTTGATCGATCTGTGTACCACCGGAATACGTATTGCTACCCATAAGCTTCAACGTACCTGTTCCCTTTTTAATCAGCTTTCCAACACCAGAAATATGGTTGCGCCAGCGATCCAATGCATTGAAACCGCCTTTGGAAGCGTCCATATTCACCGTAACATTATTGGCAAAAGCACCGTAGCCGTCCGCAGCGGAAAACAGGTTCAAGCGTCCCCATCCTTCGGCATCGTCAAGCACAGGATAACCGGATGGAAGGCCTGTAGTGGCCAATACCCAACGGCGTTGTATGCTGTCAAGGTAAGGCTGACGTGTCTCCAACAGCACTTCAGCTCCCTTAGGTACTGTCATTGGCGTCGTGGTTGGGTTAATTTGATTAAATCCATACGTTAATCGTTCATTATAATTTTTTTTGTTCGTAGCATAATTGCTGAACCGATCTGGGGCAGTACCTTTTTGGGACAGCAATTGTTTATGAGCATCCTGGTAAGCTGCTTTCTTCAAGTTGCTATTGGCTGGATCAGACAGGATGGCAGCAGCCATCGCCGTTGCCATGACACGTCCTCCCATAACATCAAGCGGGGAATGCATGCCAGCAACAACACGGTTATTGCCCAGCTCCGAAGCTCGTGTCAGCAATTCCTGATAACGCTCCGGCATAGCATAGGCCATAGCAATAGAACTGAGATACGCAGCATTGGTATGACCGCTAGGAAAGCCGCCATCATTAGTAGCATCAGATTTGAGGGCAGGGATCAGACTTGGAACAACTACTGAATTGTCGCTCCAACGGAACGGACGAGGATAACTAAAGTAAGATTTGGCCGGGTTCGTCGTAGAGTAGTCCCCACGCAAGGTATTGACCAGATTCACGACGTTGCCGAGACTGGAGCTTATATCCCCTGCATTCGTTCCCTCATCTTCATATTTTTTAGTTGTGGCATCGGCCGGAACGTCGTTGATTGTTGTCGTGGCACCTGCCTTCTTTCGATATATATCAGTCAGCGAACCCAGACCGTCGATTACACTGTAGCTCTGATTTCGGCGGTCGTCCAAATAAGCCGCATCGGCCTCACTGGAAGTGCGACGGGCAGCAATATCAATCACTTTTTGAATATTAGCGTCCAGTACACTGCTGTTTAGTTTGGTCCCTGTGTCCCAGGTAGCGCCAGGAGTCCAAAGCTTATTAAATTCAGAGAGCAACCCGAGAGTCGGATTGGTGCTTTCCGTCTTATTAGCAGCACTATTATTTTTGTAATGATCTACGAAATATCCCCATGACGGTTCTGTTGGAGTTACTGTTGTTGGCAAGGTTGCTGCACTCGCGAAATTTCCACCCAGAGAACCTAGAAGTAATGGTACAGATAATAATGCAACTGATAGTGGTTTTCTTAGCAATTTCATTCTCAAATCAGATCCTCTCTTTTCTTGTGCCCTTCATCCTGTTTCTACGGAGCTATTATCTATACAACAAGTTGTATGACATAAAGAATCATATCTTAAGTTTGTTAAATAAAGAGCCTAGTTTTGTTAAATTCTTCTTGCTTATTTATATGTAAGAGGAATATCAACAACATTCAACCGAGAACCAACTCATGCATGTTAGAGAGTAAAATGATAAGTAAAGGATATCTTATACAGATACCATACACTCAGAGCGAGATAATCTGTTGTAAATTAAAGGATCGAGCAATAAAGAGTATCCAGCAGGATAGGCAAGCAGCGATGAGTAAATAGGGACTTTATCCCACTTTCAGCCATTTGCTGCAAATGGATTGCTTCCTATATCTTAAAATATACATACATACCCGGAGGTTGCCATGACTACTAAATCTGCTACAAAAAAAGAAACGGGCCAATCGCTCCCCCTCCAGGGGCCGCAAGCGAAAGGTACCGTTTTTGCGATTCTGATTGCCATCAGTTTCGTCCATCTGTTCAATGACTCGATTCAATCGGTCATTCCAGCGATCTTTCCGATCCTGAAGGAATCTATGAGTCTGAGCTACACGCAGATCGGCTGGATTTCATTCGCCATCAACTTTACAGCTTCGATCATGCAGCCTGTCATTGGCTTGTTTTCGGACAAACGACCTACGCCCGCTATCCTTCCCATCGGTATGGGCTTTACGCTGACCGGCATGCTGCTGCTCGCCTATGCTGCCGATTATAAAGCGGTGCTAATCGCAGTCATCTTCGTAGGTCTGGGCTCAGCTGCCTTTCACCCGGAAGGCTCGCGCGTGTCCCATATGGCGGCAGGATCACGCCGGGGATTGGCACAATCCATTTTCCAGGTTGGCGGCAATGCAGGTCAATCGCTGGCACCGATGCTCACAAGCTGGATTTTTATTCCGTTGGGGCAATTTGGCGCTATTTGGTTCACAGGTATTGCGGCAGCCGGGATTGTAGTGCAATCATTCATTGCTCGCTGGTACGGTAACGTCCTCCGTACAGAAGGCATTGCACGCAAAAAAGCGGCGACACGCCGCATGAAGCCCGAAGTGCGCAGCCGGATTATGTTTGCCATGATTGTCCTCATTCTGCTGGTATTTGTCCGTTCGTGGTATTCAACCTCGGTGGGAAGCTACTATTCGTTTTACCTGATGGAAGTATTTAAAATGCCATTGGCGGATGCACAGCTGTACATTTTCCTGTTCCTCGGGGCTGGAGCGCTAGGTACCTTCTTTGGTGGTCCGCTGGCAGACCGTTTTGGCAAGCGCAATATGATTTTTCTGTCCATGGTATTAGCTGCACCATTGGCGCTGCTGCTGCCTTATGCCAACCAATTCTGGACGGCGATCCTGCTGGCGATTATTGGATTTATTATGTTGTCCAGCTTTTCGGTCACAGTCGTATATGCACAGATGCTCGTGCCTGGCAAAATCGGGACGGTGTCCGGTCTCATTACTGGCCTGGCCTTTGGCCTTGGCGGTGTGGGTGCACTCGTGCTTGGCAACTGGATCGACAAAGTAGGCATCACCAACATTATGTTCCTATGCGGCTTTTTGCCACTGCTCGGCATTTTAACCTTCTTACTTCCTACAGACAAAACCCTGAATCGCTGGGCGGAAGAAAATGGAGCCGAAGTGTAATAGGCTGACGTGCGGCGGCCAACTAGGCCGCTGCACACCTTTATAGCAAAGGTTTCAATCCATTCTCTTCTTCTGCCAAACGCATCAAAATACGGCGCTTCCGATATAGCATTTTCCCTGCTTCAGCTACGTCACTAATCGCGCTTCGATTGGCAATGGAGCCAAACAAAATGCCCGCAATCGGGACCATTTGCAGCAGCTTTTTCCATCCAAACTGATCACGATAGGTGTTAATGACCTCTTTCCAACCCTGCATCTGGGAAAAAACCTGTGCCTGACGTGAAGGATCATCGAACAAGGCCAGTTCCTCTAATACAGCTTTCTTCCCCACAATATCAGATGAAGCGAATTGCATACATTTAATAATAAAAATGCGCTCCTGCTTATCATGGGGGTTAAACCCATAGCACAAAGCGATTTCCTGAAGCACTTTGAGTGACAAGCCAAGCAAAATAGGGATATCCGCCGCAATCGTAAACACACCGCCAATTCCCGTGGTTGCTCCCTGAGCGGTGGCAAAGGTAATGCGACCCGACGTCATCTCGTCCGCAGTCTGATCCATGATCGTTAGTGGGAGCTCAGCCGCCTGCTTCAAATCCCACGTGGATTCCTCACTATGCTCCGCATCTGCGTTTTCCCCGGAATGGGGCTGATTCTCCGTATCCAAGGCTGAAGCTGCACTATTTTGCTGAATCATATATTCACGGGCCGTCTTGTTCAGCTTACTCAGGACTGTTTCTTCTTTCACCAAATATTTGCCACCATTTTGAATGAAGCTACCCATCTCGTTAAGCAGCTGCTCCAGCTTGTCCTTAATGATTTTGGGCGTCAGCCGATCCAACAGCATAAAGGGCCATCTGCCGATTTTTTCCCAGAAAAAAATATCCTTCTGCTCCTTCTCCCACTTTTCAATCTGCTTCAGCTCTTGGTGCAATACATCCTGACTTTCCCGATATTCTATAAGCGGCTTCATAAGCGTAGACGTCTCCTTTTGACTATGCTAGTTTATGTATGGATAATACGTAAGTAAGGCGAGTTCAGGTTTCTTTTTTTAGCAAACGAGATGTATAGTAAGTTAAAATTCGTACAGATCGGAGTGTAATGATGAATAATGTAGGGCTTGTCCCTTACCATTGTGAGCATGATGCGATTTTACATACCTTTTATTTGCCCGATGAGCAGAAGCAATTTACTGGAATGCCAGCTGAAATGCTGGCACTGGCCAAGGAAGACCCACACCGCCATCCAGTCGTGATTACGGCTACTGGAAGGCCGGTTGGATTTTTCATTTTATACGATGGAGATGAATTAGCAGACTATACGAATACTTCTGAGGCACTGCTGCTGCGTGCGTTTTCTATTCATTATGCAGATCAGGGACAAGGGTTTGCTAAACAAGGACTGCTTCTGTTACCACAGTTCATCTCTACACACTTTCCACATATTCGCGAGATTGTACTAGGCGTCAATGCCCGTAATCTTTCTGCCCAAAGTCTATATCTCAAATGCGGCTTTATCGATGAAGGTAACACTAAAATGGGACAACACGGCTTGCAGCATATTTTTAAAATGAGCCTATAACACTGACTTCAATAGCCCTCGTAAACAAAAGCTTTCGGAACAAAATGCCGAAAGCTTTTATCATTAAATTTCGCCAATGGAAAAGCTCAATTTGTAGTTACCAAACTTCGTAAGTTCATCCAGCATGGTATTTAACTCTGACTGTGATGACATGCGCACCCGCATCCAATAACAGCCCTCCCCACTTACCCGATGGATTTCGACAATAGAGGAATGCTCCCGTGCAAAAGTCTGAAAAGCACTGTGAGTCGTTCCTGAATTCAGAAAAACCGTAATAAAGGCATGAATCGTCTGCCCAATTTTCTCCGGGTTCCAGCGTAGTGTATAGCCCTCAATAATACCTGCATCCTGCATTTTTCGAACACGCGCCCCTACTGCTTGGCCTGTCAAATGAACTAGCTGACCGATCTCCTTATGCGTTAAAGAGCTGTCTTCAATTAAATGATGAAGAATACGCAGGTCGGTCTCATCAGGTACGAATAGTTCCATAGTTATTTTTCCTTTCATGATGAAACGAGAATACTGGTTTTCCTTTCAGCAGGCCGTAGCCTGCATCTGCTTGCGTCAGATATGATTGTAGCAGAAACAAAGAACGGCCGAAAATACATTCGGTCAAAAAAACATTTACGATCAAAGGAGCTTCCATATATGAATATCACACTAATCCGCAACGCAACCTTATGGATCGAATACGCAGGAGTAAAATTTCTGATTGATCCGATGCTGAGTGATGCTGGCCTAAATCCACCAGTTCCCAATACGGAAAACACTCTCCGCAATCCGCTGGTTCCCTTGCCACCACAATGGCAAACGCTTGGACAGCCTGACGTTGTCATCGTCACGCATTTGCATCCAGACCATTGGGACCCGGCAGCAGTACGCTGGCTGGACAAACAGCTTCCCGTCTTCTGCCAGCCCGGAAATGAAGAACAAATCATGGCTGACGGTTTTACACAGGTTACTCCGATTTCGGTGGCTGTTTCTGTCGGAGAAATTGAGATCAACCGTACTGCTGGACATCACGGTACCGGAGAAATCGGGGAACAGATGGGACCCGTATCCGGCTTTGTATTTCAGGCTCCAGGTGAGCCTGTCGTCTACGTGGCCGGGGATACCATTTGGTGCAGTGAAGTCGCGGAAGCACTGGATAAATACCGCCCAGACTGGACGATCGTAAACGCTGGAGGAGCGCGGTTTACAGTGGGCGATCCCATTATTATGACTGCCCAAGATGTAACAGCTGTTGCACAGCATGCTCCTTACACCCAAGTCGTTGCTGTCCATATGGAAGCCATCAACCATTGTGTACTGACTCGCTCCGAGCTTACGGAACATATCCATCGTGAAGGTCTGGAGAAGCGTGTCCATATTCCGGCAGATGGAGCGACGATTTCGGCATAAGACGATAATTCCCGATTCACCGTTTGCGCCTATTTCGAATATATTGGATTTCAAAACGCCTAAAAGAAGGGATTATTCAATGAATTGGCAATATCAGCATCCTTATTATGGTACAGAAACCCAATGTAAAGAAGTTCCGATTGCTTTTCCTCCCCAGCATCAATATAGACAGCCGGGGTTGGAATACCTGGTGGTTCCACGCCCTATCTTTGATAATCCAAAGTATATCGGTACGGGAAAGCTTCAGGATCGGGTGGCGATTATTAGCGGCGGGGACAGTGGCATTGGTCGCGCGGTTGCAGTCGCATTTGCCAAGGAAGGGGCCGATGTGGTCATTGCCTATCTCGATGAGCATCGAGATGCGATGGAGACCCGTGATGTCATTCACCGGCTTGGCCGACGTTGCTTGCTAATTCCAGGTGATCTAAGGCTTAGAAGCAACTGCTGTCTGGTTGTTCAAAAAACGATGGAAACCTTCGGTCGTATTGATATCCTCATTAATAATATGGGTGTTCAGTTTGTGCGCGAATCCTATCTGGATATCAGTGAGCAGCAGCTTCGTGATACGTTTGATACGAATATTATTTCCTTCTTCCATATGACTACAGAAGCCTTGCCGTATATGCGGGCTGGGGCCAGCATCGTCAATACGGCATCGGTTACGGCCTATGTTGGGCAAAAAAATATGATTGACTATTCAGCTACCAAAGGAGCCATTGTCAGCTTCACGCGCGCTTTGGCTAATAATCTGGTCGATCAGGGTATTCGCGTGAATGCCATTGCTCCCGGTCCGATCTGGACTCCGCTGAATCCGGCCACACAGTCGCCTGAAGTCATTCGCACCTTTGGCAGCAATACGCCGATGAAGCGTGCCGGGCAGCCTTATGAATTGGCCCCTGCCTATGTGCTGTTGGCTTCAGATGACGGCTCTTACATTACGGGCCAGACGCTGCATGTAAACGGCGGACAAATGGTGACGACTTAGTTGGGTTAGCTAATAGCCATAAAACCTAACAAAGCAAAAACCTCCAGCATCCACAGTTTCAAGTGGGACTGGAGGTTTGCTTATTTTACAATGTTGAATATAAGCTTAAACTGATCTTTTGTTTTTGTTGTAAATATCGAAGGCAACCGCCAGCAGCAGTACCAAGCCCTTGATCCCTTGCTGCCAGTCAATCCCCAGGCCGATCAGAGACATACCGTTATTCAGTACGCCCATAACCAAACCACCGATAATCGCTCCAAAAACCGTGCCGATCCCGCCCGACGCCGAAGCTCCACCAATAAAGCAAGCTGCGATGGCATCCAGCTCAAAGTTCGTGCCCGCTCTCGGCGTAGCCGCGTTCAGACGTGCAGCAAAGATGAGACCAGAAATGGCAGCCAGTACGCCCATGTTGACAAATACCCAGAATGTTACTTTTTTCGTTTTGACACCAGACAGGCCCGCTGCCTTTTCATTTCCACCCAGCGCATACACATGGCGCCCCATAACCGTGCGGTTCATGACGAAGGAGTATACCACGATCAGGATGAACAGCAGGACGAGAATGTTCGGAATCCCCGCATAGCTCGCGAGCATGAAGGTGAACAGATTAATCACAGCAGCCACCACGATCAATTTGAGTACAAATAACACCTGTGACGGAACCTCAAATCCATATTTAAGCTGAGAGCGGCGTTCGCGAATTTCGTTCACGATAAACCATACCGTAAGTGCAATGCCGACAATGATGGATACCAGGTTATAACCGGTAGATGAAAAATCCGGCAGGAAGCCTGAACTGATTTTCTGGAATCCCCCCGGAAAAGGAGAGATCGATTGGCCTTCCAGCACGATCATTGTCAATCCGCGGAAGAGCAGCATCCCCGCCAAGGTAACGATAAATGCCGGAATCCGTACATAAGCGACCCAGAACCCTTGCCATGCCCCAATTAACGCTCCGACCAGCAAAGCTGCAATCACAGCGACCCACGCTGGAAGCTGCCAATCGACCATCATAATGGCGGCAACCGCACCGACAAAAGCGGCTATGGAGCCGACGGACAAGTCAATGTGCCCAGTGATGATAACCAGCACCATCCCGATCGCTAGTACGAGAATGTAGCTATTTTGCAGAATCAGATTGGTAATATTAATCGGCTTCAATAGCAGGCCGCCTGTCAGCACCTCGAACAAAATCATAATGACGACCAGCGCAATCATCATGCCATATTGGCGGATGTTATTTTTAAATAGTTTAGTTATGGTTTCCATGCTTCACGCCTCCTGACTTGGTCATATATCTCATCAACGTTTCCTGCGAAGCGTCCTCACGGCTAACCTCTCCGGTGATCCGCCCGGCATTCATAACATAAATCCGGTCACACAAGCCCAGTACCTCTGGCAGCTCGGACGAAATAACCAGTACCCCCTTGCCTTCAGCGGCAAGACGATGAATAATCGTATAAATTTCGTATTTGGCACCCACATCTATGCCGCGCGTCGGTTCATCCAGAATCAGAATATCCGGTCCGGCAAAAATCCATTTGCTCAGTACTACTTTTTGCTGGTTGCCGCCACTTAGATTACCGGTTTTCTGTAAAATACTCGGCGCTTTGATGTTCATGCTTTTTTTCATTTCCTCTGCAACGACGACTTCCTCCTGCTCATTAACTACAGCGCCCTTTGCCAGCTTGTTCAGACCGGTCAACGAAATATTGCGCTTGATATCATCCATTAAAATGAGACCGTACTCCTTGCGGTCCTCCGTCACATAGGCAAAGCCATTGTTAATGGCGTCCGTAACCGTGTTGTTCTGGATCGGCTTGCCGTCCTTAATCAGTTGACCCGAGATGTTGCGTCCGTATGACTTGCCAAAGATGCTCATCGCCAGCTCGGTCCGTCCCGCCCCCATCAGCCCGGCAATGCCGACAATTTCACCGCGGCGAATGTTCAGATTCACCTGATCCAGCACCTTGCGGTCTGCATGATGCTCGTGATACACCGTCCAGTCCTTCACTTCCAACACGACTTTGCCAATCTCGGCATGACGTTCTGGATAACGGCTGGTCAGATCGCGTCCAACCATCCCGCTAATGATCCGATCCTCCGTGACCTCATCCTTTTTCATATCCAGCGTCTCAATCGTCTTCCCATCCCGCAAAATCGTAATTGAATCCGATACCTTTGCGACCTCATTCAGCTTGTGGGAGATCAGAATGCAGGAAATGCCCTGTTTTTTAAATTCCAGCATCAAATTAAGCAGATTTTCACTATCATCCTCATTCAAGGCCGCTGTTGGTTCATCCAGAATAAGCAGCTTTACCTTTTTAGAGAGCGCTTTCGCAATTTCGACCAGTTGTTGCTTGCCGACCCCGATGTTCGTAACCAAGGTATTGGGGTTTTCACTCAACCCGACCTTGGACAGTAGCTCGCGTGTCCCGACAAAAGTCTCTTTCCAATCAATCACGCCACCGCTGGCGCGTTCGTTGCCCAGATAAATATTTTCTGCAATCGAGAGATACGGGATCAATGCCAGTTCCTGATGGATAATGACGATGCCCAATTCCTCGCTCTGCTTGATATCCTTGAACTCACACGTTTTGCCCTGGAAAATAATATCCCCTTCGTAGGTTCCATGTGGATATACACCACTCAGTACCTTCATCAGCGTCGATTTGCCCGCCCCGTTCTCGCCACACAGCGAATGAATCTCGCCTTCCTTGACCTTGAGATTCACATTTTCCAATGCCTTTACGCCAGGAAAGGTTTTGGTAATTCCCTTCATTTCCAAAATGATTCCAGTCATGGGATACGCTCCTTTCGGTTGGATTCTTACTCTTATTTCAGTCCGATTTGTTCTTTGGTGTAATAGTGACTGCCGACAATATCCTTCTCTACATTCGTCCGATCCACCGAGATTGGATCAAGCAAGTACGCAGGCACTATCTTTTTACCGTTGTTATAGGATTTAACGTCATTCACTTCCGCTTGCTTGCCTTGTAAAATGCTATTGGCCATCACAACTGTTTGCTCAGCCAGCTTGCGGGTGTCCTTAAATATGGTTTGTGTCTGCTCACCAGCCACAATGGACTTGATCGAAGCCAGCTCTGCATCCTGTCCCGTAATGATCGGCAGCGGCTTGCTCGCTGTTCCGTATCCGACCCCTTTCAGGGATGAAATGATACCGATGCTAATGCCGTCATACGGAGAGAGCACCGCATCCAGATTGGCCCCTGAATAGTAGGCACTCAGCAGATTATCCATCCGCGACTGCGCCAAAGCTCCATCCCATCGCAGTGTAGCGATCTGCGCCATCGTCATCTGCTTGCTGCGCACGACCAGCTTACCGGAATCAATGTATGGCTTAAGTACGGACATCGCACCATTAAAGAAGAAGTATGCGTTATTGTCATCCGGTGAACCACCGAACAGCTCGATATTGAAAGGGCCTTTGCCTTCCTTGAGTCCCAGCTTTTTCTCAATATATGCTGCCTGTAGTACGCCCACCTTGAAGTTATCAAAGGTCGCATAATACGTCAGATACGGTGTGTTGCGAATCAGACGGTCATAAGAAATGACCTGAATGCCTCGGTCGTGTGCCTTCTGAATCACATCCGTCAGCGTGTTTCCGTCGACCGAAGCGATTACCATAACATTGACACCCTTGGTGATCATATTTTCGATTTGGGAGATTTGATTTTCCACTACGTCCTCGGCGTACTGTAAATCCGTTTTATAGCCTTGCTCCTGAAACAACCGAACCATATTCTCCCCGTCTCCTACCCAACGCTCGGACGATTTGGTCGGCATGGAAATACCCACATAGCCTTTTTCCTTGCTGCCCGTTCCACTCTCCGCCAGATTACAGGCCGAGAGCATCAGGGCCAAAACCAGAAGCCAAACAACAACAGCTCCCTTTTTCATATGAAGTTCCCCTTTCCTCATGTGATGCAGGTCATTTGAAGGTAAGGATTTTGCAAAATCCTCAGGTCATTGCTGATTAGACTAGAAGTTAGATAGCGCTTACATAAGTGAGGCGATGAGCACCTCTCTTTTTTTATGTGCAAACACATGGTATCATTCCAGGCCGGGGAAGGTCTTTGCAGGTTTTGAACTTTTTTTATAAAATTTTAACCTTTGTGGTGGGGGAGGTATTACTTAATGACGTTAAGCTTCGTCGACATCAATTAAGAACACCCGCTCCTGGAATCCGCCTCGTGCCTCGGCTTTGTCCGCCCGCAGCTTGTCCAGCTCGGGTACATTCGCTCCATGTACTTCTGCCAGCGCTCGGATGACTTCGAGCATATCCGCTAGTTCTTCCAGCGCATCCTGATCTTTGTCCGCTGCAAAATATTCCTCAGTCTCTTCACGAAGCTTCGTTCGCAGTTCCTGCTTATACTCCTCTAGGTCCAAAATGCGTGTCCGACATTCCTTACCCTGAGACATAATGATATGCGGGATCCGATCCCGCACCAGCTTGTTGTATGTAGGCATTTCAAATAACACCCTTTCTGATATGAAGAATAAAAAATTTTAACAATTTAATTGAACGGGTTTTCTTTAAAAATAGACGGATACCGCTTAGACGGATCAGCTACGATCCGTTGTGACAGAGACTCTAGAATAGAGTCTGTTTTATAAAGCAACATGTCTACTTCCTCCTGTTTCATCGTCTCCTTGGATGGATCATCCTCTCCTGAAACCAGATAATGCACGGTGCCCATAAACAGTACCATATCTAAACAAGGCTCCGCATCCGAGCGAATTAGCCTGAGCAGATCGTTCATGGATAGGCTGATGGATAAAGGCATGATTTGATTTCGATGTACATAGATGGCCTTCGCCATAGAAAACATGGCGCGATCACAAAGAATGAGGCAATTTAGCCATTGATTATGATCACGCATCATCTGGGCAAGCTGCATTTGGTATTGGGCAAGCTTTTGAAAATCCATCATGCAATTCAATATGTGGGTGTCACTATACTTAGGCAATTTGAAATCAGCTTCACTATGTAGTTGGTTGCTTAAGGAGTAGTGTTTCATGGGGGAATCAACTCCTGATTTAGAATTTCATAAATAAGGGTTTTGCAAAATCCTGAAACAAATGTGAGCAACGTAGCATATCATTAGACCACTAAAATGTATAATTTTCTAGCTATCGGACAAGCTTCATAATGAATATTACTATATAGTAGTTTTTAATTCAATTTACTTACTAACGCATATTAATTAGATGTAACTCTTTCTCTACACTTCTAACTATAGAGAGGTGTATTCATGTCAGAACTATTAGAATTAGTCGGCACACGTATTCGAGATATTCGAAAGTCTAAAGGGCTTTCCCAAGAAGCTTTAGCCGAAAAAGCAGGTTTCAATTCGAGTTATATTGGTTTCATTGAGCGTGCGGAGAGAAATATATCTTTGAAAAATCTGGAGAAAATAGCGAAGGCATTGAACGTGGGCGTCTATCAATTGCTTACATATGTGAAGGAAAATGATGAGCTTACCGAAGAAGATTCGAGTATAAAAGCCATTTTGTCTCTCCTAAGAACTCGTGAAACCAAAGATACTGAGCTGGCCTTAAAGATTCTTACGGATATATTTATTAGAATGGATGAACGATGAAACAAAAAAAAGGAACTGCACTCTGCAGTTCCCCACCTACCTCTTACGACAACGCCAGCATCGCTTTCATATCTTCCTCTGCGGTCGTAATTAGCTTCAAGCCAAACATCTCCACCAGTACATCAAGTACACCCGAAGAAATAAACTCAGGCGGCTTTGGCCCAATGCGAATATCCTGGATGCCAAGGCTGAACAAGCCTAGCAGGATGGCAACTGCTTTTTGCTCAAACCAGGACAGCACAATGCTGACAGGTAGCTCATTCACCGTACAACCAAAAGCATCCGCTAAAGCCAGAGCGATTTTCACAGTAGAACCGGAATTGTTGCATTGCCCCAAATCAATATAACGTGGAATGCCAGTATCTCCAACGGTGCCGTAGTCCACATCATTAAAGCGGAATTTACCACAAGACGTGGTCAGAATAACCGTGTCGTTCGGCAAGGATGTAGCCAGCTCGCGGTAATAGTTGCCGCCTTTGCCTGGTGCGTCACAGCCCGCGATGACGAAGAAACGGCGGATATGTCCGTCTTTGACTGCCTGAATGATCTCAGGTGCCAGCCCGATGACCGTCTCATGATGGTATCCTGTCGTAAGCACTTGTTCAGAGTCTACATCTGCGGCTGGCAGAGCCAACGCGCGTTCAATCAGTGGAGAGAAATCGTCGTTCACAATTTTGGCAACACCCTCCAGCCCTGCTACTTCATAAGAGAAGAAGCGGTCTGCATATGTGCCTTTAATCGGCATAACACAGTTCGTCGTAGCAAGAATCGCCCCTGGGAATTCCTCGAACAATCTGCGTTGATCGTACCAGGCCTTGCCGATATTGCCCTTGAGATGTGCATATTTCTTCAACGCCGGATAACCGTGGGCAGGCAGCATCTCCGAGTGAGTGTAGATATTGATGCCCTTTCCTTCGGTCTGACGCAGTAATTCTTCCAGCGCGTACAGATTATGTCCGGTCACGACGATGCATTGACCTTCGATTTTATTTTGGCTGACGGTAATCGGCTGTGGAATGCCAAAACGATCCGTATGCGCACGATCCAGCACATCCATGATCCGTACAGCTGCATTTCCGACCTTCATCGCCATTTCCAAATGCTCTTGTACATTAAAGTTAGAATTGGTTAAGGTCATATATAACGCTTCATGCGTGATCCGATCCACCTCAGGATCGGTATATCCCAACTGACGTGCATGTGTGGCATAGGCAGCAATCCCTTTTAATGCAAAAATCATTGTATCCTGCAAGCTCGCTACTGTCTCATTTTTTCCGCACACCCCAATGACTTTACACCCGCCACTCGGCGTCTGTTCACACTGATAACAAAACATATCGTTTTCCTCCAAATATTGATAGATATTTGTTCGTTATCTACAGCGTAACAAACCCCTGAACGTGCGGGTGTGATTACACACACACTTTTTAGCACAGATTATCATGAGAGGGCGCAAGGCAATTCCGCAATCCAACATTCCTATTCCGACGAATTTTCCTGAATTCCCCCGCCCTTACGGTACTGCACAGGCGACACGCCCATGGTCTTTTTAAAAGCAGTGCTAAAATAGTGCTGACTATCGTATCCCGTACGTTCTGCTATATCAAGCACAGATAACGTCGTAGAGTCCAGTAGCTGCACTGCTTTGCGGATACGGGCACGCGTGACGAGGGTCACGAAGCTGTCGTTGAGCTCCTTTTTGAGCACACGGCTAAGATATACAGCCGATACCTGTAGCCGCGAGGCAAGAGCTTCCAGCGTCAGCTCGCGATCGGCATAACCTTCCTGAATAAGCTGCCGTGCCCGGCGTACGATGGGAGATAGCTGCGCTTCACCGTACACCCGATCCCGGCTCACCCGGTACGCATTGATTGCGCCTTCCAGCCCACCCTCGTTGGACTCCACATGGGTGTGAACCGCTATATTCAGGTAGCCTCCAATGGCCTGCTCTATAGAAGCGCCGATCGTCTCGGGTGCCTCCTGCCACAGGCATATGCCGATCAGCCCGTTCGCATCGCGAAACAACACATGCGATCGGTCCTCCAGCAGTTCGCCAATAATATTTTCAGCGGCGAAAAGAAACAACTGGCGGTCATTCTCACGCATAATCGTCTGCCGTGCTTCTGCTGCAGGCCACCGTACCGCGCCGATTTGTACAGGCGGCCGGGATGGAAGACGTAAAAACGCCAACTGCTCCATGACGTCTTTTCCCGTGTGCTGTCCTTCCAGCCATTCCAGGCAAAACCGCTGACGCAGCAGCGGAATATTCCGTTCAATCTGCCCGGCAGCTTGTTCTACATAGGCGGCGCGTTTGTGCTCCTCGTCCAGTCGCTGACGAAGCCGTGACAATGCAGCGTGAAGCTGATCCGCATTTACCGGCTTCAGAATATAATCTTCTACGCCAAGCCGTACAGCTTCCTGTGCATAAGCAAATTCATCATGCCCGGAAATGATCAGGCAACGGCACTCCGAGCGTCCTTCCCGCAGCTGCCGAATCAGTTCAATTCCATCCATGAATGGCATATTCATATCGACCAGCACGATGTCGATGCTAAGCTGACCAATCAGTTCCAGCGCTTCTTCACCGTCCTCTGCCTCTGCTACAACCTCCATGCCCAGAGCCGTCCAGTCTAGGCAGTCCCGAATCCCCTCACGGATGATCGGCTCATCATCTGCGATCAATACTTGATAACGTCGGGCCGTCCCTATCGTCACTTCTGGTATGGCTTGGTCAATCAGACTCGCCGTTGTCGCGTTGTCTGTTCCCTTGGATTTCGTCATCCTGACCCTCTCCTTTGTCATAAGGCTTCTTCAGTTGCGCCATATCCAGCAGCAACGGATGAGTGATTGTAACGCAGGTACCTGTCCCTTCCTTACTGTCCAATGTAATTCCATATTCCTCGCCAAAAGACAATCGGATACGCGCTTGTACATTCAGCATGCCGTAGCTTCTGCCATTTGTACGAACTTCCTTTTGTTTCCGTTTTCCTTCCATCGCCTCCAGCGGTATTTCCAGCCATTCACGCAGCTCACGCAGACGCTCTGCCGTCATCCCTGCACCGTCGTCACGTACCGTCAGCAGCAGCTTGCCGTCCTCGGCTTTAGCTTCTACGCAAATCGTGCCTGGACCACGTCTGGCCTTAATGCCGTGGTAAATCGCATTTTCCACCACAGGCTGAAGCATAAGCTTCAACACAAACAGATCCTTCAGCCCGTCGGGTACATTTAATTCCCAGCGAAGTCGGTCACGATAACGGGTTTGCTGGATTTGCATATAGCTTGAGATATGCTCAATCTCAGAGCGCAGCGGAATAAAGTCATCCCCTTTGCTCAGTCCAAGGCGGAACAATCTCGATAACGCCCCCACCATATCGGATACGTCGTCTGCTCCATTTTTTCGGGCCATCCAATGAATGGTATCTAGCGTATTGTATAGAAAATGCGGCTTAATATGCTCTTGAAGACTGCGTAGTTCGGCATCCCGTTTTTGTCGTTCCCTCAGTTCGCTAAGCGACATGAGACGGCGGATTTGCTCCAGCATCCGGTTAAAGCTCCGGCCCAGCATTCCGATTTCATCCCCGCGCTCACTCCATTGGCGAACCGTAAGATCCCCCGTCTCTGCTGTACGCATATAAGACATAAGCCGGAAAATTGGCTGCGCGATAGAACTGGACAATCGCAAGGATGCCGTTAAGCCAAACAGACATACAATGAAAACAAAACAGACAACGTAGAACTGAATTTGCCGCACTTCCAGTGTAGATTCGCGTGCCGGGAATACTCCCACGGTTCTCCAGCCCGTGAACTCGGAAGCCTGGAACATGAACAGCAATTCCCTGCCTCCGGCTTCACGGGTAAACATCCCGCTATCCTCTGGCCCGAACCATTGCGACGGAATGCGCTCAATCAAAGGCATATCTGGCATATATACACTGCGTCCCTTGGCATCTGTCACCATGACATACCCGCTTTTGCCCAAGGTTACATCTCTGGCAGCTTGCGACACAGCCCGCAGCTTGAGATCAATCATAATTACACCCAGTACATGTCCTGTCTCCGAATCCGTGACCGAACGGACGACAGAGACAATTTCACTGTCCTTGTACCGGACATGAGTGGTCACATTACGGTGACTTGGCTGTCCCAGCACAGTGAATATCCCTGCATGCTGCGCCGCCTGTGTGTACCAGTCTTCTTCCGTCAGACTGCGTGTGCTTCGAGCATACATTTCATTGCTGATATAATCTCCTTTTTCGTTCACGATCAGAATCCCGGCAATTTCAGGATATAACGTGGTAAAACCCTGCAAAAATTGCTTCATTTCATACAAGGTATCCTGCTCCTGTACGGAACTTACAACCTGCTTGGAGCCGGGAGCCTGGTTAAGGAGAGGCTTCTGTGCTTGCTCCGCCTGATTTTCTGGCATTACACTACTCGTATGACCCGCGTGACCATCAGCCAGCGTCCGCCCTTTCCAAAACTCCCCAACTTCAGGATTAAACGCAATCAGATACGTCATGTTCTGTAAATTTTCCATTTTGGTATCCAGTGCTTCGTTCACCTTGCCAATTAACTGCATCGTATGGTTTTCCACCTGCCGCTCAATAATCCGTTCCACCGTCCAATTCACCAGCAGGCCTAGTCCCAGTGAAGGCACGATGCCAAACAGCAAGAACAGCACCATGAGCTGATAGCGTAAAGGCATATTGCGCAAGCGTAACCTCGGCATCATTTGATGCATCCCTAAGTGGATGCGCTTCCAATATTTATTTTGCATAATAATCATCTACATTCGCTCGGGTGACGACGGAAATCCCAGTATCCACCCGCACGGGGAGCGGGGTGTTATCTCCAGACGAAGAAGGTGCAGGAATCGTCAAATGATGATGCAGATGGAACAGATATTGAAGTGACCAATAGCCCATATTCCATGTCCCTTGGGCAATCGTTGCCGAGATGGTCCCATCACGAATCATATCCAGTGTCGCTTTATTCGTATCAAAAGAAATAATTTTTAGCGGATGACTGCCTTTTTGGCTCAGTGCCGCCTCACCCACACCTGTTCCTCCGGTGGCTTCGGTCACAAAAATACCCGCCAGTTTCGGATAAGCTTTCATCAACCTTAGCGATTCATCCCTGGACACCATCACGTCAGCACGACCATCTACCACTTCCACCACCTTCATGGCAGGATACTGCCGCTGAATGGTATCGCGAAAGCCGCGCGAACGTTCCTCATGATTTTGCTGCCCCGGCAGTGTCAGAACAGCGACTTGTCCTTCACGTCCCAACAGCTCAGCCATTTTTTCCGCAGCGGTCACGCCCGCCTTATAATTATCCGTGCCCAAAAAGGTATACGCCCGGCTCCCCGGCGCTCCGGCGTCAAACAGCACGACAGGAATGTCCGCATCCAGCGCCTTATTAATGACCGGGATCAGGGAGTGTGGATCAATCGCTGATATGGCAATGCCTGCGGGTTTACGGGCAATCGCCTGCTCAATGATGGTCATCTGCTCCTGTGCATCATACCGGGTAGCCCCCCGGTACTCCACCGTTACCCCCAAGGCATCCCCAGCATCCTCGAAGCCTTTGAGCCCGCTTTTCCAATACTCCAAACCGGACTGGAACGTAATCATCATATACGTTTCTCCGATGCTGCCTCGCAGCCCTTTTTCCTCCCAAGCTCCATTCAACCGCTCGGATTGTTCATATCTGAACACATAGAGAGCA
Organism: Paenibacillus sp. EKM10P; assembly: GCF_011800655.1. NCBI lineage: Bacteria > Bacillati > Bacillota > Bacilli > Caryophanales > Paenibacillaceae > Paenibacillus > Paenibacillus sp. EKM10P. The sequence continues at coordinate 154,170 of NZ_JAALET010000001.1, read as the reverse complement.
AAGGCCGCAATCAACAGCATGTACACCAGCAGCGTTTTCTTCATCCTTCCTCTCCTCTTCCTATGCGCATCCTTAAATTTAATTTGCTTTGTTTTTATTTAGATTGTAAACGCAATCATATTAAATTGGAACCACTTCACTCTCCATACTTTCAGGTAGCGTTAATCCTGCACTAATGTTCCTACGGTACAATACCTACAATTGTGCTAGGAAAAACATGTGCGAATCTTGAGGAAAAGGAGTGATATGGATGAGCAAGCCGCGTATCGCAGAGTGGACAGAACTACGGGGTCTTGCCTACCTCGCTGTCGTGCTTCAGCATTGCATTGGCGAATATATTTATCGCAGCGACATCCAACAGCCGGATTCCGTTATGCTCGCGATGCTGTACCATTTGACACGTTTTGGCACACCGACGTTCGTTTTCCTGTCTGCGGCGCTGTTATTTTATAATGGTAACAAACCGATTGGCTATTCCCGTTATATTGGCAGACGGTTTCGAGATATTTATGTTCCTTTTCTCTGCTGGACGGTTGTCTATTGGGTGTGTACTCAGAACTGGTCAACCGCGCAGTGGGGAAATTTATCCTTTTACAAAGGTATGTTCGAGGAAATGATCATCCCTGTCAGCGGATATCATCTATGGTTTGTGGTCATGATCTTTCAGTTTTATATTTGGTTTCCTTTATTTGCAAAAGCAACCGAGCAGATTCGAACGTTTCTACGTCGTTATAGCACCAAAAAGCGCAAGCAGCTTGTTTTGGCTGTTATGCTGATTGCTGCTGCGGCTTATGCGTTGCTGTTACAATGGTCCTACTATGACATGTCTGCATGGAGCGCTTGGTTGCCGTCCTTTGGGCAGACTTTGTTAGATTACCGCACTTATAACTTTGTTATGTATTTTTTCTATTTTATGCTGGGCGCAGTGTGCGCCTATATGACGGACACCTGGCGGGGATTGGCCCAGCAGACGTTGCCATGGAATGTATTTGTTTTTATTGGTCTGTTCATGCTCATGGGTCATACGATGCTGATCCAGTCGGGCGATACGATCAATCTCAATATTTCTACCTATCTGAAGCCAAGCACCTTCGTACTGATTGTCTCGCAGTTGCTTTTGTTGTATGGGCTGCTACTTCATCTGCAAAAAGACCAGCGTTCCGAGCCGTTTCGTCGTATGCTAAACTGGATCGGACGCTATTCCTTCGGAGGATATCTGGCCCATGCGCTCGTGCTGTCCTTCATATCCTTTTACACCCGTCCGCTTGCCCTAGGGGATCATCATTTTACAGCTACGCTCATTACATTTGTCGTCGTGGCAAGTGCTTCTCTCGGTATCAGCTGGCTCTTTGCCCATCTGCCTGGCGGCAACTGGATTGTTGGCTCCAAAGGCAGACAGCGATTGAACTGGCGGCTTCATTTTCAGTTACTTTCCTCCAAACGTGCTTCCAAAAGCACGCAGGAGCTTGGCTAATCTTCTGTCCCAGCGTTTCAGCATAGGGATTCAAATACCGTCAAAGGCTTTTGCAGGGCTCACATATTGAGCTCTGCTTTTTTGCTGTCTAAGTGTGATGAATCATGTTCCAAACTGATTAACATTTTATGACATGGATATGTATTTTATTTTAAAATAAGTCATTATATTGAATAATTATAAGCATTACGTGGGAGAAATCACAGTTTTGCATAATAGAAATGGGGGGATGAACTCAGCATACCATCGTCGTTGTTAAGGATCTGGTCCAAAACTTGGTGAGGCTGCTTCCTGGTCTGAAACATACGGTTGAACTGATTAATCAGTTCATCCAAACGCATAGACTGCTCCAGTACACAGGCATGTCCTAGGCCATACTCTGCGTAAAGATCATGCATGTGTTGTCTGGCATGTTCCATTTGTTGAATTAACGTTACCTTTTCATCCTTGTTCATCCTACATACCTCCTCTGAATTTCATTTTAAGAAGGGATGTACAAATAGGCCAAGATCAATTTTGAAGCAAAAAATTACAAAATAATACAAAAAGAGACCAGCAATAAGCTGGCCAATAAAAAACTAAAATATTGTTTAAGCTGTGCCAATGTGTCCTTGAACTTGGATTGTGTTAGCGCTTGGGATTCCAGTTGGAACTGGTAATGCAAATACCAGTAAAAAACTAATTGTTGCCAAAACTAAAGCCGTCTTCTTGATCATTTCTTTTCCACACCTCCTCATAAGCAGAGTGAAATTGTGCCTGCATTTCAGGAGTAGCAAGCTCACTGAAACGGAAAAATAAGCCTGCACAATTAGAAATAAGTAGTGCATGGTTAATTATACCAGCTTTTTTCAACGCTTCTATTAAGCATTTAAACCCATAAAGGTACCTTCCTTTATATAAGTTGTATTTAGCCAACTTATACCAGAATCGCACGGTTTCTTCGTGTATGACTTGCTGCTCTGTTAATGTACTCGTATATTCTTGATTTCGATAAGCTGTAATTTGGGGTTCGAAGTGCTGAAGAATATGATCAATGTCAATGTTGTACCGATTAGCTACTTCTAAGACATTTAAAAGTTCCGCAAATATATGTTGTTCTCCAGATATATAACTAACGTAATCCGGCAGCGCCCTAATATCTCCAGACATAAGCTTATTTACACAGGTATTAATTTTTGCCCAGTGCTCAAATTTTCTTAGCCAATGGAGTGTATCTGGATCATTTTCCTTAACCCAGCTTAGATCGGAATAACCACGAATATGTGCTAATGCTTGTTCATGATCTCCTTTTGCATCACAAGCATTAGCACACATCAATTCTGCGTAAGCTATGTATACAAACAATGGTCTGCTTAGCTTTTTTCGTGGCTCTGTTCCTTTTCGCTTGGAATTGTGAACCAGATGATATTGGAGTTGTCCTAACTGACCCATTTGATGTGCGAATTCATACACCTTATCCCACATGCTTAATGATCTATAGACATTCGCCAAATCTTTTAAAGCATCCAATTGCTCTATCTCATCTAAGCGATCCACAAAAGGGGCGAATTCAATAGCAGCCTGAAGGTTTACAGCCTGATCCTGTCCGACTTTGATTTGGAACAAGCGATACTGGCAGATTGCCAATCGCTCTGAATGTTGCTGCTTTTCGCTTTCAGCTACCTTTTTGTATAAGTAAGCGGCTGCTTCGTTGTAACCGTCTTGGTATACATTTTCGGCGACTTCAAAGAGCGATGGCAGATAATTAGGGTTATCCAATAATAGAATTACAACTCGCTGCAAGCAGTCCAATCGCCCTAGCTCAATGCATCGGTACAGGAACGGGCTGATTTTTTTCCAGTTGAGTGGACATTCTTCAATGCATTCTTCAATGTAACGTTCGTAAAAATAATCCGGTGGTAAATTCATTCCCGCAGTAATACTATCCAGTTGGTGAACCGACATAGATCGATTGCCCGTCACAATACCACTAACTGTACCTACATTCAAATCGATCGTGTGACCAAACTCGGTCATGGTTAAGCTTTTGCGTTTTAGATAGGTTTGAACTTCTGCCTGTATCGTAGGTGTGATTTCCATGGATAAACCACCCTTTCAGCATCTTCATAGATTCCCATTTCAATAATTCATATAGTTTTGAAACTAATAGTATACTTATTGTTTTTCATTCATGATAATACCATCTTTTGGAACATCGATAAATACTTTTACTTTATAGATTTTTATTTTTTTATTAGGAGATTATTGGTTGATAGATTATTATGATAAGGAGAAGGTCACTTGAAAAATACAGGTATGACACGTCCCTTGGACACGCTTGGCCGGATTGTTATTCCTAAGGAAATGCGAAACTCTATGGGAATTCAAGCTGGCGAGTCTTTGGAATTTTACTTGGATGTTGAAACAGGATTGTTAAGTATGCGGAAATATATTGGTGTCTGCTGCCATTTATGCTATTCGGTTCAGGATTTAAGCTATTTCAGAGATTCATTTTTATGTAAAAAATGCATACACGATTTGAAAGGAAACAGCGTCAATTGATCGTCATCACAACTTTGGTTGAACATCTAAGAAGCCTCATCCGTGAGCATCCCACAGCCAAGCAAGGCGAATATGCTGAATGGATTGGCGTGTCACATATCCGTATTTCCCAAGTTAAAAAGCTATTGTAGTTTCACTTCACTCGCATCCGAGCAAAACTCAATAACCAGTCGCTGTTTATTTCAAGGTGACTGGTTATTTTTTAATTTGAATCCATACTGACCAAAATTCAACAAGTTAGATTACCAAAACTTATTGATATTGCTGTAAAATATGGATTTAAACTCTTCAAGATGATATATTCTGACTATATGTAATCTTCCTAAAGGCTTTTAACGGACTTAAACTAAAAAATTGTTAGTGGGTGTATAAATGAAGTCACATGTTCTAATTTATGATGGTTATGTTAGTTTTGAAATTATGCTGGCAACCTATTTTATGAAAACCAAAGGGGATATTGTTACGATTGGAGTAACCAAAGAACCTGTTATTTCCTATGAGGATTTTAAAGTTACGCCTGCGGTAGCCCTTGATGAAGTGGCTGCGGAGGACATTCAACTCCTCATTATACCTGGTGGAGATAACACTCAATTGAAGACAAACAAGCAACTTCTAGCTCTCATCAAAGCACTAAATAATGATCATAAAGTGATTGCAACCATTTGTTCTGCCAATGAACTATTGGAGCTAGCAGGTGTTTCCCCTAAAAATCATGTGAGTCATCCATCGGGTCTGGAGATCCACAAGAATATAATATCTGCTAAACCCAATAAGTATGTAGATTTTGCAATCGAAATAGGCAAGGTTATGAACATTTATACGGACGATGAAGATTTTAATGAAACCATTGACTTTTTTAAGCTTTTTAAAGATAGCTGATTCTCCTCACAACAGTCACTTTATGAAGGAAGTTGAAATATAAGGATGGGTTCTCCCCATCCTTTTTTATTGTAAAACAATTTTATTCCCCATCTAACGCTTCAATTGAGCCTCATTCGAAGTCCCGGACTTACGATCGAAGGTAATCGGACCTTTACGGTTTACAAGCCGCTTCAAATCCACGGTCATTTCATTCTTCAATTTATCAATAAGTTGATCCTCGCGAATGCCTTTGCTTTTAGCAACGTCGGCCAACGATTTCCCTTGCCCCAGCTCTTTCTCTAACTGGACAGGGGTGATACCCAGCAGCCTAGCTACTTTCTCGTTGAGATGGTGATTCAAGCCGCCCGGCCTTTTGCCGTGTCTATGTCTATGCACATGTCCATGCCCGTGGTCATCCTGTGGATCAATATTCCACTGGTGGGCTTCTCCTTGGACAGAATCGTTGGGAGTGAGAGCTTGCAACGGATTACCCGATTCAATACCAGATGCTCCTGCACTCGCAGTACCATACATCATCACTCCTCCATATAGGATAGCAGCGGTCAATTTCCATTGTTTTTTCATGTTGTGGCCCCTCCTTTCATCCTTTTTCATCTATATTTTCTCTTTCAGCTTTTTTTATTCATTTTATATGTTTTTCACAACATTCCTTATTTGAAAATAACAAATTCTTGAAAATTGCAATCTGTTGTACAATGGCGGGTAACAACTAGAAGTCGCTACAAAAACATTTATAAGAGATGCGGGTGATGGCCATGGAGTGGTATTTTGCATACAAAGAAGAATTGGAAAAGGTATTTCGTCAAGCGGAGGAACGGACGGCCACATTTCAGGCTCCCTTTCAGCAAGAGGGGTTAGACTACCTGGCACGGTTTAATCCGTTGCGTGAAGACAGTACGCGTAATTACATATGCTATTTGCTTCCATTTTGGCTGCAGGAACTCACCGGACTGCCTCCCGAAACATGTCGCAAGCTGTCACTCGGCAACGTGTTCGTCATGGCTCATTATTTAATCCAAGACGACGTGATGGACACAGCAGCAGACAACCGTAAAACGCAACTTGCCTTAAGCCAGCTTTTCTATACCGAGTGCCAAAACATTTATCAGGAGCTTTTTCCGGCAACCTCCCCTTTTTGGACATATGCCCGGACGTATGTGGACGAATGGGCCGTTAGTGTGGTATCCGAAGGAGCAGCAGACTATTTTCAAGGTGACAGAAATAAGGTCGCACTGAAAGCCAGTCCATTAAAAATGGCCGGAACGGGTGCTCTACTGCTCGCAGACCATGCTGACCTGATCGAGATCGTTACAGCGATGACGGATTTGACCCTGCTCGTGCTCCAAATGTCGGATGATTGGGCAGATTGGGCAGAAGATTTGATGGAGCATAGCTATAACTGCCTATTGTCCCATATTAGCGCCGAGCGGAAGAAGCCGTACTGTGAAGGACTAGGACCACAAGAAATTCAGGAAGCGATTTATGTGCGAGGCGCACTCGCTAGCTATGTAAATATTGCGAATCAAGCCGTTCAGGAGCTAGAGACGATGGAGCCTACTATCCACGGCCTGCATAGGTTCGCACATTCCATTGCAGCAGAACTCAGCGAAGAGGCAGCAGAAATTGAAGGCGGACGCTCACATTTGCGAAGAGGCGGGCTTGATTATTGGCTCTCCAAAAATATGAAGTAATGCTAGATTTTTCTGAGTCTTACGTGGTATACTGACTAGGTAAATATAACCAATCGAATGAGAGGGTGATTTTTGATGGCTACTGAAGTTCTTCAAACACAAGTCATTCAAAAAGCTTGGGAGGATGCCAGTTTCAGAGAAAAACTGATGGCAGATCCCAAATCTGCAATTCGTGATGTGTTAGGAGTCGTGATCCCCGATCATATCCAAATCAAAACGGTAGAGGAAACGTCTGACCAGTTCTATCTAGTAATCCCTCCAAACCCTTCAGGTGTGCTTGCTACATCCCAGAAGCCTCGCTCGATGTGGTAGATTGGCACTTGTAGCTTATTTAATCTATACTTCTTAATCTCAGGCGGGTGGGCTCAGCAAGCTTCCCTCCGTTTTCTCCGAAAGCAAAAAAGCCGGATGTTATCCGGCTACGGGGAAGCGGATGGTCGCTTCTGTTCCCACCCCTTTTGCACTTGTAAAAGATATTTTACCATTCATCGTTTCAATAATCCGAAATGTCACCATCATCCCCAAACCCGTGCCTTTAGTCTTATTCGAAAAATAAGGCTCACCTAGTCTGGATAAGGTCTGAGCATCCATCCCTTCACCATTATCCCGAATATGAATGACTGCTTCTCCATTGTCCACATAAGCCCATATATGAATATGTCCCTGTTCTCGCAGCGCTTCAATACTATTTTTGATAATATTGATAAATGCCTGCTTGAATTTGGAGGAATTCCCACGCACTTTAATTTCCTGGGGAATATCCAGCGAAATTTTGCCACCTTGCAAATTTGCCATTGGACTGATAATTCCTTCAATATGCTTGAACTCATCCAATATGGTCAACGTTTTGGTATGGTCAAACTCCGGCTTGGCAAAAGTCAGAAAATCGGTAATAATCGCGGACGCTCGATCCAGCTCCTCCAGAGCGATATGCAGATAGTCTTTGTTTTTACCATCCTCCTGCTTGCTCATCAACTGAAGAAATCCACGTGTAACCTGAAGCGGATTGCGCACTTCATGAGCTACAGATGCAGCCAAATCGCTAATAATCTCCATTTTCTCTGAACGTTGAAGCTCATTATTGAACATCTCCAGTTCTCTGGAATACCGAACCACCTGCTTGTGCTTTTCCGCCAGCCTTCTGCCCAAGATCGCAATCAATGCCAGGACAAAACCAAACACGCCCCATTTCCATAAAAACATATTGTAGTGTCCGTCCCGGATAAAGAACCAGCTGAGTTCTGCGATAGTGATGACTGCAAAAAATGCAAAGCCTGTCGATAAAATGATCGCTTCGTGGTCTCCCTTAAGCGCCATGCGAACCGAAGCAAATACCAAAAGTACCATCAAAGCTACGAGCAATATACCGAGGACGATTACACTAAAGAAATAATATACATCGTTGAGTCGCTCCTGTGCTCCTAAATTCACAATCATGATGATGAAGCAGAACAAAGAGTAGGCGGTTAACAATTTTCTGAATTTCCGAATCAGTAAAATAGAATTGATATTTTGCTCAAAAAAGAAGGCTAATGAAGGCAGCAGAATAAATAGCGCCACATCAAAAAGTTGTAAATACAGCTTGCCATAGCCGCGATAGAACGTATATAAAAACGGTGAATACGTTACAATCATCAAACCGATAGACAATACAATCGCACTTAGGGACAACCACATCGCCATACTTGGACGGAACAGGAAAAACGAGCAAATCAATAGCACCAGGGCGATAAAGATAAATGTACTGCCTAGTACAATATCCAAGACATCCATTCTGACCAAGTTTCCCAACAAGTCACGATAATCACCAGTCATCACATTTCCGATAATGCCCAGTCTATTTTTGCTGCTTTCCGTCCATATGTATAATGTTTTACCACTGTCTTCTGGCTTCAGCGGAATCAGAATACGATTATTCTCATAATTATAGCCACGGTACGATTCATAAAAATTGGTACCATCCTTATACAGCGTAATGTGCCTGCCATAAATATTTTCAAAAAGCACCGCTGGTGTTTCATCATTTAACGAAGGTAGCTTAATACGAATCCAGGCGGTGCCTCTATTGCCTGGCTGCTTGAGTAGCTGTGTATCATCTTCAATATGCATCCAGACCTTACTGTGATCATTTACCTCATCTAAAGAGCCATCCTCGTCTTCTGCTCCCCATCTCATATCCCAGGAGGGTATCTTATACTCCCTTTCCGGGGTCATTTTGGCCGCATAGCCAATGTGGTCCAGCGACAATAGTATCACAATGACCGCTAGCAGAGCGGCGACAGCTTTGGGCACATGCCTCATATTAAGCACCTCAAAGTTACGTAGTAGGATTTACAAATTTGTATATGTTTTAACATTTTTATCTTCCTGAAATTATATTATTCTATACGATGATGTTCATACCTTCTTCATAATAAGGGTATCATGTTCTTTTTAATCATTATTTGTAAAATCTTCATATTGGTTAATGATCATTTCCTGTTCGCGTCGCTCCATCTGCTCTCTAAGCCCTATCCAAGGTTCACATTCTTCATCCTCATAGATCGTCCAAATATCGGAGAATAAATAATCGCGTATTTCTACTACTTTTCCGGCCTGTCCGCCGTCTGTCCAATATAAACCATTCGGACGCCGAATAACGGTACGCGAATAGCCTGGAGTAGACGCCTTTTGACCTACTCGGATTCGGCTAATCATCGGACCAAACATGTACCATTCCAATTCATATCCCTCCAACTCCTCTTTATCATATCACAGCAGTTACCAAAAAAACGCTAATTGGGAAAGAGCATATCTCTATTCGCATGATTTTAACTTTTTACAGACACACTAACTCTAAGTTTAGCCATTCTGCGGTTTGGGTAAGGTCGAAATAAGCAACAAAAAGTAAAGGAGCTGAGTTAGATGGCAAATCGCGACAATCAAAAGACTGAGCTACAGGATCATGATTTTGAGCCTTCCCTGCAAAATGCAGAAACAAACTGGGAGAATCTGATTGAGGGGCCGGATACTCCTCTGGAGGACGTGCCTGATGCCGATGAACTAACACCGAATAGTCCTGTTGATCCCTCTGCGCCTGCTGAATTCCTGCATGGTACAGATTTGCTGAACGGTACAGACGGGGATGAAGAAGAGCAACTGGACAGTGACGATATTCTGGATTAATTACTGCATATGATAGGATATAAGAAAGCGATTTCTCCTCCTGCTATGCGGGTAATGAAGTATATACACCGAAAGGAGTTGACCAATCTCCTATGTATAAAGATCCGATGTCTCAGGCTGATATGGAGTACAAACGCTATAAAGCCTTGAATCCTGTAGAAGAGGATGACCGCAGGACTGCGGACAAGACTCATACGGATGATACCTTAGCCGAAGATAACCCACGAGGAGTCGCATCAGCGAAGCCCGAACCCAGGGATCAAGCAAGATGAAAGAACAGATAGGGAATGCAAAAACTAGAATCGGAAATCAGGGCTTGCCTTCTGCATCCACTTTGTTTAAAATAAGGTCAAATCTTTTGAATACCATGAACAAAGACATAGACGGAGACAAGTAAGCGTCATCGGATTCCCACAGAAAGGTACGTATTGCTGAGAGCGTACCGCTATCCCGCGTTGAAATTCACTCCCGAGTCGAGCCTTGAACCGACGACAGAAGGATTCATTCTTTTGGCCGCAGTAGAGGTTTCCGGAAGCCCCCGTTACGGGCATCAAGCTCAGAGGTTACTGCCGTCGATTGAATGACGTTGACGACTTGCATGTATACTTCTGTAATTAGGGTGGTACCACGGCATTCGTCCCTTGCGACGAGTGCCTTTTTGTGTTATTTTCTGCAAAAAGTCTAAGGGCTGAAAGAAAAAACAATTTAAATTCGGGAAGGGTGTACTGTATGTCAACCAATGAAAATTCTTTGGAGCTGTTGCGGGAACAGCTCGATGCTACAAACTTGCAATTGCTGGAGCTGCTGTCCCAACGCGCTGAACTGGCGGGACAGCTTGGAAAATTGAAAGAAGCTCAAGGAGTGCCTGACTTTGATCCAGTGCGCGAGCAACAAATGCTGGACAAGCTGATTGCAGCTAATCGTGGACCTTTCGACGATGCTACAATTCGCCAGTTGTTCAAAAATATTTTCAAGGCTTCTCTGAACTATCAAAAAGAAGAACACAAAAAACATTTGATTGTCAGCCGCAAAAATCAGCCGGATAGCACGGTTATCAAGGTTAAAGACACACTGGTAGGTGGCAAAGCCTCCATCATGGTTGCAGGTCCTTGCTCGGTGGAAAGCTACCAACAAACGCGCGAGGTAGGTGCGGCTCTCAAGGAAGCCGGTGTGCCGATTCTGCGTGGTGGTGCGTTCAAACCACGTACATCTCCGTATGATTTCCAAGGACTGGGTATTGAAGGCCTACAAATTCTCAAACGCGTTGGCGACGAGTTCGGGCTGGCTACAATCAGTGAGATCGTCGATCCAAGACATTTGGAGGAAGCGATCCCTTACATCGATATCATTCAAATTGGCGCGCGCAACATGCACAACTTTGAATTGCTGAAAGCTGCGGGTGAAACGAGAACTCCGGTTCTGCTCAAACGCGGATTGGCTGCCACCATGGAAGAGTTCCTTCATGCTGCTGAGTACATCGTATCCCGTGGTAATACACAAGTCATGTTGATTGAACGCGGTATTCGTACGTATGAAAAATGGACACGTAACACGCTGGATATTTCCGCTGTTCCGATTTTGAAAAAGGAAAGCCATCTGCCTGTATTGGTGGACGTAACTCACTCTACAGGACGTAAAGACATCCTGGCCCCTTGTGCCAAGGCTGCCCTGGCTGCTGGTGCCGACGGCATCATGGTAGAAGTTCACCCGAACCCGGCAGTCGCTTTGTCCGATGCTCAGCAACAGCTGAACATCCCTGAATTCCACAACTTCCTGTCTGAAGTTAAAGAATCCGGTTTATTCAAAGCGTAAAACTAATTTTGTGCTAAGAGTCATAAACCGCTTTCATTTTGTCAGATTATGATGTAGAATCTAATCAGGATTGTGACTGATCATGCAGGCAAAACCTAAATGTATATATGCTCGACTTTTGTTGAGACATATATATGTTTAGGTTTTTTTTATGCCCAATTCTTGAATAATAACAATACCTGCATGGTTATAATCCTAAAAAATCATCATAGGAACGTTCAGAGAGGGGAACAGAAATGAGAAAAAGAAAAGGGTTAAGCATTTTTGTGTTAGCTATGATATGTATTTTAATCATCAGTGGTTGCAGTGGTAAGTCGCCAGCCGTCGTAAAGGATGAAAGCGCTGCTCCAACAGAACAACCAGCGGGAAATAAAGTGGAAAATAAAGCGACCAAGGCTAGAACGGTTATTACTACTGACGGAGAAGTAGATGATATGAACTCAGTCATACGCTTTCTTCTCTACTCTAACGAAATGGATTTGTCCGGGATTGTACTGACTAGCTCCGTATATCATTATGCAGGTGATGAAAAGGCCGGCATCAAGCCATTCAGATGGACCGGAACCCAATGGGTAACGCATATGATTGATGCCTATGGAGAGATTTACCCCAACCTAATCAAACATGCTGAAGGGTATCCAAAACCTGAATATATTAAAAGCGTTACCAAGATCGGAAATATTTCAAACAAAGGTGAAATGGACAAGGAAACGGAAGGTTCGAATTTCCTGAAAACACTTTTCCTAGACAATGACAAAAGAGATCTGTATGTACAAACCTGGGGAGGAACCAATACCACAGCCAGAGCTCTAAAATCCATTGAAGACGAATATAAAAATACAGATCAATGGGAAACGATTCGGAAAAAAGTAAGTGATAAACTCGTTCTGTACATCATTTTGGATCAGGACGATAGCTACAATAATTACATCGCCAAAAATTGGCCTGACATCAGAATTATCAATGACCAATCTAACTTCTGGCATTTCGCTTATGCTTGGAAAATGCACACGGAAGAAGTAAACAGCAAGTTACACGGGGAATGGAACTTCAAAAACATTAAAGACGGTCATGGCAAGCTGCTAAATATGTATGCCTTGATGGGCGACGGCAATATCATCAAAGGTGAATTGGATGAAGAACAAAGAGGCAGTGAAGCCTACTTGAAGAAAAATCCACAATACGACAAGTATGACTTTATTTCCGAAGGAGATTCTCCATCTTTCTTCTATTTAATTGATAACGGATTACGGAGCATGGAAAACCCAACCTATGGTGGCTGGGGAGGTCGTTTTGGTGTCGTTAACGATAAATTATTTAGAAATACGGTGTTAGATTATGATGTGCATACGAAAAAATTCGAAGCAGAGTACTCTCTGATGCGTTGGTTTGATGATATTCAAAATGACTTTGCTGCCCGTGCAGATTGGGCTATTGCTTCCGACTATAAAGATGCTAACCATAATCCAACATTGACCATTAAAGAAGGATTAGATCTAACGGCTAGTCCAGGGGAGAACATAACTCTACATGCAGAAGGAACAGATCCTGACGGTGATGCATTGACCTATAAATGGTGGAGATATTTCGAAGCTGACACCTATGAAGATTCTAAGGTCAAACCCGCGCAAGTTAAACCTGAAATGCTGGGTGATATGCAGCTTGGGCTTCACCGAGAATTAGCTGAAGGCGAGAAAGTAAACACGATTGACCTGCAAGGTAGCGACACAAATACTGCAAGTTTTACAGTTCCGGCAGATGCGAAGTCTGGGGATACGATTCATATCATTGCAGAAGTACAGGACAATGGTAAACATTCTTTGAAACATTATCAGCGTGTGATTGTAACCGTAAAATAACAGAAGACAGCACTCAATAAATTAGGCTCATGGAATCATACTCCATGGGCCTGTTTATTTTTGCGTATCGGACCTCGGACAATCTCTATACACGTTTAATACTTTTTTCAGTCAAAGGAACATAATATCCCTTTCCATTCGGACCCATGGCGAATTTATTGCGAAGATGGATTAGATTAGGGCCGAATTTGGCCTCCAATTCTTCACGGAACTCATATAGGATTTCCATGATATAAATATCATGAATAATTACTTCCGTAATCGGCATTACAAGACCCGGGTGTAGCGTCCATGCAGCACGGCTGTCATCACCAAGTGAAAGTATGCCAGCTACAACCTCCCGGTCATCCACGCTAAGCACAATCCATCGACCACCGATTTCGGACGTAATCTCCTCACTCATATCATGGCGGTAAACAGTAGCAAAATCAAAGTTAAGATCACCATATGCTACAAGGATCACCTCAATTCCTTGCTGAGCAGCTTGCTCTAAGGCATCCCGGAACATCTCGGCATCCTCTTTCCAAATTTCCAGTAAAATTCGGTGTTTTGCTCCCTTCACGCCTTCATTGATGCGATTGATAATGGCTTCATACCCCGAAATATTCCAAATGTTCTCTCTGTTTTGAAACGATGCTGTGTACTGCTCCAAACTCTCTTGCGCCACGTTGAAAATCTGCTCTGCTTTGCGCTTTCTCTGGGCAATCAATTCATGTGGAGGAAGCGGCACATATAGAGGTGTATTTTCTTGACTTACCATGATGTCCCCACGGTTGACCATTCCCGACAAAACCTCGTAAATCTTGGATCTCGGTACTCCAGAGTTCAATGAAACGGCATATCCCGAAAGTGGAGAGCTTTCCAATAAGGTCACATAAGCTTTGGCCTCATATTCACTAAAATTCAAATCACGTAGAATTTCTAATATATTTGGTTTTGATTTCATGACGTCTTCTCCTCAATTCATGTTCTTCCTTACTATATCACTTCCCCTTGACAAAAACTGATATACAAATTATCTTTTTAGTAGCATTTTCATAGTAGTAACTATAGTAGCTACTATCACTATCATATTTCATAGGGGATGAACTCAGGGAGGATATAACTTGAACAAAGTCATAGCTCATCACAGCGAAAGCAACCGGATTTACTATACTTCTACGATTCTAGCCCTATTGATCTGGAGCACATCGTTTATTGCCACCAAAGCAGCCTATACGACGTTCCCTCCTCTTACCTTGGGTCTATCCAGATTTATCATAGCTTCCATCGTACTAGGTATCGTTCTGCTGATCAAAAAAGAACATGTCAAAGTAAAGCCAAAGGATTTGGCTACGATTTCGTTTAGTGGGGTTTTGGGAATCACTCTTTATTTTTCAATGGAGAATATAGGGGTTAGCCTGACGACCGCTTCCAACGCAGCATTAATTGTCGCATCGTATCCCGCAATTACATCGCTGCTTGAATTTATTTTGTATAAAGTCAAATTATCCAAATATAAAGTCTGCGGCATAGCACTGGCCATGATCGGGGTATATTTCTTAACCTCCGTTGGCGAAATCTCGGATGGTAAGAATCAACTCATCGGAAATTTAATATTGATTGGCACCGGATTTGCGTGGGCGTTTTACACTTTCATGACGCGTAAGGTTGTGGACAAATATCCGCCGGTGACGTTATCTTTTTATCAAACCGTTGCAGGTAGTATCTTTTTCATACCGTTAGCCCTATTAGAAAAGGATAGCTGGCAGGCTCCGACAACGGGATCGTTTATGTTGCTCATGTATCTGGGTGTGTTCTGCTCCGTTATCGCATTTTTACTTTATAATTACGGATTAATCAAGCTGTCACCGAGCAGTTCCGTTTCTTTAATGAATTTGGTTCCGATATTTGGGGTGTTGTTCTCTGTCTTACTATTGCACGAAACGATTACATGGCGCCAAATCATTGGCGGCTTGGTCGTTATTATAGGGGTCTTGATGAGTGCGCATCAAACTAACCGTACCTAAAGATATTGCAGCCCTACAATACAAGGGCGAGTGGCCTTTTTAAAAGATCTCGCCCAGTTGGTTATATCTATGCAGTCGGCTTTTTTTCTTTTATATAAAAAAGGTGGTTATATTGATTGATGAGGTTATCCATAATTACAGACTGTTTGAGCACACTGGCATGATTAAAGCCATGTTTTGCTTGTAAAATATACAGCTTTTGACGGGCATTCTCAAGCTGTTGACGCAAAATGTCGTCTCTTATCATAATATATCCCTCCCTGTCATATGATCAGTGTAAAGGGTTATGAATAATATACTAAAAATAAGGGTTTGGGATAATTATCTAATTGGCCTATCCGGCAGAATGAATATTCTGATCCGTTGCGTTATTTTGGGCTGAAATCGGGAAAACGTTTTTTCCCTTCGCCCATAGCAACAACGCTGCAACCAGCAAGATGCCACCGTTTAATACGAAGATCCAGCGAATGGGCATCCAGCTACCAAGCATGCCGCCAATCAGCGGCCCCGCCATCGTCGCGAGCTGGGTAGCTGATTGATTCAGGCTAAAGGCTCGTCCGCGAAACTCTGGCTTGGTGACTTCCACAGTCATGGCATTAATCGCCGGCATGACAGACGCATAAAACAATCCATATCCAAACCGAAGCGCACCAAAACCAACAAAGTTGGTTACAAAAAACTGCAAGATGTTCCCAATCCCCGAACCGATCAGCCCAATCAGCAACACTTGGGCAAAGCCGATTTTCCCTCCAATCCGGCCCCATCGGGGAGCCATCAGCACTGCCGCGATGCCTACAGCTGAGAATACAATCCCGGAACTTAAAGACGCATGGCTACGGTCCACACCCATTTCAAGCACATACACCGTAATTAACGGTTCCAAGATCATAACAGAAAAGGTACTTAATCCAGCTAGAATAAGCAAAAAGTATAATGGCCGATTAGCAATAGCCTCTTTGATATCATCCCGAACATGCGAGCGGGTACTGGTGCCCTTGAAGCTATCCTCTCTAGCGCCAAATGTCGCGATGAACGCAGATACCAGAACAAGAGCCGCTGAGAAAAAAAAGGCATTTCGATTGCCATAATAATGGCTCACCACACCACCGATCAGCGGACCTATAATGCTGCCAGTCGCTCCAGCAGTCGCCATAATGCCAAGGGCATAGCCCGTTTTTTCTTCAGGCGAGCCCGTTCCGACCAGCGCAATCGCCGCAGGAATAAATCCGGAGAGAAGTCCTTGAAACAAGCGAACCCCTACAAATACATAGGGGTCTGTCACTAAAGCACATACCAGATACAATACAGCCAAGCTAAAACCTGATCGAATCAGCATCGGCTTACGTCCATACTTATCTGCCAGCGAACCCCAAAACGGGGCAATCAGCGCGCTCGCTAAAAAAGTGACTCCAAAGGCAATTCCTGACCATAATTCCAGTTGATCGTTAACGCCCAATTCCGTATTCAGAAAAATAGGTAAAAACGGAATCGACACGGAATAGGCCATGCTGCAAAACAATACTCCGATCCACAAAACAATCAGGTTTCGCTTCCAATATAGATGCATGCTGCCACACGTCCCTTCTGTTCATTCCATTATTACCCTCTAAATTAGAAAAGTCTACCGTAAACCTTAGCCTTTCATCGTGGAACAACCACGAAGAAGCTGATATAATCGAATGGAATGGAGATGATGACATGGCTAAAAAGAGAAATTCGTCTTTCGCTGCTCCTGCGGCTCAGGACAAACCTGCTACCTTAAAGGATCTGTTGAGTCAGGACGTGCTGAACAAGCTTAAGGCTCAAGCCAATGAAGCGCAAGCAGAACAAGACAAGCGTAAAGAAGACGAACGGCAACGTGCCCTTGAAGCAAAAAAAGCTGAACAAAAGAAGCTGGACAACAACTTTGAACATCTGTTGAATAACAGCAATTTGGACTGGCACAAATATAAATAAGCCAAAACCATTGCGGTTTTGGCCTATCTTTACACTTTATGTTATAGCCAGTCACGAATATGTTGTACTGAGTACAGTACCCCTACCCAAACTGGCAGACTGAACGCCATACCCCATATGAGACCTTTAGCCAGTTTTTTGTCTACCTCCATCATGATCCTGCCCCTTTCCTTGGGAATAGCAGCAGTATGGGTCAAGAATACGGCTTTCAAACCCGTATTTCCTTATCCCCAACAAAAAAGGTATGATAGTAAATGGAAAAGTGTTCTGCGCTGTCCCCAAACTATAAATTAGGATGTTACACCATCCAACCTTTCAGGAGGAATATTAATGAACCGAAAATCGATACGCCCATGGTACACATTGTGCCTGCTGGCCATCATGCTCGTGCTGGTTGCCGGATGTGGCACAAAAGCCACCGATGTGGAAGCAGCAAGCCGGACAAGCACCACAACTCCCGCTGCAACTAAAGACAAAAGCAAGGCTGTTTCACATCCAGTTGTCACGATTGTCATGAACGATGGCAAGAAAATCAAGCTTGAGCTGTATCCGGAAGTAGCACCGAACACGGTTAACAATTTCATCTCCTTGGTGCAAAAGGGAGCTTATAACGGTACCATTTTCCACCGCGTCATCCCCGGCTTTATGATTCAGGGTGGTGATCCGCAAGGTAACGGTACAGGCGGCCCCGGCTACAGTATCAAAGGGGAATTCAAGAGCAACGGCGTTAACAATACACTCAAACATACACGTGGCGTATTATCCATGGCCCGCTCAGCGGATCTGGATTCAGCCGGATCGCAATTTTTTATCATGGTTGACGATGCGGACTACCTCGACGGTCAGTATGCCGCTTTCGGTAAAGTAACGTCCGGAATGGACGTGGTCGACGCTATCGTCAACTCCAAACGGGATAGCAATGACAAACCTACCAAACCAGCTACAATGAAAAAAGTTACTGTAGATACGCTGGGTAAAAAATATCCAGAACCCGTCAAAGTAAAATAATCCGTCTTTCATAACGGGATAACCGCAACGACCTTGTGCATACGCATGAGGTCGTTTTTGCTTATCCCCTGATACTTTCTAAGCTGCTGATTCTGTGATGTAGTAAGAGTATATACACAAAAGGAAGCGTTTTCAATCATTATTTTTAGATTTTTTTACTGTTAAATGAGTCTACAGCGTTCGACAAAAGTTACTTAAATAAGCAGTAAACTCGTTTAATTGGATTTGGTCTCGACTGAACGGATGCCTTCCATCTCTTGCAGCAGTGACAACAATTCCTCCACTCCCTCTGACCGAGACAGTTTTAGAAGCATATGAACCATCAACTGCTCACCGTTATTGATGCGCTCGGCGTGAAAGCTGTGAATGGTCAGTTTTTTGTTCTCCAGCAGTTCTTTAATTTGAATCATTACACCCGGCTCATTATCAACCTGAACTACCACTTGCCGTGTGGACGGGGTAGCCATCTGATAAAAACGACTATGGAGCAAGGACTGCGCCGCCAAAATAAACAGCGTTACACCCGCGCCAAGCCCATACATTCCTGCACCGACAGCAATACCAATCCCGGCGGTGGTCCAGATGCCCGCAGCGGTAGTTAGCCCTTTGATTCTATTTTTTTGTGTAAAAATCATTCCTGCGCCGATAAAGCCAACTCCACTTATAACCTGTGCTGCTATTCTGGAAGGGTCCAGCGATAGGTTAGACCATACAGTCTGGTCTTGAAAACCATATTTGGATACCACCATCATAAGCGACGCCCCGATCCCGACAATGAAATGCGTGCGAATGCCTGCCTCCTTCATCCGACTTTTGCGTTCATAGCCGATTAATGCGCCACACAATCCGGCAAACATGACCCGAATCAGGTAATCCCAATCCCACATACCTTTTTCACTCCACTATTGTTTATGTTATGAAAAGATGTTGCCTTAATATATAATTCATGATGCTCCGGCAAATGAGCCGTTATACAGCTGTTATTTTGTTATTACCCAAATTTTAAGGAACCTTTACTTCATGTTCGGGAAGATTGCGGTGTGCCTTTCTTCCCTTGAGTAGCCACAGCTCTGGTGTATCCTGCACACCGTCTATACGGATACTAAATGTTCTCGATGGTAAATTACGTACACGGAGCAATAGACGGTTTCCGTCTGCTGCTGCCTCCACAAGCTCTAGCAGTGTTAGTGAATCATTCGCTAGCTTGCGATTCAAAGCGCGAGTTGAATCTGCGCTGTCCTCCCGGCTCCAAATACGCAGCTCATCTAAAGACGGCGTAGCAATTCGCTTACTGAAAGAAATAACCACCTCATCTTCGGCGGAACGTTCCGCCCTAAGAGGTACTGGAGGCTCATCGTACATGTAGCCTCCCAGATGGTACTCATACGCAGTCCAGGCGTTGTAGTCGCCCTCCAGGGCGGTAGCCCCGAATTGCCGCGTCCACTCGCGGTCCCGAACCATCCGCGCGAGCGAGCCGATATCCGCCTGCACTCCGAGGGGCAAGCCCGGATAAGCGGCGCGTATGGACTGCGCGATGCGAGCATAGCCGCGAATATACTGTGGCGGCAGGCGGCGGCGCATCCAGTCTGGCCAATGGGTCTGGAGTACGTGCATATCCGGGGCTACGCTCCCGATCATGGCTACCGCGTCCAGACCCTGCCATTCCCGCAGCTGACCGGGAATATCGCCACGCCCGCTCACAGCGAGCGACCATGTCGCCACGCAGATGTCCGGCCGGACATCACGCACACCGCCTGCGCCGTTCACCAGCTCACGGATGAGCCCATTCACGGCGTCCACGCGCAGATCGACCCACTGCGCGTACAGCTTCGGGACCTTCCGGTAGTAGTTCCGCGCATGCTTATCACGAAAATTCGGAATGTCCTCACCGTAGCGCGCGCGGAAGGCACGCTGCGCATGCGGCCCAATATCCCCGTACACTCCACTGCGCAGCCCGTTCCATTCGGGGAAATAAGGCTCCGCCACCTCAAAGCCGTCAAACGGAATATCGGTGACGAGCCGGGCAGCGGCTTTCTTTTTCCATTCCACATATTCCTGGGCAAAATGCGAAAGCCGCTGAAAACCATCATTGGGCTCGCGTAGAAGCTCCATGCGCCATTCCTTCCACGCTGGCGGCAGCTGGGACACACCAAAAGAACCGTTGCCCAGCACCATCGCCCATACCGCGATGCCTCTACGCTGGAAAGCAGCAACAAGCGCTCCGTCCACTTCATTTTCACGCACGACAAAATAATGCACGGTCTGGTAGCCTGCAAGGGCGATCTCATCCGCTATGCTATCCCGCGACCGATTGGCATAATAGGGAAACAACGGATCAATTTGAATGCTGGAACCGCTCATGACCCATGGTTTCATTTTTCCAATTTGTGCTATAGCGTCTGACGATTCGGGTCGCTCATCTCTCTTATTGTCCAATTCGATCCACCTCCGTCACTCGCGTCTTCTCCGATACTTGCTCAGAATCTATATATTTGGGCTATAAGTTTCTACTGGTTCGCCTATGTTACCATATTTCTCAAATGGGGTGAAATACAGCGGCTACTGTTTCACCATCAACGTTCAGAGGTATTGGAATAACGAGTCAGGTTTAGCTTATGAACGGAATGGGAGGAATAGTCAATGGCAGAGCAGAGATTGCAAGGAAAGATAGCAGTGGTCAGCGGCGGCGGTTCAGGAATCGGTAAAGCAACCGCCATTCGTTTTGCAGAACAAGGCGCCAAGGTGGTCATGCTGGATCGGACACCTGAGCATGCAGAGGAGACCAAAGCAATCATTGAGCAGGCAGGCGGTGAAGCACTTGTGCTGGAATGTGATATTGCCAAGCCAGACATGATTCAGCAAGGGTTCGCTAAAGTCGTGGAAACATACGGAAAGCTGGATATCGTGTTCGCCAACGCAGGCATTAATGGTACCATGGCCCCTATTGAGACCATGGAGCTGGAGGAATGGGACCGCACGATAAATATTAATCTACGCGGCACCTTCGCCACCGTTAAATATGCTGTTCCATACTTGAAAGAACACGGCGGCAGCATTATCATCACCAGTTCCATCAACGGTAACCGAACCTTTTCGGGTATTGGGTTCTCAGCTTACGCCTCTACCAAGGCGGCTCAGGTTGCTTTTATGAAAATGGCAGCGCTGGAGCTGGCACGTTACAAAATACGGGTCAACGCGATATGCCCAGGAGCTATCGACACGAAAATTGATGATAACACGTACCCTACCGAAGACTTGAAGAAGGTACAAATTCCAGTCGAATTTCCGAAGGGCGGAGAGCATCCGCTGGAGGATGCTCCCGGTGAACCAGAGCAGGTCGCCAATCTGGTCCTGTTTCTCGCCTCAGATGAATCATCTCATGTATCGGGTACAGAGATCTATGTAGACGGAGCAGAATCGCTGCTGCGTTAAGCATAAAGGGGATCGTTGTCCCCGTATAAGCTACTGCTCAGACATTCTTAGCAGCCTTATCCCAAGTCATTACTAGTGGAAAGGGCTGCTTTTGCATGGCTTTACAACTATTTTATAACGCCCTGTCAGCATTATGCACAGCTCCTTTGCGAAGGCGGACATACAATCTGCCTCCTGGCAGCACCTCAAACAACAGCATCAGAAGAGAAAAGAATAGCAGTGCAATGACCTCTTCTGCCAAAATATAAACAGGGTATGGCCCCAAAACATCCAATATCGATGGTGTCGACGGCTTTCCGGTCAGAAACATGTAGTTGGCACCAAACGCACGGTCTACAATCCACACCATCAACGCCAAGCCATTGAGGAATAGCATAACTCCCCCTACACTCTTCCATGTCGGTCGGAGTGCTGCGATCCAGGTCATATATAGGGCAGCCAAAATAATAGCACTATGAGCTACGAAAAAATGGATAAAACGATAGTGCGGAAAGGCATAAGCCAAATTAGGCGTAAGTACTGCTTGGAGCGCTCCTCCAATTCCGGCAAACAGGACGACCGGATATAACCAACGGCTGCGGAACATAAGCATCAGGATGGACAACAGCAGTGTCACACTGCACAATTCCAAGGGCAATGATGTCTGGACATCCCAAATATGCTGTGCCACATACCATATATTCAAAGTCACCTCTGAAAGAATGAGGACCGTAATTAATAACCAGCGAATTCCCTCACTTACAGGCTTATTTGACCGAACCCATCCCCGCGTTAGCCACAGCAGCAAAGCACATACAATGAGCCCCAGTATAGCCAAAGCATGTGACGGAGTAAAGGCTTCGAACCCTTCCGGCGCATACGCATCGAACCAAGACCCTGACCATAGCCAGTCCATAGAAAGCCCCCTTCGATTTCTTTCTCTCTTTGCATCTTCTATTTTATACCAAATAGTCGAATATGTTCTAGCCGTCTTTCTTGCTTGTTCAATACCCTAACCTTTATGATAAAAGATATTATATTCAAAGGAGAACACTCATGCCGATTAATCGCCGATTAATTACAGATCAGGATTTCAGCGAGGCACTGGAACGTCATCTTCGTGTCCGGGTATTTCAAGATGACCAATTGATTGGCTCAGGCGGGACGATAATCCGTTTTGACGATCAGACCATCGTTGTGCAGTCTAGCGTCAGTGACCTGGCTTACCATCCCAGAAAACAATGTGAATTTTTTGAAATTAAAAAATAGCCACCACACACCGGAGAACCACTTTGCTTCGTTTTCCGGTGTGTAGCAGCTACGTTTTTATGGGTATGCATCATGCCTCACATGACGTTTTTAGTTATAGTTGATTCCACGTGTTTTCATCATGAGTTTATTCGTAAGCACTTTCAAGTCCTCGGAAGAGGATGAAATTTCCTGCATAATAGCCGTCTCCTCATGAGCAGCCGTATAAATTTTGTGAGCACCTTCAGAGAACGCCCCTGACATTTGCTGGATACGATGAATCTGCTCAAAGGTTTGATCCACCCGATTCGTCTGCTCTGTTACGGCTTCTTCCATGGTGCGAATGCTTTCGACAAATTCACGTACAATAGCGTTCAAACGGTTCAGCGTCTGGTCGACAGAGCTTGTCCGTTCCGCCTCAGCACTGACTAAAGACGTTTGCTGATGCATCAACTCCACAGTCTCTACGATTTGTGACTGTACACGGCTAACGATAGCATTAATTTGCTGTACAGACTCCGTACTTTGGGCGGCCAGTGCGCGAATTTGGTGCGCCACTACAGCAAAGCCGTTCCCTTCTTCTCCCGCACGTGCCGCTTCTATAGAAGCATTCAGCGCCAACAGATGGGTCTGTTCGGCAATATCCTTCACCGTGCTTGTAATCGCTTCAATTTGTGAAGCTTCTTTTTCCAGTCGTGCAATCACCTGCTGTGAACGACTATGTGAAGCTGTCAGCTCACCCATGCCATCCATCAGGGATGAAAATACAGTCTGCGTTGAATCCACCGAATGCTCCATATGGCCTGACAGTTCAAGCATATGTCCCGATTTGCTACGCATCATTTTAAAATCGCCCAGCATTCGATCCGCTGTTTTAATAGATTGGGCAGATGCTTGCTTTTGCTGCTCCACGCCATCCAAAATATCTTCTACTACCGTAGACATGGACTCGATTTGCGCCGTAGCCTGTACAATAGCCAAGCTCAGATTTTCTGCACTTTGCGAAGTTGTTCTGGTGCTATACGAGATCTCATTGAACATATCTTTAATGTTCAACATCAGATGCCGAAATGCATCGTACAACACTTTGATTTCATCATCTGAACGACGCTCTGGAATTACGACAGACAGGTTGCCCGCCGAAGCTTCCTCTGCCGCCTTGGCCAATCTAACAATCGGCCGTGTAAGTAATTTTGAGATCAACCAGCCCAAAATGCCACTCCACAGGACACCCAATAACAAAATAATCGAGGTGTATACCCATTCCTGTGTACCATGAGCAAGCCAGTCCTTGAGTACAAAAATAAAAAAAGCGCTTGTTCCATAGGTTATTGCTGAAATCAAGACAAATGCAGTAACCATTTTCGTACCTAGTGACATCTTCATGTACTGTAGCCCACCCCAAAAAACTCAAATTTGATTCCATTTTACCATAAAATTGCTACATTTCTAGTAGTATTTTTCACAGACACCTATATTTATAAGCATAAAGATGCAGAGTCTTAAGTCCCCTGACCTAACTACAAAAACAACATGCTATTCAGGCAGCAAATTACGTCAAAAAAGCGGACGAATCGCGCTGCCGCTTAATTTGCAGGACATTCGCCACATCTGAAGCGATCTATTGCTTCGCCATGCCATTTTCCATCATTGAGAATAACTGTCATCCTTCTGTTCAACAATCACCTTTTTAACCGCTTCAATTGTGTCTATTTGGTGACTGTTTTTTTCCAGTACAGTAAACTCCCATAATCCGCTGGTCAGCTTGTCTCCTTGTTGGATATCAAAACGTTCGGAAAGCATCCAACCGCCAATCGTATATACGTCCCCGGCCTCAATATCTGTCTCCAAGCGCCGATTGACCTCATGGATAAGCGCCTGTGATTTGAGTATGTAACGATGATCATCTGTTTTTGTAATGAGTGGTGTTAGCGCTGCGGGGGTTTCGGTATCCGTATAGGAAGGAATGTCTCCAACAATTTCCTCCATAATGTCCTCTAGGGTGACAAGCCCAGACGTTCCACCATATTCATCCACCAGCACCGCTACTGGGATACGTCGTTTTTGCATCTGAATCAGCAAATCCCGAGCCTGAACCGTCTCAATCACCTGAAGCACCGGATGAATGTAAGAAGCCATCGTTGTATTTCCTGTGCTATGCCCACGGGCCAAGTCATGCAGAGCTTCCTTCACACGAATCATCCCGATAATACGATCCCGGTCTCCATGTTCAGCTACAGGTAGAAAATTATAAACTTTGTCCTCGATCAGCTCCATAAACTCGGCTACCGTTGCCTGGTGGGAAATGGAACGAATGTGGATCCGCGGTACCATAATTTCTTGCGCTGCACGGTCGTCAAAATCAAATACATTGTTCAGGTATCGATATTCTGTCGGTGTAATTTCACCACTACGAAACCCTTCAGATAACGCCAGTCGAAGCTCGGCTTCACTGAGTGCTGCATCTTCTTCGGATACTTTTTTTAGCCCAAAAAGCCCCGTAATGACACGTGAAGAACGACTGAGCACCCAATTCAGAGGATACGTTATTTTATAGAAAACCGTAATCGGACGGGCAAAAAACAATGCCATCGGTTCGGCAATTTGTATGGCGAAGGTTTTGGGTACCAGTTCCCCAACGACCACCTCGAAATAGGTCAAAATCAGAAAAGCCAGCAAAAAGGAGAGCACTCCCGTTAGTCCAGCTGGAATATGCGCCAACACAAACAGGGGATGTAGCAGCTTCTCAACTGTAGATTCCCCTAACCAACCTAGCGCCATTGAAGTTAATGTGGTTCCAAGCTGACAAGCGGATAAATACTCGTCGAGCCGAGACAGAATATTTTTAACGGCTTTCGCATTTTTGTTGCCCTCTGAGGCCAATTGGTTGATACGAGATACCCGTACACGAATAATGGAATACTCTGAGGCCACAAAAAAAGCTGTTAAGGTGATAAGTAAAATAACTAGAATGATATTTATCGTTTCCATAGCCCTCTCTTGCTCCGTTGATGCCGAAGCAAGAAGCACCCCCTTTGACATTCATTTTTGGTTGGAACCATAACATAAGTAATGATGTCCATAATCGTGTATTACCCAAAAATGACAAGGAATAGACTATGTATGACTTTGTTAACGAATCGCCAGCGGACTCTTTTGCACGATATCTATCCATTGATCAGCTATTAACTGGTGCCCGACCGCTGTCGGATGAACCCCGTCATGCAGCCAATAGGAAGCGTCCGCCTTGGTAGCGGCCTCGTTCAACATGCTCTGGAGCGGCACAAATACGGCCCCATATTTGTCGGCAAGTTGACGTACAATACGCTGGTAGCCCGTTATTTTTTCTTGCCAAATGTCCCAGCGCGCCTCGGTAGCTCCTGTTTTCAAAATAAACGGCTCACACAGCACCAGCCCGGTATCAGGCATCACTTCACGCGTCTCCTCCAGCAGGTGGCAATAGGCTCGTTCAAATCGGTCCGTCACCCCGGATGGCTCCTGCTCCACGATCCGCCAGGCATCGTTCACTCCGATTAGAATACTGAGCAGGTTCGGCTGTAGGCTAAACGTGTCTTCATTCCAACGAGCATACAAATCCGAAACCCGATCCCCCGAAACACCCCGGTTTACAAATTCCGGTTGTGTAGCAGTCAGTCGACTCCCGAGTGTCCCAGCGATCAGATACACATAGCTCTGACCCAGCCAATGGTTCGCGTCCTCATTCCGTCCCCTTCCTCCGTCTGTAATGGAATCTCCTTGAAAAAGAATACGTGTGTGTCCTGTACTCGGCATTTTTCCACTGTCCCCCTTCACAATTTCCAATAATACCCTTATCATACCTCGTATTCTCCGAATTGGAAAGCGGTTTCAGAATTTGAGAGAGTTATAGCCATTATGCAG
Organism: Paenibacillus sp. EKM10P; assembly: GCF_011800655.1. Lineage (NCBI taxonomy): Bacteria > Bacillati > Bacillota > Bacilli > Caryophanales > Paenibacillaceae > Paenibacillus > Paenibacillus sp. EKM10P. The sequence continues at coordinate 127,214 of NZ_JAALET010000001.1, read as the reverse complement.
GTGGATGGTGCTTCCCACCGCTATTGCTTGTGCAGCACCATTCCACCTACTCCGTTTTGATGTTAATTTCTCGATTTCAGACCGCGCGGTACTTACACACCTCGCGAAAATTACAGCCGCCGCAGACCCTGCGTGAAGGCATCGGTGTAAAGAAAGACTCGGGCTTGGGTCGATTATAGTAATCATCATCGAGGCAGGACTTCATTTCCTCGATGTAACGTCCTACATTGCCAACTACCTTGTCGATATCCTCTACTGTGGGGCGATATACTTCATGCTCTCCTGTCATCAAATACTCTACCCGTACCTCAATCTTCTCCAAAGGAAGCTGATAATGCTCCTGCACATAGGAAGCATACAAAAATAACTGGTCGGAGAAGTCGCCTTCCTTACCTGTTTTCCAATCTACAATAACCATGTCTCCGTTGTCTCTACGATAGAGCAAATCCATTTTGACATATACTTTTGTCTCATGTAGGAGCATCGTATCCCATTTTTCCACCTCAACGATTCGGGCTTGGCCCTGTTGCAGCTCACGCCAAACCGCGGTACGGTACAAATTGTGTACCACCGCGTGCTGCCGCTCCTTAATCCGGGTAATCCGTTCCGGAAGCACTTCATCATCATAATAAATCTCTGCAAGCATGACCCGATTTTTGGGATCTTGCAGCCATAGCTCACGGTGCAACGATTCCTTGTAGCTGTCATTCAACATGTTCTTCATAGCGGTCTCCAGAAATGCTGTGCGCGGGACAGCCCCTTTTTCCATCCACCCACGTATGACCGATTCACACATTTGGTGCGTAATATTCCCGAATAAAATATATAAGTTGCTCAGTTGCTTAAGTCGATACAACGTAACTTGTTCTTCAGTGCCCTGTGCCGAATTCCAGCCATTATGCGAGCCGTAATAATGATAATAGTATTTGCGTAAGCATTCGTCGAACGTTTGGGCCCTTGATTGTGAATAGGACCAGGACGGATATATTGCCATGACAGGCCCTCCTTCATTAGAACTTCCATCTCTCTATTATAACGCATGCCTAAGCTGTATCGGCCATAAAAAGAACAAAGACTTTAACCCATAGGTTAAAGTCTTCGATTGATTAGTTAGTACACTAGCTACGAGTCCGTTCAGCATTGATCAATTCACTTACATTAACAGCACCATCCTCACGGACGTTGACAACGAGCACCGGAGTTCCCAGCATTCCGCTAATCCACTCCTTGTAATCCTCCACATGATCATTGGGAAGAATCGTCAAGATCACACCAGCAAAGCCACCACCATGTACCCTGCATGCGCTATCACCAATTGATTTTAAATACATTTCCGTTAAAGCCAGTGCAACCGATACGTCTTGTTCCCGATCAATCCCACTCCTATATACGTTCTGTAGCCATTTCCAGGAAGAGTTACCAGATTCGGTGACGAGCTTTAAAAAATCAGAAAAGCGTCCTTCCTCCAGCGATTTCACTTGCTCATCTACACGCTTGTTTTCTTCAAAAAAATGCAAAGCACGGAGCACTGCCCGATCCCCCGCTTTTTCCCTAACCATTTTGAGATTGGCGTACAGATTCTCGGGCATTAAGTCACGGCAAACAGAAGCGCCTAAAGACTGAGCCACAGCACGCATTTCGTTCGGCACCGCTGCGTAGTCATCCGTTAAATCAGCATGATTTCCACCTGTATTTACAATAACCAGGGAGTACCCGTTTTGTTCAAAATTCCAATGGACTGGATTAATGATCGGTTCCTTGGGATTTTCAAAATCAATGGAAATCAAGCCGCCATAGGCGCAAGCCATCTGATCGAGCAGCCCCGAAGGCTTGTTCCAGTAGACATTCTCCGCATACTGACCAATTTTGGATTTAGCAACAGTATCTAATGCTCCCTCGTTATAAAAATGATTTAATATTGTGCATATCAACATTTCAAACGAAGCGGAAGAGCTTAATCCTGAAGCAGAGAATACATTACTCGATATATAAGCCTGAAAACCTCCGATGCGATACCCGAATTCAAGTAAACCAGCTGCAATGCCACGGATCAGCAGCATCGTACCGTCATCCTCCGGTTTTGGTGCCAAGTCGTTTAAATCAATGACGTATTTCGTTTGGTAGCCCTCAGAAAAGAAGGTAATAACAGGTTCTTCCACTCTAGCTGCTACAGCGATCGTATCAAGTGTAATACTGCCTGCCAGCACCTTCCCGTGGTTGTGGTCTGTATGATTCCCTCCAATTTCGCATCGCCCTGGAGCACTAAATAATTCAATATCCCCTACACCAAAATGCTCCTGATACGCCTGTATAAGTGATTGATATCTAGAGGTTTGCTCGGAAACTTGTTGTTGACCGTACATTCGAGCAAGCACCATCTGTCCCTCGCTGGAATTCAATAGCTCCATATCTTTCATCGTATATCCCCCTACTTGTATGTGTTTTCCACTCAGAATGATGCTTTAATTATCTCAATTTTTCCTGTGTAAAAGTATGGCACAATTTTAATCTGTAAGCGCTTATTTTAATCGCTTTTATGAGCATTTTACCAATATAACTAAAAAAGAACCAGCCCCTAATCCGGACTGGTTCCTGTATTTATACCTGATTCATTCCATGCAATAACCGTTAAGAAGAAGAAAGTGTACTTTGAGTTCTTTTTAATCGCGTTTCAGTACATATTCTCCAGCATTGTTACGAGTTACAGTAGCGCCAAGTGCCTCTGCAACAGATTTGAAAGGAACATACAATGTGCCATATTCATCCGTATATGGAGCTTGTGGCAACGTCAATGTGCTCCCTTCCAGTACAGCCTGCTTAGAGCCACTTTTCAGCTTAATCGTTTTACCAGTAATATCATCAATTACAGTTGTTTGTTTGGCAGCTGCATCCCATTTTAGTTCTGAGCTCAATTCACCTGTCAGTTCACGCAGTGGGATGAAGGCCGTACCTCCACGATTCTCCAAAACGTAGTAATCGTCTTTAGGATCGAAAGTGGTTTCTACTTTTGTAATTTCCAAATCATTTTTTAAAATATTGTAGATCGGAGAATTTGCTTCAAAATTGCGCAGCGTCGCTCCCGGAGTTAATTCAGCTTGTGTATTCAAGTCAATAACGCCGTTAGAAAGATCTACTTTATCGGCCGTTACACTACCATTGACGTTCCAGGCTTGAGTCTCGGTCAGAATGGTAAAGGACTTCACCGGAAGATCGTCCACATCTGGCAACGCGACTGTCAAGTCTGTCAGCGCTTTGCGAACATTTCCTTTTTCATCAAAATACATGTCGTTTTTCAGCACCGTGTTGGCACTCAGGACTGTTTTGATTTCAGGTGCCTGTGCATACATAGTGCTGACTCCTACATCATACTGTGCCACAGCCAGGTCCAAATACTTTTTAACCTCAGTGTAAGCCTCGTTGACCAGCTTTTCTTTGTTTTCATTTAGTTCTGTTGTTACTTTATCACTACCCTCAATAGCTACGCCGGAAGCGATGGTTTTAGTCACATCAATAGCTTGGCCGATCAATTCTTTTAAGCCAGCTTCATCCTTGGCCAGATTTGTCAGGAACGGTTTTACCAATGCAACCAGTTCATCACCGCGCAGTTCTGTATGGAGACGGGTCAGTTTCACCTTGTCTTTTTCACCGTATACTTCCTCGGTTACAGATGTGGCAGAAATGGTCGAAGGGTTAGGAGCATGCTTGAGCATAAGTGCAGCGGCTGTTTTGGTCAGATCTCTCACGTCTTTGGAATATGCATAAGGATCAAACCCAGCAGGCAGACCGCTCAAACGCTCTTGCGAGTTCAGAGATATGTAATAAGGTTTTTTGGCACCTTCCAGGTGAATAGCCATACCTTGGCGATCCAAAGCAAGCTCAAATGGCAAATTATACTTATCAATGTGTAAAGTACCCTTAGCGGAAGCAACTTCCTCCGATTGTACCTTAGCTTCATCTACAGTCACCGAAATCGAATTAATCAAATCTACGATTTGTTGATCTCCTTGCGTGATTCCTTCTTTTGGAGTTAATTTAAGAGAAATTTTCTCCGTTGTCTGCTGGGATTTCACATCAAGTGTTCCCAACAAATTCTTACTTACATCAAATCCGCCTACTGCCTGGCAACCTGTCAAAGCTACCATTAACAGAATAAGAGGGACGGCAATCCATTTTTTTATATTCATATTAATCCCCTTTCAAGATATTTCCGTTATCTCTTCTATTATCTCAGTGTTAACACGCATTGTAAATGAGTAGAATAGAAAATAGAACTAGTTATTTAGGATCAATTTTCAGCCTGAAGCATCCGGTAAGCCAGGAGTGCCATCTCCAGACAACGACGTTTGTCAGGGTCTGCCAAATTCCCCTCTACGATTTCATTAATTTTATCCAGCCGATTATAAAGAGTCTGCCTATGAATATACAAAACTCCGGCGGTATCACGCTTGGAGCCATGACATTGAAAGTAGGCATCCAGCGTATCCAGAAGCTGCATATGATGCTCACGATCATGCGCAATCAGCTCGCCCAAATGGTCCTGTACAAATTCTTGTAAAAAAGGAATGCGAGGCACTGCTTTCAACAATTGATAGATTCCGATGCTGTCGTAAAATAGCCGATCCTTCATGACCGGGACGCTTCGCGCGACTTCAATGACCTGATATGCCTCTTCAAAACTGCGGTCCGTCCCGGTCATGCGGTGCCTTACCTTACCAAAGCCTGCATGAATGCGCACTTTATCAAGCTGTCCTGCGGCATAGTTCTGAATATATTGGACCGTATGAGCCAGCACTTTTTTCATCTGCGCTTCGGAACGCAGCGTTAATTCCTCCTTGGCACAAAGGATGTAGCATTGACTTCCTTTCATCATCAACAGATTGTGCAACGCTTCTTTTTTCAACAGAGAACGAAGCAGCACTAATACATCCTGATTGATGGATTCCTTGCGCACCTGACTCGCGTCCTTGTCCTGATGCTCTACCTCGATGACTCCTGCCCAAAATAAATACCGACCCTTCGTTAACAATCGCAGTCCCATCCGGGTCTGGGCCTGTTCTTCATTGGGAAGCTGGCCGTTCAATACATCCTGAATCAGTTCATTTTGATTACGTAGCAATCGGTCTTCAAGAAACTGTGTTCTCAGTACTAATGTAGCGGCCGCCTTGGCTGTGTAATCAATGAGCAGCGACATTTCTTCCGTCGGCATTTCATTATGCAGTACCACACCTACAGCGGAAAACACCTGACCGAAGCATACAACAGGCTGAAACAAGACGGCAGTGGATTCATTTAGGTGAAACAGCAGGTGCCCTTCACGATCGGCAGTCATACTGGATTCCACTTCATTGGCATAAAAATCCGCAATATGGTCTGCCACATCCGGCTGGACGGAAGGCACGAATCGATTGGTATCAATGGAGGACATGTAGATGACCTGCCGGGCAGCGTAGTCATGAAGCACACGCAAGAGGGCGTTCATATCGGTGCTGCGTAGGGTTTCCTGCTGAAGCTGACGTGAAAATCGCTCCAGATCTTTTAATAGTTCATGATGTCGGTTAATAAGTAGGGAGTGAATATCTTGTGTAATTTCAACAAAACGCACCGGCTGTTCAAATACGATGACCGGGAAGTGATGCCGTTCCGCCAGCTCCAGTATTTCAGAGGGGATCTCATGGATGCTTGTGCCCAGCTCCACACATAATCCCGCGGCTTCCGAGCGGATCAGCTGCTCCATATACTCGGCGCGCTCTTCCCCCTTCCGGAATAACCACAGGCCGGTCGTCAAAATCAGGTCATGACGGCTCACAAAGGGGGATACATTGGTGATTTCTAGCACATGAACCCAACCCACACGGCGATCTACGCCATGTTCCCCCGCTGCCAGCTTCGCCCGCCGGAAAACAGGACGTTCCAGCACATCCGCAATGGTAAATGTTTTTTTACCTTTCATGGGCATTCTCCCTATGTGTATGTCTTTATGTCATTTTATATGACATATATTCATCAAAAAGTCGAGCCTTTAAGTCAGATAATCCGACAAAATGTATGATGCGAAGGAGTCGCACCCCTTGTAAACTGTACCTAATCTAACATGAATTGCATTTATGGGCTTGAGTCCATGTAACTAATCAGCAGACTGCTTACAAATGTTAGTACAATTTTCTAAGCTCGTTTGGTCGCATCCAACAGTAAACCATAGCAGGGGGAGCTGCCCTAAAAACACGTTCAACAAACATTGATTCTGCAGCATAGCTGCCCTAGAAAACATGATCAACAAACATTGATTCTGCAGCGTAGCTGCCCTAGAAAACATGATCAACAAACATTGATTCTGCAGCGTAGCTGCCCTAAAAACAATTATTTGCCGTTGGATAACAATTATTTTTAGGAGAGGTGAAACGAATGAGAATTGGGATTCCAAAAGAGATTAAAAACAATGAAAATCGTGTCGCTCTGACACCTGCGGGTGCTGCTCAAATGATTCAACACGGACATCAAGTGTTTGTAGAAAGCCATGCAGGGGTTGAAAGTGGCTATACAGACGGAGATTATGCCACTGCGGGTGCGATCCTTGTTCAGCAAGCGGCAGATGTGTGGTCCCAGGCGGATATGATTATCAAAGTAAAAGAGCCTCTCCCCTCTGAATACGGGTATTTTCGACCAGGTTTGATTTTGTTCACCTATCTGCATCTGGCTGCCGAGCCCGCACTGGCCCGGGCTTTAACAGACAACGGCGTGGCCGCCATTTCCTATGAAACGCTAAATGTGGAAGGAAGCCTACCGTTGCTTACCCCCATGAGCGAGGTTGCAGGCCGAATGGCTGTACAAATCGGAGCACAGCTGTTGGAAAAACCAAAAGGCGGTAAAGGCATCCTACTGGCAGGTGTGCCAGGGGTCAAACGCGGTAAAGTAACTATTATTGGTGGTGGGGTGGTCGGCACCAATGCTGCCAAGGTCGCTATCGGTCTCGGCGCAGATGTTACATTGATCGATCTAAGCCTGCAAAGATTGCGCCAACTGGACGATATTTTTGGCAATCAGCTCCATACGCTGGTGTCCACCCCGTCCAACATTGCGGAAGCCGTGGCGCAAAGTGATTTGCTGATCGGTGCTGTCCTGATCACTGGTGCCAAAGCCCCGCGGCTCGTAACAGAGGCCATGGTGCAGACAATGCAACCCGGTTCAGTGATCGTCGATGTCGCCATTGACCAAGGTGGCATTGTTGAGACGATTGACCACATCACGACACATGATCAGCCAACCTATGTAAAGCATGGCGTCATTCACTATGCAGTAGCGAACATGCCTGGCGCAGTACCACAAACCTCCACGCTCGCTCTGACGAACGCGACGCTCCCCTTTGCTCTCCAACTTGCGGATCTCGGTGTGCAAGAGGCACTTCGCAGAAGCAAGCCGCTGCTTAGCGGTACCAATGTCCTGAACGGACATATCACCTACGAAGCAGTCGCCCGTGATCTGGGGTATCCTTATGTTCCTGTGGAACAGGCATGGCAGACCAAAACCCTACAATAGAAAAGAAGCAGCACAAAGAACCATACACTTTTCCCAGTAAGGATTAAAGTGTATGGTTCTTTGTATGCTGCATCTACCAAACATAGCCGCATTTTAGACGGCTTCTGACGAAAGGAACGTTTGGAGACGGCGATAAATATCCGTGATTTCTTCCAGCGACATGCGCACCAGTCCACTAGACGAAGGTGCCACAAATTCATGCATTTCGGGGATTAGCGGTTCAGGCTGAAATCCCCAATCCGCTTTGGATTTTTTACTATATTCGGTGTACACGCCTTTGCCGACAAAGCAAGCGACCTTCGGGCGGTATTCCATTAGCTTCGCATGCAGCTTCAGACGTCCTTCGGCGTATTCCTCACGGGTAATGTCCTCCACTCCTCTGGTAGGACGGGAGACAATGTTGGTAAAACCGAAACCCAGCTTTAGCAGCTCCCGATCTTCCGATGGATCGTATAAGCGAGGGGTCAAGCCAGCCCCCTCCAGTATGCGCCAAAAGCGGTTGCGCGGATTAGCGTAATGATGTCCTACCTCGCCGGATTTCAGACTGGGATTAAAGCCGATAAATACAACGGATAATCCATAGTCGAGATGATCATCTACCTCGTGTAGTTCTGTCTCTGGTTCTGTCATCGGGCCCCTCCTTCCTCAAACCATTTCCAGCGGCTGCTTCCTCGTTGGCGGAGGAAAAGCCTCGTCTATTTGTTGAAGTTGTTCAGGGGTGAGCCGAATGCTTGCTGCCGCTGCATTTTCTCGTACATGCGATTCTTGTACCGCCTTGGGAATTGCCCACACATCACCGTCCCGTATAACCCATGCGAGTGCGATTTGCGATGGAGTTACTCCGTGGCTGGCAGCAATGTCTACCATAATGGGATGCTCCAGTAGTCCTCGTCGCAGGCGTCCACCTTGGGCAATCGGGCAATAGGCCATTACAGGCACCCCATGCGTACGGCTCCAAGGAAGCAGATCATATTCGATACCTCGCGAAGCCGCGTGATACAGCACTTGGTTGACAGCACAGGCTTTGCCATTACTCAGGCTCCAAAGCTCCTCCATATCGGATTTGTCGAGATTGGACACGCCCCAGTTGCGGATTTTGCCTTGCTCACGCAGTTTTTCCATACCTTGTATTGTCTCTTCTAGTGGAATATTCCCGCGCCAATGCAGCAGATACATGTCCACGTGTTCGGTTCCCATTCGGGTTAGGCTTGCTTCGCAGGCTTGAGCCAATCCTTGACGGTCCGCATGATGAGGGTAGGCTTTGCTGACAAGATACACATCGTCCCGGCGGCCTCGAATGGCCTCCCCGACGATCTCTTCTGCGCCGCCCTCCGCATACATTTCAGCCGTGTCTACTAGCGTCATCCCCAGCTCGAAGCCAAGTTGAAGCGCACGCACCTCCTCCTGCCGAAGGGAGGCTTTTTCGCCCATATACCACGTGCCCTGCCCAATGAGTGGTACTTCACGACCGTCCGTCCATGTAATCGCACTTCTCTTATGTTGACTCAACTACATTCCCTCCTTAGGAGCCTGGTGTCACAGGCTTGTCAAATACATGACTCTGCGTCCAGTGCTGACCACCATCCGAGGTGATATATAGGATCGGGGCCTGCTCTGAATCCGAGAAAATAGCCCAGCCTTCCTTGGCATTGGCCATCCCGATTTGCTGACCGCCATAACCATCAAAGCCTTGTTTGCCATTGTTCCACGTCTTGCCTCCGTCATTGGTCCAACCAATCGTATTAGGCTTGTCACACGGTGCACAGTACCCACCCATCAAAGCGGTACTGCTGTTAACCGCATAGAGCATGCCTGGTGCCGTCCCTTCATTTTTGGTAACCTGATTGTCTTGCTGGCTAACACCTGGTGCAGGACCGCCGCCGGCAGTAGAATTCGCCAGTACAGTACGCCAGCTTTGTCCGCTATCAGCCGTATGCCAAAGCGAATACGACGTCTGATTCATCCCTGTATCTCCAACCAGCTCAATCCATGCGTTGCCCCGTTCTACCGATCGAATAGTTACTCCGTTCAGAGGCCCCTCGGTTGTCCGCGACATGACAGGAGTCCAATTTTGGCCCCCGTTAACGGTGTGCAAAATCTGGATCGAGCGATCTGTTTTCTGGGTTACTGCCCAGCCGTTTTGCCGATCATGATAATATGGCTGTCCTACCATGTGGCTAGGCACAGGGAGCGAAGACCAGCGTTGTCCACCATCCTTGGTATATTGGTTGCCACTAAATCCTTCCTTGGATGATACAAAGTGTAAAAAGCCCGCTTGTCCTTGCTCAGGTACAGTTCCGACAGCTTCCCAAAGCTTGCCGCCATCGTGAGTTGCCAGCAGTGAACCACTATCTTCCATAACAGCCCAGGCCTGCTCTCCATTCAAGGCAAAAATCTGTTGAACCGTACCTTTGCCTTGATACTGCACATTCCAAGCTGAACCGACTGAACCGGATGGAGCCGCGTCTGTTCGGGCAATCCATCCATTACCGCCGATCCAGCCGGATTGACCGTCGATTAATCGCAGCGCGGTAATATTGTCCATGCGGACGTTCGCTATACTAGCATCTGTCTTCGTTTGCCCTCCTGTCTCCACTGCTTTGTCAGTGCTGGACGGGGATGTGCTGCTTTTGCCGTCAGAAGCAGTCTGCTGTTCCGGTGTATCTACAGTGGCTCCCGAATCATTGACTTGTGTCGATGCAGAATCTTTTGGTTTATTCTGAGCCGTTTGTCCTGTTTGTGATCCTGTTTCACAACCTGCTGCTACTATGGCTACGGCGAGTAAAAGCACCCAAACCGATGTTTTTTTCTTCATTTTTGTTCATCCCCTTAAGTTGTTGATATACTTGCTGCGCGGGTATTGTATTCACAGCAAAGCATATTCTATGTATTACCCTGCTGTATTGGTTTCACTCTTGCGGTGAATATACGATACTGACTGTATTCGAATTGTTATAGGATTACGAGTTTACAGGAACAAAGCCGCCTTTTTCAATGGCATGAGTTCCTGCTTCGCTTTGCAGCCATTCGAGTAATCGTTGCATCGAAGTACGTGGCTTCTCACCTTCGCGTGTAACTACAAACAGTTGGGCTGTGAATGGATATTGTTTCGAACGAATGTGTTCTTTGTCGGGCTCCACTCCATTAATAGATAAAAATTTGACCTCTTGACGATTATGCATCACATTTGCGAAATAATAAAATGAATAACCGAGCGCGTTGTGATCCTTGTCAAAATCAGCAATTGCATTAATCATCTCACCCATTATACCAATTCGGAGTTCCCGAGGCGGTTCAGCCATGTCCTGACCTTTCATCACTTTCTTCTGCATATATGTTTGGCTTCCTGAGTTTTCCTCCCGCTGATAAGCAACGATCGGCTGATTCTTGCCCCCTACTTCACGCCAGTTACGAATAGATCCTTCATATATGCTGCGCACCTGCTCCGAAGAAAGTCCGTTAACCGGATTGCCTTTATGAACGAGAAAAATAAACGCATCCCACCCGATAGGTGTAAGCTTCATTTGAATTCCCCGACTTTTCGCCAGGCGCAATTCCTCATCGGATGGGCCCGCCACCAGTATCAGATCCGCCTTCTTTTCAATCAGATTGACATAAGCCTGATGTGTTGTGTTGAATCTCAGTTCGTGAGCCGCACGAACCTTGTTCATTCCGGTCAATTCATGCAGCATATCCTGTGCGAATGGAATGGCCGCTGTAGCGCCATCTACTACCGGAAAATCCCTCTCCGCAATGTACGGACGCTGAGGAAGCATGAGCGTAATCGTCAGCACAATGATGAGCGCAGCAGATATTGCAGCTACAACCCATTGCCATCTATGGTCCACCTTTCCGTGCTGGTCGGTCACCGCTGGATAGCGATCTACCCCAACACCGACTACCATGCCAGCTATGGGCAGCAGTGCGGTCAGCAGAAACCAGATTCCACCGAGCTGTGTATATGACCCCAATACTTCCAGTATAGGTTCCGCCCAAGCGTGATAGAGTGCAAAAAGCTCCCACGCTCCTCCAGATACTTCGGCAAGTTGGCCGCCAGATCCTCGTAGTCCTATAATCCACAACCACAGCCCGCATAATAAGGATGCTAGCCCAGTCAGCATCAGCAGAAGCTTATGCATATTGGACATATGCGCACTCAAAGCACCATAAACTGCAAAAATGAGACCGACCAGCCATACATATAGCAGCAATATTACAACCACGGTTATATCCGTCACACCTTCATGCCTCAGCAAATACTGCACTTGAGGTGCTACAACCATACTCCAAATAATATTAAACATGACTGAAAACAATCCAAACATAAACGTACCGACCAGCCATGGCCAAAACCATGCTATCCGCACAGAATTGCCCTCTTTCGGCTTGCTTATAACTTCCTTTGGTTCAGACATGTACATCCCCCTATATCTTATAAATGAAATGAGTCTGTAAGCTATTGCTTCTTCATTGTACAATTATGGTAAAGATTAGTATACGAAAGGGTAGTGAAAATGGCAAAAAGGCCTCCCCTATGGGGAAGGCCTCTTTCGTATCGAATCTTCTCTATATCGCTCTGGCATGGATCAAAAAACGATGCTGCTTCACGTCCCAATAACCATCACGTTTAATATCCAAATACAGACTATACAGCTGTTCTATATATTTCTCTGGCTGGAAGTCTGCAATTTGCCATTCAATAACTTTTAAGTAATAGACAATCGCTCCAATATCGTAAAAGCGCTGGATCGGAAACTGTTCCCGCTGCTCTACGATTTCAAAACCATTACTTTTCAAACCTGCAATTGCTTGAGGAAGAGTCCAGTCCGCATACACGTAATCAGGTGCTCCCAAGCGGGCGTTAAGGCCTGCACAATCCAAGCCTCCTGCCTGTTGAGTCAAAAACGTACCTCCTGAACGCAAAATACGGTGCACTTCCGCTGGCGAAAATGACTCATGCTTGTTCAGCACAAGGTCGAACCCAGCATCGTCAAACGGAAGGGAATCGTCATCATGAATAGCCATCACGCGTACACCCAGCGGCTCCAATCTTTGCTTGGCGATAGGTACGTTCGGTGCATATGCCTCTGTCGCACATATGATCTCTGGAAAAGGGCACAACTGCGACAAGAACTCTCCCCCGCCTGTTCCCATATCCAGCATCGCCTTCGAGGCATGCATCAACGCCAAAGCCTTGCTGGCATAAGACCAGTCCAAAGGTTCGCTCGCCACTCGTCCCGTGTCCGAAATGAATGAAAAATCCCATCCGGAAAATGACTGTTTATGATGATCCAACAACTGTAGAAATTCACGATCTTCTGTATATTTCATATTTTTTTGCTCCTCCACTATTGGACTGTACAATATTGAACTCTTCTCTCTGTATGTTCTACGTTGTATCACTCTGGTCTCTATTTATGTCCGTTCTAATGTGGAGGAGCTCTTGCCCGTCGATGAGGTTGTTATATGTCGTGTCCGAACCATCCCATGTTCATCTACCTCCGTCCATATTCCCTCTAAACCAGATACTGTCCCTCGTAGGAGCTTAAGGAACTGCCGGTAATGCCTTGGCAAGCTCCGGTGTCATATCGTTCGGAGTAAAATAGTAATAGCGTGTATGGGGATCTGAACTAAATAAAGGTTTGATCTTGACTTGAACCAAGTAAGTGCCTTTCGCCATATCTGGAGTATAGCTATTAGATCTACGCTTTTCCAGTACAGTGCTCCACAGCTTCGGATCTTCAATCGTTATTGCTTTGTGCTTTTGTTGAATGCTTCTAAATATTTTATAGTCTTCAATATATTGATTGGGTTGATAAGGCTCCATTTCCTGAGAAATAATAGGAACAGCCCGTATCGAAAAAATATCCTTGGAATCAATGATGACCTTATCCGCATACCCTTTTTGCTCTAGCCAATCTGTAAGCTTGTGATATGAAGCCGGCCAATTAAATGAAATTTCACGATGCCAGCTCGGTTCGTTATTGGTAGAGGATGACTCTTTATTTGTAATAGAAACATTCCCCAGAGGGTATCGATGTGATTGCATTTCGCTATAACTCATATTTAATACTTCTTCTCTGAGTACAGCTTCAAATTCACGAGTTTCTTTGGGATTGGTTAAAACCACTCGTCTTTCATTATCATCTACGGATTCGATATTGATCGTCTCTGCTTTTCCTTGCAGCTTATCCAGCTTGTATCTTACCGTTTTATAAGGCTCTGCTTCCATCACTTTAGTCAGTTCTGTCCGGAAAGGCTTCTCCGGGAATGTATAGCGGCGAGTCATGGTGGAACCATCATCCAAACGGTAGACTATGAATGCCGATTCGACGGCCAGGTTTTTAGACAACATTTTCTCGCCAGCTGCATGTGCACGTACGAGTTCTCGATGTAAATTCAGTACAGAGGCGATATAGGCCCTATCTTGGGAGTAATAAGCTTCTTTTTCTGCATCTCCCCCTAGAGGCTCCTCTTGCCCGACATAAACTTTTTCTACGGAGTGTGCTGTTGGAATCCGTCCCTCATAACCCAACCAACCTGAAATCGGGATATACAGTACCAGCCCCATGATCACACCGTAAACGACCATTTCCACCAAAGCACGAACACGCACAATTTGCCACGTCTTGCGGACGACCATTTCTACAACGATATAGCCTAAAATAGCTCCAAGTGCATACCCGAAAATCGACCAATTAGCTCCTCTTGTACCTGCATTATAAAAATAATCGCCTAGTACAAGCATGGCGCATAGTATAACCCCTGCCTTGAACAAAGGTTGAAAGAAAGAAAACGCTATAGCCTGAGTCGCCTTTTCGACCAAGCGTTTACGATACAAACCATAACTCAAGGCGACAAATAGCACAGAGATACCTAGATAGGCGAGTAGCTCCATGTAAGAAAAGGCGCGCTGTGGCAAGTTGTCCATAATGCGTACAAACGGCGATAAGTTTTCCCAAACATTATTATTGCTGCGAAACTCCGAGCCATTAATATATTGAACAATGGTTTCTCGCACCCGCACATATCCGTATAAATTACGTTCCAGAAAACGCCCTATCATCATGAATAGAAACTGAGGCAATAGCAGCAAAACATACACTACTACGGTCTGTAGCAACGATTGTCCCACACAAATCCCTACAAACACAGTAAAAGTAAACAAGAAAATCGTAAGGACGGACACAACCAAAGCCCACGATCCAACGTCATTAATTTGAAAAATATAAGGCAGTTCGACTGACGTGTTAACCCAAGCAGTTACTCCCGCAGTCAGCCATACAGGTACAAGTAAAAGAACAAGACCGCTAATTAAATGTGACGTTAATAGATGCTCTCTACGCAAAGGTAGGCTATGATACAAATCGGATGGCCCCTGTCGCTGAACAAAACGAAGCAGCATCACACCTGCCAGCACGGGTACGGTCATTAAAATTAATTTTTGCAATTCATTACCCGAGTTTGTGCTATCGAACAAGCTTTTTAAAACCACTCGCGGTTGTTCATCACCAGTGCTCATAAACAATGGCAGCGGTACTGTAAACAGCAATCCTGCCAAGTACAATAGACCGATCCAGCCATGCTGTCTCAGGCATTGGCGAATTACGCCGCCGCTACAGAAGAATCGGTTGGATGTCATAACCTGCGTCCTCCATTTCATAAATGAAAATTTCTTCAAGCGTCAACGGCAGCAAATCGAACACATGCGGCTCATACGCTTCAATCGTTTCTGCAATCCGCTCTCGCTCACCCCGGATGATAAGCAGCAGAACACTGCCCCTCCGCTCCTTATGTACAACCGAAAGTTGGCCACAGACAGCTTCCTCATGCATGCTGTCCCGAAAGGCAACCTGCACCTTATGCGTATCGGATTTAAGGTCATCCACCTCTTTTTCCAACAGCATCCGACCTTGGTGCATAATGCCGACATGATCACACATGTCTTCAATCTCACGCAAATTATGAGATGAGATCACGACGGTCATCTCACGTGCTGCGGTTTCCTGGAACAAGAGATTTTTGATCATTCTACGCATCACGGGGTCCAGACCATCAATGGGTTCATCCAAAACCAGCAGTTCTGGCATGCAGCTCAAGGCAAGCAAAAAAGCGGCTTGGCGCTTCATCCCCTTGGAAAAACGGTGAAGTTTGCGCTTCGGGTCCAGCTTGAAAATCTCCGTAAGCTGTGTGTAGCGTTCTTCACTCCAACTTGGATAAATGGAGCGGTAAAACCGGGCCATCTGACGAATTGTCGCTTGCGGGAAAAAATAAGGGGTATCCGGCAAAAACAGAATGTGCTGCTTGACTTCAGGCTGCTCATACACCGGCTGTCCACCGATTAGCACCTTACCAGTATCCGGCCGGTAAATCCCGGCAATGATTTTGAGCAAGGTCGTTTTCCCTGCCCCGTTCGAGCCCAGCAGTCCAAAAATGGAGCCCTTCTTTACCGTCAGGGCGAGCTGATCGACAGCCTTTTCTTCCGTAAATGTCTTTGTGACTTCCCTTAATTCAATCAAGGGACACCCCCCTTTCCTTTGTTTGCATAGCTTCCACGTATATGTCGTCCACTTCCTGCTGTGTAAAACCGAAATGGACAGCTTCGATCATCAGTTTTAACAATGCCGCCCGAATCTCATCCCGCTTTATTTGTTGCGGCTGCTGCTGGGTAGGCGTGACAAAGCTGCCTTTGCCCTGGACGGAATAAATATATCCTTCGCGTTCCAGCTCGCGATACGCTTTCTGAATCGTATTCGGATTCACCGTAAGTTGAGCGGACAATGCCCGTACAGAAGGCAATTGCTCATCCGGCTGAAGCGATCCGTACACGATCATTTCCTTAACCTTCTCCATAAGCTGTTCGTAGATCGGCTTACGGCTGCGGATATCCAGCTCGAACATGGACTTCCTCCTTTCAACACTGGCTCAAATTCATGTATACATGTTCAACTGTTCTAACTGTACTATCATTAATAGTACAGTTAGAACAGTTTGTCAATCTTTTCTTTGGACATTTCTTACAAAAAATAGCCGCGATGCAGAATGCATCACGGCTATTTCTTTTTAGCCTTCCTTTGAATCATAAGGCTGATCACGGCTTATATTCGCAAGTGTGTGCCCTTCCGGCAGTTTTAGATCCAGTTGGAACCGGAATGTTGCTCCTCTGGCCTCGTCACTATCTACACCAATGGAACCCCCCATTAGCTTGACCAGGTTTTTGCAGATGGACAAGCCAAGACCTGTCCCTCCATATTTCCGGTTCAGTGCCGGATGAAGCTGGGAAAAAGGCTGAAACAACAAATGCTGACGGTCTGTCGGGATGCCGATTCCAGTATCCGTTACACTAAACTCAATCAGGCATTTCTTTTTACGGCGGCTGTAAGCCTTTCTCTCCACAAAAATATTTACACGCCCTCGCTCCGTAAATTTGATCGCATTGCTCACCAAGTTCACCAATATCTGTCGGATACGCACATGATCACCGACTAGCATCCCTGGCATTTCCTGATCTATATGCCATTCTAGCTGGATGCCTTTTTCCATAGCCTGCGTCATAAATAGGTCAGCTACACTGCCAACCACATCCTCCAGCACAAAAGACTCATGCAGCAACGACATTTTGCCAGCTTCGATTTTGCTCAAATCCAGTATCTCATTCAATATCTGCATCAAAGCGTTGCTACTGCTGGTAATAATATCGATATAGCTACGCTGCTCCTCATCTAATTCCGTATCTGCCAGTAACCCTGCCATGCCTATAATGCCGTTCATCGGTGTACGGAGCTCATGACTCATCACAGACAGGAATTCTGACTTGGCTCGGTCGGCGCGTTCGGCAGACTCCTTGGCCCGAATAATCTCCTTTTCATTCGTCCTGTCTACAAAAACCATCACCGCTCCTTTTCGCTCGCCGTTATCCATCAAAGGGCTGATTCGATAAGAGGCCAGAAAACTGGACCCGTCTTTTTTCCAAAATACAGCTTCCTCTGCCTGATAAGAAGCGCCGCTGCGAATCGCTTGGAGAATAGAAGCCTGCTCGTCCGGAAAATGGCTGCCTATTTCGTCAGCATGGCGAATGACGTCTATACATGAACCGTTCAGCGGGTTGGCTGATCCTATGCCGAACATCTCAACAGCTGCCGGGTTCATAAAGCGGACATGTCCTTCGGTATTCAAACCCACAATTCCTTCGGATACTGCATTTAAAATCAGCGAATGCTCGTTACTGAGCTTTTCAATCTGAGCAATGTAGTTTTTAAGAGGGGTAACATTCTCTATAATCCCGTAACAGCCTACAATTTCTTCTTGCACGAAAATCGGGATATTCGTCATCTTGATGAATAGACGCTCCCCCTCCTTATGTATGAATTCCGATTCATAGGTTTGTGTCTCCCCCTGTTTGGCCATTTCGATATGTCGTTTGATTTTGTCCTGTTCCTCAGAGGAAGCCATGACAAGTATTTCAGCTCCAAGAAGCTCATCCCTCGTATAACCCGTAAGCTTCTCCAAACTCGGATTCACGCTCAAAATATGACCTTCCATATTCATGGCGCATATCCCGAGTGGATTATGCTGAAATAGTGACTTATAACGGTTTTCACTTTCACGAAGACGTTGCTCGATTTCCCGGTGCTCTGTAACGTCCTGTATCATCCCGACTACTTGAACAGGCTTGCCTGCATGCTCGTCCATCTCAGCTTCCCAGATCGAGCGCAGTACCTTCTGTTCCCCATTGGGCAATACAATCCGGTAAAAGGTTTCTTCGTGAATTCCCTTTAAGATCACGTTGTTGATAATTTGCTTCATCCGTTCAGTATCTTCGGGATGAACTGCCTTCATGAAAGCGTCAATACTTGTTTCAACCGGCTTGACACGATAGCCAAATATGCTGCGAAATTCCTTGGAAAAATGCATAACATTGTTGACCAGATCCCAGTCCCATGAGCCGAACATCGCCAACTGTTGAGCTTTTGCCAGGTTCTCCTCGCTCTTCTGGCGCTCTGTGATATTTCGTCCGATGGATAGAACTCGCTTGATCTTGCCCTGTTCATCCCGAATAATACGGTACGATACTTCCAGCCACAAATAATGCCCGTCCTTATGACGTACACGCCGCTTCATGATGCCTGTTTCCTTGAACATTCCATGTACACGCATGTAATCGGCATCTTCGATATGGTAAAATTGAAGCCGTTTTTTGCCGAGCATTTCCTGCTTCGTATAGCCAAGGAGTTTTTCCACCGAAGGGGAAATATATTGAAGTATGCCGTCTGCCGTGCTGTAAGAGATGACATCCGGCGTATTTTCGGTAATCAACATGTACAAATCCTCATTGTCCGAAAGTACCTGCTCCATGTCCTTTTTCTCCGTGACATCCATTGCATACGCAATCAAATAAGATTGTTCGGTAGCCTCATCATCAAATATGGTTAATTCCAGCGATAGCCAGACAGTTGTTCCCCGTTTATGCTTTAAACGCAGCTCTGTCTTGTAGACTTGATCCGTAGCCTTTAGCCAACCTGCATAGGCCTCCCTCAGCCCTTGCTGATCCTGAGCCTCATTATACAAGAGATGGTAATATCGGATATCCAGTAATTCCTCCTGCTCATATCCGACCATTTTGCAAAAGGCGGGATTGACATAAAGACACTTCCCCTCCCTCGACAAAATCACGATTCCTGTCGGGGCATGATTATACATATGTTCCAGCAAAGGCAGTCGTTGAGCAGCAGAAAACAAATGAATCTCCTCCTCTATATGAAAGACATTAAAATATGTATGCACAAAAGATTGCCGATGCAGGTTCATCGGCAATCTCTAGATTATTTTTTTATACCACCCGGCTAAGAAAATGACGCAAAAATCGCTCAGCAGTGAGTTGCAATTGCCTTCTCTACCGAGATGTTGCCAAAAGTGGTTGTTGACCCCCACAGTAGATCAGTATTCTTTCTTCATTATACACAATTTGAATGCTTATTCCCTTGGTCATCGAATTCTTTATTTGAAGACGTTAAAAAAAGGCTACAGCAGTTGTGCCGCAGCCCTTTTTCAAACAATTATCAGTTATTCAAGTGTATATATTCACCTATTCCTAAGGCTCGATTCCCCATACCAGCTTATCGTTGTGGAACAATGTTACTTTGTTCCATTCAGCATAAGAGGTTTTGGTTGGATCGAAGGAATAGTCATTGGATTCGTTCAGATTAGACCAGTCGCTATTGTTCATGCGGATCTGAATATCACCTGTTTGCGCCCCAGCAGCAAGCGTGCCGGCAGCAGCACTGAATCCAATTTCAATATAGTTGTCTTTAATGGTACGCAGCACGTTATCATTACCTACTTGCGCCCAGTCTACCGCAGATTGCAGCTCTTGGCTGCCATCTTTCGTGAAGTAATAGCGGATTTTGAGCTCGCTCAGCTTCACTGGTGTTGTACCTTTATTTTTCAGGTTAAAGAACGGCTTGGCAGCGTTATTCGCTGGATCCGTGTCCCCAGCACGATACATTACAACCAGATCGCCCGTTGGATCTGTAGGATTCGTTGGATCTGTCGGTGTACCTTTTGGCGCAGCGCTTACCGTTGCGGAATCCTTACTTGTTCCTTTCGCATTCGTAGCACTTACAACATAGAAGTATGTTGTTCCGTTCGTCAGCCCCTTATCCGTGTACTCTCTTGCAGTTACAAGAGGCGCCACGGCTGTAAAAGGACCTGCTTCGCTAGTAGCACGTTTTACGGTGTAGCTGTCAGCACCAGTAGACGCATCCCAAGTCAGCGTCACTTGTGCATTACCCACAACAGCCTTTAAGCCTGAAGGTACAGCTGGAGCTGTAGGCGCCGGGTCCACACCACCACTGGAAGGCACGATTGCAGGGTACGCATTTTGTACCAGCATTACAAACTGATCATGGAACCAAGCTCCTGAAATAGGCGCATTCGGCAAAGCATCTGTTAATGTGCCATCCTTGGTTGTATAGGTAGGATCACACATACGGTCAAAGCCTTTACCCTCATCGTTCGGAATGAGTGAGCTGGAACCATCGGAATCCCCTGGAGGTTTCGCCCAGACATAGGCATCGATATGACCAGCTGGAGCCGTTTGTGGCGGCGTTCCCATACCCGCTCCGCTGCTATTACACCAGTTACCACGGTGCAAACGTTTGTCCACACGACCTGAGTTTACATAGGAGTTAATATCATTGCCGACTGCGGAAGTCGGACGGTTAGGTCCTCCCCATCCATTACGGCCTGTATCAATTAACATACCGAGCGAGCTCGGCCAGCCTGCGCTGACAAAATCTCTATGCAAGGACTCTGCAAAATCCGATTCATCAAAATTAGGATTCCATTCGTAGAATTTGGACGATTTGATCGGCTGTCCGCCGATATTCAGGTTTGGATCAGGCAGATTCGGTTCTGTCAGCGGTGAAGTATTGGCTGTATTCGTGATAAAGCCATCCACACTGGACAGACCTTTGCTAGTATCTTTGAAAATAGTTGTAAACAGAGATACCGTCGCTGAACGGTTGTTATCCCAGCCTAACCAACCGGAGTGACCGATATCTACGTATTTGTACACGTTAGGAATCTCGTTCAGCTTATTCATTGTGTATTTAACGCCAGCCTCATAAATTCCTGTAGATTTGGCTTGTCCACATTGGGGGGTATCAAGATTGGTTACCAGATTTGGCAAACTATCTGGTTCAATGATCGCTACGATACGAATATCCTTATATTTGGGATTTGCAAAAATAGAAGCTATTTTGTCAATATAATCCTTTTTATACGTTTCCAGACCTGCCTGGGTCAGCGGCAATTCACCATTGGAGGCCAAGGCATGACAATCCCGTCCGGGCAAATCATACACAATGAACTCCGCCGTAATCGGTGTGTTGCCTTTCTTTTGCGCCAATACCTGGTCCAAATGTGCTTCCAAGCCAAGCTTACCTCCACCGCCGTTAATAGCGGCGATACGATCAAGCCATACGGCTGTCGGGAACGTTTTGACCGTTTGCATTTTTGCCTTCAGGTTCGCATCCGTAACCTTGGCAATTGATGTGTCGACACTAGCCGCATAATCAGGGTTAACGTATTTTGTCGCTCCTGAGTAAGGATTATCGACATGGGACTCTGCATGTATTTTATCCGTAAATCCTGCACCTGGTAGAAAGCTGCTTGCGACGAGTGATAGCGCAAAAGCATACTTCATTCCTTTACGAAGCACTTGCTTTGTTTTCAATTGCTTCACCTATCTTTCCGTAGATTTTGTTGAATCTTCCTATGTCGGCACCTGATTGTTATATGATTAAATGTGTGTTACGCCTACTCTCTCCCTAGAAAAAGTAGCGTTCATAGTTGCGAAAGGTAAGCGCTTTCTATTTGTTCATGCGCTCACATTTTCCCCTTTTTGTCACCTCCTATGTTAGATTATAGTGAGCTGGAAATCTGCTGTAAATTGAATAAATTAAGGACTACAATTATTAATTAGGCATATGAATTGCCACACCGACGGTTCGGGATGGTCTCTCTTTTTTTGAGATTGGTTCTATCATTTGTTGAACTTCCCTACTATGACAAGCTCTCAGGAGATTCAAAGTCGACAGTAAAAGAGCGGATGCATAAAAAACAAGACTGTATTCTTTAATTTCCGTCAGCCCAAATCGACAAGAATAAACTTTAGGCTGCTATCTATGTCAATCGTTGAACCTATCGACAGCAAAAAAGGATGTTTCAGGCCTACGACCATGAAAACACCCTTTTATTGTTGTTCAATCCCCCTCTGCTCATTAGCAGGTCCATGGAATGAGCGTTACTGCAATTGTACCAAGTAGCTGTTACGCATTGCTGTTCTGTACTTTTTCGCGATCCTTGCCTTTGTCAGATTGTCCTGCGTTTTTATTGGCGGCATCCCGATCCAGCTGCATTTCTTCAACTGTCTTCACCTTAAGCCGTGCTGCTCCCTCATAAGGTCGGGTTGGAATCAGATCGTCTGTAGCCAAGCGTTGGCGCGCCTCGGCAATCGCTGCCCCGTATTGCGGCAACCATGCTTCCTGTGCCACCAGCATCTCATCGACCAGCTGCCAAATTTCTTTCGGATTACACACAGCGCCCACTAACGGGTCCATCATAAACGCTTGGCGCAGCAGCTTATCGTCTCCATGTACAGCCGCTTCAACAGCCAAACGCTGAACGGAAATACTAACATTGCACACGGCAGCAGGACCCAGCGGCAGTTCTCCAACTTGCGGCATAGAAATACCGTTCCGATCCACATATCCAGGAGCTTCAATAATCGCATCGTCCGGCAAGTTGGAAATTACACCGTTATTCACGACATTAAAGTGCCCCCGGTACACACGCCCGGTTTCCAGGCTTTCAATAATGTATGAGCCGTGCTCTTCACCTCGATGCTCTGCCTTGTACTCCAGTGGATCTTCCTTCATCCAGTTAGGGAAATCTGTTTCAAACCAGTTACGTCCTTCCGTACATACACGCAAATAGCCGCCTGTTTCTCCGTTGATCCAGTTGCCCAGATCAATCCAGTCCAGAATTTCATTCGGACGCTTCCGATACCAAGGCACATATTCACTGAGATGACCATTCGACTCTGTGCTGTAATAGCCAAAACGACGAAGCATATCGATGCGTACCTTTTCGGTGCGGCTAAATTCAGGATGTTGTTCAAAAGCCTCCAGCAGTCCGGCTGTCAGATCCTTACCCTTATGCGAGGCCTGAATGTACCATGTTTGGTGATTGATTCCGGCGCATACAATGTCCACATCCTGCTTCTCCAGACCGTACGCCTCGGCAATTTGGTGATGCCCATTCTGGACGCCGTGACATAGACCAACCGTACGCACGCCACCGTACTTGTTGCAGGCCCAGGTCATCATCGCCATTGGGTTCGAGTAGTTCAGCAGCAGCACATCCGGTGCACTTAGCTCACGGATATCTTTGCAAATCTCCAGCATTTCAGCGATACCACGCTGGCCATACATGATGCCTCCTGCACATAATGTATCGCCCACGCATTGATCCACACCGTATTTTAGCGGAATATCCACATCGGTCGCAAAGGCTTCCAGACCGCCGACACGGATTGTACAAATGACGTATTTGGCATCCTTTAGAGCTACCTTTCGATCCGTAGAGGACTGTATTTGTATGGACAACCCATTCTCACGAATATCCCTCTGACACAGTTCAGTAACCATATCCAGATTGTGCTGACTGATGTCCGTAAAAGCCACTTCAATATCGTTAAACTCCGGTACTGATAACAGATCTCGCAAAATTCCACGGGTAAAACCGATGCTTCCTGCTCCAATAAAAGCTACTTTAAATGACACGGCATTCAACCTCCGGTAATTAGAATTGTAATATACCGTCATTGTAGCAATATGCCTGTAGAAAGCGTTATCAAAATCATGACCAGATTCGAACTTAGGTGTCAAAAATCCTAACTTTCGCATCAACAGATGCTACTTGCCGTTGACGAAGCTGCGTGTGCTTCTCTTGTTTACTGTATAATGATTTGTGTCTTTAAATATTCCCAAAGGAGCAAGACATGTCAAACCGTAAATGGACATTGATCCTTATTCCCGTCTTCCTGCTATTTGCCTGGCTGTTGTTTCAGTTCACTCTGTCTTCTCTTCAAATTCACCAATTTTCAGAACAATTGAAGACGGTTTCACCAAACGACGGGGGTTCCGATACAAAAGTGGTATTGATATCACAAGAGCTGGACAATTATTATTGGCGGTCCATTGAACAAGGAGCTCGAAAGGAAGCGGAGCTGTACGGTATGAGACTCGATTATATCGGACCGGACCGCATTAATCCGTCCGAGCAGATCAAACTGCTGGATAAAGCGATCGCCGCCAAGGCAGATGCGATTCTGGTTCAAGGGATAAATGATCCAGAGTATCGACGATTAATCAACAAGGCTGCCGCACTTGGCATACCTGTCATCACGATCGATACGGATGAGCCGGACTCCCGAAGGCTGGCTTACGTCGGAACGGATAACGAAGGAGCAGGAAAACAGATGGGCATGCTGTTGGCGAAGGCCTCTGGGGAGCATGGCGATATTGGAGTTATGATCAGCAGCGAGCGCGTCGAGAATCAGCGGCTCAGGCTTGCGGGATTTCGTTCTGTGATCAGCCACTATCCCAAGCTCCGCATTGTGGAGATTCGCTCCTCAAATATTTCACGGCTTCAGGCAGCCCAGCAAGCTCAGAACATGCTCACCCATTATCCGCAGATTCACTACATGGTCGGATTCAGTGCGCTGGACGGCCTTGGCATTCTGGAAGCCTCGGAGCGGCGCGGCGTGCGGAATTTGCAGATTTTCGCTTTTGACGATATGGCCGAGACGTTGAAAGCTATCAAACATCGCAAAATCGAGCTCACCCTTGTTCAACAGCCAATGGAAATGGGGGCTAAGGCTATAAAATTGCTGAATGTTTATCTAAAGGGACATGATCCCCAGGAATTAACATACACCAGGGTATATGAAGTGCATGCGGACACTCCCGACAACATGTCTGGAGATGACAGACGATGACGATCAGAACGAAGTTGCTTCTGTTCATCCCTCTTCTAGTTGTGTTCGCCAATATCATCGCTTACTTTGTATTCCAAAGCGGGAAGGTCGTCCAACAGAGCTACGATGAAATGCTTGGCCGAATTCTTCTCATCGAGCAAACCTCCGAATCGGCGGAGAGCAACTTAAATCTCCTCTATACCTATCTGCTCAATCCAAGAGACGATACGGGTGTGCAGGGCCCGACGGAATACCAATTGAAACAGCTGAAAGGCAGAATCCAAGAAGTCTCTGACTCGACCGATCCTTCTTTTGCCGAGGAGGACTACATGAATCTGTTAGCCACATTTCTTGAACAGAAGCAAGCTGCAGTTCTGGATGCAAAGGCACAAGATCCTCAATCGGCTTTTGAGCATTACATTGAAGCGGAGAAAACCGTCGGCTATATTCATGAGGAGGGCCAGCGACTGATCGATGCTGAACTGGCTTATTACCGGCCGCTCATCGAGAACATTCGGAACAAGAATGAGCAAATGAACGGATTGGGAGTGGCGTTGTTCGGCATGAACGCGCTGATGGGGGTTTTGCTTGCCATCTGGGTCTCGCGCAGCATTACGGGCCCTGTCGGCAGACTGGTCGGACTGGCGAAGCGAATCGCCACAGGTGATCTGAATATCGAGCCCCAACCGCGGCGAGATGACGAGTTAGGCGTATTGGCAGACGCCATTTTGCAAATGTCTGCTGACTTGAGCATCCTCATTGAAAAGGATAAACAAAGTCTGGAAATGCGGCGACTTGTGAAGGAGCTAGAGCTTTTGGCCCTGCAAAATCAAATTAACCCGCACTTTTTGTTCAATACCTTAAATGTGCTCTCCAAATTGGCGATCCTGGAAGGAGCGGAGAAGACCAGCGACCTGATCGTTTCGCTGTCCAATCTACTACGGTACAGCCTGCAAAAGCTGGACAAACCTGTAACGCTCCAGGAAGAACTAGACCATATAAGCGAATACGTAACCATCCAGCAGGCGCGTTTCCGGGACAGAATTCGCTTTGATCTTCACTTTGACGCTTCCGTACTTCAGCAGCAAATTCCAGCCTTGACGATCCAGCCATTTATTGAAAACGCCTTTCTTCATGGTGTAGCTGATTTGGAAAACGGAGCCATTATCACATTGACGCTGTCGAGAGCGGGCGAAGATGTGCAAATTGAAATTTCAGACAACGGAAAGGGTATGACGGAGGAAACCCGACTGTCCGTGCTCCGTTTAGAAGGTGGAGCTGAAAGCAGCAGTTCAACAGGACTTGGAATGCAAAACGTGTTTAGGCGGCTGCAATTGTTCTACGAAAAGGAAGGAATGGTTGAAATCCGAAGCCATATCGGATTAGGTACTACCATAACAATACGAATTCCAGTCAAGAAGGAGAGTGAGCAGACGAATGTATCGGTTGTTGATCGCGGATGACGAAGCTTTGGAGAGGGAAGGACTGGAATTGATAGTGGAACGGGCAATGCCG
Organism: Paenibacillus sp. EKM10P; assembly: GCF_011800655.1. Taxonomy (NCBI): domain Bacteria; kingdom Bacillati; phylum Bacillota; class Bacilli; order Caryophanales; family Paenibacillaceae; genus Paenibacillus; species Paenibacillus sp. EKM10P. The sequence continues at coordinate 100,624 of NZ_JAALET010000001.1, read as the reverse complement.
GGGGTATTTCGGTTTATTCATGCCGACAACGGCCGCATGGCGATCGAATGTGCGGAAGAGCACCGGCCTCATATTGCCATTCTGGATATCAACATGCCCGGAATCGACGGGCTTGGGGCGCTTCGTGAATTAAAGGAGCGTCTTCCTGATACCCGTTTCGTGCTCGTCACCGCCTATGATTATTTTGCTTATGCACGTGAAGCGCTCTCTTTGGGCGTAAAAGAATATATTCTGAAGCCAGCGAAGCGAGAACTAATCATCAGTACACTGAAACGACTGATTGAAGAAATTGAATGCGAGAAGCGAGCACGCACGGAAGAATTGGAGCTTAGGCACAAAATCTCACAGCTGATGCCGCTCGCAGAAAATGAGCTGGCTTTAATGCTTATGGTCGACCAGACGGTGGATTCGAGCGCTTCTCAACTGTCGGAATGGCTGGACTTTCCTCTTGATCAGGGAAGCGCCATCATTGCTGCCTTTGAAGGATATGCAGACGAGCAGGACAAAAAGAAAATTTACGATCATTTCCGAAGCTATGTAAAAACACATGGCCCCAATTCCATTGTGAGCTCCCTGATCGACCATCATGTGGCCACTTTTTTACAAAAGCCGCCTGCCACCAGCGAAAACGACTGGCAACAGCGGATTAAGCATCTTGTTCAACAGCTCTCCGAGCTGGCCCAGCAGCAATTTGGCATAAAGACAGCTATTGGAATCGGCTCGCTTCATAGCGGCGAGGAAGGACTTCGCAAGTCCTATTTCGAAGCCGTCTTTGCCTCCACCCTACGCAAGCGCGATGGAGGTTACTGCCACTTTGATGAACTGAAGTCGTCAGAGGCTGGAAACGCCTCTGTGCTTGCCGTCAAAGAGGAGAATGGAATGCTTCAGCAGACGTACGTCATGTCAGCATTACAACGGATACGCGAACAGCGGGAGGTTCAAACACTGACTATGCTGGGCAGAGCAAAGATGTATATCGAGGAACGGTTCAACGATGACCTTTCACTGGAAGAAGTGGCTGATTTCGTCCACTTGAATCCTCACTACTTCAGTAAAATTTTCAAACAGGAATATGGAGAAACGTTCATCGACTTCGTAACCAGGTTAAGGATTGATAAAGCTATTTCTTTGATTAAGGAGGGCAACCTTGCCCTGAAGGAAATCAGCTTTGAAGTGGGTTATAAGGACCCAAACTATTTTAGCCGTGTCTTTAAGAAGATAACGGGCGTTCCTCCCACGGAGTTCAAAGGTCAAAAATCGTAGAGCTTCGTCCATGCCGACCATCGGCATGGATTTTTTTAAGCTCGAATGACAAGGTAATGCTAGATTTAGCCCCTCCGTCTCCAATTCGGGAAGCGAAGCCAAAATCGTGCGTGAAAAGGTCCGTTTATTGAAGACGATCACCGGCCTTTCTTTTATAAGCGCATGTTATACTTCTCCTCGAAGAACGGAATGAGGTTCTAGGAATCTGGAGGGGAGATGATCATATGGGAGTAATCATCCATAATGAAAGCGCTCAACAGAAAGCGCTTCAATCAGAAAAACCCAATATGCTTTTTGTGACGTTGGTATCCATCGTAGCTGCGCATGGAGGCATACTGTTCGGTTTTGATATCGCGGTAGTTTCGGGAGCAGTTGAATTCCTACAGCAGCGTTTTTCGCTGAGCGAATTTCAGGTCGGTTGGGCAGTGTCGAGTCTGATTGTAGGGAGCATCACGGGTGCGGCTCTCTCCGGCTACATGAGTGAAAGGATCGGCAGAAAAAAGGTATTGCTGGCCGCCGGATTTTTATTTGTCGTCGGCTCGATCTGCTCTGCAATTCAAGATACGTTCACCGGGTATGTTATCTTTCGTATGATCGGCGGCGTCGGCATAGGAATCACTTCCACTATTTGTCCGGTGTATAACGCGGAGATCGCTCCCGCCAAATACCGTGGCCGTTTGGTTGCTTTAAATCAGCTGGCGATCGTAACGGGTATTTTCCTTGTTTATTTTCAGAATTCGTGGATCGTCAGCCTGGGGGATGAAGCCTGGGGTGTCTCAACAGCCTGGCGCTGGATGTTCGGAGTGGGAGCTGTTCCGGGACTGATCTTTATGCTCCTGATGCTCTTCATACCCGAAAGCCCGAGATGGCTTATCAAAAAGAATCGGCCTTATGAAGCGCTGCCAATTCTGCTGAAAATCCACGGTGAAGAAGCCGCTAAACAGGAAGTACTTGATATCAAGGAATCGTTCAAAAATGAGAATGACTCATTGAAACAATTGTTCGCTCCCGGTATTCGGGTCGCTCTCTTTATCGGTATCATGCTCGCCATTATGCAGCATATTACCGGCATCAATGCCATTTTGTATTATGCACCGGTTATCTTTAAAGGAATGGGGCTCGGTACGGACGCTTCTTTGACCCAGACCATCTGGATCGGGTTGATCAATGTGTTGTTTACCATCGTATCCGTATGGCTGATCGACAAAGCGGGACGAAAAGTTCTACTAATGATCGGTACCTCGTTGATGACCCTCTGCTTGATCATTATTGGAGCCGCATTCAAAATGGGTCTAACCACTGGACCGCTCGTGCTCATCATGATATTGATCTACGTGGCCTCCTACGCTATATCACTTGGGCCAATCGTATGGGTCATGATCTCGGAGATCTTTCCGAACCGCATTCGCGGCAAAGCTGTCGCCATTGCTTCGATGGCATTATGGGCCGGCGATTATCTGGTCTCCCAGGCATTCCCCCCTCTGCTGAGTTCAGCTGGTCCGTCCAATACCTTCTGGATATTCGGAGCCATCTCGCTGTTCGTCGTAGTCTTTATATGGCGCAAGGTTCCCGAAACCAAGGGGAGATCACTTGAACAGATGGAAAATATGTGGCTCGAAAAATGATCCAAACTCTAGCTCTCAAGAAGCCCGATACGTTTTATAATGCTTGAAATCACACGACCTCTGAATTCATACCGACCTAAATCGGTAATGGTTCAGAGGTTTCTTTTTAGCTTCCACCCTCCTCCGCATAATTCCTCACATCGCGCTCGACGGCGGTGCGGTATTCAACAGGAGTTTTGCCTGTGTGCTTTTTAAACAACATGTGGAAATACTGTCTGCTGGCGACGCCAACATAATCGGCAATTTCCTGAATGGGAATGTTCGTTTGCTGAAGCAGCATACAGGCCTTGTCCATTCGCAGCATCGTTAAATACGCTGTAAGCGTTAGCCCCGTATGTTTTTTGAAAATTCGATGCAAATACCCCGGGTGCAGATTGACGGCTGCGGCCATGTCCTTGACTGCAATATCCCGGTCATAGTTCAGATGGAGAAATTCAATGCATCGCTTGACGTACATATCCGTTTGCTGCGTATTGCTGCGCTCTGCCTCTTCCCGTAAACGTGCAATTCGTACAAGCAATTGCATAAAAAGCATTTCTGCCATGGCACCCGGCTGTTCTTTACGTTGATCCAGCTCCAGCACGAGACTTTTGAGCGCATAATATACCTCTTCCGGGTCTGATAGCACCAGATATGGGAATGGACGCGACATAAAGGCTGTGACTTCCTGCTCCTCCGCTGCTATTTGTTGGATAGATGGTCCTACCCTCACCCCTTCCTTAAAACCAAACTCTACATTCAGCATCCGGCACGGTTGTTCTCCTTCCACCACCAACCGATGTGGGACGCCTGCATCCAGCATAATAAACTCGCCTTTGCGCAGCGTAATGCTTTCTTCCGTATTCTTTCCGGTTTGTACATCTATCCTGCACAAGCCAGAAATCATATACATAATTTCAGTGGAATGATGATCGTGGTAAGACATCGTATAGTCACGCCATTGCTTGTAATAGTAAGCAAAAAAACGGGGAATATAATCCCCGTCCCGCAGTCCTGGCTCAAACAGACTTCCGTTCATCCCCGCACCTCCGCAAAAAAAATCAGGCTAATATGGCAAAGTATATGTACCCGTTCTATTTTCACAGTTTAGCAGACTGAGCCTTGTTATTCTATGGCGTCCACCTGTCTTAAATAGAGGATTCATCACTTTCTGAACTTAGATACTGAACCAGCATCCCTACAAATCGGTTAGCAACGTTTATATCCTGAATTTTGTTATTCGATTCGTCATTGGAAGTTAGACTCATTTTCTGGAGTAAACCCATCATAGAGGTAAAGACAAAATGAGCAGTCTGTAAAGGTTCAGCATCCGACTTTAAGGATCCATCTTGGATTCCAGCTTCCAGAGCATCTATCAGGAAATGTCGTTCCTTTCCTTGGTTAACAAAATGTTTATATCGTTCTTTGAGTTCTTCATTTGAATCATAACCTTCGTAATGCAGGTCGAATAACAGAATAAACTTGATATATTCCGGGTGTCGCCCCGCATAATCAATCCATGCATCAAGCATCGAAGTAAGCATCTGCTTACCATTCATTTCGGCTGTAGGTGCTCTTCTAACAAATTCAGTCATGCTTTCAAGGATCTCCATTTGGACCTCAAAAACCATTTCATTCATGGACTGAAAATGCTTATAGAATGTAACCCGGCTTACACCAGCCACATGGCATACATCCTTAATATTCACTTTGAGAAAGCTCTGCTTCATAAAAAGTTCCTTCGCAGCCGCAATGAGTTCTTCCCGATTTTTGTTTTTCAAGTTCTGGTGCCAGTTCTCAGTCATTAGCAACCATCCGTTTCTCATTTTTTGATGTTTGAAAGGTTAAGAAAAGGGCAGATGCAAGGATTAATGCACCAAAAATATAAGGAATATGAATGTGTTTGTCAAACAACAAACCCGCTAAAATAGGCCCCAATATACTGCCTAGGCTGGTATACGTCGTATTCAGTCCGGCGGCATATCCTTGACGATCTCCAGCCGAGTTGGCAATCATTGTACTTACTGTGGGCCTTAAGAAGGCATTAAAAGCAAAGAACAGAGCCGATACCAACAGCAGATAACCTAAATTGATCTTAATAAGCATGAACAGTAAAGCAATGGCTGTCATGATCAAAGAGAGGCGTATAAGCTTCATCTCGCCAAGTCTCTTGATGAGGTAATCAAGCAGCCATACCTGCACCACGATGCCTATGATGGCACCAACCGTAATGATCATTGAGATTTTAGTGGCATCAAAACCGTATTTTCGTTCCACAAAAAGAGCATACACCGTTTCGTAATTCATCAAGCCTAATGTCATGATCAATATGAGGAGAAGATAACGAAAATAGGACGTTCGAAATGAATTCAGAATTTGCTTTCGAATCGGCTCCCTACGGACCCGTTGGCCAACGGGTTTTCGTTGTTCCTTGGGCAGTGTCTCTGGCATATATAAGCTAAGCAGCGTTGCTACAAGTCCAAGTCCACCAGCAAAAAAATAAGGCACCCTAATGCCCAACTCAGCGATCATACCGCCTAACCCCGGACCAAGTACCATCCCCAAATTCATGGAAGCACCCAAGTACCCCATTCCTTTAGCGCGAGTTTCAGGAGTGGTAATATCAGCGACATAGGCCATATTGGAAGGAACCATTAATCCAATACCTATCCCTCCAATAAACCGAGCAATATATAGAAGGGGCAATGTCGTAGATACAGCAAACATGAGATCCGAAATGACGGTTAAAAACAGACCGGTGATGATCATTGATTTACGCCCGTATCTATCCGAAAGTTGCCCACCCAGAGGTGAAAAAATAAACTGTGCTGCTCCAAAAGCGGCAATAAGATACCCCGCAGCAGCTCCTGCCGCATTAAATTGTTTCAAATATTCAGGCAGAATGGGAATCACCATGCCTTGACCCAATAAAGCAATAAACAGATTCAGCATCAAAATGAAAAGCGGAAATGTAGCAGACTTAGGTAAGCTGCTCATGTTTGTAACCCCCTCCAATGGTTTACACTTTGTAATCCTTTTCTATGTGTAAACCATATTAGTTGAATTAGGGGGCTTTGTAAATAAAAATACAGAACCTAATGCAGGACTTACACATAAGGCTCCCGTTTTGCAAACTCTTGCAGCATACCTCTTATTTGTTCTACCAATATAGCAGGTGCTTTCTGGGGTGAACCCGTGTCAAACGGAGGCTGAGGATCATATTCCAAAATCAATTGGACTCCCTTACTCATATCTTCTCCCAGTTCCCATGCGATGAGCTGGAGTGCCATGTCAATACCAGAGGAGACACCAGCTGCTGTAACGATTTTGCCCTGACGGACCACTCGCTCATCTGTTGGAATGGCTCCAAGAGATTGGAGCAGGTCTAAGGAACCCCAATGACTTGTGGCTATGGTTCCATTTAACAAGCCTGCGGCGCTTAAAATCAGAGAGCCATTACAAACCGATGTGGTCCATTTTGTAGTTTCATGTATTTGGCGAATCCAATTTAATGTTTCTTCGTCATTCATTAGAGTTTTATAATTTGGCGGACTGCAACCTGGAATAACAAGAATGTCAGCTGAAGGTACTTCAGAAAAACTATAATCGGCATGCAAATAGCCCATGTTTGAGTCCAGTTTGACTAACCCTTTTTTCTTAGCGACAAACTTCACTTCACATTTCAGTGTAGCAGCAAATACATCATATGGACCTATGGCATCTAATGCTGTGATTCCATCGAAAAGCATGATGGCGACTTTCATGAGGATCTCTCTCCTTTGAGGCGAAATTTTATTGTTGCACGCCCATGTTAACATACATATACGGGGTATGGGTATACTAATTAAATGTGAAATCAGTAAGTATCTCAATTTCAAACGTCTCTGATCACAAATACGGATTGTGCAATATCTATGTAAAGTCTTTAATTATACATACCTATAAAAAGGCATACTTAAAGGCCACCCCACGGTAGCCCTTTTTAAGTATGCCTGTAAGTCTGTTGATCAAGCCAGCTTATGAGCTTTGTTTTCTCAACTGACCATAATATAAATTACTGTAAAAGCCTTTGTGAGCCAGCAACTCCTCATGAGAACCTTGCTCCTCCAAACGACCGTCCTTTAAGACCAAAATCCGGTCAGCCTGACGAATGGTATTCAACCGATGTGCAATAACGAAACTTGTTCGCCCCTGCATGAGCCGTTCCAGTCCTTCTTGAATTTTCATCTCGGTGATGGTGTCAATGCTGCTGGTCGCCTCGTCGAGCACCAGGATAGAAGGGTTGGCCAAAATCGCACGAGCAATCGCCAGCAACTGCTTTTGCCCTTGACTGATGCCGCTACCGTTCGCTTCCAGCACCTTGTCGTACCCGTCCTTCATCCGCATGATAAAGGAGTGGGCGTTGGCCAGTTTCGATGCTTGTTCAACCTCCTCATCAGTGGCATCCAGCCTGCCGAAGCGGATATTTTCACGAATGGTCCCCTGAAACAGGAAGGTGTCCTGTAGCACAAACGCCATACGGGAGCGCAAGCTTTCACGCTCTATGGTCGTAATGTCACGCCCGTCCAGCGTAATCGTTCCCTTGTCTGGGCTATAGAATCTGGAAAGGAGCTGGATCAGTGTCGTTTTTCCTGCCCCGGTCGGGCCGACGAGCGCGATCATTTCACCAGGTTTAGCTTCAAAAGAGATGGCTTCCAGCGTAGCGTTTCCCTCATCATAACCGAAGAAAACATCCGTAAACTGTACAGCTCCCTCCACATGCTTCACCTTTACTGCGCCGCGTTCATCCTTGGACTCTTCGTCTTCGTCCAATATTTCAAATACGCGCTCAGCTCCGGCAATGGCGGACAACAGTGTATTCCACTGGTTAGCCAAATCGTTCAGCGGTCTAGTGAACTGACGAGCATATTCTACAAATACGATAATCGTCCCTATCGTAATCGAGCCGCGAATGGCTAAAATCCCGCCGATCCCTGCTACAATAGCAAAGCTGAGATTATTCAGTCCGTTCATCAGCTTGGGGATAAAGCCTGAAATCGTTTGTGCCCAGAAACCCGACAGCCGAATACGGTCATTACGCTCACGAAAACCACGGATGACTCTCTTCTCCTGTGAAAATGCCTTGATAATCTGCTGACCGGACAGCGTTTCTTCAATGTATCCGTTCAGTTCGCCCAAGTTCTTCTGCCGTTCCTTATATAAAGGCCCGGTGCGGCGTGTAATCCAGCGCATCCCGGCTGCCATTAACGGCACCACGATAAAGGTTAGCAGGGTCATCAGCGGGCTTAACCACAGCATCACAGTGAGTGTACCGATTAGCGTCAATATGCTCGAAAAAATCTGAATGGCCGAGCTGTTCAGCGTAGAACTGACATTTTCGATATCATTGGTCAGACGACTCATAATTTCTCCCTGCTGACGTTTGCCGTAGAAAGGAATGGGGAGTCGATGCAAATGTGAAAACAGATCGAAACGCATGCGGTACACCGTCTCTTGGGCAATCTCGATCATCCAGATATTTTGCAGCCAGGAGGTCAGCGAGTTCAGTAGATACACAGCCCCTAAACCTATGAGAAAATAAATCCACGTGCGTCCACCCGGCCCTTCGAGAAAATCATCCACCGCTACACCGACCAGATATGGAGCCAACAGCGACAGCCCGGAGCTGAGCAACACCATGAACAGGACCAGCATTAGCTTGGCCTTGCGACGGGCCAGATAAGCCCATATTCGCCCTACCGTGCCAGACCAGTTCTTCGCTTTGGCCTTGCGTCGTCCTTCAGCGCCAGCCGGGTTTCGCAGCACACCGGACGGCGGTGTAGGCTGACGGAACGGTTCAATGAGTTCCTTGAACATGCGACTCCTCCTTTCCGTATTGTGATTCAAAGATTCGTCGATACAAATCCGAGCTATCCATGAGATGATCATGGTTTCCACTAGCTATCAGGCGCCCTTCATCCAGCAGTAAAATCTGATCTGCTGATGCAGTTGAACTAATCTTCTGCGTGATGAGAAATGTCGTACAGGACAGGCCATCGAGTGCATTCAGCAATGCGGTTTCCGTCCCCACATCCAGCGCACTTGTGCTGTCGTCCAGAATCAGCACTGCCGGCTGGCGCACCAGTGCGCGGGCAATCGACAGCCGCTGCTTCTGTCCGCCGGACAGATTAACACCACGCTGTCCGAGCATGGTGTCATAGCCTTGCGGCAAGCGTTCAATCATAGGATGGATTTGTGCTATGCGCGCGGCTTCCTGAATCTGCTCCAGACTGGCATGCTCCAGCCCCCAGGCAATATTATCCCGAATCGAGCCGGTATATAGCAGCACCTCTTGGGGGACATAGCCAATCGCCTCACGTAGTATGGAGCCATCCAGTTCACGAGCGTCCTTTCCGTCAAAGCGCACATGACCTTCATCTTCTTCATATAGACGTGTAATCAACTGTACAAGTGAGGATTTGCCCGAACCAGTAGCTCCCATAATAGCGATTCGCTCACCCGGTCGTGCCTTAAAGGATATGTCCTTTAATACAGCCAAATCACTGCCCGGATAATGAAAGCTCACCCGATCCATTTCCACCTGTCCCTCAATACGTATATCCTGTGTTGGAACACCCTTCAGCTCTCTCCCCTCTTCATTAGGTGTTTCCAAAACCTCTCGAATCCGCCCTGTAGATGCAGTAGCCCGGGAAAATACCACAACGATACCGGATAAAGCAGACAAAGCTCCAATTGTCCGCAGGGAATAATTAACGACTGCAACCACCTGTCCTACACTGGCATCTCCAGTGGAAATTTGACCGCGCCCAAACCAAAGTACTGCAATAATCCCTGCATTCATCGTAAACAAAATGAACGGCATCGTCGTTTCTGTCCAGCGTAGAGCGGACACCGTCCCTTTCATCAATTCACTTCCGTAATGAGCAAAACGTTCAATTTCATGTCGCATCCGCACAAAAACCCGGATAAGCCGCATGCCTGTCAGATTCTCCTGAATTACTCCATTAACGTCATCCAAGCGCCGCTGGACACTTTTAAACAAAGTGACAGTCCTCCGCATCATTACCAGCACAAATACGAACAGCACTGGGGCCATAACCGCCAGTAGCAGCCCAAGCCTAAAATGGACAACCAGAGCCATCACAATACTGCCGATCACCACCAGCGGAACTCGTGTCATAAATCGCAGGCTCATAAACACCGTATCTTGTACTTGCGTAACATCTCCCGTCAGGCGCGTAATCAGCGACGAAGTAGCAAACCGTTTGAACACCGGATAAGAAAAGGATTGCACCTTTTGATATAGCTTTTCCCGCACATCATAGCCAAAACCCTGACTTGCATGTGAAGCAAAAAAGGAGCTGGATATCCCTGCCATAAAAGCGATAACGGCACTGCCCACCAGTACACCGCCCCATAACCAGACGACGGGCAAATCCTGCTGTCGAATGCCCTCATCTATGATTTTGGAGATCAAATACGGCTGCGATAACTCTACCGTCAATTCCAGCAACATCATCACGAGCGCCGCGATAGCTGGAACCCGATATTTTCTTAGAAAAGTGAACATCATCCTCACAAGCATTCCTCCAATGGCCCATAGCCGTCCTTCCAGATCAGCATCTAATGGTTGTATGAATCCAAATCTGCTGTAACACCATGTATACGCACTTGATATAGCACTATATTTTATTATACCCCCCTGAAGGTTTTCGTTTAACCAGCAAATTGCAGGCTCCGGCTAAAAAAGACGCAAAAAAGAGAGCTCGTAAAATACAGCTCTCCTTCTGACATAAGAAATTCATATCACATTTTCTCGATCCTTACATGTTGGTAAAAAGCCTGCCCTCCAAATACATTGATACCAAAATGCCCTTCGGCAAATGTATCATCTTCCAAGTCCATTACCTGTTCGTTATCAATCTCTATACGAAGGCGTAATCCCTCTGCTTGGATTTTAATATGATAGGTTACTCCCGGCAGTACAAATCTTGGAACCTTGGCCAGCACTTGTTGTTCCTCGAATCGCCCTTCTTTTTTATAAAAAAGGCGAATGGATTTCATGTTCGGATCCAAATTGAAATAATAGCCACTCGACCCGTCCGCGTTGGCACGGAAAATCATGGAGCCAGCACTCCCATTTCCATACAGCTTCATATCAGCCTCATACGTAAAATCTTCCGCCTGCTCAGAAGCCATATAATTCGCATCGCTAATATAGCTTCCGCGCATACCATCCGTCGTCACCATCCAGCGGGATGCGGAGACATCCGGCACCCAACCTGAAAGGTTGGTATAAAACTTCCCGCCATGCACAGTGACAGAGGTACTTGCTCTTACCGTATCTCCTGGGATGGAGGCTGTAACAATGGCTTCTCCAGGGGAAAGTGCCTCCGTGATCGCGTAGCCTTCATTTGACGAGATCACCTTGACGACTGCGGGGTTGCTGGATTCCCAATTCAGCAAATGTTCTTTTCTCCCGGAATGATCCTCCACACTCGCATACAGACGTTTCGACTGTCCTTCCGCAAGCTCCAGCTGTGTGTAATCCATGATCAGTCTGATGGATGAAACCTCTGTAACCCTCCAGCGATTGTGTAGCGCATACACATGAAGAGAAACAATTTTCACCTCACCACCTTGAGCATAGAAGCTCATCCCTCTACGCGCCGAATCTGGAAAAATGATATCAGAAAATACGACTTCTCCATGGTTACCAAACACCTCGACTGAGGATTCGTCCACAAATATACGCATTTGAATTCGATTCCCGACCGGTGCCAGCGATTCTTCATGAAGCGTTGAAAATAGAGGAGAGAAATCAGTAAGCCCTGATTCAGCACGGTTTACAAACATGTGTTGTACATCTGTTTTATAGCCGACTACCGTTCTTTGCTCACCGCCTTCCCGTACGCAAAACCCAAAAGTCGATGCCATCCCAACGGAAGGAAATTCGAACTCCGCCTCAATCTCATAGGCACCCGCCTTTAAACCTTCCAGTATATTCGGAGAAGATTCCGTGATACTTGCATGTTCTAGCGAAAATAAATGAGAACGTAGCGAAGTCAGTTCGGATATCGGATGCTGTATCAAGCGTATGCCTTCATGGGTTGTTTTTAACGATAACTCTCTCGGGATGCTGAACTGCCCCTTCCAGGGTGAAGTTGGGAAGCTGAACGGGTAGTCCCAATTTGTCATCCATGCCAGCATGATACGCCGCCCGCAGGGCATATTGGAGAAAGACATCGAGGCATAGAATTCCTTGCCCCAATCGGTTTTCAACACCTTCCCCGGCGGAAGATCATTTTGAAATTTGCCATCAGATGTCAGTTCACCGATAAAATATTCCGCATCCGAGCCTTGAGTGTTCGTGCTGGCTCCAGTACTAATCATTAGCACCCATTTAGAGGTGTTGCTCTTGTCTACCGCGAGCGGGAATAGATCTGGGCACTCCCATACCCCGCCCCGTATATAATCACCATAGCCAAAGTTATCCGTCCAGCTCCAATCTAATAGGTTGGCGGAGGTAAAGAAGCGGATATGGTCACCTCCCGACACGACCATAATCCAGCGCTGATGCGCTTCATCCCATACCACTTTCGGATCACGAAAATCCCAGTTGCCAGGATCGTTTTCATTTTGGCCCGGATTCTCAATTACAATTGAATTGTTTTCGGGGTATTGCCATGTCCGTCCCCGGTCTGTGCTGTAAGCAAGGCCAATTCTCTGGTTTCCCTTGGGCTGATCGGGATTATAGGAGGTGTAATATGCAATCAGCCCTTTTCCGCCATAGTCGCTGAACAAGCCGGAAGTATTGGTGAGATCAGCTACAGCCGAGCCGGACCAGATATGGCCCAAATCATTCCACTTTAATGCCAAGGGAAGCCTTTTCCAATCCAGCAAATCCAGACTGACCGCATGTGCCCATTGTCCACCATCCTGATGAAACAGGTGATATTCTCCCTCGAAATATACCAATCCGTTCGGATCGCTGGCCGAGCCTCTGGCAGGGGAATAATGATACTGCGGGCGATATTTTTCTGTATAGTAATTCGAGACGGAGGTAAGGTAGATATCCTGAAAATAAGCCGTACCCCCAGTTGCCTTCATACCTATAAAACCACTGGAATAACTGTTATCCACAATGTCAATCGCCGCAGGCGTGTAGCCATCTATAAACACGCGAATTCGCTCTTCATATGTGATGATTTCCAGACTATATTTACTGCCCGATGTATTCGGATACACCATGACAGAGCTTGTAACCAACGCTCCATTCGCCTTTCTCAGATGTACCCGAACCTGCTGATCCTCACGTTGCACAGAAGCAACATATCCCTCTGTACCCTTCGGATTCCCTCTGAAAAATAGCCCTGCTTCCATTCCCGGTTCAGAAGGATTCAGCGTCACACTACCTTCCATGACCAGATCGGCAGCTGTCGTACTAAATATTTTCAATGCTCCTTCAGAACTTGTTCCCTCAGCTTTTTGCCCTTTGAGGTCCGGTTGCCATTTTCCACGGATCAAGAACGGTTCATCTACATTCGTATCCATATCACTGACTTGAATGTTCTGAAATAATGCCGACCCATTCCAGACATTCAGTCCCAAATATCCTGATGCATACGTCGTATCGACCACATCTATAATCGGGCGATATCCTTCATCCCAGTACACTTTAAGCTGCGAGCCTTCTACCTTTACCTTGAGATGATAAATATCTCCTTTTTGTAATTTTACCTGCCGTTCCTCTTTGAGTCTTTTGATATCTCCAGCAGCATCGCGCAACCGTAATAATCCAGCAGCTGGCACGATTTGAAGCATATAGGAAGAACATCCGTCCTCACTGGAACGGAAAACTAGGGTAGCATCTGCCTGTATGTCTGTGACCATCACATCCGCTTCAAAAGTAAAATCCTGTGATGTGGTTCCAGACATAGCCATCACGTCTTCCTGTGGCTCCGATCTTAGCAAAAGTCCCTGAACGTTATCTTCTATGCGTCCCTTCCCTTTAATCTGCCAATCCGTCAGGTTCGTTCGCGTGTTTGTGAGCTCTATCCTCATCGCCAATTTCCTACCTTCCAGTACGGATTATGAAGAAAACCTCATTTTAGCGCATAAAGCTCCAGCGAAAATAACGTAACCCGCTCTTCTGCTGCGAATATTTCAAGACCCTTAGCTTCTGCATCAGGAAATATTAAATCGGTAATGGCTACCTGTCCGCGATCGAAAAACACTTCGATAGACGAGCGATCTACATAGATACGGATGTCCATGCGATCCGGTAAGATTGTTAATGAGGCTCCATGTTTTCCTGCAAAGTCTTCATGAAAATCCGAGCGACCAGACCGTGTCCGGTCCACGTATACCTCCTGCGTGGCAGAAGTGTAACCGACGAGTGTTTCTTGTTCATCCGATACCCGCACTTTAAAGCCAAAGTCTCCAGTGGTTGCAAATTCAGCCACAAGTTCGTAGCAATCCAGCTGCAAGGAAGACAATGCGTTTCGCACTTCCTCCCAAGATGGTTCTGTGAGTGAGAGGACAGGGGTTCTTAATCCCTCCAGCTCCCGAACAGGGCGCTGAACAAGCGCAACTGTGCCCTTTCTCGTTTCCAGTACGAGTTCTCGCGGAATGGACATGGCACCTCTCCAGCGCTCCGTCGGTGTCTGATTGGCATATCTCCAGTTGCTCATCCAGCCCATAAACAGGCGTCGTCCGTCCTCTGCCGGGATATCCGACCAACACACACCTGCGTAGTTATCTCTGCCATAATCGAGCCAGCGGACTTTTTCACTTTCCGCATCTGCCACAAATGTTGTCCCATCAAATTCACCCGTAAAATACTGTGTTCTAGACCCTTCCCGAATCCCCGGGGTATCGCCAATGCTTACGAGCATGACCCACTTCACCTGTTCGCGTTTCTCATCAACATATAGCGGAAATAAATCCGGGCATTCCCACACCGCATCATGACTACCGATGCCGTGTCCAAATTCACTGGCAAAAGTCCATTCCTTCAGATTCGGAGAATGATAGATTCGAATCGTCTGACCGCAGGCCAGCACCATCACCCACTGCTCTGTAGGTTTGTGCCAAAACACTTTCGGGTCCCGAAAATCAATGTATTCCTTATCCTCCAGCACCGGGTTGCCTGTGTATTTAATCCAAGTTTTCCCTGAATCGGTACTATAGGCAAGGCTTTGGCACTGCCGCACCTGTTCCGTCCCCGGAAGCGAATGATGATGGGTGAAAATGGCTACCAAGCCCGGCTTGCCGCCAAAAAATCCGGATGTATCCTGTTCATCCACTACAGCGCTCCCGGAAAAAATCGTTCCTAGCTCATCCGGCTCCAAGGCAATTGGCTGCTCCTCCCAATTCATCAAATCAGTGCTGACAGCATGCCCCCAATGCATAGGTCCCCATGTGGTGCCAAACGGATGATGCTGATAAAACAAATGATAGCGCCCTTCATAATAAACCATTCCATTCGGATCATTCATCCATCCGCTTTTTGGTGAAAAGTGATAGGATGGGCGGTATTTCTCTTGCCTAATCACGTTCATATACTCATCTCCCTCGAAAAAAGATTCATTTACTTGTGCTTCTGTCATAGCCCGCTTGCTTGATTTGCAACCATTCCTGTAATCCCAGACTGTTCAGCTCCTGCAAATATTCCGGCCACTCCTCTTCGACCTTACCGTTCTGATACCATTCCGTACGTTTACGGAGAACATAGGCGAATAGATCGGTTTCAATAGTCGACAAACGATCCAGCTCATCGATAGAGAAGAATACTTTAGGATAATTATGATCCGCTTGCATATGCGGAACCATCACCTTTTTGAGCAAACCCAATCGCCATGTCGCATCTTCTGGCTGGGTTGTGTATTTTCCGTAGTATTCATCCAATACAGCTAACGGTCCACCAATGTTCGTCTTTTGTCTGATTTCCACCGGAGCCGAGCCTTCCAGCGGCAGATGCTTCAGCATTCCCTTTGCCGTATCATACTCAAAAATATTCTTCTGCTTGGTATCCCCGTAAGTTCCCCAGTTGTTCTGTATAGACTGGATCGGATCATACAGCTGGTCAATCCACTTGGCGGTCGCTTCCAGCTTCTTATTAGCACTGGTGATCACCATGCGCCCGCGATCGAAGCCGATGCCATTCGTCCGTGTAACATTCACATGTCCATCCGGTCCAGCCAGCGGCGGCATGAGATCGTATTTTTTATTCGGGCCTGTAATATTGGCCTTATCCCATGTAAAGTACAGACCATAGCGGTGATCCTTCCCTTTGGCCAGATAAGTGTTCCAATCCTGCTGGGAGGACTCTATGTCCACCAGCCCTTCCTTGTATAAATCATGAATATATTTGACTGCTTCCTTATATCCGTTATCCGCTGCTGTAAATACGACTTTCCCATCGTTCGTCACTACTGTATGATCCCAGTTCTCTCCAAGCCCAAAGGACCCGTATAAAAAGGCCAAATCCTCGCCGCCAGGCTTATCGATAAACGATAATGGAATCTCATCCGCCTGCCCGTTGCCGTTGGGGTCCTTTGTTTTAAAGGCAATTAGGACCTGCTTCAGCTCTTCGGTCGTTGTTGGCATGGACAAGCCCAGCTTGCTCAGCCACTCCACATTAATCCACGGCAAATCATCCACGGACTGGATCGCTTCTTTTCCTGTCCCCAATTCTTCAATCCACGGAAAGGAATAAATATGTCCATCCGGCGCAGTCAACATCGCTTTATATTCCGGGGATTGCTCCAATACCTTTTTAAAATTCGGCATATGCTGTTCAATCAAATCCTCCACCGGAATAATGACACCGTCTTTGGCTAGCTTGAGCAAGTCATAATCCGAGTAGCCCGCGTCGAACACTGCATCCGGCAAATCGCCGCTGGCAATGGCCAGATTCCTTTTTTCTACAAACTGGTCACTGGTAAAGTTCTTCCAACGAATATGAATGCCCGTTTTTTCTTCCAGCCGTTTGTTAATCAGCTTGTCGTTCGGATCTGCCGGAGCGAGTGGAGAGCTTTGGGTTATAAAGTTGAGCGTCACTTTTCCATTCACATCTGTTGCATCGCTCTCATTAGAAGAATTGCTGCTGCCGCAGCCGGAAAGAACTAAGATCGCCGCCAGTGCGGCAAATGAGGCAGTTTTGACTGTTTTCATCTGGATGACCTCCATCGGATAATGGTAAAAAGCACATATAGCAAATGAAGTGTGCGGCATCTGTTATTTTAAAGAGCCGACCATAACGCCCTTTTCAAAATACTTTTGGAAAAAAGGATACATCACAAGCAGTGGAAGACTGGATATGACAATCGATGAATATTTGATCATTTCCGAAAGACGCTTCAGTTCCGCCATTGCTAATTGATCACTAATCATGCCAGGCATCGTCTGGTTTTGGATCAGGATCGATCTCAGCACCAATTGAAGCGGATGCAGCTGTGCATTATCCAGATAAATCATGGCATCAAAATAAGAATTCCACTGACCAACAAAGGCATATAGCGCAATGACAAAAATAATGGGTTTGGACAGCGGCAGGACAATTCTAAAAAATATCGTCCAGTCCGAGGCTCCGTCCACGTTGGCGGCCTCTTTTAATTCATTAGGTACACCTTTAAAGAACGTTCGTGCCAAAATCAGATCCCACACATTGATTGCACCGGGAAGAAGAATAGCCCATACGGTATCCAGCATCCCTAAATTTTTGACCAGCAGGTAAGTCGGAATCAGACCTCCACTAAAAAACATGGTGATAATAAACAATGTCATAAAGAAATTTCGTCCCACCAGGCTGTTCACCGATAAGGCATAGCCAGCACAAATCGAAACGGTCACAGAGATCAAGGCAAAGCATGAAGAATAGAACACCGAATTGGCAAATCCACGGAGCATGGCTGGGTTGGACAAAATTTTCCGATATCCCTCCACACTCCAATCCGAAATACGGAAGGATAGCCCTTTGCTTAACAAAACGGTCGGGTCCATAAACGAAGCAATCACGATATAACCCAAGGGAACTACAATAATCAAAACAGCTAAAGTGAGCACAATGTAATTCACACCTAGGATGAAGCGGTCCAGATTGGAATGTTTGACATGCATAAAGAGGCTCCTTTCCTAATAAAGCCCTTCTCCCTCATTGAGCTTCTTGACGATAAAGTTAACGGTCAGCAGCAAAACCACATTAATCACCGAATTAAACAGCCCGACCGCCGCAGAATAAGCATAATTGCCGGATTGCAAGCCGACTTTATACACATAGGTAGGAATAATTTCAGAAGTAGGCAAATTCATGGATGTCTGCATAAGATACGCCTTCTCAAATCCAATCGACATAATTCCTCCTGCTGCCAGGATAAAAACAATCGCCATAATCGGTTTAATCGTCGGCAAATCAATATGCCATATGCGCTGAAGCAGGTTGGCTCCGTCCAGACTTGCCGCATTATGCAGTTCGGGATCAACATTAGCGAGCGCAGCTACATAAATGATTGAAGACCACCCCGCCCCCTGCCAAATTCCAGACAGGATATAAATCCAGCGAAAATATTCAGGCTCTGTCATAAAGATCACAGGGTTGCCGGTCACCGATGCAATGATTTGATTCAAAGGTCCGGTCGGAGACAAGAAAATAAACAGCATTCCCACAATGACAACGACCGAAATAAAATTAGGGGCGTACAACACAAGCTGGATATTCTTTTTCAATCCCGCCTTGCGGATTTGATTCAGCATGACCGCTAACAGGATTGGTACAGGAAACCCGAGTACAAGTCCATAGAAGCTCAGTTTCAGCGTATTAAAGAAGATATCTGTAAAATTGGGTGATTCTAAAAATTTAGTGAAGTACTTTAGTCCAACCCAGTCACTTCCCCATATCCCTTTAAGCGGGCTAAAATCCTTGAATGCAATAATGGCCCCATACATCGGAACATACTTAAAAAGAATCGTAAGAATCAGTGCAGGCGCCAGCAGTACGTAAAGAAAATAGTTTTTGCGAATATAGTCTAGCTTGCTGCGAATGGACCTTTGCTCCCCCAGTGCGGCATGTCTCTGAGCTGCCTTAGCCAAGTTTGCCATGTGCGTTCCCCCCATCTGTAATAACCGTCTGTACAAGACAACTGAAAAGGCTTACATTTTTCATCTTCAATTTACCAAATCAAATTATCATTCGTCAATAACTTTTGTAAAATATTTTATTTACATTTGACCAAAATATTATTGTCATTCTGAGCTTTTGTAACAAAAACAAAAATAATCATCCCCTATGATCCAAATCTGAAAGTTCCCCATTAACAATGACCGCTTCACTTATTCGACCCTAATGTACGCTCTCTGTTTCAATGAGCATTTTTTTATCCAGCTTATAAAAATTTGAATTTCAGTTCATTTTTCGATCTGATAAAGATAAATACAGGCTATTAAATAAACTTTACAAATGTAAAAATATTTTATACATTTGTAATCTCAACATTGCTATTTTATGCGAACTATTATACATTTAGGATACATTTTAGGTCTGAACGGAGAGCTGGCAGAGGCAACTGTACCTCTCAGGCAATCCATTTATTAAGTGAAGGTGGAACCAGTCTATGAAGAAAGAAAAAGTCACCATTCAAGACATTGCTGACGCTTTGGGAATCTCCCGAAATACCGCCTCCAAAGCGATTAACGGTAGTGACAGCATCCCGGTTGATACTCGGAACAAGGTCATTAAAAAAGCGATCGAGCTCAAATATAAGCAATTTGCCTATGTGGAAACAGACAGCATCATCCCTAGGAACCAAGGTAACATTGCCCTGTTTACATGCAATCTGCCGAACAGCTCGCATTTTGGCTCCTTTCTGATCAGTGGGCTGGAAAAAAGAATAAGTGCAGAAGGGTATAATTTGTCGATTCATATTGTGCGGGAAAACGAAATCCAAGCGGGAACACTTCCTAATAATTTTGAAGCCTCCAAGGTTGACGGAATCATTTGCATTGAAATGTTCGATCCACAGTATAGTGAGCTCGTTACGAGTTTGGGATTGCCCACAATCTTTATTGATTGCTCGGTGGACATTTTTTATCCTGATTTGAAAGCGGATTTATTGTTGATGGAAAATGAACATAGCGTTTATTCTGTTACCAAAAGCCTGATTGATCGTGGATTTGCGCGGATTGGTTTTGCTGGGGATTATAAACATTGCAAAAGCTTCAACGAGCGGTGGGTTGGATATAACCGTGCTTTAATCGAAGCAGGCCTAAGTGTGGATTTATCTTGCTGCATCGTTGATCAGGACCGAAATTTTTTCTCCGAATCGGATTGGATGGATAAACAATTGGAAGGTATGAGCGCGCTTCCGTCCGCGTTCGTATGCGCCAATGATTTTATCGCCGTCAGTGTCATGAAAGCGCTCAAAAATAAAAACTTGAAAATTCCTGAAGATATTGCTGTGTTTGGGTTTGATAACGCTCCTGAATCCCGGATTGTAGAGCCTCATTTATCCACCGTGCATATTTACAACAACGAAATGGGGATTATGGCGGCTGAGATGCTATTGGCGCGGGTCAAAGATCCTTCCAGGCCTTATCAGATTACGCATATCAGAACTGAGCCGATATTTAGAGAATCGACTCCTTTACAAATAGAAAAGTAAAAGAGGGGGTCTGGCGACGCTCCGCGAACGGAACGTTGCTCCAATCGCTGTTGTATCCGGATATTATTTAACGGCATGCCAGCCGCACTCACTGCATATTACAGTTCTGCCTGGAAACCTGGTCCGTGATTCGGTCTCTTCAGGCAGCTGTTGGCAAGTACTCAGTCACGCTGAGAACAGAAGAGGCAGTCGTTTACATGACTGTCTCTTTCTTATGAAAATATACAAACGATTTTTACATTCTGCCCCTAATGCCGCACCCGCTGCAGCACCCCAAAGACCACTTGCAGCTCCTATTTCAGCTCCCACTCAACTATCGTGACGCAATCATCAAAATTTGGATTAGGATGACTCGATTTGTTCGGATTTTCGGCGTAGTAAGAGTGAAGTGAATCCAGTGGAACTTGACAGATTTTTGAGTAAATCCGAATATTAAATACAGGATTAATATAGAAATAAATAATATAATTGATAATATATTAATATTTTTTGTCGAAATATTACATTCGATGGAATCTTTTGGTATAACGATGTAGCAGTTTTATACAATTACAAGGAGGATTATTCTGTGAAGAAAAAACATTTAATTGCATCAGCCTTATCTTTAGGTTTATTAGGAGGAGCTATTGCCGTGCCCAGTGCGATCTTTGCGGATTCAGATGCTGTAACTGATTCTGCAAATACATCCACTACGGCGACCCAAGATGCTGGTAATACAACTACTGGTGACCATGTAATAACTCCTCAAAGCGTGGGAAATTCTTTTAACTTTACTGTAGGGGGAAGTGCAACTGCATCAGGCAGCTTCGAGGTTCCTAAGGGTTTCGGGTATGTTAAATTGCGCATTAGAAACTACGCTAATACCCCCGTTGACTTTACTGTAGAGCACAACGATTCTGGGAAATCGTATGTTGACGGCCAGACAATCAGCAAAAACAGTGAAACTGTTTGGAGAAGTTCTGATGCTATGCGTTCCGGGCGATATACAATTCAATTCCGTGGTGCTTCAAACAAAGTAAATGTGGAATTATGGGGCGTAGCCGGTTCACTTCCATCGGATGCCAAATAATAGCTAAACAAAACAAAGAAAGCTCCGACCTTGACCCGGTTTGGAGTTTTCTTTTTTTGTATTTCATGTGTACCCCTAAGTGCCTTTACAAGCGGCAGTACTGGATCAATGACAATATTTTCACCATCTAATCACGGGGAATTAATATGTGATCAGATGTAATAAGAACCATCAGTGTTGGAGAATTACTCCTAACACCGATGGTTCTTCTATATTTGGGGTCATATGCTCAAATTGTTGGATGAAGTGATTGAGCATGCGCCTGTTCCGAGCCTTTATACGTAAATATAAGAGACCTCATCTGTAAAAATAAAGGCGACCGCTGATGCTTACTCGCAAGAAAAAACGTCTATACTCTTAAACTTTAAGAATGTAAAATGGCAAGCCTCTGATGATTTAGAGGCTTGCCATTTTACTAAGTCTATTAACTAATGGATGGGGTGCTACAGTTTTAGTCTCCGGCTAATCGTTTATAGATCCTCTGCTGGAACTACAGGAACTACAGGGACCGCTGACTCTCCCTCTATTTCCTTCTCATCTATTTCTGCCCCATCGACTTTTGTTCCATCAACTTTCGTTTCATCGACTTCTTTTTCATCTACCTCCGTTGCCTCTACCTCATCCGCTTCGTCACTGCTCTCTTCATTCATCAAGGCTCTTGGTGTATAGAGCTTGGGAATCGGCACGTTCGCCCAATTCATATCGGATGCAAAGTAAAAGCTCGTGTAGGACGGCTGGTTATAGCCAGTATTTTGACGCGCCACATCCGCACGATACTGCGGGTCATGCATCAATGTGTACAATTTATGCGTTGTAGACTCGGTACTCAAATAGATACGGATCGCCGAGCTATCCGCTGTACGGACAAGCATTTCCTCGCGCCAATCTCCGAAAATATCAGCGACCAACGATGGCGTTCCTTTGGTATAATTGTTCGTTTTGGTACCTGCTGCGGTGAGTAATGTGCCTCGTTTCCAATCTTCAATGGTTGGGGTTACGTCGATCGCCCCGTTCACGATTTGTGTGGTCATATCAGCCGCCCATTTGATACTCATATTGGTACCCGGCATCTTGGTATCCAATTGTTTGCCCGCAGCGGTCCACAAGCCTATGGCCCAAGTCTCCAGTCCTCGCTGATCCGGGTCTATGTCACCGACCATCCCCCGACCTGTATCCTTACCGGAATACCCACCGTAGATGACTTCACCCGTTTTGGCATCCCGCAGCGAATAACCATAAGGGGCATAGGTGCCGCCTTCATGCACCATAAAGATTTCTTTTCCTGGCCGATCAGGGTCAATATCAGTCACATGCAGCGCGTCACCGTGTCCCAATCTGGCGGTTTGGCCCGGAATTGCGCTTTCAGGAGGCATAACATCAAACGAGCTGTACAACAGGCTGCCATCATGGTCGATCGTGGCGGAGCCATATACAATTTCGTCTTTGCCGTCTCCATCCACATCTGCGGCACTCAGCGAATGCGCTCCTTGTGTAGTCAAGGTGCCAAATTTCGGGTCCGTTCCATCCCGTCCGTGCGGGCTATCATTAAACGGATTGGTCATCGGTGCCCAACCACTGTCCACCATCCAATGTTTTTGGAGATGACGACCATCCCACGTGTAAGTGGCTAAGGTGGAGCGCGTATAATAGCCGCGTGCAAATACGGCGTATGGTTTGCGTCCATCCAGATATGCTACTCCTGCCAGAAAACGATCCACACGGTTAGCAGGTTCAATCCGGGCCATAGCGTAGTCTCCCCACATAAGACCGTCATCATGGCGCTCTGGCTCATAGCGAATCGTCTCCAGCTCAGTCCCCGTTTTTCCTTTGAAAATGGTCAAATACTCCGGTCCATCCACAATGAAACCTTCATATTCTCTCAGCTTGTTTTTGTCGCTCCGCGCAGGAGCATACACATCCATAAAGTAATCCGTCAGGCTTTCTGCATCCTTTCGGGATAACGGGTAGCTATACTTTGGAGCAATACCAAAGCATTCCTCCAGCGTAGCAGGCCACTGCCCCTTCACCACTTCTTCATGCTTCGTCCAGTTCATGAACATATTCACTACATGCTCATAATAATCCGTACGACTCAAACGATAATCGTCCTTATGTGTAATTCCAGCTTTGCGATCCTCACGGGGCAGGGTAATATATTTTTCTTTTTTGGGCTTGCCCTTCTTGTCAAAAGTAATCGTTTTGGTCCCCGGAGCGGTCTTGAACATCAGCTCGGCTTTGCCATCGCCGTCAAAATCATACACCATCATCTGTGTATAATGGGCACCTGAGCGAATATTCACACCGAGGTCAATCCGATACAGCAGCTTGCCCTCGAACGTATACGCATCGACATACGTATTTCCGGTATACCCCTTCTGAGATACATCTTTGGAGTTGGATGGGTCCCATTTTACAAAAAATTCATATTGTCCGTCTCCGTCCACATCCCCCACACTCATATCGTTGGCCGAATAAGTATAGGATTCACCTGCGGGTGTTACGCTATCAGCAGGCTTTTGCAGAGGAAGCTCATAATAACCCTGCTGCCATGGCTTCACTTTGGCACTGCGATCCTTTTCTTTCCCTTTAACGACTGAAGCGACCCTGTACACCGCATTTCCGTTTCCTTCCTTATCCAGATAATTGGTGCTATCCGTCACCGTCGCGATTTTCTTGCCATCACGGTATACGTTAAAGTCCGCTCCTGTCAGCCCTGTTGAACTGTAGCCATTCACTTCCTGGGCCAATAACCGCCAGCTTAAAAATACACCCTCTTGCGTCGCCGCAGCTACCAGACCGCGATCCAGCTTTTCCAGCTGAATGCTGCCACTACGGTTTTGTTCTACTGCGATTGCTGATTCTGCCTGCAGCGTGGGTTCGGATAAGTCTTCCGCAGCCACTCCTCCAGTCGTGCCCGTCATCGCCAGCATTGCTGCCAACGCGGCGGTCAAAGTTCCC
This sequence comes from Paenibacillus sp. EKM10P, assembly GCF_011800655.1. Lineage (NCBI taxonomy): Bacteria > Bacillati > Bacillota > Bacilli > Caryophanales > Paenibacillaceae > Paenibacillus > Paenibacillus sp. EKM10P. The sequence goes on along the minus strand of NZ_JAALET010000001.1, from coordinate 76,070 downwards.
TTTTGCCATGCGCCTTTCCTTTGAGCCATCCAATTCGTCCTCCTCAATTGTATTGTGATGACAAGCAAATACAGAAAATGATTGCGCTTACATAATTTAAATTCCTTATTATTATAGTTTTGCTGTTCCCCCAAACGCGTTTAAATATCCGAGTATTTCTCTACACAAATCCGTGTTGTTGCCCGTTTCTATTGAAATGACCCCATTAGCCCGTTTAAAACGGTCCATTTTGTGAGTCGACCATGTTAGTTGAAGTGAGAATATCCGAATATCATAAAATGATAAAATGAACGAGCTGTGATCAAACATACAATACCTATCAAGGTTCCACAAAAATAATGTCACAAAATGACCCGTTGCGATTGTTATATAGACATAAATACAAGGAGGTGAGCTCTTGCAGGCAACCATCCCCGGGGATACACAGGACAAATACAGCCAGATTGAGCTGGCCATAGAACGTATCAAGGCTGGTGAACAGCAGGCTTATGAAATCATTATTCGGCGCGTCAGATGTACACCTACTGCTTTTATATTTTGAAGAATCATGAAGCCACAGAGGACGCGGTTCAGGACATTTTTATCAGAGCTTATGAGCATCTTCATCAATACAGCAGACAGACCAGCTTCTCGGCATGGCTATACAAGATAGCCTATCATCACTTAATGAATATCAAAAGGAAACACAGCCGCTGGCTCAAACTGGTTCAGCAGGTCAAGGAACAAGAGTCCATCGCCCAAGTATCACCTTATATAAGTGTGATTGAAGAGCTGCTGACTTATCTTACCCCAGAAGAACGTCATATTCTGCTACTGAAGGCTGTCGAGCAATACAGCTTTGAGGAAATTAGCAGCATCATGGGCTTAAAGTCGGCAACCATCCGCAAAAAATATGAGCGGCTTCGGCGCAAGCTGCTGGACCACAGAAGCAAAGGAGGACTTGTTAATGGACAAACATCTAACACCACCTTATGAGCGTGAAATGGACCCGTTGGAAAATTGGATCCATGAATCTGTCATGCCCAGAGGCAGTATGAGTGATCAAATTATGAAGGAGATTGAAAATAGAGCCATACAAAGAAAGACGACGAAACCAAAGTTTGCAAAACGGGCTGTCCTGGCGGCATCCGTAGTTGGCATATTAGGGGCAGGAGTGGTAGGCGCCGGGTTTGTATCACCCACGATGGCGGCCACACTCAAGCAAATTCCCGGAATTGGCAGTATTTTTTATGGATTGAGCTCGGATGAAATTCAGACTGCTGTAGATAAGGGCATTCTCAGTCATCCTAATGAAAGTGTGACGCATGACGGAATTACGCTGACATTAAGCGATGTTCTGTATGACGGTACACGCCTGTCCTTTTCCATTGAGCGTCAAGGCGAGAATATGCCGGAAGGCTCTATAAGTCCTTATGTACCTATGGATGCTGAAAGTAGTGGTAATGATGAATGGTTAAAAGCCCATCAAGTGCCCGAGAAGGATCAGCCTAAGGGCTACTTTAAACATCCTGAAGTACAGATTAACGGAAAAAAAGTTGACTCTCAACAATTTATATACGGTGATGATCCGCACAAAAAAAATTCTGTCGTTGGGGAATTCATGCAGCTAGGCTCTCTGCCGGACGAGTTTGAGTTGACGGTTAAAACCTCGATGACAGGTGTTGATGTGCCCTATGAATTCAAGGTCCCGGTGAAAATAGATAACACCATGATTGCTGTCCAGCCGAGTGAGACAAAGACCAGCGGTAGCTTCAGCTACACCGTGAAGGAGCTGAAAGCCACCTCAACAACGACTCGTCTAGTGCTGGACAGTACAGGTGAAGTGCCTGCTTCTCAGGAGCAGACGGGAGAGTATGCGCCAACGATGATGTATTACGATATTGCAGATGATCAGGGCAACATTCTAGAGCAGCGCAAATTCGGTTATTTCCACAGCAAGCCTAAGACAAAATATCATGTGGATGAGCTGTACGATGCTCTCAAACCGGGCACGAAATACGTGACGATTAAGCCGTTCACTTTGACCGTCAAGCCTACCGACTGGAGCATTGTGGGACAAGTGAATGACAAGGTTGGCAACGAAGTGAAGAAAGGCGACAAAACGTATATCAAAGAACTGGAAATGAAAATCCCTGTGCCAGCCCAATAACATCAATGCAAGAGTAAGCAAGCCTGGATGAGAATCCAGGCTTGCTCATTTGGCTCGATTTACATTAACCCGTCCCTTCTCCTGCTTATTCAACTGTTTTTTACTGGTTATACAAGCAAAGGATAAATTTGGGTTATCTTTAATTTGTATATTTCCCAATTAGTGAGGGACAAATGAACGAAAATCATCCCGACTGGACTGGTCTGCATGATAAAACACGACATCTCCATCCTGTAAATGAAAGGTGTGTCCGTACGGGTCCTTTATCTCTCTACGATATCCCTCCAGTTGCCATTGGTTCAAAAGCGGGCCATTAATATATTGCAAATGTGGATGCTTGGTGTCCCCCTGACGGAGTGATTCCAAATTAAAGTGAACCACTATAAAGCCTGTCTTCTTGAATATATCTGTATGCTCGTTTAGCTCCTGACGGTGACTGACCTCGTGCAAATCCGTCCCTTTGGTAACGGCGTACACATCAGCAGGCAGACTATATTCGCCATACCAGCGCTGAATCGCCGCATTCGCACGATCGGCATCAACCCCCTCCGGCAGGTCCGTCTTTGGACCGATCAAGGTACGCACAGCAGCAGGCAGTACTAGCCAGTCGTAGCGTCCAACCCAGGTCTTGCTGCGTGTAATACGCTGGACATACAGCGCCACATAATGTTCCAGCATTAACTGACTTCGCTCTGCTTCACTCAGTCCATGTTGATATTGGTAGGCTGCTGTATCCTGCATTTCCTCCATAGGGACATTGCGTAGCCGTTCATTCAAAATAACATATCGCTTTTCCCGGTCCTCTGCCGATCCTACACGGATAAATTTTCGGCTACCTGCATGTGTATACAAATCCACCTCTTCCCGCTGTCGCCCATCTTTGCTCACCCAATAAAATGAAGGGGTAATGCGAATTCCATCCTGTGCGCCGAACATATTGCCTTTGGTTTTGAGGTCAAACTTGAAATGGTAGCCTGTCTTGACCGCCACATTTGCGTAACCTTCATGTGGGTGACTACCTAGGCGAACAGGCAATGTGAAGGGCTGCGTGTTCCCTCTGGGCAACCCGTCAATATTGCCAAGCCCTGTCCAATAGGACAGGCCGCTATGCATTGGGCTTCCTTTTTGCTGCCGAAATACTCGCTCCCAATGGTAATCAGCAATATCCGTGATATGAAAATCATACATCCGTCCGATGACTTCAATATTCACCACATCATTGGCAACATGATGGGCGATATCCGTGTTGGCATGGCGCTGTTCGGTAAATCCATCCGGTGCATTTTCGGCAATGGTGCGGAACTCAACTGTATAATTGCCTTCATCGACCCATACGGGTAAATAAAAGTCTGTGTCCAACTGCAGCATCGGAATGTCGATCCAGGTACCTCGCGGATAAAAATGTGTCTTCCCTTTGTCGTACACATCGAACGGAAAGCGCACCTGCTTGGTTCGTACATATTTGGCATACTCCCGATCACCATAGCCGGGAATATTCAAATGCGGACCTGCTGTCGAAATCGTCACTCGAAAAGGACGCTCCAAAATAAGTGCGGATCGCCCCTTCGTAGGTTGGGTTTTCTGATTATGAGCAGCATCATCCGACACTTTAGACAGATTCACTACGGGAGTGTGGACAGTCACAGTATTGATTCCCTGTATCGGCAACGTTTTATCCGCACCTCCATTGATATTTCCTTTGAGAATAGCGTAAATGATGTCACCACTGCTGGGCGTGTTGGTCTTATTGATCTTATGCTTATCAATCACATGATTTGGACTGTACAGCACATCGGCCCCAATCGCTCCGGAAGAGGGAATCACACCTGGTTTAGGGCCATTTACCTTGACGCGCTCTGGATTCATAATGATCTTGTTTTCAAAGGTCAAAGTATCGTTCTCCACTTCGATTTCCTTAACTGCCTCCTCTGCCTTAGATTTCAGTACACTGCGATCATCAGGCACACTGGGCTTGCTGCTGCCGCCATTTTTGCTGCGACTACCTCCGTCCACTGTGCCTGGTGCAGGGGGCGGATAAAAGTTACCCTGGGTCGCCGCAATATAAGAAGGGGGAGTATAGGATTGCGGACGCAGGGTGATTGCTTCATTGGGTAACGCATAATTTCGGAGCTTAGCCTCTTTAATGCCATATACCTCCAAATTGTCTATCTTCCAATAGGAGTACGGACGGACGATTTGGTAAGTATAAGTTCGCTTCACAGTCTCATTCCGCCGAGATTTTTTCTTAGGCCGCCAGGTCAACCGATATTCCCGTTTTACGTTCACCGTATATGTACACTGACCCGTCATGTTCACAAACTTATGTTGAAAAAGGTATCTCTTGGCTTGTACATGACCGTACAGGCTTTCAGAGGTAGGAATACCTTTGGATACGTCAAATCGTTCCCGACCACGCTGGTCCGCTTTGATCACAGCAGATACTACTGGGTCCAGTTCGGCAGTTTCCAAGCGCAGGCCTGGAACGGGACGGGAGCAGACAACACCATTCGTTGGCTGTTCATGATCTTGGCAATCTGAGGGCGCTCCCTCTTGGCTTTCTCCAGGCTTAGGACAGCCCTGAGCTTCTTTGTAATACAAGTAAGCGGTAAACTGCTCAAAAGAACCGTCATAGGTAAACCCAGGTACAATTCCCGGCAAAATATCTCCGCTTGGCGGTTTACCTGTCGTGCTTTTCTTGTAACCCACATACTCATATTTCGGATTGGTCGGCGGGGTGAAATCATACGGTTGATTAGGTTTTAGCTCATCTTCTATTGGTGTAAATACGTTGTTAAGTGACTTTCCGTCAGTTGTAAAATGCTTGACAATGAGCGCGCTCTCTAGTTCGATTTTGAATAGAATTGGTTGGTAGATGCGGTACGCTTCTACTTCCTTAGCACAGGTAGGACATAACTCATCCTTTATATTCTCGGGTCTATCAGCATTCAACATCATGTTAACAACGATTGGAATGACTGTAGTATCAGTACCAATACCTTGAATTTGAAGCGGTCGGATATCTGAATTGAGAGTGCCTTGACTAATATGTGCGAAATAACGGGAGTATTTATCCGGCCTAGATTTCTCAAAATATTTGATGTAATCCCTGCTTTCTTTATTTTTAATAGGATCGTATAAAAAAGCTTCGACTTTTTTTATACTTCTGCCTGGAAATTGGAACTTATAAGTAAAATTTGCTTCTCCGTGCAGTCCCTTATTTGGCTCCTTCTTTTGAGTTACCCATTCACCATTAGTGTTTCGCCACATGTCAAAGTACATCATACCAACAAAGTAGCGGTCACTCTTATCTGCAAAATAGGACAGCGGTGTAACTTCTGTTTCGGCTTCCGCCTTGTTTGTAGGGAAAGAAAAAGGTGGGAGTTGCAATAGTAGCAGTACCCCCACCAGAAATACGGCCAGAATGCGTTGCATCTTTTTCATGTGCTTTAATTAACCCTCCACGGATTGACCATTATCGGTATATAGTCATCTGCCGCGTAAGCAAAGCCTATGTATTGGATATCTTGAAGTTTCAAGGATCTGTAATTCTGCACACCTTGAAACGTCTCATCTGACGTAGAATAGATCGGATAATACAGCAATTTCGTTCCGTCTCCGTTATCTATCGTCAATTGACTAACTTCATTACGAAAACGAGTATCGTTAAACTTTGTGATATAGAATATATCACCTGCCGTTGATTTAGTTTTAGCTCTGACCTTAAGGTAAGGCGTACCTTTTGCGTTAGTGTACGGTTCAATAGAGTATATATCCTCAAGAAGCTTGACTGGTAGGTCTGAATGTTTAAAAAGCATTGCCTTATCGTAAGTTCCACCAAAAGGCTTTTTGAGTATGTAAGAATTAGATGCAATCGCCTTTTTATACGGCTCAATACTAACTGCCTGATGCCCCGTATCCTCTAACGCAGCGATTTCCTTCTTCCCAATCCAGACCCAGCGGCTGACCTTATCCCATTCTACCGTCTGTCCCAAACCCTCACTCACTAACCGCAGCGGCACAAAAGTACGGTTTTGCTTCAAGATAATCTTCGTTTCATACGTTTTCGTTTGCCCATCCACGGTAGCGGTGTTTTGTCCCACTGTCATGTTAACGGCATGTGCATCATTTTTAATCGACACGGCTAATTGGCCGCCTGTTTTCTCCCAGCCCACCTTAGCACCCAATGCCTCGGATACAAACCGGATTGGAACCATCACATAATCGTTACTATCCTGAAAAGGTTTGGCATCCGGGAATTGTATTTTTTTCGCATTTAATAAGACTTCAATTGGTTTGGTGCTACTTGCCGCCTCCGTCATTGGAATCGCACTTGCCCCGCCCCATAGCAACGTGACTGCGGTCAAACTCAACAACCATTTTTTCATACTCATCTCTCGATCCCCTTTGTCTGCTTAAACTTATAAACTATGTATATCAACTCTAATCTCATAAACTCATCGCATCCCCACTTTCGGAAAATACTGGATACAACTTATATATTATAGGGTTTCCCAATTACAAAATCTATAAGAAAAATAACTAATATAACTACTCTAAAAATCATTTCCTATGAGAAATCTCCCGCTCTAAATCATAGAATTGCCTCCTTATATAACTTATATTTCTGCAAAATCTCATCAAAAAAGGGCTGCCTCTTCCCTCTGAAGGAAGAAACAGCCCGTGTGCTTCACGCGCAAAAACTATGAATATATCAGTTCATATCCTATGGATTGTTCCAGCATCATCCAATATTTCTTACATTTTAAATCATTACTGATTAAAAATCAAACGTTAATTTTCTCACGAAACAGCTCAAAAAATCATTCATGTGCACCTGGACTCCCAGCTTGATATAGCCGCTCATACACATCCTTGTTGACCATCCTCAGCCCAAACAATCTGCGGATACGCTGTCCAGGCTTGGCTTTGAAGGTCACTGTGGCTATATCCTTACCCTCCAGATATGCAGCCGGAATAGCGGCATTCACGTTGTAAAACTTGTCAGCCTCATCAAAGCCTTCACTAAAATGCTCAAGCAGATGACCGTTAATCCAAATATCAAAATCACAGTTTGGCATTTCCAGCGTAGCCGTATAGGTGATAACCAGCAGCATTGGAGCAATCGGATCTGTCTTCAAATCGAAAGAGAACCAGCCGTCAATTCCCGCATTCCGGTAAGGTCGGTTATTCACATATCCGGTGCGAGTCGAAGCATCTCCCTGAAAGTTGTGATCCCGCTCCGGCTGCATTTCTCCGGGTTGGGCAAAGTCAATCGTGCACTGCTCCAGAATCGCCAGCTTTTCGCGTGCTGCTGTGTATTCCTTTTCCGCCTCCTGCCATGCTTCCTTCGTAAAAATGTCCCAATAGACTGAATAGGTACGGTCATGCATTTTATACAGCGGAGACAGTTCCACATCTCGGGGATGCCCTGCTTTTAAGGTACGGAATGTATTCGTTTTGCCCTCCACGGGCTGTATCCAATGATCCAGTTCTTCTGTTGGAGGGATGAATACCGGGGTATAGAGGAACTCTTTGGCTTTAGGATCTTCTAAGGGTCCCAGATCACCTGCCAGCACCAGCGGTCCATACATGACAGCCGCCCGATCCGGGTTATCTGGCATCTGCTCCAGTCTGAGCGACATCGGAATTGTCACCTCAACAACATCACCATCAAGCCAGGTTCTAGCGATAGAGACAAAGCTGCCCGGTTCTGATTCAACCGACTGTTCCTTGCCGTTTACACAGATAGTGATCCCTTTTTCAGCCCAATAAGGATAGCGGATGAGCAGCATAAATGGTGCAGGTTGATCACATTGAATTTCCAGCGTGGTATGATCCGTGTCTGGATAGGACGTAGTTTGTTTTAGCGTAACACCTGTGTCCTTCCATGCCAGCGTAGAAGCAATGAACTGATTGACATACAACTTATCGTGATCGTGAAAATATATGCCGCTACCGTAGCTCGCATGGTTTTCCATCCCTGTGCCCACACAGCATGTAAAATCATCAAATTTACTTTCAAAATGCTTGTGCCCGCCCATGGCCAGCGACAGAAAATACGTAACACCCCCGTGAACCGGGTCCTGAGAAGCCAAAATATGATTGAATAAACCTCGCTCATAAAAGTCCGCTTCCTTGGCAGAAACATTCCACTGAAACAGGTGATTAGTCAGCTTGAGCATGTTATAGGTGTTGCATGTCTCCGTCGTATGCGGTCCGATGCGATCATTCAAGCCATCCGGCGCTCCAAAATATTCTCCAAAGCTATTGCCGCCAATGACATACGAATGGTGATCCACCACCCGCTCCCAAAAAAATTCTACCGTCTTCCGACGCTTCGTGTCATTCGTGAGCTCATATTCCTTGGCAAGCCCGATTAGTTTCGGTATCTGTGTATTGGCGTGAATGCCCTGTAAGCAATCCTCCTGTGAGCTAAGCGGGTCCAGCACCAGCTTGTGCCAGAAGCACTCAGCCAGCCGCAAGTAGCGCTCTTCCCCGGTATCCGCATACAAATCCGCCAATACCTCATTCATGCCTCCATATTCGCAAAACATCATCTGCTGCATCTGCTCATCGCTCATCGGCTTCAAAATTCCTTCGAGCCAGTCCGCCAGTTTGCGCTCTACACCTAATGCCTTGTCACAGTCTGTCAAATGATACGCATCACGCAAACCAGCGAATAACTTGTGTAGTGTATACAAAGGAGCCCAGGCACCGTTCAGGTCAAAGCCCTTCGAACGAATATTTCCGGCAGATACCTCTTCAAAAAGTTCCTTTCCCCCAGGAATACCAGATACATATCCGTCACCATGCGCCGCCTGGCAAACATCCAGTTCATCCGTAATGTAATGTGCGATCTCCTTAAAACGTTCATCGCCTGTTGAAGCAAACATCATGGAGCAAGCGGACAAATAATGTCCCAGCATATGACCGGAAATAGTCATCGCTTCCCAGCCTTCATATTGAGGCGCTTTGGGCGCAAGCCCGGCATATTCCCGAAAACGCGCCAGCAGACGATCAGGCTCAAGCTCCAACAGGTAAGATCGGTTTAGCTCCATCGCCTGCTTGAAGGGACCTTCAGCCAATACCACCTCGTTCAGTGCGAACGGTGCTGCTTTCATATGGGCCTTTGCTTTAAGAGTCATCTTCCGTTCCTCCTTTAAGGCAAATTTGGAGTAAAAAACGTATATTCAACCTAACGAGCCGTTACGCGCCGCTCCCAGAAAAGATTTGCCCCCACTGCTGGTACAGCTGTGTTCTCGCTTCTGTAATGCCGGGGTGAAATTGAATTAGCGCATGTTTCCGTGCAAAATGAACCTCACGGATTGCCTCCTGCACCCGTTGTTCCCCGCCTGCTCCACCAAGTCCAGCAGCATGGAGCATGGAAGCGGCTGCTAATCGCCCTTGAGCCATGGCGACCAGCCCGCTTTCGATGCCGGTAATATTGCCGGCAACGTACAGTCCTTTGAGCGAGGTTTCCATTCGCTCACCATGTAGTGGAACATGCCCACCCAGTTCAGGGCTGTACACGAATTTGCACCCGGCTACCGCCGCCAGCTCAGCGAGCGGATACAAGCCGCCGCTCAACGCCACGAAGTCGGCGGGTTCGACGCGCTCGCTGCCAGCAATCGGCGAGCCGTCCGGTTTAACGTGGACCAGGGTCACGGATTCGACCCGGTCCTGCCCGTTGACGGACTGCACTGCTGTCCGCAAACGGATCGGGATATCCCACAGACGGAAGCCTCTGTGGGGATAGCAGCGCGCGATGAGCTTCTCCATCCGCATCGTCGCTGCCAGCTTGCCGCCGGCGCGCATCCAGGCGGCAGGCGCCAACCCCGACAGCTGAAGCAGCAGCTTCGCGGAGGCTGTCGGATCTGCCGCTGCACCAGCCAGCGGACCCGCGCACGGCAGTGTAATCGCCGCCACCTTCACCCCGGCGACGGACAGCTCGCGGGCAATCGCCATCGACAATACGTTCATGCCTACGATGATGCCGCGCTCTCCCGGCTTGACGTAATGAACATTGGTCAGCACCTGCGCAGCCCCGATGGACATTACACCCGGTAACGTCCAGCCATCCAGCGGAACGGGAATCTCAGCCGCTCCAGTCGCCAGCAATACGTACTCAGCCGTGAGCAATCCACAGGAAGTGGAAATTTCCCACGTTGTCGTATATTCCATGCCATGTACGGAAACGCCACAGCGAATGTCCACCCCAAGCTCCGCGCAGCGGGTAATCAGCTCATCCGAAACATGCTTTCCGATCCACCAGCCTTGACTGCCTTCCTCATGATATTGCCCGGGCATACGTCCACCCGGCTGAGTAAACTCATCCAGTACCGTGACTGGCAATCCTTGTTCAGCAGCCGATGCCGCTGCAGACAGTCCGGCCGGACCTGCGCCAATGACGATGAGATGTGCCATTTTATTCATGTCACAATTCTCCCTGTGATTTCATTCGAAAGCTGCCGTCCGGTTTCCACCACCATACCTTCTTCCAGCTTGGTCAGACAGGAACGAACCGTACCAAACGGATGAACCGTCAGACGGCATTCGTTGCAGTGCCCAATAGCACAGTATACGCCCCTGGCCGTACCGGATTCCTCATGCCTTCTCAGCAAACGGACACCGCTGGCGAGGAGCGCTGCCGCTAGTGGTTCTCCAGCCAATCCCTGCATGGGACGACCATCAAACATGAAAGATACTTGCCGCCGCTCTGGCTTGGGTCCCAAAATCGGATGATTTACGATACGTGCACGGCTCATAGGGAACCTCCTTCTGCCAGCTGACCGAACGTTACGGGACGCACCGGGGGCCTTTGAGATAACAACTCCGCCTCCCGGCGGGCAGCAGGAACCTGATTGTAAAACCATGATTCCACTAATTGTCGGCATACCCTGCCCTGGCATGCCCCCATAGTCACCCGCGTAGCCATTTTAAGCTGGCGAACAGTATCCACACCCATGAGGCAGGCCTGCTCCATCTGTGCAATACTCACTTCTTCACATCGACACACAAGCACATGGCCTGACGCACCAAACGTTTTTGATTGCACACCCGGAGATTCAGCATACTGGTTTTCTGCGTACTGATTTTCTGCATACTGGGTCTTTTCCCCCTGCACTTCCGTCCCAACCGTATCACTTCGTTCCGTCGCGCGTTTACGCATAGCTGATCGCACAGGTTTTAATCGCTGAATAAAAATCCAGCGCCGCCTGACCCTGTTCCCGGGTATGTGAGCTTGACTGCTTCAGACCACCGAACGGAGACTGATACTCAACTCCCGCCGTCTCCTGATTAACCCGTACCATTCCCGCGTCCGCTTCATCCAGAAACCGATGAGCAAGCCGCAAATCGCGGGTGAACAGGGAAGCGCTTAACCCATAAATAGAATCATTGCACAGCCGAATCGCATCCTCAAAGTCGTCGGCCTGTATGACACTGATGACTGGGCCAAAAACCTCCTCCTGAATCAAGGTGTGGGACGAATCCAGACCAGCCGCCAGCAGTGGACGCACATAATAACCGTTATCTGTCCCGGCGGCGGTTCCACCTTCCGCCAAAATATCAGCGTCCCGGCGAGCTAGCGATACATAGGACATGACCTTCTCGTACTGACTCTTGGATGCCACAGGTCCGAGATACGCACCGGGGTCAAGCGCTGGAGCGATCTGGATTTTTTCCACCACTTGGCGTAAAGCTTCTGTGAACATCTCATAGGCAGACCGTTCTACAATCACCCGGCTGGTGGCCGTGCATTTTTGTCCGGCTGATCGAAAGGCACCGCTGGCAATCATCGCCACCGCCTGCGACACATCCGCGTCCTTCAGCACCACGGCAGCATTTTTGCCGCCCATCTCAGTCTGGTATTTGATGTTCCGACGTGCGCACCGTTCAGCAATGCCCAAACCTGTAGCGGTAGAACCCGTGAAGCTGACCGCCTCCAATGCTGGATGCTCCAGTAGGGCATCGCCTATACGACTCCCCTGCCCAATGACGAGATTCAGTACGCCGGGTGGAAGCTGCACCGCCTCGAATAGCTCAGCGATCCGTACTGCGGTTAATGAAGCATGTTCGGCAGGCTTCCAAATGACCGTATTGCCACACAAGAGTGCAGGAGCGATTTTCCACAGCGGAATCGCTACCGGAAAATTCCACGGCGTTATGACAGCCGTTACCCCCAGCGGGATACGCTTCGTGTATTGGAGTACTCCCAACTCATTCGAAGGAATGACTGTACCGATGGAACGTACACCCTCTGCCGCATAATATCGAAGCAGGTGGACACCTCGCATCACCTCTCCTCGCATCTCGGTAATCGGCTTGCCCATTTCTCTGCTGGCCAGCTCAGCCAATTCTAGTGCGGCTGTCTCCAACAACCCGGCTGCTTTGAACAAGTAAGCTCCCCGTGCTGCCGGGCTTAATGCTGCCCATCCTGCCTGTGCCAGTCGTGCTGCTTCCCCGGCCTGGGCAATATCACGCTCATTGGAGAAATGGACGACCCCCACTTCTTCCTGCAACGCCGAAGGATTACGAACCACCATCTCCTCGCCGGAAGGGCTCAGCCACTCACCGCCAATCCAATTTCGGCTCTCCATCGTCTTCACCCCCATTCAAGATGAAACCCCGCTCGGACGAACTGCCACCTCAAAAGCTTCACGAATCCGGTCATAATCCGCCTGTGGCAACGCAAGTCTGGGCGGCCGTGTCGGACCGACCGGGAATCCAGCCAGCTCCATCATATATTTGATGGACTGCACCAATTGCGGACTGGCATCGTAGTGGAACAGCGGTAATAGTCTGCGATACAACGCGGACGCTTCCGCCAAATTTCCCGCCTGCGCAAGCCGGAACAGCTCTACTCCTTCTTTTGGTAACGCATTAGGTACCCCCGAAATCCAGCCTGTCGCGCCGAACAATGCTCCCTCCATCGCCAGATTATCTACTCCGACCATGACCTCCAGCTCTGTCTGGTCCAAAATAGCGTGAATACGCCGTACATCCCCGGAAAATTCCTTGACTGCTACAATATTCTCAATATGTGACAAGTCCGCAAGAATATCCGGGGTCAGGTCAACCTTGTAATCATGGGGGTTGTTATACGCAATGATCGGCAGGCCCACCTCTGACAATGCTTCATAGTGAGTCGTTACCTCATGGGGCAATGGATTATAATTAATGGGCGGCAACGCCATGACACCCGCTGCCCCGGCATCCTTGGCATGCTGCACCCAATGTACCGCCTGTTTAGTGGATGGAGCGGCCGAGCCGACTACAACAGGAACACGTCCCGCCGCAGCGTCAATGACCGTATGCACCACCTGCGATCGTTCCTCTGGAGACAAGGCAGCATACTCTCCCAGCGATCCCGTAGGTACCAGTCCGCTAATACCGCTTGCAATCAGATGCTCGCACAGCTCGGTCAGACGCTTGTAGTCGACCTCCATCTCTGCCGTGAACGGTGTAACCAAGGCCACATATACACCTTCAAAACGTGACATATGCTCACCTACCCTCTCCCATTTTTATTTTCTTATTTAAATGATGCAAAATGCTCACATCAGCAAAAATCCTTCTCTCAGCGGGTCGTCAGGGTCCAGCACAAATTGATGATGTCCCGTCACCCAAGCCGAGCCTGTAATTTGCGGAATCACGGCCGGATAAGGACCTACCTGCGTCTCGCCCACAATTTCAGCCCGAAACATGGAGCCTGTGATGCTTTCATGCACAAACGGCTCGTGCAAGCCCAGCTTTCCCTTGGCGTGCAGCACCGCTACCTTGGCCGAGGTTCCTGTGCCACAAGGGGAGCGATCGATACCGCCTGGCGGAATGACGACAACATTGCGACAATCGGCCTGTGAAGCCACGGGTTCTCCGTAAAATTCAATATGCGTCAATCCTTGAATAACCGGATTTTCAGGATGTACTACCTCAACAGCAGCATTCACTGCCTCCCGAATCTGTACCGCTGTTCGTACAATTTTTGCTCCATTGCTCTGATCCAGGACAAGACCGATGGAGGCCGCCTCTATAATGCCGTAAAAGTTGCCTCCATAGGCAATATCAAGAGTAACTCGACCGATGTCCTCTACCTGAACCTCCACCTCACGGCGGTACACAAAGGAAGGAATATTGGTGAACGTTACTTGTTTCACCTTGCCCTCATCTATATCCAGCCGTACTTGAACCGGGCCTGCCGGAGTGTCCAGCAATATAGATTTTTTATCCGCAGCAATCAGGCCACCTTCCACCAGTGCCGTGCAGACGCCAATCGTATCGTGACCACACATCGGCAAATAGCCGCCTGTTTCTATAAAGACCACACCCATATCTGCAGTTGGATGACAAGGCTCTGTTAAAATGCAGCCTGACATCACCTCATGACCACGCGGCTCAAACATCAGCAGACGGCGAAAATCATCATGGTGCGCTGCCATATAAGTCATCTTTTCCAGCATGGTATGCCCTACCAGCTTAGGCGCGCCGTGGATGACTGTCCGCGTCGGATTGCCTCCCGTATGAGTATCAATCGTAGTAATTCTGCCCGCTGCACTCATCCAGTTACCTCCCCGTGAATATCGTGGCTGGTAAAAGCCTCTCCGAATCGGTCATAACGCAGCGGCTCTACCGGAATACAAGTGGGTTCGCCGCGTACCATTTCGGTCACCAGCTTACCCGTAACCGCCGCCAGGCTAATACCATCTCCTTCATGGCCTGAAGCGATAAATAGCCCCGGTACTTCATCCACTGCGGATATGATGGGCAAATGATCAGGGGTCCATGGACGCAAACCCGTATACGCTCTCATCAGCGGCACATTGGCTAAGGCAGGAAAGAAGCGAATGGCTCTGCGGGCGATTAAGCGAATCACCTGCTGATCGACACCTGTATCCATACCGACAAACTGACGGCTGCTGCCAATCAAAATGTTCTGGGATGCGGTGGGCTCAAATACCAGCGCTACACCGTATTTTTCATAAACCTCATCTACACTCCGCTGACCTCCGAACTTGCTCATCAGATAACCGAACTCCATCACCTTGCGGTTTCCGATCGAAGGCATTCGGGCAGACACCAGTATATGTCCTTTGCGCGGTATAATCGGAAGGTCCAAACCTAGCGAATGACCGATGCTGCGTGTCCATACACCTGCGGCCAACACTACTGCATCAGCATGGATCACACCGTTTGGCGTCTCCACTCCGCAGGCGTTTCCCCTTTCGTCCTTGAGAATCGACTGTATCGGCATGCGCGGTAATAATCTGGCTCCCATCCGACGCGCGGCCCTGGCCAGTGCATACGTCATCTGCACCGGATTTACAGTAGAATCTGTCTTACACTCCAGTCCGCCCGGCAAATCTTTGGCTAGATACGGCCATTCCTCTCGTAAATCCTGCTGATCCAGCATGCGAAACGGAAGCCCTTCCTGCTGCTGGCGGGTAACCCATAGCTCTGCGGCCTGCATCTCCTGGTCATTTTCACAGACCAGAATACTTCCAGGCGCACGATACTCAAATTCATCTTCCAGTTCCTTAGCCATCTCTGCCACCAGCTTCTGTGATAACAGTGACATCCGACTGTCAAATCCGGGCTCTTTGTCGATTGCCAATATATTTCCATCACATCGGGAAGAAGTACCTCCAGCAATTTCCCCTCGTTCAGCCAGCACGACCTTCATACCAGATTTAGCTGCATAATAAGCGATAGCTGTACCGATGATTCCACCGCCTACAATGACCAGATCCCCCGCATCGTGTTTCATTCGTTTTCCCTCCCTTCAACCGTTTCCATATGAATGGAAAACAATCCGGCGGCTTGCCCCAAAGCTCTATTTTGGCAAGTTGCTTTATAGTCATTCAGCCCCATCCAAGTTCAGTCAAGACATTCGGGACAGCCACCTCTTGGGGGCATTCATTACAGCTTGAGCGTAAAGGTTTGTGTGACAGGCTTGCTCAGCTCGTCATAATCCCGCAGCTGTATGGTGAACGTATACGTCTTGTTGGCTGCTCCGCTGTCTGCATTTCCGCTAATCGTTCCTGTAAAGCGGTCCAGTGTAAAGCCTGTGGGCAGTTGACCGCCGGTCACCGTCCAATCGTAAAATGGTACGCCTCCCTTGGCTTCCAGCTTGGCCGTGTATGTCTTTCCTTTGACGGGTGCTGGCAGTTGCTTTGTTATGATTTCTGGCGCGAGGAAAGGAGTCAGGTCCTTGCGCAGCGGCCAGCCTGCCTTTTCTGCTACAAGCAGCGAAAGCTTCGTGTTCATCCAGCGCCGGGTTGGGAATAGATGGCGCCAGCCTCCATTTTGTCCGCTCAATCTATCGACCTCTGCAAGCTCTCCAGAGAGATGATAGCTGTCGTCCAATGCAGCCGGTCTGTGCTGATAGGCCATAATATCCGGGTCATTGCCAGCCGCTTCCTTCAGCGCCTTGACGCCTGGGAACGTGTCGCTGAATACAATTGCATGACCGAATTCGTGCATGATCAGCCCATGCACATCCGTCACCTTGGACAGATCGGATTGATACCATTCTTCATCGTCCACCGATGTGAATGGAATGGCATCATCATAGAAATCCAGGATCAGACTATAGGAACGGTTTAAGTTCCCCGGAAAGGTCACACCGTTACGTGTATGGTAATTACCGTTGGCTGCCGGAAAGCCCGTAGAATACGGCCCATTTAGCCCTCTCATAAATACCCACATGCCTTTGTAGGGTTTGTCATTCGTCACCTGTATTTCATTTTGCCAATCATCTCCTGGCAGATGGTTTACTTCCGCATTGGCAGGAACCTCATCAAATGGCTTCAGATCAAAGAAATAGAACCAGTCCTTCACTGCCAGCTCTGCGGCTTTTTTGGTAGCCGCGTCATTGAAATAAGGCTTGATCGTATCGAATCTGTAGTCAAAATGGAGGGGGATTGTGGGTTCTTCATTATCGTCCTGATCCAGCACACGAATCGGAATAGACTGAGTGGTTGTGTGACCGTTATTTTCGGCAACGGACATAGACAATGTATAGTTCTCTATTTCACCGTTTCCTCCAATCCGGTCAGGATGAATAGCCAGCCGGAAATCCTTTTCCTCCTGTGCATTGGCAAAAGTCAGCGTTTTGCTTGCTCCTTGCGCCGACAGCGTACTTGGCAAATCCATCATCAGTCGGGATGTGCCTTGCGCTTTTAACGTAACGGTTAACGGAAAAGCGGCATTGGCAGGCGGCTTCACTTTTAGCTTCACATATGGGTTCGCCAGATACCCTTGCCAATCGACCAGATCTATACCATAGTCGTTCACCGTCCGGCTAAAGATGTCGATGACTTTTACATCCGATTCTGCCTCGGCATAAGCCTGTTGAGCCGGAAGAGCTGGTGTCAAAGCCACAATGAGAGAAGTTGCCAGTGTGATCAGCCATACTTTGGTTTTCCTTTTACGCGTGTTCATTTGATCCCTCCATCTCGTTTTTTGGGATGATTTTAAAACTATGGATAGTTACCTATAATGCACTGCGTTTTATAACAAAAGCAGCTCCTTGGGCGAGGCAGTCAGCACCTGGGCACCGTCATCTGTGATCAGTACATCGTCCTCAATCCGAACTCCGCCGAAGCTTGGAATATAAATGCCCGGTTCCACGGTAATGACATGTCCTGGTACAAGCACAGATTGGCTCTCACGGGACAGTCGCACCTGCTCATGAATCTCCAAGCCAAAGCCGTGGCCCAATCCGTGACCAAACTGTTCTCCATAGCCATAGGAGGCAATCACATTCCGCCCCAGACTGTCTCCCTCCCGACCGCTCATGCCAGGGCGAAGTCCTGCAATCGTCGTCATATTCGCTTCCAGCACAATAGCATACAGTTCCTCGTGCCGTTCTGATGGATTGCCGACGAATACGGTACGCGTAATATCAGACAGATAACCACGCACATTTGCGCCAAAATCCATCGTGACAAACTCGTTCTGACCAATTTCCTTGTCACTGGCCAGTCCGTGGGGCAGTGCCGAGCGTTCACCTGAAGCAACAATGAACGCAAAACCGCCTGATTCCGCGCCTGCGAGCCGGAGCTGATATTCCAGTTCCGCCGCAATCCGCCGCTCTGTAACTCCAGGCTGAATATAATTCAGCACTTCCGTAAAGGCGGCATCGGTAATGCGCGCAGCTTCACGGATGGTGTGAATCTCTTCTTCGTCCTTCACATCACGCAGCCGTTCAATTACATCTTCCGTGTGCACGTACTCCAACGAGCCCAGTGCGGCTTGAAGCTGTCCCGACTGTTGAAGTGAGACATGCCGACTCTCTAGACCCAGTCTACGAACACCCAATTTACTTGTGAGGTCAGCGATGGTCTGGAAGATTTGTGCCTCATGCCGAATAACTGAATATTCTGCTGCCTGATCTGTTGCCTGCAACATATAGCGGAAATCCGTCACCAACAAAGCCTCTTCCTGCGTAACGAGCGCAATTCCGGCGGAGCCTGTAAATCCGGTCATATATCGTCGATTGGGTCCATGTGTAATAAGTAGTGCATCTATCCCTAGAGCCGGGAATTCCGAGCGTAACCGAGCCAGTCTGCCTGGAACACCCTGTAACCGTTTTGCTGAACCGTTGGGTTTATCCAAAGCTACATCAGCCTCCTTTTTAGCCTTTAATCCCTGTCAGTGTGATGCCTTCAATAAAATAGCGTTGTCCGATAAAAAATATCAGGACGATCGGAGCCAAAATCGTGCTGGATGCCGCCATCAGGTAAGGCCAATTGGTATTGTTCAATCCCCGAAAAGTCGCCAGCCCCAGCGCCAGTGTAAAATGCTTTTCGTCACTCAAATAAATAATCGGGCCCAAAAAGTCGTTCCACACATCAATAAAGGTAAATATCCCGATCACGATCAATGCAGGCGAAGATAAAGGAATAATGACGCGCCATAATACAGTTAGCGGTGTACCTCCATCCATATAAGCGGCTTCGTCCAGATCGCGCGGAATCGTCAGCATAAATTGTCGCATCAGAAAGATGTTGAACGCCCCTCCACCAAACCATGCAGGAACAATCAGCGGCAAAAATGTATTCAACCCGCCCAGTTCACGCCACATGACGAAAGTAGGTATGAGCGTCACCGCATAAGGCAGCATCATCGATCCGATCAGCAGAGAAAAAATCAGATTACGTCCAGGCCAGCGCAGGCGGGCAAAGGTAAACGCCGACACAATCGAGGTCATCATTACTCCTGCCAGCACACACACCTCAATGATGAACGTATTCAGAAAATACCTGCCGAACGGTACCGAAGTCAGTGCTTCTGGGTAATTGCTCCATTGAAAAGGAGAGGGTATCCACTCTGGCGGGAATACGAAAATTTGCGATGTTCCCATCAGAGAGCTACGAATGAGCCATACAAATGGCAACAGCATTAAAACACTGCCCATCATTAAAACGATATACAGTACGATGCGACTGATTTGGAATGGTTTGGAACGGGCGGCGGTAGCAGGACTTCGGGAGCGTTCAGGCTGTGGAAGTGGATGTTGCGGTGTGTCTGAAGGTTTGACAGAAGAAGTAACCTGATTCATGAGCGTTCCCCCCCTTCATAGTGAACCCACTTTTTGGACGTGGAGAAAATCAGAACAGTTAGGACCATAATGACGAAAAATAAGATCCAGGCCAGCGCTGAGGCGTAGCCGATTTTCGTCTCCGTAAAGGCTGTACGCCACAGGTAGAACACATAGAACAGGGTTGAATTGTTAGGTCCCCCGTTTGTCATGACATACGCCTGATTGAATGCCTGAAAGGTGCTAATTAAAGACATAACCAAATTGAAGAAGATGGTTGGTGTCATCGAGGGAATCGTAATATGGAAAAATTTATGCAGTCTATTGCCGCCGTCTACCTCAGCTGCTTCATACAGATGGGTGGGAACCGACTGAAGTCCCGCCAAAAAGATAATGACCGTATTCCCGATCCCCCAGGTGCTCATCATGATGAGCGAGGGTATTGCAGTATTCTCGTCATAAATCCATTTGCTCCCCGGCAGGCCAACACTCTCCAGCAGCGAGTTCAACAGACCAAAATCTGGGTTGAACATCCACAACCACAGCATCGTGTTGGCAATACTCGGCACAATGGTAGGTAAATAGTAAATCGTGCGGAACACCGACAAACCTTTTACCTTTTGATTTAATAGCAGTGCAATGATAAAAGCTGCCGCCAAGCCTAGAGGTACGCTGCCCAGTGCATAATACGAGGTCACGAACATGGATTGGGAAAAGGTAGTATCCGCGGTCAAAATGGTTCGGTAATTATCCAATCCAATAAAGGTCATCTGTCCACCAATCGTCCAATCGGTCAAGCTGAATACGAACGATGCCACAATCGGTCCAATCGTAAATATCATTAATCCCAGGATGGCAGGCAGCGCGAATAGCAGACCCCAGTTTCGCTCCATGCGCATCATTCCTGATTTTGGTCGCTTCATGGGCCGTTCTCCTTTCGCAGCTGTCCTGCCGCATTATTCATCCGGATACACTCCTTGAAGTAGTGGCTGAATAATGGGTTCCAGTTCATCCAGCGCCTGCTGCGGCGTCTTCTTGTTCGTCCAGATTAGATCCAGCCCTGGGGTCAGTTTGGAACCAATATCAGGCCAGTTGCGAAGAGTCGAAGTTGACGGCTTGATCGCATAATCTCTGGCATACTCAATGCCAGCCTGCTGAAATTCCGGTGGATGTGCTGCATTATTCGTCCACGACTGGATGGCCTGCTCGTCGGTATAATATTTTTCTTCGATAGGCATCCACAGACCGGACTTGAACAGATCCACCTTTTCAGGATTGTTATGGTACAAATAAAATTCGAGCGCTTCTTTCGGGTGCTTGGTGCTCTGGAAAATAACTGTGGCCCCCGCAACGATCATCGTTTTGGGCTCTTTAAGCTTCGGCAAAACACCGATACTCCATTGCAGCTGCTTGTTGTTTGAAAAATCGAGCAGGGACCATGTTCCGTCTACCACCATAGCCACCTTTTTAGTCTGGAGCCGAATCGTATTGGACGGCATGTCCTGCTGTTGGATCAAATCAGGAGAAACATGCTCCTTGAAAACCAGATCTTGCAGCTTCTGAAACACCTCTACCGACTCAGGGCGGTTCAGAGTATACTTCTTGCCTGTTTTGTCGGTTAAACCTCCGCCATTGCTTGCTAAGAGCGGCCCCCAGGAGCTGCGGTCGTTGCCAAAGGCAAAGCCGTATTGCACAATATTTTTCGGATCAAATCCGCTGTCTCCCGGATGCTTGCCATTCTGATCCTTGGTCAGCTTTTTGGCAATCTCCAGAAATTCATCCCATGTCCACGCTTTTTCAGGATCAGCCGGAGGAACGGGTACCCCTGCTTCTGTAAACAACTCCTTGTTATAAAATAGCTGCATCACTTCCAAAGCAGTGTAATTACCGATAGACTTGCCGGGTTCGCTGTAAAGATAGGAGGATTTGAGCTTGTTTTTTAATTCGGGATATTCGTCATAATAGGAGGATAAATCTAGGAGTCTACCTTCACTTGCCCATTTCATCGTGAGCGAATCACCTAGGTAGGCGATATCAGGAAGCTGATTGGCAGCCATTAAAGTGTTAATTTTCGTGGTGTAGTCACCAGGAACATGCTCGCCCTTCACCCGAATGTTCGGATGGGATGCATTAAAGCTTTGAATCATCTTTTCCATCGCCTGCTTTTCGTCATTGCTCCCCCAGTACATAAACTTGAGTTCGACCGCATTGGGATTAGCCGGTTCGCCAGCGCTACCACTGCACGCCGTCAGCCCTGTCAGCATCGCCGTCATCACCAGAGCCATCCATGTCCGTAACCTTCGTTTTCGCAAATCAACCGGCCCCTTCCTGAACTGGTTTCTCCTTACAAGCCTATTATGCGCTGAGAGCCCGAAGCCGACCACCTAACGACTCCAGACTCTCTTTGTTTTGGTATGATTTTTTTAACAGCGCGTTTACAAAAATGTTTTGCGGAATTCCGTTGGCGTTAATCCGGTATGCTTTTTAAAGGCAATACTAAAATAGTTCGTATCTGCGAAGCCCACAGCCTCCGCCACCTCTGCTACCTTGCGATTCGGGTCCAACAGCAATTCCCGGGCTCGCTCGAAGCGTACACGCGTCTGGTACTCAGCGAAGCTTTCACCTGTAACCTGCTTAAAACGGGCACTCAAATACTTGGGACTCATATTCATGTACGCTGCAAGACGGTTCAATCCGCCATCCTCCTGAAGGTGCTCACGAATCCATTCCTTGGCCCGTTGGAATTTGCGCGGAATCCCCTTTTCACGCGATTCCCGCACTTGGCGACCCACCCGGACAAAATAGCGTGATACATAATCAATCATCTCAGGTCCGTGCCGCAATCGGGACAGTTCCAATAATGGGTCTTGCTGCTGTATGGATGTTTGTCCTTCGGATGCATCGCTCTGAACAATACGCATAACGAACAGAACAAGCTGAGTGACGATCATTTTCACCTGATTGACAGGCAAGCCCGCTAATTGTCCAGACCATTCCTGCAAAATCGCATGTACAGCAGCATCATTGCCGGCACGAATTTCCGTAATCATCAGCAATTCCTTCTCCAGCAAATGACTACTGTTCGGCTCAGCCGCCTGAATGCTCTCGAAGGGGATGATCTGGCTATAGCCCACCCACCCCCGATGCTCCACAGCCTGTACTGCTTCCTCATATGCTTCAGGAAGCTGCTCCATCCGTTGTACGGGACGGCTAATCCCGATGGACATCCCCTGGCTCAATCGTTCCTGCACCGCCTGACGAATCTGCCGGGCCGTCTGCTCCGCTGCCCTGCAAGATGCCGCCGCCAGCAGTACAACACGCCGATCACGGGAAACCGCCGCACCATGCGCCTTCGTACCGGCTGCTGCCGCAGCCTCCCAAGCCAACTCAGCGAATACATGCGTGCTCTTATTGGCAGAACTCTGCGACTCGTTAGGAGCGGATGCTACCTGCTGCGAGGCCTCCTCCAACTCACAGCACAGCACAGTATAAGGCGGTCTGCTCGTCTCGCCGAAAAATCCCAGCCCGTCCATCTCCTGAACGACCTCGGCCGCGGGGCGCCGCTGCTGGAGCAGATCCAGCAGCAAGTGCTCCCTGTACAATGGCTCCAATGAACGATGACGGTGAATAGCTTCCTCCTCGCTTCTACGCCATTGCGCAATGCGATCCTCAGCCCGTCTCAGAGCCGCTTCAAAGTCTTCGCTTGTCACTGGCTTGAGTAAATAATCAACCGCTTGAAGCGAAACGGCCTGACGAATATACGTCATGGATTCGTACCCTGTCAGGAATAACAGCGGGGTCTGCTGATCCTTTTCCCGAATGGTTTTGGCTATGTCCAGCCCACTCATATCCGGTAAATTAATATCCAGTAAAATCATGTCCGGTCGCCGCTCTGTATACAACCGTAATGCCGTTGCGCCGTCCTCCGCCATATCACTGACTTCCACTGACAGGCCACTTTCCGCCACCATCAGCCTCAGTCCTTCCCGAATATGATATTCGTCGTCCACAATCAGCAGCCGGTACATGCCATCCTCCCCTTTCTTATTCGGTTCGAATGGGTGCCAGTAAGGTAACCGAGGTGTACTGACCCAACTCGGTTGTCACAGACAGACCATATTGGGGACCATAATGCCGAAGACGTTCATGTACATTGCGGAGTCCAAAGCCAATCGCACTCCCCCGCTCGGCATCTAGCGATTTCCGAATATCGTCCAGACGCTCGGCTCCAATACCGCCCCCATCATCGCTAACTGTTAAACGCAAAGCATCGCCTTCCCTCGCACCGGATAACATAATATAGCCGCGGTCGGTACGCCCTTTCAAACCGTGGTAAATGGCATTTTCAACGAGTGGCTGGAGAATCAGCTTGGGTACGTAAAACCCGCAAATATCCTCCTCGACTTCGCAAATCCACTCGAACGAATTCCGAAACCTAAACTGCTGTACCTTTACATAGGCGCTTACATGCTCGACTTCCTGTCCCAAACTGATTTGCTCTCGACCATAACTTAGCGAAATGCGAAAGCATTTACCGAAGGCACCAATCACCTCTGCCATATCCCGCTGCCCATTCGCCAGCGCCATTCCCTTCAGTGACTCCAGTGTGTTGTACAGAAAATGCGGATTAATCTGCGCCTGAAGCGCGCGAAACTCGGCCTGTTTGCGCGACAGCAACGCTTCGTATACTTGCCCGTACAGCTCATGATTTTTTTGCATCATATGAAGAAATCGCTCCCCGATCTGCCCTACCTCATCCTTAGGGTTAAATACAACGGAAGCAGGAGCTTCAGGAGCTTGGGCTGAGGCCATGGTGGTCACACTCCCATCCACCGCCATTAATCGGCTCAATTGAAGCAGGGGGCGACGAATCGTGTCACTTAGCCGATAAGACAGCATCCAGCCCAACACCAGTGCAATCAAAAAGGTCCAGATGGTCCAGGCCCCAATTTGCCGCGCGTCCTCGAATAGCACGGACTGATCGACTTTTTGTAGGAGTGTCCATTGTCCCTCGTTTAACGGTCCGTAGGAAATCATCGTCTGGCGGCCGTTCCATGTTCTCCAGTCCTTCGTAAGCACGGGTCTATCCACAGCAGATTTGGCGATTTGTCGCAATAGCGATGGGTCCGCAATGCTCTGCTCCGGCAATCGGTATACAGGCTCGCCCTCCTGATCGAGCACCCACATCTGGGTATTGCTGTCTGTTTCATGAAAAGCAAGCCCCCGAAACAGACTGGCCTTGTCGATTTCCAACAGCAAAAATCCAAGCGGCTCATAATCTCCAGTCGTTTTTCGCAGCAGCTTTCCGACGTAAATACGATCCTCCGCCATCCCGCGCCCTGATTCAAACGGCGGATGAGCCATCCACATCATAGGTTGCTCGGCGAGCAGACGGCGGTAGTACACACGTGCTTCCTTTAATGTAGGAAGGCCGCCAAAACGGACCGAAACATTCCCTTGATAGAGAGAATGCTTGAGTCCGCCATTGGCGGCATAGATGAGCGAGGACGTGATATACGGCTTGGTCTGGGTTTGCGTACGAACGACCATGCTGAGTGTTTCGTCGTTCCGCAAGTATTCATAATCATCTTCTGGCTTGGTCTCCAGTGTGGACTGCACATCAGGATTGCTGAGAATGGCGTTGGTTAGATCATTCAAATCGGAGAGTGTCGCATTAACGTAATTTTCACTCATTTGCCGGGACTGCATTGCCAGTGCTTCTGACTTCTCACCAAGAGAATGGGCCGCAATCCGGTAAAAGGTAAAGGTCAGCACTACCATCGGAATGACGGTCAGTACCAGCGTCAATACGATAAATTTCCCACGGATCGTAGGAATCCCGGCAAACTTTTGACGCCCTCTGCCCCCCATTCATTGGCCTCCCTTACACATAAGCGGGAAGCCATGTCCCGTGCGCTGCAATCAGGTCGTCACACAGAGAAACGATATCATCCATGGATAACTCAGCTGAAGTGTGCGGGTCCAGCATGGCGGCGTGATAAATATGTTCTTTTTTTCCCGTAATCGCAGCTTCAATCGTTAATAGTTGGGTGTTGATATTCGTTCGGTTCAGTGCAGCACATTGGGGCGGCAAGTCACCGACAAAGGTCGGCGTAACCCCATTACGATTCACCAGGCAGGGCACCTCCACACAGGCTTCCTTCGGCAAATTGGTAATCAAGCCTGTATTCATCACATTACCGCCAATGGCAAAAGGCTGATTGGTTTCAATTGCCTCAAATATATAAGAAGCATATTCGTTCGACCGTTCATGGCGCAGATCCTGATTGCCCAAAAGTTCCTCACGCATCGTCTCCCAGCGTTCAATCTGGCTTACGCAGCGGCGCGGATATTCATCCAAATGAATATTGAACCGTTCAATCAGCTCCGGATATGTCCGTTTGATAAAATACGGATGATACTCTGCGTTATGCTCGGACGATTCCGTAATGTAATAGCCGAATTTCAGCATCATTTCAAAGCGCACCATATCATGATGCTTTTCCTGCTGCTTGGCGGCAGCCCGCTTTTTAATCTCAGGATACAAATCCACCCCGTCCTTGCTCACTTCGAGCAGCCATGCCATATGATTGATACCTGCAATTTTCGCCTTTACCCCTGCCTGCTCCAGTCCAAGACTTTTGAACAACTCCGGTATACACGCCTGTACGCTATGACACAGCCCTACTGTCCGGACACCACCGTGTACGTTCATTACATTCGTCAGCACAGCCATCGGATTTGTATAGTTGAGGAACAGTGCATCCGGGCATACTTCGCGCACGTCTGCTGCAAAATCGAGCATCACCGGAATCGTTCTTAAATTGCGGAAAATGCCGCCAATGCCGACCGTATCGGCAATCGTTTGGCGCAGACCGTATTTTTTGGGAATCTCAAAATCCGTAATCGTACACGGATCATAGCCGCCCACCTGAATGGCATTTACTACATAGGCTGCTCCACGTAGCGCTTCCTTGCGGTCAGTGTAGGAGTGAATCACACAGGTACTCCCTGTTGTTTTTTTCAAATTGGATAAAATATTTTCCGAATCCTTCAGCCTTACGGGGTCAATATCGAACAACGCCAGTTCAAAGCCCTGCAAAGCAGGTGTCAACATACAATCGCCAAGCACATTTTTAGCAAATACCGTACTGCCTGCACCCAGAAATGTAATCTTGCTCATACTTTGTCCCCCATTCACCTTTTTGTTCGCGGTTTTGCACCTCATATGCAAGGATACCCATCGCCACTCTCCCCTTTACAGGAAGAAAGTGACGATGGGAAAGATTAGCCATGACTATGCGTTGTTGCCTCCCACTCAGGATACTCCCACTGATTTAGCTGGGCTGATAAGCCGAGGCGGCCAGACAGATGTTACCGGAGATGTCGTAGTTGGCGGAGTTGTTGAAGTCTCCGGGCTAACTGATGTTGCCGGTGAAGCCACGGCTCCTGCCTCCATTACGGTTACCTTGGCTATTGCCTTCAACTCTGTCCCTTCCACTTTGCCCTTCAATTCAAACGAACCTGGAGCAGCATATTGTGCAGGGTCTATATCCTCCCATTCCACAGCTACCCATTTGGTGGAGCCTTCCCCATACGTAGCTTCCACTACGCTTGGCAGTTCAGGTTTTTCACCCACATGAGTGGTTACATTCACCTCTTTTAATGCAGTAATGTTCTCAGTTGCCACCAGACTCTGTGCTGTACCAGAGGCCAGACCTGCCACCTCGTTTGCATTCAATGCGCGGCTGTAGATCCGGAAGTCATCCACCAGACCATTGAAATATGGATCAGGGTACTGGGACTTACCGATAAAATTATTTTTCGTCTGTCCCAGACTGGTTGGATTCAAGGTCAGATTGGTATTGCGTCCCACTTCTTTCCCATCCACGTACAAAATACCTGTGGAGCCCGAAAGCGTGACCGCAACATGCTTCCATACGCCTGTCGGCAATACAGGGGCATCAATCGTCTGTTCCTGTCCTTGCCCGTTACCCTGATTCGTAATGGCAAATAGCATCCGGTTCCCGGCTTTAGGGGTCAGGAACATATATTCATTGGTCCCGGAACCAAAGTCAAAAATCCGCACATAATCGCTCAGGCTGTTCGCTTTGACCCAGCCGGATACGGTCAATTGCTGTGCCCGACTGACAATTCCTGCCGGAAGCTGCACATAGCTGTCCTTGCCGTTCAGGCTGACAGCATTGCCTGTTTTACCCGCAGCCCATGCCACGGTCCCCTTAACGGTAGCATCATTGCCGCTATCTGATGAATCTACAGCAAGAGCACCGCTTGTTTCGTCAAACTTGTAAACGGCAAGCCGTTCAGGTAACGGTGCCGCCGGTTCAGCGATCACAGTTACTTTAGCCTCTCCTGATAACTGGGAATCGCTGGCTGTCAGCTTGAAGATATACGTTCCTGGCTCGGAAACATCCACCTTCGTACGTATTGATGTCTTGCTGCTGAATGTGACCTTCGCGTTCTGTGGTCCTTCAACCAGACTCCACTCGCTTGTCACTTTTCCTTGCGGAAGCCCGTCATCTGTAGTTGTACCTTTCAGAATAATCTGATCCGGCAGCTTCACCTTGGAATCTTTGCCTGCATCAACGACAGGTGCTTTGTTGGGATCTGGTGTGGTTGGTGTCAGCTCTACCGTATAGGAGGATGCTGTACCAATTTCCAATTTAAGCTTATTGGTTGGTGCATACGCATTAAACTTGCCTTGCGATTGTCCCCCCACTTTAACCAGGTACGTTCCTTTCTTTAAACCATCAAATGTAACGTACGTAGAATGAGCTTGGCCCGGCGTTTGATTTTTCAATTGAAGCCATACATTATCCTTGGATGTTGCCAGCTTGGCTTCAGTATACTGATCCTTTTCCAGCTCGATATACAGCTTTTCCGTGATCAAATTGACCCGTTTGAACAAACCGTCCAGCGGCTTGATCGTATACACGTTACCGCTTTTGCTCACCTCTGCACCGTAGCCCGTCAATCCGAATATCGGATCAACCGCGATATCCGCGCTTAAGGTTTTAAGTGCACCGAACAATCCGAGGTCAGCCTCACCGCTCATGCCGCGCCAGCCGTTAAAGAGCGGGACGTTTTTACCGCCGCCGGTGCCGTTTGTTCCGTTATTGCCTTTTTCCGCTTGATACGTCCATGCGACCGCCCCGATGTTCTCAGGATCCGAGCTGATTTGCCCGGAGTTAATCGCTCCGACATTGGCAATTTTGGCAGCATAGGACAGCCGTTGTTGCTCCTCGCGATGATTGTCCTCATGATGACGAATCCAGTCATCCATCGCATATCCCGCAAGTGAAGTCGTGTACTGGAAGTTAAACCAGTTCTCCCCGGTAATCGTCACCGGATCGGTATAGTAGTACCATACAGGCATATGACCGCGTGACGCACGAGTTTTGGCATTAATTTTCCCCATCATTTCCAGGGCTTTACTTTGCTCGCCCTCTGTATCTATATTCTGCTTGGCTAACGTATATACAGCCTCTTCGCCTGTATTGTCGTAGCTATATTCAGAACCGTAAGGATACTTTGTATTTTTAAAATTGTTATATTTGCGATCCATTTTTTCCTTGAGATCATTCGCTTCATCATCGTAGCCCTCATCATGAAGGGCCTGAATAATATCCGGTGTGGTCAGCTCGCCCATCAAACCTGTTTCCCAGTTGTACGCAACGGGTCCTTCATACAATGCTTTGAAAATGTTATAGGCCCGCAGCAAATAGGTTTCCTTCGGATGCTTGTAAGTGACGAGATCCGGGTATTCCTTGGCAATTTTGTACATGCTGAAATACGTGTTGTATACATGCGGGTATGCATATCCCCGGTAGGTCGGTGTATCATTTGGCTCTGGCATCAGGAAATCATGAATTAAATAATCCTCATGATGTCCATTCATCAAATTCGTCCAGATCGCCGTCTCCAAATAATCGTCCACAGCCCGCACTTCTTTGGCGACTGGAGAAAGCGTGTTTTTCTCAGCCAGGAACTGTCCGTGGGTCAGACCCCAATCGTCCCCCCAGCCCCAATAGCCGTTAAAAATATTGCGTTTGGATTTGGTATGCATCATCCAATCGTCAAATACCTTATCGCGTAAATCACCTGGTACGTTCCACTGGGTTTTGTCTACCATAAAGGTAGCGTGCCGTTGCAGCGCCTGATCAATCGGCTCGATGGCATAGAATTGCAAAACCGTTTTGCTGCCATTTCCGTATTCCACCGTAATGAAATTCGGGCCCAGCTTAGTAAATTTCAGTTCATAAATGTGGTGTCCTCCGGCCTTGCTATCCGTCTGCGGAATAACGGTTCCGTCTGGATAGGTCACCTTGTTGATCGTTTGCTTGGTACGCAGATCCACCTTCGCCTTTTGGTTCGTAGGCACAATCATGCCTGGTACGACCGTAGTATCCACCAAGTTTTCTTGATACAACGTATCTTTTACATCATGCTCGTCCTTCACCGCCAGAAACTTGAAGCCATAGTTTTTGCTTTGACCGGGATTCAGGATCAGACTTGTGTTGGGTAAATATCCACGGTTGGTGGACTTGATCACATTGGAATGAATATAAAATACATTCAATCCCTCCAGCCATTTGCCTTCGTTGGCCGGATTCCAGGCCCACTTGCTGCCCGGATGCTCCTCATCTCGCCAATGATCTTGATATTCAAAGCCTGCTCCTGTTGTGGAATCAGGAATCAGTAGCAGCGAAGAACCAATGCCGCTCGGACGCCCAGCTGTAATATAGGAGCTGTTATTGCCGACGAAGGAATGCGTCACGACTCTCGTTTCGTAAATCGCATCACCATAGGTCCACTGCTCATTAAAAGGTAAAGGTAATCCAAAATCGCCAATCTCTAATTTTTTGCCACTCGTATTCTGTACCTGTATATTCCACAGTACTGAACCATTCGACTCCGCTGAATAGGTTTCAATGACTTTAAAATTGCGTATGCCTTCTGCATTATTTGAGTTCTCGTACGTGACCGTAACACGGTTGCCGCTGGTCGTAATCTTACGTGCGTCTGCCGACTTATTTGTCCACGCCTTCGTCCAGCTACCTTCATCCAGTCGGTACGTGAACATCAACTCCCCTAGCCACTGATGATCTGCCGTGTTCTGCTCAGGTGTCACCGATGCGTTCATGACATATTCCGTCGGAAAAGCATCTCCTTTGATACGAATAGATGAAATTTCCCCATGCTCTCCTGTCTGAATCGTCAGCTTGTCATTGGATAGCTCATGGGCCTCTGCCGTATGCGCCCCAAACAACACAGACGCTGTGGTTAAAAACAAAAACGCCGCCAATATTCCCTTAAATTTCATCAACACGGCCTCCTTTTTGATCTCGGGGTCCTGATTTGCTTGCCAATCACCTGAAGTCTCTTCATTTCGCCGCAACCTCCTTGGAAATGTAAGCGCTACAACTCTATTGTACAAAGCCTTGTCCATTGGTAAAATCAACATTTTCAACCGATTTATATAGGATTTCAACCTAATCGTGTCGTGGGATGAGTTACGACGAAGGAAGTGAGCGCGCGTGCAGATTGTGCTTCCGCTCACTGTTGCGACGAGATTTTTTCAAGAAATTTATATTGAGCTGCTATAGTGGGGAATAAAGTTATATATTCAATAACAATTTAGAGTAAACGCAAACCTAATTAAAACCGCCCATCCAATAATGGATGGGCGGTTTTTTTACATACTACTTTCCTGCTCCTTGATCACCTGCTCAATTCCCAACAAAATCAGCTTTAATCCGAACTCGAACGCTCTGTCGGTTCCCATCAGCTCGAACAGCCCATTTTTGAACATCCGCCGGAATAGTCCTACTTCTGTCTCACTCATGGAATCCAGAAGGTGAACCATCTCTTCACCCGGAAGTGCTCCCTTGTCCTTATCCTTAAGGAGCGCGGAGACATTACGTTCATGCTGATAATCGTCCAGGACGAAGTAGGAGACATAGTTCACAAGCGTTGTAACCACTTGCATTTTCTGCTCTTGCTCAAGCGGCGCCGACTCCACGCAGAGCAGCATACGGTTGGTGAACCGGATGATGTCCGGTTCGTGGGGCAGCGTCATCATCATGAGCTGCGTGGAGCAGGGGTACCGATACAGTACACTCCGCATCGTTACCGCCAGCTCCCTCAGTTGCTCCTTCCAGTCCCCCTCGGAATGAAACTCCTCCAGAATCGTTTTCGATACCTGGTTGGCCAGACGCTGATAGAGATTCTGCTTGCTTTTGAAGTACCAATATAGAGAGGGAGCCTGAATTCCCAGCCGATCGGCCAATCGTCTCAAGCTGAATTTCTCGATACCATCCTCCCCTAGAAGCTCCCACGAAGCTTCTAAGATCTTATCTTCCGAAATCTGAGGTTGCTGCTTTTTCATCGGTTATCCGCCCTTTAATCTAACAGTGTAAGTTTATTCTTTACAGATTTATTAATTCATGATAACATCTAACACTGTAAGGTTCAATCTAACGGTGTTAGATTAGGCCAAATAAATAAAGAAAGCAGTGACTCGCATGGATGCAGAAAACCTCCATTACTTTGAAAAAGCACCGATCGCTAAAGCCGTAGCTCACTTCGCTGTACCGATGATGCTAGGTACGTCAATGAGTGTCATCTATTCCATCTTAAATGCCTATTTCCTTGGCACTCTCCACAATACCGCCATGTTAACCGCACTCGCACTAACCTTGCCGTTATTCGCGGCCATTATGGCGATAGGAAATTTGGTTGGCATCGGCAGCGGTGCATTTATCTCCCGATTGCTGGGAGAGAAAAAGTATGCTGATGTAAAGAATGTGTCTTCATTCGCCTTTTACAGCAGTTTAGTTCTCGGTCTTATCTTGATGGCCCTTGGTCTCCCGTTGATCGATTCACTCGTTCAGGGTCTGGGGGCGACACCTGACTCCTTCGGCTTCACGAAGGACTATGTCACGATTATGCTTATAGGTTCGCCATTCGTCGTATTATTCTTCACACTGGAGAATATCGTGCGCTCGGAGGGTGCTGCAATTACGTCGATGATCGGCATGATACTCAGTGTTGTCGTGAATATTATTCTCGATGCGCTGGTCATCTTCGTTTTCCATTGGGGCGTGATCGGCGTTGCGTCAGCTACGGTTATTTCTAATGTGGTTGCGAGTATATTCTACGCCTTCCATATGGGATATAAGAGTCAATTTTTAACCATCTCCATAAAATGGTTCAAGGCTACCAAGGATATTCTGAGCAATGTATTCAAAATCGGAGTTCCCGTGTTTATTATGAGTCTCTTTATGGGTGCAATGTCACTCGTCTTTAACCATTTTCTTGTCGAGTATGGGGATCAGGCCATAGCGGCTTACGGAATTTCCTCACGTTTATTACAATTTCCTGAGTTTATTTTGATGGGCTTATGCGAGGGTGTTGTACCATTGATTGCCTTTAGTTTTACAGCGAATAAATTACGAATGAAACAAACCATTGGATTTACAATCAAAGCGATTTTGGCCTTGGCAGTCGTGTTTGGCATCATCGTCTATCTGATTTCCGACCATCTAATTGGTTTATTTACCAATGACCCGCAATTAATTGTAATGGGCAGCTACATTCTGCATGTGACCTTCTTATCCTTGTTCATTACGGGGATGACCACGTTGTTTACGGGGATTTTCCAAGCAACGGCGCAGGGAACCGCTGCGTTTATTATGTCCGTCATACAGGGAATTACTCTGATCCCCGTGCTATACATTGCCAATCGAATGAGTGGCTTCCACGGGGTGGTCTGGTCGCTCGTCATTGCGGATGCCGTCGCGTTCCTTGTTGGAACTATTATGCTGTATGTGCTGCGGAACAGATTGCAGCCAGAGCTGGATCATTTAGTACAGTAGAAAACATATAACATGCAAGAAGGCAGGATAAGGACATTAACCGATCCTGTCTTTTTAGATTCCGCCGCTACTTAGCGTGGTAATAAAAAAAGCCCTGAATATCAATCATCCATTTTTAATTTTTTGTAGGCTAATGGTGTCATGTTCATCGCTTTTCTGAATCTTTCTATAAAATAGCTGGTACTGTTAAATCCAACCTTATAGGCAACTTCTGTAACGTTAAATTCTGCTTGTTGCAATAAGACTAAGCTTTTTTGAATCCGATAATCCATTACATAATTCAACGGAGTTACCTTTAAAATTCGTTTGAAATATCGGCAGCATTCAGAACGGCTCAATTGACCAGATTTTGCAATATCATCTAATGTGACTTTTTCAGCATAATGCAAATAGATCCAGTTTAACATTTGTTTGATCCGTTGATTCTTTACCATTTCCACCTGGTCGTATTCTAATGGAAAACCATTCATGACTAGGTTTTTCCAAATTAATGTTAAATACATCGTAATATCGATTTCATAGTATGGAGATTTATGTTGAATACATTGATTAATCTTCAACATGGCATCTAAAATGTTTTTCCCCCAAAGCTCGTCAGAATCTATGTATACATAAGGTAAATTTGTCGCTTGAATGTAAGGAGCTACGTAAGGTGTGTAAAGCTCTTGTGATAAAACGAAATGAGGAGAAACATTTAAACAGACATAGACGCAACCCGATTGATTCTGATCTTCCGCCATATGTAGGCAGCCACTATTTATAAATAACCCATCACCTTGTCGTACGATTCGTTTATCCTCATTTATTTGGAAGATCGCCTCCCCTTTTACAACCAGAACAAATTGAATTTCATCATGCCAATGCAGTGGTATGTATCCATGTATATTTTGGTTAATCGTTGTTTCATAACATGCAACCGGTAGTACGACCGTCCGATGCTCGGTTAGTTCTTTTAGGTTTTGGCCAATTATGAAATCTTTTATTTGCAAATCATCACGACCTCAATATATTTATATTTTAACATCAAATTTAGGTATAATTTAAAATTTTTTTCACCTATTATAACACTATTATTATATTTCAAGGTGGAGAACATTCATGGATAAATCAGCTAGAAAAACAGGATTATTTCTTGTTATCACAGGAGCTATATTTTGGGGGATCAGTGGGACCGTTGCAAAAAAACTTTTTCAACAAATCGATGTAAATTGGCTTGTAACAACACGTTTGCTCATAGCTGGTGTTTTACTCTTGGCCCTTCAATTTTTAATAAAAGACCGTACACAAATATGGGGTGTGTGGAAAAATAGAAGGACTGCTTTCCAACTCGTTGTCTACGGTTTGGTTGGTATGCTGTCAGTTCAATATACGTATATGGCATCGATCCAACGAGGTAATGCTGCTGTTGCGACATTATTACAGTATTTAGCGCCTATAATGATTATCATCTATTTAATTCTGCGAAAGCACACTGTCTTCACACGAAAGGATCTGTCAGCGATTTTGCTGGCTTTAGTTGGTTGTTTCTTCTTGTTAACAAACGGCTCCATTTCTCAGCTATCCGTTCCGACGATCGCAATCGTTTGGGGGATCTTATCAGCAATAGCCCTAGCTTTTTATACCCTATACGCAATACCTCTTCTAAAGCAATACGATTCCCTAGTTATTGTGGGTTGGGCGATGGTTATCGGCGGTTTTGGATTAAGCTTGATTCATCCACCTTGGCAGGTTGATTTTAAAACCTTGACACTAGAAACCTATTTATATCTAGCATTCGTGATCATATTCGGCACAATGATCGCATTTTGGTTCTATATAGAAAGCTTACAAAGTCTTTCACCAAAAGAAACAAGCTTTCTAAGTAGTCTGGAACCTCTAGCTGCTGTTCTAACAACTGTGTTTTGGTTAAAAGAGCCTTTTGGTTTTTTCCAATGGGTAGGTGTAATATGTATCATCGGACTGATATTGTTATTGGCATTCAATAAAAAGCCTTCTTCAAATAACCAATCAAGAGAAGATATCCCGCTCTCAAAGTAAGCTAAGCTTATGGAGAGGCATTAGGATAAAGCTGCTCCTTAATGGAGAAAACGGCAGCCGTTTTTATGGCTGCCGTTTCATTATATTTATGAAGCTACTGTTTGAGGTGTTGGGGCTCGCTAGATAATACATCAAACGTTAGTTTTACTTTGAGGTGGTTGCTTAATCATAAAAGGTACATTTTCTACTCCAACCATTCGTACATACGTAAATAATTGACCTTTATGGTGAATCTCATGGTCTTTCGCCATGGATAGCCAGAAGCTCCCAGTGCCGAGAAAGTTTCTAAATTCAATCTCCTTTTCTAGCTGTTGAGCATTTAATTCCTTCAATTCTCGGATTGTTTCCTCCGTCAATTGATCGACTATGTTGCGTACATCGGCTATTGTGTGATATTGATCTATTTTTGTCGGGGGAGTGAAGGTACCATTTTTTACGGTATCCACGAACATTTTCATAGAACTGGCTATGTGAACGATTAGGGAACCCATGGGCATCGCATTGTCCCAAGGCTTAAAGTCAATATGCTCATCAGGAATGACTTCAACCAATTCTTGCAACACCGATCTGTGCCTTAGCCATTCCTGAAGATATTGAGCTACTACAGACATGTTACCAACCTCCAAAATTTAGTAGTTTTCTAAGGTATTCATTCTATATTCGCAACCAATTCCCTTCTTCATGAAAAGGTCACAGATGAAACAGGAACCATTTATTATCCGATGGGCGTTCCATCAGGTAGTTTAATATCTGGTTTCAATAAAACCACGTCCCCCTTCTCGGGGATACCTCCAAGGACTAATACCTCTGAATTAAAGCCTGCTATCCGTCGAGGAGGAAAGTTGACTACAGCTATGATTTGTTCTCCTATAATCTCTTCCGCCACATATCTTTTTGTAATTTGTGCACTCGATTTTTTTATTCCAATCTCTTGTCCAAAATCGATTTCAAGTTTAATAGCAGGTACTTTGGCTTCTGCAAAAAACTCAGCGTTAATTATAGTTCCAACCCGAACATCGAGTTTCAAAAAATCATCAATCGTTGCCATGTAAGTATTCTCCTCATCCATTATTTTCTTAAATTTCACGATAAACCGTAGACAATTTTAATATTTTGCAACCGCAAACTTTAGCGATTTTGCCCAAAAATACATCCCCATACCGAATAAAGTCATGATTCCACCTATGAATTGAAATGCAGACATTATTTCTCCCAAGAATAAGTAGGCGAGAAGTATGGCGAGAACAGGCTCTCCAATAATACCCACTGACACCATAGTTGCCCCCATTGACTTCAACAGCAGATTAAAAATATATTGACCAAAAATAGTTGGAATTACTGCAAGTAATAAGAAATACGTCCAATCCGACGAGTCATATTCGATCAAGGAATAATGATTCACCAAATTGTAGACTAGCAGGACACTGCCGCCAAGAAAAAAGACAATCACACTATAAAAATTTGCACTTATTTTGTGGCTTACCTTCTGTCCTGCTATCATATAAGCCGAAACCAAGATTGTTCCTAATAGGGATAACCCATCTCCGATTAATGCCCCTTTCGAAGTCCCTATGTCTCCCCAAGCTATAATGATTGAACCGATAAGAGCAGCGATCAAGCAAAAAATAGTGAATAGGTTTACTCGTTCTCTGAACATAAAGTATGAACCAATCATTACGAATAAAGGCTGCAAGGATAAGATGACCATGGAGCTCGCAACTGAGGTATATACCAAAGATTCCATCCAGAATAAGAAATGTAACCCGAGAAAAAGACCAGCCAAGAAAACGGTACCCCAATCTTTTTTGGTCATATCTGAGGTACGGAGCATTTTCCAGGGTACAAAAGGAAGCATTAATATGACTGACATATACAATCTATACATTCCAGCCACGGAGGTTGGAGTATGTGAAGATTTTATCATGATGGAAGAGACGGAAACCGACAAAATACTGATGAACAGCATAAAATACGGATTCAAAGATAGCGATGTTTTATTTATTTTCATAATGACCCTCTCAGATGTGTTTGACCCATTGTCTGTGCACAGAACAATTGAATAATAAACTGAACTGAGTATAATAATATCACCGCTTTTATTTATTTTGTGTAAGTATATCTTTCATTTATATAGGAATATCGTCATAAGAAAGGACCTTCTCTTCAATGGAAAAACAACTGCACGAGACCATTCTCTATCCCGATGTTTCATTTCCATACATCATGTACACCCATTCGGTTCATGAAAGTATTCCTAAAGGTAGAGGATTTAACGATCTACATTGGCATGAAGAACTACAGATCACTTTGGTTACTAAGGGAAAACTTGTTATACAAGTGAACGGGATTGATCATGAATTAGACACAGGTCAAGCTATTTTAATTAATAAGGGTGTTCTTCACGTGACTACCCAGCTTTCACATCACGGTCAATATGTCAGCTTTAATTTTCCAGAGAAGCTGTTGGCCTTTTATGCGGATAGTGCGATGGAAAAAAATTATGTACTGCCTTATACAAACTCTTTCTTACTGTCGCTTGTAATTAAAGGAGATGCTGAATGGCAAATTCAAATACTACAAATGCTGTGGGATATGAAACAGAAGTTTGATATGAAAAAAAGTTGGGGTTGGGAATATGAGGTATCCATCAAAACGGCACAATTATGGTTCATCTTAATATCTAATATTTCGCTTTCTGAGGAAGCACCTAAATACGTGAAAATACAACAGGAAAGACTTCAATTGATGCTTAGCTTTATCCATCAAAACTACTTCAACAACATAACACTACAAGAAATTGCCGATATAGCACATTTAAGTGTTTCAGAGTGCACTCGTAGTTTTAAGCGAACTATTCATATGACACCTTACGACTACTTGATTAAATACCGCATCAAGAAAAGCAGTGAATTACTAACCTCAACACAATATACCATCACTGAAATAGCCCACAGAGCGGGCTTCAATCACGTAAATCACTTCATTCAGTCTTTTAAAAAACATTATAATAAAACACCTAAAGAATTCCGCAAATTAAGAAATGAATTCATGAATTAAGAAATGAAGTAGCCAGTGTCAGCTTTTATTGCAACCTAACAACTGCAAAAAAGGGAGATGGCGCTTTGCCATCTCCCTTTCTCTTATTCCTACTCACACTTCCTGCTTAAAAACATATTACATACCAGGTGGTCGGTGAGCGGAGCGGGCAGAATTGTTCTGAAGAAGCGGAGCGTTCGCCTTTGCAACGGGGTTTTAACCTTACCAGGTGTCATATTAATGAAAAAATCCCGTTGCAACAGCGATCGGAAGAACAAT
The DNA here is from genome assembly GCF_011800655.1 of Paenibacillus sp. EKM10P. Lineage (NCBI taxonomy): Bacteria > Bacillati > Bacillota > Bacilli > Caryophanales > Paenibacillaceae > Paenibacillus > Paenibacillus sp. EKM10P. Next base: position 37,132 of record NZ_JAALET010000001.1, on the reverse strand, counting down.
CTGCACGCGCAGCGCCTCCCCTGGAAAGAACTATGTTTTTAAGCCTCCACCCGATTCAAAAACACCTTCGTCCGTTCCAGCTGCGGATTGCCAAAAATCTGCTCTGGTGTACCAGATTCCGCAATTTCTCCATTATCCATAAAAATGACGCGATCCGCCACATCTCTCGCGAAATTCATTTCGTGGGTCACGATGACCATCGTCATATGCTCTTCAGCCAGCTTTTTGATCACTCGCAGCACCTCGCCTGTCAGCTCGGGGTCAAGGGCCGAGGTCGGCTCGTCAAACAGTAAAATATCAGGGTTCATCATCATTGCCCGGGCAATCGCTACACGTTGCTTCTGTCCCCCCGATAATCGGGACGGATACGCATCCGCTTTATCCGCCAAGCCGACTTTAGCCAGCAACTCGGCGCTTTGGCGTCGCAGTTCAGCCTTGCTCACCTTTTTCACCAGCTTTGGAGCCAGTTCCAGATTATCCTGCACCGTCAAATGAGGGAACAGATTAAAATGCTGAAACACCATGCCCATTCCGGTAGTAATGCTTTTAATGTCGCCTGCCGGAGCATAGTGACCATTTTCCACCAGTGCTTTATCATGGATGCGAATCGTCCCACCCGTCACATCCTCCAGGTGCACCAAGCTGCGAAGCATGGTACTTTTCCCTGAGCCTGAAGGACCGATGACAGCTACAACCTCGCCCGCTTTAACATTAAAGCTCACTCTTTTCAGAACGTCGAGTTGGCCGAACGATTTTTTCAAATCGGTTACTTCTATTGCGTTTGTGTTCATATCCGACATTCCTTTTACTCAAATTTAAAGCGTTTTTCCAGCGCTCTGAAGAATATGGTAAGCACCAAAGCCATCAACAAATAAATAACGGCCGCTACAACATAAGGCACAATCGTAAAATCGCGGTTTACAGCTGTATTAGCAAAATGCAGAAGTTCCGGTACCGCTACCGCATACAGCAAAGCCGTATCTTTCACCAAGGTCGTCGCCTCATTGGTTACCGCAGGCAAAGCAATCCGTACCATTTGCGGCACAATGACTCTAATCAGCGTTTGCGACTTGCTCAAGCCCAGCACTTGCGAAGCCTCGTATTGCCCTTTATCAATCGACAACATTCCACCTCTAAAAATCTCTGCAAAATAAGCCGCATAATTCAGTACAAATGCCAGTACCGCAGCCGTTGTCCGGTCCAGTACCAGATACTCCCCAATGACAGGCAACATCGGCAGACCAAAACAAAAGAACAATAATTGCAGCAAAAGCGGCGTACCTCTTATAACATAGATGTACGTGTGCATCAACCAGGCAATAGGCTTAAACCGACTTTTGGCCAGCAGCGTAACGATAAATCCGAGCGGAATAGACAAGATGAGCGTAATGAAAAATAAAATGACCGTCATCTGTGCCCCTTCAAGCATAGGCTTCATAATTCGTAAAATATATTCCATACTCATAACCTTCGACTCCTAAACCCTTAGTTCATTACATTACGTATTAATTTAATACTTTATCTTCACCGAACCATTTTTTTGAAATCTCAGCTGCTTTTCCGTTCTTGTGTAGCTCATCCAAAGCAGATTGTAGCTGCGTCAACAGCTCTTCATTCCCTTTTTTCACGCCGATGCCGTATTCCTCAGGGGCCAGTGATTCATCAAGCAGCTTATACGTCCCTTGTTCCTTGGACATATAGTACTTGGCAACAACCTCATCAATAACAACTGCATCTAGGCGACCGGTTTTCAGATCTGTCAAAGCAAGAACGTTATCCGGGTACTCAGACACTGACTTCAATTTACTTTTAATCGGATTCGCATCTAATGCATCGGCTGCTGAGGACAACGTTTGGAGCCCCACCGTTTTGCCCGCCAGATCAGTCAGCTTGGAAAGACTGGAAGTGGCCGGAACGACAATAACCTGACTATTTTTCAAATATGGCTTCGTGAACAGCACCTTTTCCTTACGCTCATCTGTAATGGTGTATCCATTCCAAATGAGATCAATACGTCCACTGTTCAGTTCGGATTCTTTGGCAGACCAGTCAATCGGCTGGAATTCCACTTGCTTGCCCATTTGTTCCCCTGCCGCCTTCGCGTAATCAATATCAAAACCGGTCAGCTCATTATTTTCATCTCTAAAGCCCATCGGCGCGAATTTATCATCAATTCCAATAATCAACTTGCTGTTATCCTTAGCGCCGGAACATCCGGCCAACACGATCATAATCAACCCAATCATCATCGTAAACATGGCTGCTTTTCTCATCTTATTCCCCTCCAACAATGGTGACCCCCGCATTCAAGAACAGGTGGCAAACGCTTTAGTTCGTTAACACGTTATCAGAGTATCATCATACCATACCGCAGGATACTCGTCGAGAGGAATCAGCGGAATCTTAACCTTATAAACATGGAAAACTTGTGACGAAAATTTGACCTGTGTTCTATAATGTAAAACCTTACCTTGACATGTTACCTTATCCGTTTTATTATTTCCTAGTATTCTTATATACTTTTATTTATTTCGAAGATTCAGCAGCAATAGAATGTAAATCAGCTTGATAGACAGGAGAAATAAAGTCCCATGTACATTTTAAAACGTCTTTTCACGATGCTCATTACGTTATGGATTATCGTTACTTTAACGTTTATTATCATGCACATCATTCCGGGAGATCCGTTCTCGAACGATTCCAAGACGATTCCGGAGGCCGTATTGCAAAACATGCGTGCTCGGTACAATCTGGACAAGCCGCTCGCTGTGCAGTATGTGTTGTATCTCAAAAATCTGCTCGTGCTGGATATGGGGCCGTCTATTCAATCGAAAACGACTGACGTAAATATGCTTATCGCCAGAGGCTTTCCACCATCTGCACTACTAGGCATTCAATCTATCGTGGTAGCGATTATAGCCGGTATTTCACTCGGAACATTGGCTGCTTTACACCATAATCGACCACTGGACTATATTTCGATGTTTATCGCCATTGTGGGTATTTCCGTTCCCAGCTTCATATTGGCACCACTGTTAATCAAGTATGTTGCTGTCAAATGGCATCTGCTTCCGGTCGCCTCATGGGGAACCTGGCAGCATACAGTGCTTCCGTCGTTAGCTCTCGCTGTTTCACCTCTTGCTGTTATCGCCCGTTTTATGCGGACAAGTATGCTAGAAGTCATGCATGAGGAATACATACGCACCGCCAAAGCGAAAGGATTGTCCTCCTGGGCAATAGTCATTCGTCACGGACTACGCAATGCATTGATTCCGGTGCTGTCCTTTATCGGACCGCTATTCGCTTCCGTGATTACAGGTACCTTTGTTGTCGAAAAAATATTCGCCATTCCCGGCATCGGTAAATATTTCGTAGACAGTATCTTTAACCGGGATTATCCAGTCATTATGGGGACGACCATTTTCTACAGTGCCATTCTGGTTGTCACCTTATTTTTAATTGATATTTCCTATCGCCTTGTCGATCCGCGAATCCAATTAGTCAGCAAAGGAGATTAACATGAAAGCAGCACCTACTGTCGAAAAGGACAGCCTTTTTAGTCTTGTAGACCGCAGTCAGATGCCCACCCCCACGTTGACCAGACCCCAAGAGTCACCCTGGCGGGATCGGCTTCGCAGACTTTTTAACAACAAGCTTGCCCTGTTGGGGCTTTCCCTACTTATCATTATTATTGTGCTGGCGATTGTCGGACCTTCCATGGTTCCTTATGCTCCCAGCGACCAGTCCCTTTTGAAGACAAATCTTTCTCCTTCGGGAGAGCACTGGTTTGGCACGGATGATCTGGGCAGAGACGTATGGGCACGGACATGGGCCGGAGCCAGAATTTCACTTATGATTGGTTTTGCTGCTGCTGCCATTGATTTGGTGCTTGGCATACTCGTCGGCTGTGTAGCTGGTTATTGTGCAGGCCATGGTAAAATGGGCGACCGAATCGACAATGTCCTGATGCGAATTATTGAGATTTTGTACAGCATTCCTTATCTGCTGGTCATCATTCTGCTGCTCGTCATTATGAAGCCCGGCCTGCTCACGATGATTATTGCTTTATCTATTACCGGATGGGTCGGCATGGCCCGGGTAGTACGTGGGCAAATCCTACAGCTCAAGCAGCAGGAATATGTACTGGCAGCCCGTAGCCTGGGAACATCTCATTCACGCATCATTTTCAGGCATCTACTGCCGAATGCAGCAGCAATCATTATCGTAAATTTGACGTTCACTATTCCGTCGGCTATTTTTGCCGAATCGTTCCTGAGTTTTCTCGGTCTGGGGATTCAGTCTCCTTCGGCCAGTTGGGGGACGATGGCTAACGATTCGCTCGGCGTTATTTTAAGTGGTCAATGGTGGCGCCTATTTTTCCCCGGTCTGATGATATCGCTCACCATGCTGGCGTTTAACACACTTGGAGACGGGCTTCAGGATGCACTTGACCCGCGTTCACAGCATTAAAAACACAGATATCCAAATTGGACAAGGAGGGGTGTCACCATGATCCGCAGCTTCTCGCCTAACCGCAGAAACAACGGCAGTTCCTTTATGGAAGTGCGCACACGCGGCATACCTGCCGGAAAGGAGGTTGAATAAATCCCGGCTGATCGTTTCGCTCTCTATAATATTGCTGATTTGAAATCGTTTTGGGATTTACACACAACGTTCAAATAACTAACCATAATAATGGAGGAAAACCATGATGAAAAAAATGCATTGGATGACAATCATCCTACTTTTGGCTGTAACGGCTTTGGCAGGATGCTCTGGTACTGGGGATAAGACAGCAAGCAATGACTCGTCCGCTGCGTCTCAAGCAGATGTCCCGCAAGAAATTACAGCCAATCTGGCAGGTGGTGAGCCTTATACACTGGACCCTGCTTTCGCATCAGACACAACGTCCTATTTTGTCATTGATAACTTGTACGAAGGGCTGTATACATACGACAAAGCCGGTAAAATCGTAGAAGGTGCTGCCAGCAAAGTAGACGTGTCTCCTGACGGCAAAACATACACCTTTACCATTCGTGACGGTGCAAAATGGTCGAATGGTGACCCGCTGACAGCTAAGGATTTTGAATACTCCTGGAAACGGGTACTGAATCCGAAAACGGCTGCTTATGACCCTTCTGCCCTCTACTACATCAAAGGTGCCGAAGCGTACAACACAGGCAAAGGTAAAATTGAAGACGTAGGTGTTACGGCTAAAGATGATAAAACACTTGTCGTTGAGCTAAAATCACCGCTGAGCTTCTTCCCTACGATTGCTGTCGGTCACGCCTATTTACCTGTGAACCAAGCTGTTGTGGAGAAAAGCGACAAATGGGCAGCAGAAGCTAACACGATTGTTGGCAATGGCGCTTATGTAGCCAAGGAATGGAAACATAACGAGCAAATTACGCTGACGAAAAACGATCAATACTGGAACAAAGATGCCATTACAATGGCAACGATTAATTTTAAAATGGTGCAAGACTCCACAACCTATTATCAAATGTACAAAACAGGTGATCTGGATCTGATTTTGAGCCTTCCTGTAGATACACTGGATCAGGAAAAGAGCAGCAAGGAATTCCTGTCGCACCCATCTTTTAGTGTGTACACGTATTCTTTCAACGTAAAACAAAAGCCGTTTGACAATAAAAAAATCAGACAGGCCATTGCCTACGCCATTGACCGTGAAGCACTGGCTACCAACGTAACCAAAGGTGGCGAGACTCCGGCATACGGCTATGTTCCATACGGAACAACAACACCATCTGGTAAGGACTTCCGTGATGAAGCGCCGAAAAAATACTATGAGTTTGATGCAACAAAAGCAAAACAATTGCTGGCCGAAGGTCTGAAAGAAGAAGGTTTGACCAAGCTGCCTCCGATCACTTTCAAATACAACACGTCGGACAAGCATAAAAAAGTAGCTGAAGCTATTCAGGAAATGCTGAAAACGAACCTGGGCGTTGAAGTGACGCTGGAGAATCAGGAATGGAAAACATACATTGATACCTTTAAACAAAAGAACTTCCAGATCGCCCGTATGGGCTGGGAAGGAAACTTCCTTGATCCACTTGGCGTATTGGGACACTATACTTCCAAAAATTCGAACAACTTTACCAACTGGAGCAACCCGGAGTATGACAAGCTGATCGAATCCTCAACCTTTGAGCTTGATCCGGCAAAACGCTTTGAACAGCTTCATCAGGCGGAAGACGTATTGATGGAAGATTTGCCGATTATACCGATCCAGTTCTCTGCGGACACTGCATTAATTAGTCCTAAAATTCAAGGCATCGTATTCGATGCTCGTTCGAATCCAGATCTCCGTTTTGCAAAACGGGTCGTAAAATAATGATTTTACGTTTTGGGATCACTGCCCTGATTATCGGTACCTTAGGATTTCTATACGCCGCACCCCATCTCGTGTACGGTCGTGAAAACCTGGCTACTGCAAATCTACTATTTCTGTTAGGATTGCTAGGCTTGGTAATCGGTGCAATCTTCCATGTCCTGCAAAGTGGCTTTCTCACCCTCTTTCTGCGGGGATTTGCCGACATCGGGCAGTTGTTCATGCGTCAATCCAAGGCATTGCAGGAGGAAAATGAACGTTTGCGTTCCGATGAATCTCTGTCAGCCTGGAAAACATCCATGTTCCGCCACCTCAAGGTATATACTTCGGGGTGCGGAGCGGGACTTATATTTTGCTCGATAGTATTAATGGGGATGAGTTAGGTGGTATGAGAAGCTTTCTTGCGATTGGCGGTTAGTGGGCACTGCGCGTGCAGATTGTTCTTCCGATCGCTTCGCTTCTCCAGAACAATTCTGCCCGCTCCGCTGGCAACCGCCAATAGAGCTTCTACATGTTTTAGAGTAGGTGTAGGAGTGAATTAGACCAAGAGTAAATCACTTGTCCTGCCGCTTTGTAACTGATCTACAAAAAAAGAGAGAGTTCCGTGGATTTTATTCATGGGACTCTCTCTTTTTTATTTTAATAAATATGCTTGTCCTTCGCTTCTTGCAGCCATGACGGGAACTCGTTAAGCAATAGTTCGTACAGTTGATTGTCTTCCATAGATTCGATATCTTGTATTTGGAAGAAATTGGCGTTGTCTACCACACGACCTTCTATATTGTCGAGCTTCTTTAATACGCCAAAATCAGATTCACCCACACCGATAAATTGCCAGAAAATTGGTTCTCCTGATGAATCAATGACCGCGTTGTCAATATTGTCCCCTTTGCCACGCTTCACACCGCCATCATTAATAAAAATAACAAAAGCCGGATCTGAAGAGGGTTCTTCCTTGGTGTACTTGGCGATGACATCGCGCATCACTGGAGGCTCATCATTTCGACCAAACTTGGGTAAATAATCATTGGAAAAAATATGTTTTTCCACATAGTTGTCAACGTCATTTTCGGTAACGGATGGCAACCGTGAAAAACGGTGATCATAGACCCACACATCCAGTACACCATCATCATCCAAAGAACTCGCTACAGCAACAATTCGCTCCAACACTTTCTGAACGGTCCCATTTTTGTACAAACTTCTCATAGATCCTGAAATATCGAGCACTAATCCAACTCTCGCGGTCACATTCGTTAGATTCTTTTTAGTCAGTACCAATTGCGCATTCTTTTTAAGTAAAGAAATACCGCTCATGTTCCCCACGCTCCTCTATGCTGTTTTCACTAGTCCATTTAACCTACCATCTGCGTCGTCGCTCGTCGCCACTTAGAGGAAAGTCGCTCAATTCTCCGAGTTGGTCATGTGCAGCCTTATAAATGCGGAGAATCGCTTGCACCTTGTTAAAATCATTGTCTTCCGGACCGAATCCTTCCATATACATCCTTTGGATAATGTTTTGGAAAAAATCCATACGCTCGCGGATGGAATCCTGTTCGATTTGCAGCACATCTTCAAAGCTGTGTGTCTCAGCAAATTCAGACAGCTCATCAAAATCCTGTTCCTGATATCGCTCTCCCCGAGTTTCGGGATTGAGATCAATAGAGGTACGCAGGGTTGACAATAAAATATTTTCACGTGCCAGCATGACATGAAAATCTTTGTTTTTAAACAGATCCGTAACGATCAGACGGCACATTTCCTTGTTTTGCAGCAGAATCCCATCAAAGGGATGCAGCGTCCACACACCGTAGTTAAAAAATAAATTAAAATTGAAGCTACTGCTCCCATACTGATATACAATGTTGATTTTCGATTCATCGATGATTTCAAATGAAAATTCCAGCATGCATTCTCCTTTGGGATTCCAATATTTAACTCTATCCTATCAGAAAATGCATGATTTTCAATAAAAAATTTTATTTCACAGTTTCATTTAACTCCACAATAGAGTCTGCTTTTTCACTACTGGCAGCCACGAGTAAAAAGACAATCACACACCCCAAAATAAAGGACATCATACGCTCATTCTCTCCTTTGTCATTTCACTTTTTAAGAGTTTATGCACGAGAATGCTATATATGTTCATCATGTCCTTTATGGTCCGCTGCCAAACCAAAGAAAGACGCCTTTTGAAATCACCCTGGCGTCTTTTTTCATAGATTATTGTGTTATTGTATATTAGCTATCAGTTTAAAAACGAACTTAGCCCCTCAGAAGAATGGTTGTCCTTCAGTGGTTTGGATTGTTCTTTCCCTTCGATGCCCAAACGCTGGTTAAGATTGGCATTGATTGCTGTCATTTTACTTGTATAATCGTGGCAACTTTCAATAATTCGACGGTTCGATTTTTCAGACAGATCCAAAGCAGATACCAAATCACCAATCGCCTGATTCACAGCCTCCAATGACATAGAAGGCTTGCTAAGCAGATCCGTTGTTCTCTCGGTCGTCGTTTTGAGAAGCTTCGCATTTTCCTTGAATTGATCCTCAATCGTACGGTTAGTCGCATAAACGGCCGAAATAATTTTATCTTGATCCGCCAGTGCCATCGCGATCATAGCCGATACGGTGATCAGATTCGATGTTTTATCAATCGCATTATTAACAGAATCAATCAGTTTATCATTGTTATCATTAATAATATCCGTTGCTGCAATCGCCTGATTGTATAACAAAATCATTTCAGTCATCGACTGTGTGCGAGTAACCACTTTGCGCAATCCCCGCTCCAGATGAGGCTTACGATTTTCATTTTCCGGCTTGGCAATCTCGCTTTCGAACAGCTCTTTCAAGCGATTACCAAAGGCAATTTTCGTCTGTAAATTGTAGATTTCTTCAATGGAAGCCTTCTTCAACTGCCTCATGCTGACGATATTCTCTTCCAGATTATCCTTACCATCTCTCAAGGCAGTAATGATTTTCTCGATGTTCGTCTTCACCGACTGATACTTGTAGATATAGTTTTTCAACGGGCTTTTACGCAGGAGCTTGCCAAAAAAACCTACATCTTTACTCTGCTGGAGCGTTTCGCATTCATCCCGGAGTTTTAAGATCATATTCGAAACCTCAGCCCGGTCACCAGACATGAGGTCGTTTACCGGACGATCCAACATTTTAAGGGTTTGTCCCGCCCGTTCCTGCGTTTTAACCCCCAGCTTGCCAATGTCATCCATTAAGGTATCCAGACTCATAACATCGCTTTGCGATACCTTTTGAATCAGCTGTGAAGCCTCCTCAGTCACCTTTTGTTCATCTTCTTTTTTCAATTCAGCCCATGGGGTCGCCATCATGCTAACCTCCTATTCTGAAAACAACTGTTGCTGAAAGCTAATAGTGTTTTTCAGAGCAGCTATGCTGCTGATTTTGTATTCTATTAAAATAACCTACAATTCGGAGCTGCTGTACCGCTGGTGAATAAGCTCTGCTTTGCTCTGTAATTCCATCAGGTCCTTATGCTCCACCGTGGATACAATTACAGATATTTTGCTATCTACATCTCGCAATCCGTTTAGTAGCGTCCTGCGGTTGGTCCGTTTCGCGTCGCCACTGAGACGAAGAAACGGGTTAATCAGTCCATTCAAGTCCTTCAAAATCAATCTCCGAACCGTGTGATTCACTTCACTATTGTTCAATTCATGCAAAAGCGGGATGACCCGCTGTAAACGTGCAAATAGAGCCAGCGCCTTTTCGACAATTTCGTTATCAAGCGCATCTTTCTGTCCCTCGGAGATCACCATATCCTCCAGTACATCCAAATACTCCATGACCTGAATAAATTCACTGGTCATCTGGTCTGGCAAACGTGCTTGTCCTGTGATAGACTCTCGCAGAGCGGTAGTTTCCTTTTCATGTTGCTGTGCCTGATCAGCCTGCTCCTGCATCACCGGAATCACGGAACCGGTCAGATTAGGACGAGGATGGCGAACAGCCATGACAGCACTGTATCCTCCGATACAAATGATCGGGATTGCCAGACACACAAACAACGGCAACCAATAACTTAGTAAAAGCGCAATCAGGTAGCTGACCACAGCAATCGTGGCACCCCACATTTTAGAAGTCATAGCTTATACCTCCTGACGTAAACCCTTACCATATTGTAGAAAACAATATTTGCCTATGTCAATGTAAGGATTTGCGTATCGTGACTGGCTGCTCGATGTGACTGGCTAGAATGTCGTATTGCGGGTGTAGTGAACCGATTTCATAACCCAAAGCCGATTTCACCGCCAGGTAAGGAAAATTGATACCAGACAAGCACGATACATGAAGTCCTCCAGACATCCGCGGATTGATCTCTAGCAACTTGGCCTGCTCGCCGTTATATTTCACTTGAATGTTATAATTGTACGGAATGTGATACGCCTCAGCGACCTTCTCTGCCACCTTCAACAGCTCAGGATGCTGCTCCAGCAGCCGTAATCGTCCTCCTGCCTTCCTACGCGGAACAGCTGCTAACAATTTTCCGTTTCGGTCAGCCAAGCAGTCGATACTGTATTCGTATCCCTCCAGCAGTTCCATCACCATCAAATTGGGAAACGTCTCTGTGGAAGACAATACGCGATAGGCCTCCTCGAACGAAATATGATTCAGTGCATGGCCGAACAGTTCCTCCAGCGGATCACGTTTATTATCAATGATACGAAAGCCCATTCCACCTTCTGCATTACATGGCTTGAAACACACCTTATGCCCAAGCGCCATTAATGACTCGTAAGCCTGTTTAAACTGCTCGGCATTACTGGCAATGGCATAATCGGGAATGGTGACAATATCCTTTTGACGAATAGATTCATAAAAAAGATCCTTCTCCATCAATTGCTCCAGCAGTTCGGTATCCCGGCACACCATTACTTCTGTACCAATATCGTCGAACAAATAAAGATGCTTGCTAATATCGAGCATATTCCACCGTGGAATAAAGATATCAATTTCATGGCGTCTGCAAAAATCAGCACAAAACTGTGCATACTCCACACCGCTCGTGCGCGGCTCTACTTCAGCTACATCACTGGCCTGCAGTGCCATGTGCTGCGGATCAGAGTGCGTGGCATAGATCTCGAACGGAATACCGTCCTCATTGTTGCGTATAGCATTCATATAATGATACACCACCGAAAACCAGCGGTTAAAATACACTTTGACCTTCTTCACAACGCCACGTCCCCTATTATTTTAATCATGAAGTACGAGACGCTGTCATGCTCCCGTGTACCTCATAGACATATTCCATAATTTCATTTGCTGCATAAACCCCCGACACTTCCGTAAATCGGTAATTGACCTCTAGCTTATCCCGCTGCTGTTCCCGATACAATTCACCATGACGCGGGGCAATCGCATAGTCGGCATAATCAAGCAGACAACGGTCCAGTAAAGAGTCACCGGATGCAACCACAGCTCCCCCATTGGTGAGGTTACGGATATGCGCCACGGCTGCCTGTTTATTCACGGCCGCAGGCACCAGATATACTTTGCGCCCTTGAATGGATACCTCCCAGCCCATTTCATGCATCATCCGCCCCTTCTCCAGCACCTGTTCCAGCGGCATCCGATCCCGTTCAATTACAAAAGCATAAAATAGTTCATCGCAAAAACGCTCGTTTACGACCCAGTCTTCATGAAGAACCTGTCCGAACACCTGACGTGCCTCTTCCGCATGAGCACCATCGCGGCGTACTTGTTCGTGAATACGTCGATTCCACCCTCGGTCCACCTCGCCTCCGACAATGATGTTTCCGCCATTACTGGTCACGGCATATGCGGGAACCAGCTCCGTCTGAAACACGGTGATTCGTCTATACTGTTCCATGGTCCGAGTCGTCACAGGCATAAACATGACATCTGCCGGTAGTGTCTTGAGCCATTGCAAAGCTTGTGCAGAAATAAAGGCCGACGTCGCCCCATCGATCTGTTCCGCAGGCAACAGACCAGGGGACTCCAGCGGCACGCCAAGCGAGCGTTTGGAGTAAATCAGCGTCTGATCCAGGTCACTGGCGTAGATCATTCTTGTCCCCCTTTGAGCGGCTTGATGATCCCGCAACAGGAATAGGTCAATCCTTCAAATACCTCAACAGGCACTCCACGATCCTTGGCCAGCAGCATAATATGCTGAAGATTCGGATTATCTTCACGGTCAATCAGAATTTTCCATGGCACCCTGCGGAGCAGTACGCGAGTCGTCTCCCCCACTCCCGGCTTGACCAGATTAATATCCCGAATCCCAAATGCCTGCTGAATCGCCTCAATATCCCGTAAGCCCTGCCACGTCACGACAGGCGGATTCAATGTCATCTGTTCCGCATAGGCAGCCGCCGTTTTAGCCACGGCTTGAAAATAACCGGACACCGTATCCACAAACGTATTGGATTGATCCACCGACCGCCAGGATTCATAAAATTTAGCCCCATGAAAGTCGTCCGGACCTATCAGATCATCGCGTAATACCGTCCGGCTCATCAGACCTGATACGGTTGAATTCAGACAAGCGCTCGGGATCAAATAATCTTCTCGTGTACCAAAGGTCTCCGAGCAGCTACCCGGATCGGCCAGCACCGCCAGATCATCATTTAGGCGCAGCCCGTAATCTGCATTCATCTCACGACAGGCCTCGATCAACACCTGACGAATGGCGCCTTTCCCCGTCCAGCCATCGACAAACTGAAGTTCAATCCCCAGCCCATGCTGCTGTAGAATGTACAAAATAGCATTCCGGTCAATGCCTTTGCCACGAATAATAGAAATACTGTAATGCGGCAAGGATACGCCATACTTCCAGTCAATATAACGCTTGATCAGGATACCAATAGGCGTCCCTGCTCTGGCAAGAGAAACAATCGCCGTGTTCAATCCTCTTTTTCTCACAATCATCTCAGCCACAGAAGCTGCCGCTAATGCAACCTTTTCGGCAGATTGGGCAAGCGTGTCGTGAAACAATCCAATATACTCTGCTGTGGGCTGATATTCCACTGGCAGCATTTCTGAATAATGGACGCCCGACTGTATCGCTTCTTCCCGATCCTCCGTCCCTTTTTCCAACGCAACCTGGCTCAAATCCTTTAATAAAAAGGTGACATCCGAGGCAGGATAACTGCCTAGCGGTACGGGCGGATGAATGTTCTTCTGCTGTATTTGCTCCATAAGTGCTTGCTTCATATCCGCGCTCCTTTACTCTCCTGCCTAGTTAAACCATTAAAATAAACGACATGCACTTTATCACAGCCCAGACGGCTCAATGCCTCCAACATGGGCTTCATTCGCTCTGGGTCCGACTCTCTTTCCAGCAAAACGAATATTTCGTCATATTGACCTGGCTCTACATTATAAATAAAATTGCGTACCGTACTGTCCTCAGGTGAGGGATAGGTCACGCCACTTGCGACGCCATACCCTTCTTCTCTATGGGGATACACCGGGCTGCGTGTGGTGGACTGATAATATACGTTCGGGCCTAACTCCGCTGCAATCCGCATTGGAATGTACATGAATTCCCCCGTACCCATTACCAGTGTTCGTTGTCCTGAACGAAGTTGGTTCAGTCGTTCAGCTGTGTACGCGATTTCTGCATCCAGCGCTGGATTGTCGGCGGATTGTAGACCAAAACGGCCTGTATATTTAAGATAAGGAGCTGTATTGGCGTACCCGTCGGTAGATATGGAGGTATGTGATATCCGCTCAAAAGCGGAAGCATCCTCTTCAAAACAGCGGTCAATTGTTCCAGACAAATCTTTATTAACCTCTGCGGTGCTAGTGGCTGCATGCTCTGCGTTCCCGGTCTGTCCGGCATATTCTGCGTGATCCAGTACCGGTGTTCCCTGTATTTCTATCTTTCCTTTGAGCAAACTTAGAGGCGTAATCCTAATATCTAGCTCTGCTTCCAGATCAGCAAAAGCTCGCTCATCGCTGTCTGTCCGCCAGTCCAATAACGAAGCTATCACATACTGTTTGCGCGGAAAATGTTCCTGAATATCCCGTATAATATTAAGCGTTGTTTTTCCCGTCGTAATCTCATCATCTACCAGCACAATGGGTCCATCTCCGGCAAAAGCATCCTCATTCAGTGCATAACAACGATGATCAACAGCATGAGAATGCTCTTCTTCAAACCGAATAATAGGCCGAAGGCCCGGAATATCCTCGCGTGTCGTATGAATATACGTGGCACCGCCATCAAACAACCGATACATGCTGTGTCCCAGTGCTGTAGCGGTCTCGGCAAAACCAACAAATTTAATCGGTTCTGGAAAAGAAAAAGCCAAACGCTCATCCATCAGCTTTTGATAGGCCTCTTTTGCATAATTCGGGTCAAGAAGTCCTCTCACGGCCTCTCCAATCAGTTTATCCATCTGTTGTCCTGACTGTGGGACAAGCTCTTTATATAGGAGGATCGCCAGGGCCGCCCCACTTAACAGAGAGGTGTATGGATTTACCGAAATATGCTTGCCCAGCACCTTGCTGACAAACAAAAACGAACGCTTTTTATTGACCCGTGCCGCCATTGCAAACAGCTTGTCCACAGGAAGACGGAATGGATTATGAGTCTCCGTAATTCTAACGCTGAACTGCTCCAGAATTGGCAGCAGATGTGTTTTCATGGTTGGGTAAGAGACTGACAAAATGTTGTTGTTCATGTAACACCCCGTATACTTTAGATCTATTTATAATACGATAAGCCCAATTCAAATGAGGCTTAATTTCATTCATTTTGTTGGCATAGGTGCTCTTGAATACACCTAGGCTACCGTCGTTACGTTCAACAATTTCAAGTGCATCCATATACTCTTCATGGGTCACCGCATACATGGCCTGTACCGGCTTAATGTGGGACGGATGAATGATCGTTTTGCCAATAATCCCATTCTCTTTATCCATCATGACTTCGCGAATCAGTCCGTCCACTGCATCTGAGATGAAGTCCATTCGCAAGTAGCGTCCCGGCTTCCCAAATGCGTCTTCGAAGGGCGATACTCTTAATTGAGGTTTAAAGATACGTTCTCGGTGAGAGAAATACTCCCATACAGGACCGGAAACGACATAGTCCGAGTCCACGCGTCCGAACAAGTTAATAATATCTGCGATGCAATCCCGAATGACGGCAATTTCATAAATCGTAATATCCGGGCTGCGTCTCAGCCCATACAGACTGGAGAAATCGGTGGCCCCAATTCGTACATTCAGCACATATTCCTGAACCTCATCCAAAATTTCTTTAATCGCCAGCAGTTCTTTCCAACGAGTTTCCCGATAAATAATTTTAGAGCTTTCGAGAATCGGCAATCCATACAACACAGGCGTACGGCTTGCGTCTCCTGCCCCTGTATGCATAGTCCGGTTATATTCAGCAATGAGTGCAAAATACGCCCGTCCATTATCAGAAGAGAACTTGGGGAGGACAAAGCCCGTGAGCAGCGCCAGGGTTTCTCCCAAACTGTTCAGCAGTCGTTCCAGCTGCTCCACAGAGCGCACACGTACAAACAGCAAAGGTAATTGCTGTTCACTCATCATCCCTGTTCGTACATAGGACAATAGTTGAAGCAGTTGCTGTGCCAGCGATTCTTCGGCCTGTCCGACCTGCTGATCCCCTATAGCATCCTCCAAATCCAGAATGACTGTGGTTAGTCCTTCATGCTTTCCATTTTTGATCTCTTCCGCTACCTCCGAGCGGGTTGCCGGCATGTACAAAGCCGCTCCTATGGCATAAGCCAATATATTTTTGGGTGAACGGTTATGAAACTCCATCGGTGGAGTACAGAAGATCGCTTCTACTTCCTCAGAGGTTAAATCATTAAAATATTTCAGGGCCCTTCCCCTCCTCTTGCTCTATCTCGCCTGACTGAAGCCCTGTGCCTCGGGTATAAAAGAAATCCCCCCTTAGTTTCAGGAGGGATTTCGCTATACTTTGTACATTAAGCCTCTTTGTCGGCCTTTTTCTTTCTTTTCGCCGAGCTAAGAATCATTGTGCCTACAAAGACGGCAATCAAAATGCCGAAGAATAATACTTGCGACATATGAAAGCCAAAAGCAGCAGCCAACATTTTACCCCCAATAATGGCGATCATAATAAAGGCTGTCTGTTCCAGTTCCGGAAATTTATCAATGAGCTTGAGGAACACTTGTGCAACACCACGCATCATCAGAACGCCGAGTATACCACCCAGGAACAGAACCCATACTTTCTCGCTCACACCAAAAGCGGCAATGACACTGTCAATACTGAAGGCAATATCCATCAGTTCGACCATTAATACGGTTTTCCAGAAAGAAGTAGGTTTGTTTTTCACTTCCCCATCACCCTCGGACTTGAATAAGCCCTTGTAAGCGATGTAGAGCAGATAAGCCGCACCCAGCACCTTAATCAGCGTGAACTTAATTAGGAAGGTACCCAAGCCGATGGCCAGAAACCTGAATATATACGCACCTAAAATCCCGTAAAATAAGGCTCTCTTTTGCTGCTCTTTTGGTAAATGCTTAACCATAACTGCGAGAACCAAGGCGTTATCCGCCGACAAAAGACCTTCCAGCAAAATGAGAGTTCCAATAATCCCCCAACTCACCGGGTCAGTAAGCGTACCTACCACATCACTCCATGAAAAGAAATGCCCGTAGTTCTCGCTGATATTTTTAAATAAATCATTCAACATGAAAAGAGTGCCTCCGATAATTCAATTTATTTACTACCCTGCGTCCAGCGCATGCCCCAGTTATATGCCTGATCCATTTCACGATGACCGCCATAAAACTGTACGAGTCTCTCAATACTAAACGTTTCATCGTTCACATTTTGGATCATTGCAATCGCACACATCCCTTTGCGATTGTCATGTTCATTCATATGAACGATAATGTCTGGCCCGTCCTTCTGGTACAGCGTGACTACCCCGTCTGCTTGTGACCAGTTCGTGACTCCTTCATAAATGAAGGTAAACACCAAAATTCGCTTAATTTCAGAAATTTTAGCCCCATTAATACGGAGATTTTCCCCTGTTTTCACAGAGCCCGTACGGTCGTCACCATCCAGAGCAATGTACGGGAAGCGATTTAGAGAACCGAAAACTTCCCCAAGCGCCTGAACGACACCTTTATCCCCGTTCTTCATCTCATACAAGCAGCCCAGGTCCAGATCGACACCCTTGGAGCCACGACTGAAAAAGCCCTTGCTCTGCTGTACCTGATTCCAGTTCAGATTGATTAGGATTTCACCTAATCCGCCTGAGCCCTTTTTCAGGTTAATGGTATCGCCCTTTTTCTTCAGCTCAATTTTCCGCAGATTCAGATTCACCGGAGTTGCTGATGGCTCTGGTTTTGGAACAGGGGGTGCAGGTGGCGGTGTGGGTGCTGGCCGAGGCGCTGGAGGTGGTGTAGGCACTGGCACCGGAGGAGCCGGATTATTTTCCACTTCAATGCCGAAATTTTCACACAACGCATCCAATCCACCGGAAAAACCTGCGCCTATCGCATTAAATTTCCATTCACCGTTATGGCGGTACAGCTCGCCTATTACAATGGCCGTCTCGACTGTAAAGCCACTATCCAAATTAAATCGTAAAACCTCTCCACTTATCGGATGAGCAAAACGTATAAATCCGCCTTGAACCTGTCCAAAATTTTGCCGTTTCTGATCCGCATCATAAATGGTCAGCGTAAACGCAATCTTCTCGATATGGGAAGGTATTCTGGTTAGGTCCAGGGAAAACTGTTTCTTGTCACCAAACTGTTGTCCATCTGAATAGGTGATAAAAGGTGTAGTCGGATTATTGTAAAAGATCAGATCCTCATCGCCTGATACTTTCCCTCCAGGGCCCAGCAAAAATGCAGAAGTATCAAGTTCCAGAGCCGCTGAGGACTCCCAACCGATCCCTATGTTGACATGGCTCAGGCCCGGATTCGTTTTGGTCAAATCCACCTTCTGCCCCTTTACTACGATAACAGCCATGATTGTGTCACCTTTCTGTCCGTTTGTCGTGTTCAGCGTACGCCCTTCAATGGCTTAAAAAGAAAGGGGGAGCGCCCTTTGGACACCACCCCCATGTGGATATTATTGAGCGTCCAAGCCATAGTTTTTAGCAAGCGCACCCAATCCACCAGCAAAACCACTACCGATAGCCTGGAATTTCCAGTCTGCATTGTGACGGTAAAATTCACAGAATACCACAGCTGTTTCGGTGGAGAAATCCTCTCCCAAATCGTAGCGCAACACTTCACGATCCGTTGCCGCATCTACCACACGTACAAAGGCATTGGACACTTGTCCAAAGTTTTGCGCACGTGCCTCATAGTCATAAATCGTAACTGTAATTCCGATACGATGGATATTTGCAGGAATCTTTGCAAAATCAATAATAATTTGCTCGTCATCCCCGTCGCCCTCACCTGTACGGTTATCGCCTGTATGAGTAACAGCACCCGCTCCACCTGTTGGGTTATTGTAGAATACAAAATCGTCAGCTGCCTTCGCTTTACCGTCCTCATATAGCAGGAAAGCCGAAGCATCCAAGTCAAATTCTGCGCCGCCACTATATTTATTGGTATCCCAGCCAAGACCTACGACAACACGAGTCAAGCCTGGATTCGTTTTGGTCAGATCAATACGTTGTCCTTTGGAAAGACTAATCGTCATACTGCATACCTGCCTTCTTTGTGTAGATTTTTTAAGCTAAGCCGTAATCACGTGTCAAGCCTGCAAGACCATCCTGGTAACCGCTGCCAATGGCATTGAACTTCCACTCACCGCTATGGCGATACAACTCGCCTACCACGACGCCTGTTTCGATCGAAAAATCTTCTCCCAGATCAAAGCGAACCAATTCTTCGTTGTTTGCCTCATTTACGATACGTGCGTAGGCACGGGACACTTGTCCAAAGTTTTGGCTGCGTTCTTGTGCATCATAGATCGTAATCGTAAAAGCGATTTTTTCTACGTTAGCAGGTACATTGCTCAGATCAACTTTAATTTGCTCGTCATCTCCGTCACCTTCACCTGTGCGGTTATCTCCGGTATGAACGACAGAACCGTTCTCGTTTTGTGGATTATTAAAGAAGACGAAGTTCTTTTCCGTTTCCACTTTGCCGTCCGCATTCGCCAAAAATACGGATACGTCCAAGTCAAAATCTTTACCGCCATCGTACTTATTGGTGTCCCAGCCGAGACCAACCGTGATTTTGGACAAACCTGGGTTTGTTTTCGTCAAATCGATTTTTTGACCTTTAGATAAGTTAATTGCCATGAGTAAGTACCCCGTTTCTCATTAGTTTTGTATGAGCAATCTAAAATTACATATAACGCTGAGCCAGCACATCAATATGTACGGCATGGGTGCCTGCACCGATTGCAGCAAACTTCCATTCGTCGTTATGGCGATAGAGTTCTCCGCAGATCAGTGCAGTCATTCCCTCAAAATTATCAGATAAATTAAACGTCACCAGTTCCTTAGAATTAGCACCGTCCAGAATGCGGATATACGCTTTCTCGATCATGCCGAAATCCTGTTTCCGGTTTACGCAATCATATATATTCACAACAACAAGCACTTTATCGACATTGGCCGGAATCCGTGCCAGGTCAATCATAATTTGTTCATCATCGCCGTCACCTTCTCCGGTCAGATTATCACCGGAATGCACGACTGAGCCGCACGGGCTTTTTTTATTATGGAAGCATACTACATTGTCAGATTGAGTTAGTTTCCCGTTGGCATCCAGCAAAATGGCAGAAGCATCACAATCAATATTGGGTTGCTTCTTGAAACCAAAAAATCCTTTGGACTGCACGGGATCCCATCCCAATCCGGCTATAACCTTGGTTAGTCCTGTGTTTCCCTTGGTCAAATCAATTTTCTGGCCCTTGACCAGATTAATTACAGCCACTGATTAACACACCTCCCTTCCATAAAATTTACAGACTAAATTCAGACGGATTCAAACCAAGCGCACCACAAATCTCAGCAACAATCCGTTGCTCATTGGCATCAAAGTCACCGTCAGCTGCACCAATCGCACTGCATACGCCGACGACAAGTCGACCTACTTCAGGCTTGCCTTTCAATTTACTAATCGCTTTCAATGCTTCCTGTTTGCCGATTTCAGGTGAAAATTCAAAGTTTGCTACATAGTGATTGAAACGGTTGATGACCTCACCCATATCAAACACTTTCAATTCCTCACTGATATTTATGTATCCGGCCATTTTTGTTTTTTCTTCCGGACTAATAGTACCGTCGGCAAATGCCACTAATGCACAACCTGCAACAACAGCTTCCATAAAATCTTTGTTCTTAAATTTCTTAACCTGGTCGCCCAGTCCTTTTTTAGTTGTATTCAACCAATTTTTAAATGTACTCATATTTCCCTCCACAATTACGTATTTGGGTATAATCTATCCTAGTTAATTTCTTCCTTTACTATAACCTGAATTACGATCTTATTCTACAATAATATACAAAAATGCGGTAAATCCGATCTACCTTTTGTAGGTATCCTCTCTATCTTTAGCCCTATTTTCTGTCGAAAGTATCTCTTCCATTATCACCCATTTGATAGCGCAAATGCAAGTTTGTAGAATGGTAGACTTCTATGGATATGCAACAAAATACAGTTGCTATTTTACATATACGGTTTTGCTAAGGTAAACGTTGCACATACTTGCGGATCACAGCATACAAAAATAGCGTCGACCAAATTTAGGACGACGCTATTTTCACTTCAATCTATTAGGTTCGGTCGTATATAGCTACTCTTTTAATTCCGAAGCTGAAAACCTCTGTCTAATGTAGGATATCTCTTTCACGTTGTTTAAACAAGTGACACACGCAGTCTACCCATCTTGCATTTTA
The DNA here is from genome assembly GCF_011800655.1 of Paenibacillus sp. EKM10P. Classification (NCBI taxonomy): domain Bacteria; kingdom Bacillati; phylum Bacillota; class Bacilli; order Caryophanales; family Paenibacillaceae; genus Paenibacillus; species Paenibacillus sp. EKM10P. The sequence goes on along the minus strand of NZ_JAALET010000001.1, from coordinate 15,890 downwards.
TTAATAGTCTGTAAGCAACTCTGTTTTAGCTTTTTCAATCGCTTCGTCACGGCTTTGCACTTGCATTTTTGAGTATATGGTCGAAATATAGTTTCGAACCGTTCCTTCAGATAAGTGAACCTTGCTTGCAATTGCTTTATAACGGTGTCCTTCAGTTAAACAATGCAGAATTTCCAACTCCCGCTCTGTCAGTCCATAAGGATTCTTCATCGTCCCTGTCATTTGCTGAAACAATGTACTTGCTACTTCTTGGGTTATCATCGTTCCTCCGTGATGCACTAGCCGTATCGTATTAGCCAGCTCTCTTGGATCAATTGATTTTAGTACATAACCTTCAGCACCCAAAGCAAGTGATTTCGTAGCATACGAAATGTCATCAAAGGTGGTGATCATAATTACACGTATGTTAGGCCAGCTTTCTTTAATTAGCTTCGTCGCAGTAATACCGTCCATCTGGGGCATATGTACATCCATTAATACAACGTCTGGCGGGTCGCTGGCACATTGATCTACAGCAACGTTTCCGTCTTCCGCCGTTTGAATTCGAAAGTCAGGTTCGTTTTTGAGCAACAGGCCTAAACTGTCCCGAATGAGTAATTGATCATCCACCAACAATACCTTGATCTCTGGATTACTAACATCTGTATCCTGAAGCAATGGTATAGAACAGGTCACAATCGTTCCTTCGCCTTCTTTGGAATGAAGGTATAGCTTGCCTTGAAGAGACGAAAGCCGCTCTTTCATTCCTGAAAGACCAAACCCGAACTTAATTTCGTCACTTCCCTTCCCATTGTCCTGCACCTGCAAAATGATCTGGTTACGGTCGTAGTGAAGAAGCACCTGAATAGAATTGGCATGCCCATGTCGGCTGGCATTAGTCAATAATTCTTGTAAACAGCGGTACAAGGTCAGTTTTGACTGTTTTATGACAGGAAGCGGCTCCCCCATCGTTCTGAACACAACACGAATGGCAGTATTCTTTTTGAATTCATTAATGATATTTAGCAAGGATAGATCCAAAGATGGATCCTCCTCCATAGGGTCCATCTGATGAACTTGCTTTCGGATATCTTCGAGCCCTGTGCGACCAAGTTGAAGAACAGACTGCAATCTTTCAGTCCCCTCTTCAGAAGAGATATAAGGACGTAATGTTTCCATACCTAAGATAATGGAAGTGAATGTATGGCCAATCGAGTCATGCAGCTCGCGAGCCATGCGGTATCTTTCTTCCAATAGTGTCATTTGTTCAACCTGAGTCGAATACTGCTCCAGGGTTTGATACTGCTTTTTTATTAATTCGAGTTTTTGTTTGATCCGATCTATAGAACGAAATGCCATTTGTAATCCGAAACCAATACCGTATACAAACGAAGCATCCACTAGGTTCTGGAATACGTCTTCTATCGTCCAATGAAACGCCCCTCTTCCTCCCAGGCAAAACATCACCAACGCAAGAGGTAAAGTTACCGCATGTGAACGGCCACGGCTATAAAACGAAATCGTAAAAACAGCTGGCAGAAATAGTCGGACAAGCTCATATTGATGAGCAAATAGCAAAGAAATTCCACCCACTAGAAATACTTCCGCCAACAAATACCAGCGGTAATGAATTCGATCAATGAACAAAGGTATTGAATAGCAAACGAGAACAGAGATAAATACAACAGTGAAAGGGAAAGATGGGCGGTCTTGATACGATAGCAAAACAAAGCAAATCAACCACAAGATTCGGAATACAGCAACAATCCATTCCTGCCAAGACCAGCGCATATTGCATCCAAGCATGTAAGTACCCCATTCTTCTTAAATTAAGGTAATTTTTTCAATCTTTTCACATCATAACAAGGTCATGACATTTTGTCACTAGGGAGTATGACTGCACTCCTGATACTTTATAGACAATCAAACTGTTGGCGGGGAGGGAATCGTTGTTGTCACTATTACAGATTCGTAATTTAAGTAAAAAGATTGGAAAGAAAACCATTGTTGAAGGATTGTCCTTGGATGTAAAGGCGGGGGAAATCATGGGTCTTGTTGGCCCAAATGGAGCGGGCAAGACGACCACTATTCGGATGATCGTGGGGTTAAATTCAAAATCGGGAGGCCAGGTATTTATCCACGGCCAAGATATTGATCGCTCCTTCGAAAAGGCAATGAGACATGTTGGAGTTATCGTCGAAAATCCAGATCTGTACAAATATTTATCCGGCTATGACAATCTGATTCATTTCTCAAGAATGTCTCCAGGGGTTTCTTCGGAACGTATTCAGGAAGTAATCTCGCTCGTCGGACTTGAGGACAGCATTGATAAGAAAGTGGGAACTTACTCTCTAGGAATGAAGCAGCGACTGGGATTAGCCGTTGTACTGGCCCATAAACCTTCCTTGCTTGTGCTTGATGAGCCTACCAATGGTTTAGACCCAGCAGGAATAAGAGAGCTTCGGGAACATTTAATCAATCTGTCTCAAAAAGAAGGCGTTGGTGTTCTTATTTCTAGCCATCTTATGGCTGAAATGGAACTGATGTGTGATCAGGTAGCGATTTTAAATAAGGGAAAACTGATTGGTATCCATAATGTAGCTGAGATGATGGATAATCGGCTTGCTCCTGTTCGGTTTGAAGTAGACAGACCCGAATTGGCTCTTCCTGTATTCCAGTCCATGCTGGCGGGGAAAGAAATTATTGCAGATCAACAAACTCTACAAGTTGACATTACAAAGGATCAAATTCCGGGTATTACAAAGAAACTTATGGATACGGGGGTGAACATATACAGCGTTCAGATTACGAAACAGACACTAGAGGATAAATTCATTGAAATCACAGGGGGAATTGAAAAGTGATTCAGTTAATTCGCAATGAAAACATGAAGATTTATAAGCGTAAACGTACCTGGCTTATCATCATACTGCTTATTTTGTATGTATTAATCCAGATGGCTAATTTAAAAAGTTCTGGTATGACTGAGTACAATGAAGGCTGGAAAACACTCTTACAGCATGAAAATTCAAAGCTAACGAGAGATGCAGCAAAGTCAGACGCTCTACCCATTGAGAAAAAAATGGCAGCAGAAAAAATTTTGATGAATCAGTATTATTTGGACCATAACATCGCTCCTCAATCCAATGCTTGGAGTTTTACAGTGAGCCAATCCAGAAATTTAATTGTAGGTATCTCTCTTTTAGCTCTTATCGTGGCTGGCGATATTGTAGCCTCTGAGTTTTCTGCCGGTACAATCAAATTTTTACTGACACGTTCAGCTACACGCTCAAAAATTTATTTTTCTAAATATATTGCAACTCTCTTGTTTGGAATATTTTTGGTTTTGCTTACTTTTCTTGCTGCCATATTTTTCGGTGGATTAATGTTTGGCTTTAAGGGGATCGGCGATCCCTACTTCTTCGTCAAGGATCAAACCATTCAACAGGCAGATATGATTCAAGCCTTGTTAGGAGGTTTTTTATTTAATATACCTTTTATGGTTATCGTGTTGACATTTGCATTTATGATTTCTGCAGCATTTCGCAGTGTTACATTTTCTATTGTGTTCTCTATGCTAGCAGCTATAGCAGGATTCGTCTTGAGTATCACCATGAATGGATGGCCTTGGACAAAATACTTTGTGTTTTCCAGTACAGATCTCAATCCTTATTTTTTTGGAACGACGCCAGTGGAAGGAATGACCTTGGGCTTCTCACTGTTCCTCCTTCTACTTCATCTGGTCGCTATGCATCTCGTTTCATATCCTATTTTTACAAAACGGGATGTAATCTAAATCTATACTAACTATTCTGAAACGGAGTGATTGTAATGAAATGGCTCACTACTTTAGTGATGATCTCAATGTTACTGTTAATTGCAGCCTGTTCATCCAAACCTGCAACATCTTTAAACAAGGAACTTGAATTATCATCTGCCGGTATTTCCAGCTTAGTTCTAGATAATAGCAACGGTCAAATTGAAGTTGTCGGAAACAAGAATACAGATAAAATACAAGCCAGTGTCGTTGCTAATGGCAGCAACATGGATAAGCTAAAATTAAGTCTGGAGGGAAAAGATGGTGTAGCTACTCTTAATACTTTTTTCGAGGGCCAATTCATGTCAACAGGTCCCCAAACAGTTGATGTCAAGCTAACCATTCCGGAAAAAATGAAACTAGAAATTAAACATCCGCATAGAGATGGAGATATTCAAGTAACGAATTTAGCCTCGGATGTAAGCATTGAAAATGTGAATGGTAATATCACGCTTAAAGAAATCGGTGGAGCCATTGATTTAACCAACAGAGATGGTGGGATTACTATTCAAAATAGCTCATCTGATGTCAATATTGAAAATGTAAACGGACATATTCAAGCAGATAAAATAGGGGGTACTGCATATATTGAGTTAGGTGACGGCTCTCTGGATATTGATCAAGTTGCAAAAGATGTTGTCATTATTCAGAGCGGCAATGGAAAAGTAAGCATCGGTGATGTGAAGGGGAAAGTGACTCAAAGCAAAAAATAACTGAAAGACCAAAAGGCCAACATAAGTTGGCCTTTCCATTAACATCAGGTCCTTCAATCACATCATCATGAGCAGAAATTCAGTTTATAATGCTGATACTCGTTCTTTTTCACCTACGCTATTAAGGACTGGTTCGGTATTTTGACTGAAAAAGTTACGTAATGCTTTGTTCTTATGAGCCATGATCCCCATCACCAGAGCAACTATTCCCGATGCCAGAGGAAGGTATACCCAATGGATTCTATCCAATAGTATTCCGTACAACCCGATTCCGAGCGGAGTTGCTAGCATAGTGATCGAGCTGATTACACCAAACACCCCGGCTCTGATATGTTCTGGAGTATACAGCTGCACATAAGATATCATGGGAACATTGCTCATTGAATTAAAAAATCCGGTTACTGCCAAAATCATAATGAAGATGAACGTCATCTGTATCAGGCTTCCTGATGTTGAGGGAAACAATAATGGGAAACACCATGTTAGGAATAAGATGGCTTGAAGCTGAAACAGGATAAATATTTTGGTAATAACAAATTGATGTACTTTTCGACGTGAAACCACAATGGCTCCCGCAATGACTCCTACGAACCAGGCTCCTTGAATAACAGATAGTTGCTGAGCTGAAAGTTGAAGTTCCTGATAAGTCACATATGGCAATACAACCTGGACTAATGGAGCGAGCATAAAATTGATACCGACAAAGATGACAAGTAAATACATTATGGCTTTTTGCTTGTTTATATACGCAAACACATCTTTGACACTGTCCAAATAACTTGAGGATACCGTTTGTTCATCAGTTTTCCTAAATTGTAACCATAGTTGCATCAATCCGGCCGAAATAAATGTTATTCCGTTAATCATCACAATCGTTTCCAAGCCCCAAGCTCGATAAGTTATGGCACCCAGGATCGGGCCCAGTACATTTATGATTGCTCCTATACTTTGATAGGAAGAGTTTACGCTATGAACGTTGTCTCTTTCCACTAAGTTAGGAATTGAGGCGTTCAGCGTTAGGAACGTAAATGATTGAATTAGGCTTAATATAACGGAAAACACGGCAAGTAACATGACATTGGTTGAATCCAACAAGAAAATGGGTAAAAAGATTAGTAGCGCTATTCCGCTTAATATTTCGGTTATGACAAGCACTTTCTTCTTATTGCTCCGGTCTATAACTACCCCTGCAAAAATATTGACAAATACTCCGGGCAGAATGGACAAGCCTAACACCATTGAAAATACAGTGGCCGATCCGGTGATATCCAAAATATATAGACTTAAAGCAAACTTAAAAATTGAACTTCCTAGCTCCGATATAAGCCTGGTCACAGAAAAAATAAATAGGTTCCGGCGAGCATAAAACGAAAATTCCTTTGGCTGATTCATGAGATCCCCCTATTCGGTTAGGGCAAGAGTTACAGAACGGTTGCCCAGCGTCTTTCCAATTGCTCCAAGGCACTTTGTAGATGATTCCGTACTATACTTTCGTCTTCTGAAAAAGGTAGAGTTAGTGCCACAAACAGATTAGACTCGCTATCATGCCAAACTTCGCATAAGATTCGTGTTCTTCCTTCAACATTGACATTACCCAGATCCACCGTTTGTAGGAGTTGATGCTCACTTCTCAGCTCACCAAGGAAATTAAATACAATTGGCATTCTATCCAAAGCCTGCTGCAAGTATCCTCCAGATAAAGGATAATCGTTCTGTACATCCGGGTTATACATTAAGTTAGCAAAGCTGATATTATGTTCAGCTGCCCATTGAACACTTTGGCGAACCTGCTGTTCTAGAGATACCAGATTTTGGTCTAAATTTGTTAGTATCGGGATATGATCTACAAATTCGCCAATAACATCATAGTAACGCTTCTCTCCAAAGCTTCGACCATATTGCGTTACCCAAATGGGAACCTGACTAAGCTCGAAATACATTTTACAAAAAGCAGTGAACGTAAAGAATGCAATCTCCCAATGACTAGTGTTGTCCAAGTGAATTGCTCTCTCGGAAGATTTCAAATCCCAAATGACAGTTGTATGCCCTTCAAGTACTGCTTTTTGACTTACAAAATCGGTTATACGACCAATTGCACGATCAAACTTATCTAGATTATAGGTAGTAACTAATTCCAAATCATCAACACCCTGAGGTCCTTCCATAATATGAGCTGTAAAATCAGAGTAACGATTTCTGCTCCCTTTAGGCGTTTCCTTTCCAGCTCGTACACATTCATAATAAGTGTTGAACTGGTGCTTAATAATCTCACTGCTCATAAAGTCAAAGATCGAGTGCGAAAAAGGTAATATAAGCATGTAGTCTTTCAGATTCTTTTTCACAATCAATATCCGATATAAGAGTGAATTGCTCAGTTCATGCTGCCTGTAAAAATAAGGCCAGACGATATTATTCAGAATCACTTGCTGTGTATCTTCATCGTACATAGAGATATCAACCAGTGGTACAGGAAGATGATCTGGTGCTTCCCTTACTTGCCACTGCAATTCTCCGTTTTCTTCACACAGCGTACTTCTCATCAAATCCTGCTCTCGAATAATCTGCCGAATCGCTTCTTCCACATATTCCATGTTCATATGTTTTTCTAGCGGAATAATCGTGCCAGAAATATCACTATGTTGGAGATGGTAACGTTGTGTTGGAGAAACAGGCAGTCTCTCTATCACTCCTAGGCTTAAAATAGCTTTGGAGAAAACGTCCAAATCATTGTCAATTCTTTCTGTCCATATGCTCTTAATGTCTTCAAGATTGGCCTTTTCCAGTCTCAGGTTTTCTTCCCCGTGCCAAGTGATGTAATGAGGCTGAATCGATTCATCGCATTTCATGTCCAACAGTTCCATAATCTCTTTTTCAAAAGAAATGGCTCCATCTTCTAGATGCAGAACGATATAAGATTTTCCATTGAATTGCTCTTGTTGTAACCATCCCTTAACGTTCAGCTTTTGATGCAGCAACGCTATAATTTGATCAAATTGTTGGGCAAGTGCAGAATGGTTTTCTTCCATCCCTTCCACATGTAGTGCCAACTCTCTGACCGTAGGGTATTGATAGATACTGCTCAACCGTAATTCACTACTCCAAATCCCCTGTAACCTGGATGCAAGCTGAATAGCCGTTAAAGAATGTCCTCCCAGTTCAAAGAAATTATCGTCGATACCCACATGTTCAATACCAAGTACACTCATCCAGATCTCAACTAATTCCTTTTCCAGCTCACTGCTTGGCTCCACATATTCCGTTCCGGTACCAAATTCCAGCTCAATCTCTAATAGCATACGACGATTAATCTTACCACTCGACGTGAGCGGCATCTGATCCAAGAATACAAAATAGGCTGGGATCATATACTCTGGAACTGAGATAGATAAATTTTGTCGCAACATTGCCGTTGTCACATGAGGTTCGGCAACAACATACGCCCCCAAACTAGGCATCCCCGTTCGGTCATCAGCACGGGCAAGTACTGCCGCTGCCCGAACTCCATCATGCGCAAGCAAAGCCGCCTCAATCTCACCCAGCTCGATCCGATATCCGCGGATTTTCACCTGATGATCGATTCTGCCCATATATTCGATATTTCCATCCGGCAACCATCTGGCCAGATCCCCTGTTCGGTACATCCGTCCTCCCGGCTCGTATGGATCTTCTACGAACTTCTCTTCCGTCAATTCCTCCCGATTCACATATCCTCGCGCTACACAGTCGCCTCCAATATGCAGTTCGCCAGGTATCCCTATCGGTTGCAAACGGTCCTTCTTATCCAAAATGTACAATTTTACGTTATCAATCGGCTTCCCGATCGGAATGCTCTCCGGTTCATGCTCGACAGGACAGTCATAATACGCCACCTCCACGGTCGCTTCCGTTGGCCCATACAGATTGTGCAGCGTGGCACCGCCGCCTCCTATCAGACGGTTAAACCGACGCACATGCTCTGTCATCAGTGCTTCCCCGCTGGCAAATACCCGTCGTACACTGCGCATTTTCCCCGCAGCTCCGCTGTGTTCCATGTATTCCAGAAACGCTCCTAGCATTGACGGCACAAAGTGCAATGCCGTTACCCGGTTAGCCTCAACCGTTTCAGCTATTGTGGCCGGGTCCTTCTCTCCTCCTGGCTCCAAAAAGCATACCGTTGCCCCTTGGATAGCCCACGAGAATAGTTCCCACAACGATACATCAAAGGTATACGGTGTCTTTTGCAGGATCACATCCTCCGCTCCAAACGGAATCCGCTTTTGCATCCAGTGCAGACGATTGATCAGCGAGGCGTGCTCAATCATGACTCCTTTAGGCTTACCCGTAGATCCCGAGGTGTAAATAACATACACCAAATCCGTCGAGCGATTGATCGACTCCGGATTCTTTTCTCTTTCTGTTTGCTCCTTTTTCTGTACCAGCAAATCTTCGATAGCGATCAGTTCCCTGGTTGTTCCATGACAGCGAAGCTGCTCCACTAACTCCTGCTGGGTCAATAAAATGGATGCTCCACTGTCCTCCAGCATGAACGCCAGTCGTTCTTCAGGGTCCTCTGGATTCAGCGGCAGATAGGCTCCACCTGCTTTCAAGATTCCTAGTAGTCCGATAATCATCTCCAACGATCGGTGAACCGCGATCCCCACCACACGATCAGGTCCTACTCCTTTTTCCCGCAGCACATGAGCCAACCGATTCGCTTGGGCATTCAGCTCCCGATACGTTAACTGCCGTCCTTTGTAAAGGGCTGCCGGATGTTCCGGTGTTCGCTCCACCTGCTCCTCAAACAATTGATGGATTGTCTTCGCTCGCGGATAGATCGCTGTCGTATTGTTAAATTCATTCAAAATCACTTCTTTCTCCGGTAAAGAAGTTACTTCAATCGAGGATATACTTATCTCTGGATTATCCACGATTTGTCGGACTACGCCATTTAGATGATTTTTTATACGTTCCACAAATTCTCTACTTAAGGTATCAGCGTTGTACAGAAATTTAATGTTCAGTTCGTCTTTCAGGGAAACAATAAGATTAAAGTCATAGTTTGTCTGTTCATAAAAGGCCATGTCTCGCACATGAATTTTCAGATTGTGCTTCTGTAGCGCCTCTTCTTCTCCATACTCCGGGTAATTTTCAAACACAATAATATGATCTAACAGGCTTTGCTTCAGTGTGGTTATGGACTGAATGTCAGCTAATGATGTGTACTCATACTTAACAGATTCGATGGAGCTTTGTTGAGCTCTCTTGGCCATTTCAATGAAGCTTTCATTCTCCTCGCCATAAATTCGCACGGGAATAGTATTAATGAAAATACCTACCATGCTCTCAATGTCTGGGATTACTGGCGGTCGCCCTGATACTACGGCTCCAAATACTACATCGTTGGTATTGTTATATCTTTGAAGCAATGCCCCCCATATGGATTGGAACAACGTGTTGACTGTAATCCGATTATGAGATGCAATCTCTGTTAATCGTCGTGTCATTGTTTGGTCTAACGAAAATTCCAGCTGACTCGTGCGGTAACCACCTTCTTTAGCCTGCAATTTGAACGTCTTCGGTATAACTGCACATTGCGCATATCCATCCAAAGCCTGTTTCCAATATTGCATGGACTCCTCTTTGTCCTGCTTTTCCAGCCAACGGATATAAGTTGAATAAGCAGGGGCTGTCTCAGACTTAAGCGGTCTACCATTTTTCAAATCTAGATACATGCTCATAAAATCGTGGTAGACAATCCCTACGCACCATCCATCCATAATCATATGATGGAAGGTCCACATCATAAGGAACTTATCAGGAGTTGTTTTTAATACATTTATACGTATTAGTGCTTCATTGGATAAATCAAATCCACGCAGAAGATCTTGTTTTTTGTGATCCTCAAGATAAGCGATAATTTCTTGCTCGTCCATCCCGGTAAGGTCATAAAACTGAAACTCTGCATGTTGATATTTACGCACTACTTGCCGAGGTTCACGTATACTGGTAAACACAAAATTCGTACGTAATACTTCATATTTTGCCAACAATTCTTGAAAACTCTGTTCCAGAAGTTCCTGCTGCAGTTCACCTTCCATTTCAATCGCTACTTGTTCCACATAAGCTGTAGTTTCTGGCTCCATCATGTAATGGAACAGCATTCCCTGCTGCATAGGTGTTAACGGGTAAATATGCTCTACTTGTTCAGTCCCACCAAACTGCTTGAGAATCTGATCTAACTCAGGAATAGAGAGAGTATGGTCTTGGTAATCAGATGGTGTGAGAACCTTCTGTGAAATGCTTGTACAGTGATTAATTAACATTTTTAAATGCTCAATATACATAAGGGATAATTGTTCAATAGCATGGTCTGCATGCTCGCCACGAATATATCCAAATTCAAGTAACAGTTGGTCTTGGGAAACAATACTATTAATGTCCAGTGTAAAATGACTTTCTGCCCCTTCACCAACAGAACGTCCCGGAGATAGCGGTGACGATTCAAAGCTCCCCTCTTGCGTACCATCCATAAATTGTCCCAGATAATTAAAACTGATTTGTGGCTGTATGTTAAAATCTAAATCTTGAGTATGTTCCACATCGGTCAAATACTTCAGAACTCCGTAGCCAATCCCTCGATTAGGGATATGCCGAATCATTTCCTTAGTTCGCCGAATAACAGAAGAAATATCTTCACTATCCCTCATATCCAGAACAATAGGAAACATCGAAGTAAACCAACCTATGGTTCGAGTAACATCTATCTCCTCCATAATCTCTTCCCTGCCATGTCCTTCAAGATTAATAGCGAAGATTTTACTACCCGCCCATTGTTTAATAGCCAATCCAAGTGCTGATAACAATAAGTCATTAATTTCGGTATTATAGGCCTGATGAGCAGTTCCAAGCAGTAGCTGTGTATCTTGCTTGTCCAACCGGACAGCTATGCTCGTTCTTTCTTTTTTCACTCCACCCTCATCAGTACCTGTGCTCTTCTGAGGAAATGGAGACTCACATTGAACACCTTCAATTTGCTGCCAATATGCCTTCTCCTTCAGTAAAGTCCGACTGTTCGAATACTCTGCAAGCCGGTCGGACCAATACTGAAAAGAGTCCGTTTTATCCGGCAAAGCGATATCTTCACCCTGTAATGCCTGGGTATATGCGCTCTCCAAGTCTTCCAATAAGATTCGCCAGGAGACCCCATCAATAACTAAATGGTGAATAGCAATCAGCAAATGCTGGCCTTGATCTGTTTGGAACAAGCCAACCCGGATCATCTCACCTGCTCTTAAGTCCATGGTAGCCTGTAGCCGACTCGCCTCTTCCTCAATCTTGCTTTCAGCATCGTTATTTCCTTGTAGATTATAAATATTTAAATGAAGAGGCCTTAACTGCGTTTCCGTATGGTATTGGCAAACAGAACTCTGACCAATCTCATACGCCATTCGTAGGGCATCATGGTGAATAATAATATTCTCCAAAGCAGTCTTTAGGGCTTCTTCATCGAATACACCACTAGTAAACAACATAACTGCTTGATTAAAATGGTTCCGATCATCCTGTACATTTTCGAAGAACCATCTTTGGATTGGAGTTAGCTGTACCTCACCTGTTACCGCCTTCTGGTCAATGATTCTGGAACGACGTTGGACATATGGTGCTACTTGCTGAACAGTAGGGTGCTGAAATATGTCCTTCATATCCAGCTTTAATCCCTCTTGGCTCAACCTTGCGATCACTTGAATGGCCTTAATAGAGTCTCCTCCAAGGTCAAAAAAACTGTGACTAATTCCAATTCCCTCTTGTCCCAGCACACCTTCCCAAATTTTAACCAACTTCTCTTCCGTAGGGCTTGTTGGTGGTTCATACAGCGTGCTCAAGTCTAAGTTAATATGAGGCTCTGGCAGTTTCTTCTGATCCACCTTGCCATTAGCGTTCAGCGGCAAACTGTCCAGCAGGATTAAGCTGGATGGCAACATGTAATCTGGTAAATACTTCGCCAAGTAACGGCGAATAGCTGAAGTATTTAATTCCCCATCTGTCACCATATATGCAGAAATACGGTTTTGGCCGGATGGATCCGATTTAGCTATAACTATTGCCTCTTTAATACGTTCATGGGATAGTAGTTGATTTTCAATTTCACCAAGCTCTATACGAAAACCCCTAATTTTCACCAGATGATCTTGGCGGCCTACAAATTCAATATTTCCATCTGGAAGCCATTTTGCAATATCACCTGTTTTGTACATTTTCTCGCCTGGATTAAATGGATTGTCTATAAACTTTTCGTTTGTAAAATCAGGTAGGTTCAAGTAGCCCTGGGATAGTGCATCCCCTGCTATACAAAGCTCTCCCGGTATACCAATAGGCTGCAATTTAAGATTTTTATCCAGAATGTACACAGTAGTACCTGTAATCGGGGCTCCAATCGGAATTGTACCTTTCCGTTCATGAATCTGATCTACACCATAACAGGTAGCAAAGACCGTGCTTTCGGTAGGTCCGTACATGTGCAGCATTTTATGGGGTCCGATATGTTCAAACAACTTGCTCACATGCGGTAGCGAAACCCGCTCTCCACCAAAAAGTATTTTTCGAATTGTAGTAAAGCATTCAATATTGGTTTCTATCAACGTATTAAACAAGGCGGTAGTAATAAAAAATACCGAGACATTTTCATTTCGAATCAAGGAAGACAGTTTTTCTGGATTCAGCATATTCTCTTTACGTAAGAGAACCAGCTTAGAACCATTGACCAGAGCGCCGAATATATCAAAGACCGACCCATCAAAGGCATAGTTGGATAACTGCAAGAGAATATCCTGTTCCGTAAGATCGATATAATTGGAGTTTTTAATCAATCTCTCCACGTTATAATGCATGGTCAGATTCCCTTTTGGTTTACCTGTTGAGCCAGAGGTATATAGCACATATGCCAAATCATCCGGTTCATTCACATAAGGTAAGTTACTAGAATCCAAATCCTTAACGATAGTATCGAGCTGATCCAAATCAAGGATTTCCCCTGCAAACGCATCTGCTCCTGCCTCTTTTATGAAAGTTGATTCAGTCAGGACATGATGGGAAGCCAATAATAGTGTTATCTTGCAATCGTATAGCATCAGACTAATTCGCTCCGCAGGATAATCTGGTGCCAGAGGAACATACGCACCCCCAGCCTTTAAAATCCCTAGGATTCCGACTATCATTTCAAAAGATCGCTCTACCATCATGCCTACAAGCGTATTGGCCTGTACTCCTTTTTCTCTAAGCACTCTGGCAAGCTGATTCGCTTTATCGTTTAACTCGCTGTAAGTCCATTGTTGTTCCTCGAACGATACTGCGACACGCTCCGGCGTCTTCGCTACCTGCTCTTCAAAGAGCTGATGCAGCAATTTTCGGTTATCTTTCTCGTTAGAAGCGGGTACCGTATTAAATTTCGTTAACAAAATCTCTTCTTCGGATGCAGTTACCATGTTTACGTCGCCAATCCGTGCATCCGCAGAGTCCACAATAGTCTGTAAAATCTGCAAATAATGCTTCGACATTCTCTCAATACTTTCTTTGTAAAACAGCTTATTACAATAATCAATTCGAAAAGAGAGTCCCTCTTGATCCGCTTCTGCTGTTAACGTTAAGTCAACTTTGGCTATGCCAGCTTCAACAGAATAGGGCGATATGGATATCCCGTCAGCTTGTAAGCTTACCGAATCGGTATTTTCTAGAGAGAACATCGTATCAAACAGAGGATTTCGGCTTAAATCCCTGTGAAGTTCGAGCTTATCCACAAGATCTTCTATTGGATAATCCTGATGTTCGAATGCTTCCAGGCTGCTTCTTTGCACCTCCAGTAAAAATTGCTTGAGCGTTTTGTCAGCAGCTGGGCGGTTACGCAGCACAAGTGTGTTAACGAACATCCCCATAATATTTTCTAAATCCGTATGATTACGACCTGCTATTGGAGACCCTACCACGATATCTTCCTGGCTTGAATACTTATGCAGCAATACGTTGTAAGCCGATAGCAGTACCATAAATAAAGTGGTCCGATTTTCTTTAACAAATTGTTGTAGACCTTCACGAAGTGTCTTATCAGCTTGAAAAGAATACCGGTCACCTTCAAAGCTCTGTACTTGAGGCCTCGTGAAATCAGTTGGTAGATTAAGGACAGGAAGCTCATCCGAAAACAAGTCTAGCCAGTATTGTTCCTGCTTAATCAAGTGTCCTTCTTTGATCCACTCACTATTCCAAACGGCGTAGTCTTTATATTGAATACGCAATGGTGGCAGTGAGTTCCCGTGATACAATGCCGTGAAATCATTAGCCAAAACGCTCATGGAAACACCATCTGCAACAATATGGTGCATATCTACCATTAAAATATGCCTATTGTCCGAAATACGCACCAGCTTCGCCCGCAACAATGGAGCCTGACCTAAGTCAAACGGTCTTACGAACGTTTTGAATATCGCTTGAATCTGTTTGTCCTGTGCTTCTATTCCGATATCATCAACCTGTTGGAGACTCAGTTGAAATGGAACCTCACTATGAATTTTTTGTACTGGCTCCTCTGTGCCCCACTCAAATGATGTCCGCAATGCCTCATGCCTATCTATTAGATCCCTGAACACTTGCTCCAGCCGCTGGATGTCCAGTTCTCCCTCCATCAGTAAGGCAAAGGGCATATTGTATGCTGTTTCTGCTCCTTCAAACTGATGTAAAATCATTTGTCTCTTTTGAACGGATGTCACTGGATAAGAATCGCGTAGCTCGGCAGGAGCAATATCCATCATCGTCCCAGCTGCAACCTCTGGTCCGCAGATCAAAACACTCATTTCTTCGATGGTCGGATGTGCAAAAATATCACGGAGTGGAATTTCAACTTGCAGCAACTTATTGATTCGAGACATAAGTCGAGTCGCCGTTAGTGAATGTCCACCCAGTTCAAAAAAGTTGTCATGTATACCGATGGAGGATATGTCCAGCAACTTCTCCCAAATCTCGGCTAGTTTTCTTTCCGTTTCGTTTCTTGGTGCAACATAGCTGGTGGCTCGCATCCCATGATCCGGTTCGGGTAGCGCTTTACGGTTAACCTTGCCACTGGACAGGTGCGGCATAACATCTAGCCGGACGAAATGACTTGGCACCATGTAATCCGGTATAAGTGCCTTCAAATGTGCCCTTAAAATAGATGTGTTCAAACCTTCTCCGCTTTCGAAATATGCGCATAAATATTTGCTGCCATCTCGATCATCAAGGGCAAGTACCGTCGCCGCCCTGACACCTTCATACGCGAGTAAGGCCGCTTCAATCTCACCTAGTTCGATCCGGTAGCCCCGAATTTTCACCTGATGGTCAATCCGACCCATATATTCAATGTTTCCATCCGGCAGCCA